>NZ_JBVHTY010000008.1:0-406562 GCF_055565615.1 Streptomyces sp. NPDC028368 | reverse complement strand
ACCAGCCAGGGCCGCACCCCCCCTGGACTACATGGGCCCGCCTGTAATCGACGGCCCACGCCGTAAATCACGGCCCGGGGGCGGGCGGGGGCCCGCCCCGGGGGGGGCGGGGCCGGGCCCCGCGCCCTGGATCAAGGCCACTGGCCCTTGGCGCCGGTGGGTCCCGGTCAGTCCTCGCCGGGGATGTCGATCATCAGGGCGTACTCGGGGAGTTCCTCGGTGACCTGCTCGATCTCCTCGTGCTCCATGGCAGACCTCTTTCTCGCTCTGGGTGTCCGGGCAGCGGACCGTTTCCGTCGTGCCGACCGGCGGTCCGTCCCCCTGTTACCCCTGCCGGCCGTCTCACACCTGACCGGCCGGCCGCAGGACATGCGAACCGGACAGCGCGAAGGAGGCCGTTGCCGCTGTTGTGCGAAGGCGCCGGCTGTGCGCACAGCACAGGAGGCCCCGGACCACCTCCGCATTTGCGATGCGTGAGAGGGCCCTGCTTCCTCTGATGCGCCTGTGCTGCACGGGAACGAGCCCTGATGCACCGGAACGACTCCCGTTCGGCCATCCCGCCACCACCGAAACCGGCCGAATCGACATCGCCTCCGCCGCATTCGCGCGCCCTGTGCGCCCCCTGTGCATCAGGCTTGCGTCGGTAATTCATTGATCCGGAGGTGCCGGGCGGTAACACTGTGCCGCTGTGACATTCCCGCGCTCCGGCGACATCTACGTCATCTCGTTCCCCAAATGCGGCCGGACCTGGCTCCGCGTACTGATGGCCAAGGCCATCTCCACGTCCCGCGGCCTCCCGATGGACATCTGCCGCGATCTGAATCTGACGGATTTCAGTACCGCCGACCCCACCGTCCCGCGCATCGTTTTCTGGCACGACGACTACGTCAACTGGCGCACCCCGGCGGAACTTTCCCCCGACAAGAGCTTCTACCGCGACCGCAAAGTCGTCTTCCTCCTGCGGGACATCCGTGACACCGCCGTCTCCTACTATTTCCAGCGCACCCGCCGCAAGGACAATCCGTACTCCGGCGAGCTCGCGGACTTTCTGTCCGAGGAAACCGGAAGCGTGCGGACCTGCCTGGCCTTCTGGAACATCTGGCACGCCCAGCAGGACGTACCCGAGTCCTTTCTGCTCACCTCATACGAACGGCTCGCCGCCGACACCGCAGGCGAACTCGCCCGCGTACTGACCTTCTGCGGACTGCCGCCGGCCGGTACCCACACCCTCGCCACCGCCGTGAACTTCGCCGGCTTCGACGCCATGCGGGCAATGGAAAAAACCGACGCACTGCGGTCGGAGAGGTTACGGCCCATGGATCCCGGCGACCCCGACTCGTACAAGACCCGCCGCGGAATCATCGGCGGATTCCGGGATTACCTCACCGACGAACAGACCGCCTACGTCAACGGCCTCGTCCACCAGAGCCTGGCGCCGGCGTGGCAGCCGGCCGCCCTCGCGGCGGATGCGCGCCCCCGCGTCAGCCCGCCACCGTCGCCGGCGGGCGCCCCAACAGCCGTACCTCCGGAAGCAGGAGAGGCAGCACCCCCAGCACCGCGATCAGCAAGGCGCCCAGGCCCAGCGTCCCCATGAGACCGAAGGCACGGGACGCGGGCGACGCCGCCAGATAGCCGAGCGGGACCGTCACCGTCTGGCCGAAGAGGGAGTACGACATGGCCCGGCTCAGCCGGTCGCCGGGGATCGTGTCCTGGAGGAGCCCGGTCCAGACCGTCATCGACAGCGATGCCAGCATGCCCGCGACCGCGGCGGCGAGGACCAGCCCGGCGGTGTGGACCCGCGCCGCTATCGCCGCCAGGGGGATCGCCATCAGGCCGGTGCTGACGCAGTACAGCACGCCCGCCCGGCGCGGCTGCCACCACAGGGCGATGCCCGATCCGCCGAGCAGCCCGGCGGTGAACCCGGACATCACCAGACCCCAGGCTTCGGCCCCGCCCAGGATCCGCGCTCCGTAGATCGGCCCCAGCAGCTGGTAGCCCACCATCCACACGGGTACGACGAGCGCGGACTGCAGGGTGATCACCATCAGCCAGCGCCGCGAGCGGAAGTCCCGCCAGCCCTCGCGCAGTTGCCCGACGAACGCCGCCCGGGGCGCGCGGGTGCCGCCGTTGTCGATGCCGCACGCGAACAGCGCCGCCGAGCCGGCGAAGGAGACCGCGTCCCAGGTGAGGGCCCAGGTCGGGCCGGTGGCCGTGATCATGGCCGCGCCGACCGCCGGTGCGCCCACCTTCACCGTGTTCTGGCCGAGCCGCAGCAGCGCGTTCGCCGCCTGCCGCAACTCCGCCGGCACGATATCCGTCACGGCGGCCGAACAGGCGGGCAGGAAGAGCGCCGTCGCGGCGCCGCAGACGGCGGACAGCAGCGCGAGATGCCACAGCCGTGCCGTGCCCGACCACAGCAGCAGTACGGCACTGGCCTGGGCGGTCGCCGAGGCCACGTTCGCCGTCACCATCAGCCGCTGCCGTGGCCAGCGGTCGGCCCATACGCCGCTGACGAAGAGCAACAGGATCTGCGGGACCACGCCGCAGGCCAGCACCAGCCCCAGCCCGTCGACACCCTGTCCGCCGGGCAGCCGCAGGACCGCGAAGGCCAGACCGATCGGGGCGACGGCGCCGCCCGACCAGCTCAGCAGGCGCGCCGCGAAAAGTCTGCGGAAGCACGGCACGCTCAGGGGTGCCAGCACACTTCGCGCGCCGCCATCTCGCCTGCCGCTCCGCCTGGGCACGAGCCGCCGCCCCTTCTCCCCGGCCGGCTCCGGGCAGCGCGGCCACGGCACTCCGGCGAGCGTCGATTTCCATGATCACCGTAGTGGACCGGGGCGGGCCGAAAGCCGGGTCCTCGCCGCGGCAGCCGGGCCGTGGTGAAGGTGTGGCGCGCTCTTTTCCGGGCGGTGCTGCTTCCCGGGCGGTACTGCTTTCCGGGCGGTCCTGCTTCCCGGTGGCGGTCAGATCGCGGTCAGGTCGCGCTGGATGACCTGCGCGGCTCCCTCGATCGTGGCCACGCCGTAATCCATGGTGCGGTTTCCGTGTGAGAGGACGGCCATGCCGTAGTCATGACCGCTGCCGGTGAAGGCGCCGATGCTGTGCACCCGCCAGCCGTGGGTCGCGCGGGGCAGCCAGCCGTTCTTGACGTGCACCGTGGCCGAGGCGGGCGCTCCGGCGGGCACTCCCCACTGCTGGTCCCGCTCGACCCGGTGCATCAGGTCGAGGGCGTAGGCGCGGTCGGACGCGGTGAGCACCGCGTTCTGCGAGGTGAGCAGCCGCATCAGCGTCAGCTGGTCATCGGCGGTGATCTGGGTGAGACCCCAGGACCCGCCCTTGCCGGGGACGGTGTGGTGCATGTCCGCCAGGTCCAGGAATCGCTTGACCCCGGCGGTTCCGATCCGGTGCCAGAGGGCGTCGGTCGCGTCGTTGTCCGACTTGGTGATCATGGCGGTGGTCCAGCGGATCTCCTGCGGGGTGAGCGCGCGGTGCGCCTCCCCGGCCTGGCGGAGCAGCGCGCCGAGCACGGTGACCTTGATCACGCTGGCGGAGTCGAAGTGCGTACCGGCCTGGTAGCGGCAGGTGGTCCCGGTGGGCCGGTCGTAGACGGCCAGCGCCGACCGGCCCAGGCGCCCGTCGAGGGCGCCGGCGATGTCCTGGGAGAGCTTGGGCGCCAGGCCGGGCTTCTTCGAGGTGCACACGACGTTCGAGCCGCCCGCAGGGGAGCTGGCGGTGCTCGCCGCGGCCGGGCTCGCCGCATTGAGCACCGTCAGCAGCGACCCGGCGGCCACCAGGGCGGCCAGCCCGCGGCGTGCGCCGCGAGAAATGCGCGATGCGTGCATAAAGAATTCCGTTCCGGCCGCCCGGTGTGGGGTGCGGCTCTCACTTCCGTTCATGGGCCACGGTGACGATACGGGGCCCGGCGCGGGACACTCCGAGCGAATGGGATGGAATGTCCAAATTTGTCGCTGTAATCGAAATGTGACGTTCGCCAAATCAGGGCCGTTTTCTCCGCCATGTGGCTACTGGCCCGCCAGCACCTCCGGCCGCAGCAGCGCCGCGAGCCGGTCGGCCGGCAGCAGTCCCTGCTCCAGCACCAGTTCCGCGACGCCGCGCCCGGTGGCCAGCGCCTCCTTCGCGATGGCGGTCGCGGCGGTGTAGCCGATGTGCGGGTTGAGGGCCGTGACCAGGCCGATGGAGTTCTCCACGGTCGCGCGCAGGGTCTCGGTGTTGGCCGTGATGCCGGACACACAGCGCTCGGCGAGGGTGCGGCAGGCGGCCCGGAGATGGGTGATGCTCTCTGACAGCGAGTGCAGAATGACCGGCTCGAACGCGTTGAGCTGCAGCTGACCGGCTTCGGCGGCCATGGTGATGGTGACGTCATTGCCGATCACCTCGAAGGCGACCTGGTTGACGACCTCGGGGATCACCGGGTTGACCTTGCCGGGCATGATGCTCGACCCCGCCTGCACCGGCGGCAGATTGATCTCCGCGAGTCCCGCACGCGGACCGGAGGAGAGCAGCCGCAGATCGTTGCAGCTCTTGGAGAGCTTCACGGCGATCCGCTTCAGAACGCCGGACAGATGCACAAACGCCCCGCAGTCCTGCGTGGCCTCCACCAGGTTGGCCGCGGTGACCAACGGCAGCCCCGTGATGGCGGCGAGGTGGCGGCGGGCCGCTTCCGCGTAACCCCTGGGGGCATTGAGACCGGTGCCGATGGCGGTGGCACCGAGATTGATCTCATGGATGAGGAGCACGGCCTCCGCCAGCCGGCTCTGGTCCTCCTCCAGCATCACTGCGTACGCGGAGAACTCCTGCCCCAGCGTCATCGGCACCGCGTCCTGCAGCTGGGTGCGGCCCATCTTGAGGACGTCGTGGAACTCCTCGGCCTTCGCGGCGAACGCCTCGCGCAGCACCGTCATCGCCTCGAGCAGCTCGTGCACGGCGAGGACCGTGGCCACCTTGACCGCGGTCGGGTAGACGTCATTGGTCGACTGGCCGAGATTCACGTCCTCATTCGGATGCAGATGGCCGTAGTCGCCCTTGGCCCGGCCCAGGATCTCCAACGCCCGGTTCGCGATCACCTCGTTGGCATTCATATTGGTCGACGTCCCGGCGCCGCCCTGGATGACATCGACCACGAACTGGTCGTGCAGCAGCCCCTCTTCGCGGATCTGCCGGCAGGCGGCCGCAATGGCGTCGGCCTTCTCCGGGGCGAGCAGCCCAAGATCCTGGTTGGCCCGCGCCGCGGCCTCCTTGACGGCGGCGAGGGCGTTGATCAGATGAGGGTAGGCGGAGATCGCCGTACCGGTGATGGGGAAGTTTTCCGTGGCGCGCAGGGTGTGGACGCCCCAGTACGCGTCGGCGGGTATCTCGCGGTCGCCGAGGAGGTCGTGTTCGCGGCGGTGGCCGAGGGCGGCATTCATGGTGCAGGCGGTCCTTGCAGTGAGTGAGGGAGGGGGAGGAGAAGAAGGGAGGGGAGGGCTACTGAGAGGGCTACGGAGAGGGAAGGGGGGTGAGGGAAGAGGGGTGAAGGAAGAAGAGGGGTACGGAGACGGTGGGCGGACGGAAGCGGGCGGCGCGGCAGCGAGGCCGCGAGCCGGCCGATCACACGGGAATCGACGCGCGCCGCCCTGCGGATTCACGCGGGAATCGGCGAAACCATCGCGCCCGCCGCCCGCAGCGAACCGACCGCCTCGCCGCCCCCGATGACCGGCGTGGCGGCGAATTCGGCAAGGATCCGGGGATCGACACCGCAGCGCTCGAGGGCCGCGGCCGTCACCGGCATCCGGGCGCGGTCGGCGCCGTCGGCGATCTTCACGCCGACCGCCCGGCCGTCCGGCAGCGCCGCGATCTGCACCCCCTCGAAGCCGTCCTTGGCCAGCAGACCGGGTACCGCGCGCATCAGCGCCGTGACATCCCGCCCCTCTCCGGCAACCATCTCCGGATACTCACGCATGGCGCGGGCGACCCGGCCCTCGTCCGTATCGGGGGCGGCCGTCGCCAGGTGGGCCACGGCCCTGGTGAGACCGTGCAGCGATACGGAGAACAGCGGCGCGCCGCAGCCGTCGAGCGTGACCCGGGAGATGCCCTGCCCGGTCAGGTCCTCCACCGTCGCGGCGATCGCCCACTGGAGCGGATGCCCGGGATCGAGGTAGGTGTCCAGGCGCCAGCCCCGCGCATGGGCCGTCATCAGCATGGCGGCGTGCTTGCCGGAGCAGTTCTGGGCGAGCCGGGAGGGGCCGAGGCCGCGCCGCAGCCAGGCGTCCCGTACCGAGGCCCCGTACGGCAGGTCCGGCACATTACGCAGATCGTCCTCGTCCAGCCCGGCGGAGCGCAGCATGCGCCGGGCGGTGGCCAGATGCCGTTCCTCGCCGGAGTGGCTGGCCGCGGCGAGGGCCAGCGACGCATCGTCCAGCGGCGGCAGGCCCGCACGCAGCAGGCCGACCGCCTGGAGGGGCTTCAGCGCCGAGCGCGGATAAAACGCCGCCTCGACATCGCCCGCCTGGAATTCCACGCTGCCGTCCGCCGCCAGCACGAGGACCGAACCGTGGTGCACACCCTCGACGAGCCCGCCACGCACCACATGGGCGACGGGCACATGTGCCGGTACCCGGATATCGGGCGGCGCACCCGGTGTGCGACGGGTCGGCAGGACAGGGCTCTGGGTCATGATCACTTCTCGTTGCTCTCTGCGCTCTCGGGCGCCGCCGTACTGCCTGCCGGCGTATTGCCCGTGGGCGCGTCGCCGTTCGCCGCATTCCGTACCGCCTCGACCCGGCCCCGTACCAGGAACCATCCTCCGAACAGCGCGGCCGCGATCACGGGCAGGGAGGCGATCGTCGTCCGGGCGGCGCCGCCATCGGCCCACATCAGCACCAGCACCGTCGCCAGGAAGGCCAGCGTCACGATCTCGGTCCAAGGCGAGCCGGGGAGACGGTAGTTGGGGCGGGCGAGGTGCCCGTCCTGGGTCCTTCGCCAGAAGAGCAGATGACAGATCATGATCATCGCCCAGGTGCTGAGGATGCCGATCGCCGCGAAGTTCAGCACGATCTCGAACGCCTCGCTCGGCACGACGTAGTTGAGGCCCACGCCCAGCACACAGATGCCGGAGGTGAGGAGAATGCCGCCGTACGGGACCTGGCTGCGGCTCATCGCGCCGGTGAACCGCGGCGCGGACCCGGACATCGCCATGGAGCGCAGGATCCGGCCGGTGGAATAGAGGCCGGAGTTGAGGCTGGACATCGCGGCGGTCAGCACGACCAGATTCATCACGCCGCCCGCCGCCGGCACCCCGACGTGGGAGAGCACGGTCACGAAGGGACTCTCGCCTGCCGAGTACGAGCTCCACGGCATCAGCATCGCCAGCAGCACCACCGAGCCGACGTAGAAGAGCGCTACCCGCCACATGATGGAGTTGATCGCCCGGGGCATGATCTTCTCCGGTTCGGCGGTCTCGCCCGCCGTGACACCGACCAGCTCCACCGAGGCGTAGGCGAAGACGACACCCTGGACGACCAGCAGCATCGCGAGCGTGCCGGTCGGGAAGACGCCGCCGTGGTCCGTGATCAGCGAGGGGCCGGGGGAGTGGCCGCCGACCGGGTGCTGGGTGACCAGCAGGAAGATGCCGATCAGCATGAAGAGGACCAGCGCGCCGACCTTGATGATCGCGAACCAGAACTCCAGCTCGCCGAAGATCTTCACGGAGATGAGGTTCACGGTCAGCACGACCGCGAGCGCGATCAGCGCGATCACCCACTGGGGCACGTCGGAGAACATCCCCCAGTAGTGCGTATAGGTCGCCACCGCAGTGATATCGGCGATTCCGGTGGTCGCCCAGTTCAGGAAATACATCCAGCCCGCGACGAACGCCCCTTTCTCGCCGAGGAATTCACGGGCGTACGAGACAAACGCACCCGACGACGGCCGGTGCAGCACCAGCTCGCCCAGAGCCCGCACCACGAGGAAGGCGAAGAGCCCGCACACCGCGTATGCCACCGCCAGCGACGGCCCGGCTGCCGCGAGCCGGCCGCCCGCGCCGAGGAACAGCCCGGTGCCGATGGCCCCACCGATGGCGATCATGTTCACATGCCGGGACTTCAGGGATTTGCGGTACCCGGCGTCGCCCGCGTCGATGTGCCGCGGCCCTTCCTGGTGGCCTTCCGGATGCCGTTCACGCTCCGCCTGCTGGAGGGATTGCTCGCTCACGCGTGGTTCTCGCCTTCTTCGGAGGGGTCCGTACGGTGTGCCGGCCGCACGATGGTGGTCAGCGTCGACTCGACGCGGGCAAGGTGGTGCGTCATGGCGTCGACCGCGTCCTGCTCGGAACGGTCGACCAGCGCCTCGACGATCGCCCGGTGCTCACGGTTGGACTGTTCGCGCCGCCCGCCGAGCTCGTTGAGGAAGGCCGACTGGCGGGCCAGCGCATCGCGGATCTCCTCGATGACCCGCCGGAAGACCGGATTCCGCGCCGCCTGGGCGACGGTCAGATGGAAGAGGGTGTCCATCGCCACCCATGCGGTGGTGTCGGTCTCCCGCTCCATCCGCTCCAGCAGATGGGTGAGGTGATCGAGGTCCTCGGACGTCCGGCGCACGGCCGCGTACCCGGCCACCGGGATCTCCACATGCCGGCGCACCTCCAGGAGGTCGCTGGCCGCGTAGTCACCAAAGGTCGGATCCTCCACCGCGCCGGCGGAAACGACGAAAGTGCCCTTGCCGGTGCGCGACACCGTGAGCCCCATCGTCTGCAGCGCCCGCAGCGCCTCCCGGAGTACGGGTCTGCTCACCTCCAGTCGTCGGCACAGCTCCGCCTCCGACGGCAGCTTGTCCCCGACCGCGTAATCACCGCGCTCGATGGCACCTCGGAGATGGCTCAGCACCGCTTCCATGGCGCTGACCCGCCTGGGCATATCGCCAGCTGTCTGGCTGTCTGACAGGTTCACCCCGGGATAGTCGGCCGCGCGGGGGCGGGGTGTCAAGGGGTGTGCACGGCCGGATCGGCGGGCGCCCGGTATGGGTAGCGGGGGCGCTTTTGTGATCGTCGTGCGCCCTGTCCGGATGTCGGACCCGCCCGTCACCATGGAGACAGCAGCGCCCACGACCGGCTCGGAGGCCGCCTGATGGACGTCCACACTCTCACTCGGCTCAACGACGACACCTATGAACGGCTTGTCCTCGACAATGCACACCCTCCGGCACGCGACCCGAACATCTGGGAATTACTCATCAGCCGGCCCCTCATCGACCGCACCCGCGACACCCTGTCCGGGCTTGTGCAGCGCAATGTCTCCGCCTTGCGGAAACGAAAGGCGGAACGCGAGGCATTTCAGGCCGAATGCTTCGCCCGTGGACCGGCCGGCAAAAAGGACTGGTTCGATACGAGAAACGAGTACGAGGAGTGGCGGCACCGCGCCGCGAACTTCGCCCGTACCGTGCAGAACGCCCTCGCCGACGTCAACCGCGCCAAACGCGACCTCAACCGCTCCGCGAATCACAGCGTGGCCCAGGAACACCGGGAATGCCTGCGCAAGCTGGCCCTCGCGGTACAGCGGCACCAGGCCGCACACGCACGAGCCGGGGGAATCGCCGAGCAGCCCGACTATGAGCTGTGGCAGACCCTGGACCAGATCACGGTGCCGATAGGCCCGAGCAATGAGCCGACGTCACTGCGGACGATGCTCGATATCTATTGGACCGATGTGGCGTCGGTGGAGGAATCGGCGGAGCAACGGGCCGCCGCGGAACGGGTGATGCGGTCGGCGCCGGCTGGGCAGTCCGGACGGTTCAGCGGGGTGCCGAAGGCCCGGCATGTGGACAACGGCAAGCGGTTGGCATAGGCGGCGTCGGTCCTGTCCCGCGCATCGACTGTCTTGCCCGCGCGGCGGGCAACCGGGCGGCGGGCCTTGGGCGGAGAAGCCGGTGACCTTCTGCGGTGTCACCCGGACGATCAGCCGGAGCACCGCGTCCGGCTCGGCCGGCGGGTTTGGGCTGCTGGACAATCGCCGAGCACGCCGAGCACGCCGAGCACGCCGGCCCTGCAGGCATGTAGCACCTGTTCGTCACCCCGCTCGCCTGGAGTATCAGGCGTTCGCCGGCCGTGTCGCGCGGGCGAGTTCGCGGCGCAGGCGCATGAAGGGGCGGGGGCGGTTGAGGGCGAGGACGGCGGTGGTGTGTCCGGCGCGTTCGTAGCAGGCGAGGAAGCTGCGGTCTTCGGGGGAGCCCTCGAGGAGGCGGGGGGTGTCGGTGGGCAGGCGGCGGCCGGCGAACTGGATCCGTACGCCGTATTGATCGGACCAGAAGTAGGGCGCCGCGCGATGGGTGGCGACGGTGCTGCCGGCGAGGAGGTTCTGCGCGGCGACCGCGGCCTGTTCGGTGGCGCTGGTCCAGTGTTCGGCGCGGGTGCCGTCCGCCCTGGCCACATCGCCGACGGCCACGATGCCCGGCAGCGGGGTGACACAGCCCGCGTCACAGACCACCCCGTCGTCCAGCGGCAGCCCGGAGCCCGTGAGCCAGTCGGTGCAGGGGCGTATGCCGATGCCGACGACGACCACGGAGGCGGGGAGCAGCCGGCCGTCGGTCAGCTCGACTCCGGTGACGTGGTCGTCGGCGCCGCCGCTGTGCAGGCGGGCGACGCCGGTTCCGGTGAGGAGCCGGACTCCGTGGTCCGCGTGGAGGGCGGCGCAGATCCGGGCCATCTCGTCGCCGAGTTGGGGGACGAGGGGGAGCGGGGCGGCCTCGACCACGGTGACGTCGTGGCCGAGGGCGACGCATGAGGAGGCGACCTCGGCGCCGATGAAGCCGGCGCCGATCACCACGACCTCCGCCGGGCCGCGGGTCAGCGCCGCGCGCAGGGCCTGGGCGTCGTCGAGGGTGCGCAGGGTGTGGGTGCCGGTGGGTGCCGGGCCGGGGAGGCGGCGCGGGGTGGCTCCGGTGGCGATGACCAGGCCGTCGGTGACGAGGGAACGGCCGCTGTCGAGACGCACTGCGCGCGCCCCGGTGTCGAGTCCGGTGGCCCGGGTGCCCAGCAGCCATTCGGCATCGAGTTCGGCGGTCTCTTCGGCGTCGGCCAGGGCCAGTTGGCCGGGCCCTGTGGTGGCGCCGGTGAGGAAGTCCTTGGACAGGGGCGGGCGGTCGTAGGGGCGGTGCGGCTCGTCCCCGACGATGACCAAACGGCCGTCGAAGCCCTGGGAGCGCAGGGCCCGCGCGGTGTACAGCCCCGCCAGCGAGGCCCCGATGACGGCGATGGACTTCATGCGGCGGTGCCCTTCTCGGAGACGTCATGGACGTGGACCGTGCCGTCCACGGCGGGCACGGCGCGGAGCCCCGCGGCCCGGCGGGCGGGGGCCCCGCGACGGAGATCGAATGAAGCGGCGCGCAGCGGGCATCCGACCAGACACCCCTCCGGCCGGTCGCCGCAGCGCGCGGCGTCCTGGTGGGTGCAGGTGTCGTCGATGGCGTAGCGCGCTCCGTCGGCGTGGCGGACGGCGATCGGAGGAGTGGTATCGGTGTGCGGGGATGCGGAACGTACGGGTACGGCGCGCGCGGAGGTGGCGCGTGCGGATACGGCGCGTGCGGAGACGGGCTCGCCTTCGGGTGGGGCATCGAAGCGGCGGAGGCGGCGGAGGTGGCAGCGGCGGCAGACGGGAATGACGAGGCCCCCCAGTTACTGTTCGGTACAGTTCCGGTTTCGCGATGCGCACGATGGAGCGTTATACGCAACAGAATCCAGATGGGGAGCGGGTGCGTCAAGCGCTCCCCGCGAATCTCGGCCCGGATCGGGCCGCCGGGCGGTGAGGTCGAGCAGATGACGGACACGACAACGGAGGGGCGGGCGGCGGAGAAGCCGCCGAAAGGGCCGGTCAGCGCGGTGCAGTCGGTGGACCGGGCGGTCACCGTCCTGGAGATCCTCGCCCGGCACGGCGAAGCCGGGGTGACCGAGGTCGCCGACGAGCTGGGCGTGCACAAGTCGACCGCGTTCCGGCTGCTCGGGGTGCTGGAGAACCGGGGGCTGGTCGCGCAGGAGCAGGAGCGCGGCAAGTACTACCTCGGCGCGGGGGTGTTGCGGCTGGCCGGCGCGGCGGCCGTACGGCTGGACATCTCGCAGGAGGGTGGGGCAGTCTGCCGGGACCTCGCCGACGAGCTGGGCGAGACGGTCAATATCGCGGTGCTCGACAACAACGCCGCGGTCAACATCATGCAGGCACGTGGCCCGGCGTCCGTCACCGCGCAGAACTGGCTCGGCCGGCGTACCCCGCTGCATGCCACGTCCAGCGGCAAGGCGCTGCTCGCGTATCAGCCGGAGCCGGTCCAACAGGCCGTGCTGGAACGGAAGTTGGCCCGGCTGACCGAGCGGACGATCACCTCGGCGGCCGCGTTGCGCCGGGAACTGGCCGAAGTGGCCGAGCGGGGATTCGCGGTGGCCATCGAGGAGCTGGAACTCGGTCTGCGGGCGGTGGCCGCGCCGGTGCGGGCGCACGACGGCGCGGTCATCGGGGCGATCAGTGTGTCGGTGCCCGCGTACCGGCTGGCCGAGGAGCGGCTCACGGAGGTGGTCGAGCGCACCGTGGCCGCCGCCGAGGAGCTCTCGCGGCGGATGGGGTACGCCTGTTGAGCGGATGACGAGGGTGCGTAGGCACGAGCGGGGCCGGAGCGGGTGAGCCGGCCCCGCTCGTGCGTACACAGCCGTAACCAGGCCTTTACGAACAGCTAGCCCGGACCTCTTGACGCTGCCGAGGCGGCGCTCCCACGATGTCTCTCATCGCGCAACCATTCGTGCTCTGCGCAACACCGACGCATTGCTGAGGGGTAGGGGCATGCCGTACGAAGTCCGCGCCGTTGTCGCCGTGAAGAAGGGTGCGCCCGTTGAGGTGCGCACGATCCTGGTGCCGGATCCGGGGCCGGGGGAGGTGCTGGTCGGGGTGCAGGCGTGCGGTGTCTGCCATACGGATCTGCACTATCGCGAGGGTGCGATCGGGGACGATTTCCCGTATCTGCTGGGGCATGAGGCGGCAGGTGTGGTGGAGGCGGTCGGTCCGGGTGTGACGGAGCTGGTGCCCGGTGACTATGTGGTGCTTGCCTGGCGGGCGCCGTGCGGGCAGTGCCGGTCGTGTCGCCGTGGCCGTCCCTGGTACTGCTTCGACTCGCGTAACGCCGCCCAGCGGATGACCCTCCTGGACGGTACCGAGCTGACCGCGGCGCTGGGTATCGGTGCGTTCGCCGAGAAGACGCTGGTGGCGGCCGGGCAGGCGGTGAAGGTGGATCCCGCCGCGCGGCCGGAAGCGGCGGGGCTCATCGGGTGCGGGGTGATGGCGGGGTACGGCGCCGCCGTGCACACCGGCGGCGTCGGCAGCGGCGACACCGTCGCCGTCATCGGCTGCGGAGGCGTCGGCAACGCCGCCATCGCCGGCGCCTCGCGAGCCGGTGCGCGCCGTGTCATCGCCATCGACCTCGACGACAAGAAGCTGGACGGTGCGACCAGGTTCGGTGCCACCGATACCGTCAACTCCCGTGGTACGGACCCCGTCGAGGCGGTGCGCGGGCTCACCGGCGGCCACGGCGCCGATGTCGTCATCGACGCGGTGGGCCGCCCGGAGACCTACCTTCAGGGCTTCCACATGCGCGACCTCGCCGGGACCCTCGTCCAGGTCGGCGTCCCCGAACCGGAGATGACGGTCGAGCTTCCGCTCATCGACCTCTTCTCCCGCGGCGGTGCCCTGAAGTCCTCCTGGTACGGCGACTGCCTGCCCAGCCGCGACTTCCCCGTCCTCATCGACCTCTATCTCAGCGGCAAGTTCCACCTGGACCGGTTCATCACCGAGACCATCGCCCTGGACGAGGTGGAGTCCGCCTTCGACAAGATGCGCGACGGCCGGGTGCTGCGCTCCGTCGTCGTCCTGTAACGGCGTTACACGCCCCCCGTTCGCCGCCCGTCGCGCCCCGGACTGCCACCCCGCAAGAAGCCCCCCGACCGCCCGACCGCCCGAAAACCAGGAGGAGGGTCATGTCCCGTATGCCCGCAAACAGTTCCCGTGTGGTGGTCATCGGTGCCGGCATCGTCGGCTGCTCCCTCGCCGACGAGCTGACCGCCCGCGGCTGGACCGACGTCACCGTCCTCGAACAGGGCCCGCTGCCCGCCCCCGGCGGTTCCACCTCGCACGCCCCGGGACTCGTCTTCCAGACCAGCCCGTCCAAGACCCTGACCGAGTTCGCCGCGTACACCGTCCAGAAGTTCGGCTCCCTCGACGTCGATGGACTGCCCTGCTTCAACCCGGTCGGCGGCCTCGAAATCGCCACCACCGAGGCCCGCTGGGCCGATCTGCACCGTAAGGCGGGACTCGCCGCTTCCTGGGGCGTCCGCGGGGAGCTGCTCACCCCGCGGCAGTGCACACAGCTCTGGCCGATGCTGGACGAGGGCAGGATCTACGGCGGCTTCCACACCCCCGACGACGGCCTGGCCCGCGCCCTGCTCGCCTGCCGCGCCCAGATGGCACGGGCGAAGAGCCACGGCGCCCGCTTCCTGGAGCGGCACACCGTCACCGGAATCGAGAAGGAGGACGGCCGGGTCACCGCGGTCGTCACCGACCGCGGCACCTTCCCCGCCGACCACGTCGTCTCGGCCGCCGGATTCTGGGGCCCGGTGATCGGGGCCATGGCCGGAGTGGACGTACCGCTGCTCCCCTTGGCCCACCAGTACGCCACCACCGAGCCGCTCCCCGAGCTGGCCGGCGTCAACGACCCCAGTACAGAGGCGAGCAAGCCGATCCTGCGCTTCCAGGACCGTGACCTGTACTTCCGGGAGCACACCGACCGGATCGGGATCGGTTCCTACGCCCACCGGCCGATGCCCGTAGATCCCTTCACCGTCCCCGCCTACGACGACACACCCGTGATGCCGTCCTCGCTGCCCTTCACCGAGGAGGATTTCGCGCCGAGCTGGCAGGACAGCATCGGACTGCTCCCCGCACTGGCCGCCTCCCGGGTCGCGGAAGGCTTCAACGGGGTCTTCTCCTTCACCCCCGACGGCATGCCGGTGCTGGGCGAGTCCCGGGAACTGCGGGGATTCTGGCTCGCCGAGGCGGTCTGGGTCACCCATTCCGCGGGCGTCGCCAAGGCCGTCGCGGAGTGGATGACGGACGGCCGCCCCGCCATCGACATCCACGAGTGCGACCTCTACCGCTTCGAGGACGCGCAGCGCTCACCCGCGTATATCGAGGACCGTGGCGCGCAGAACTTCATCGAGGTGTACGACGTCCTCCACCCGCTCCAGCCGATGGACCGGCCCCGGCCGCTGCGGACCAGCCCCTTCCACGCCCGCCAGCAGGAACTCGGCGCGTACTTCCTTGAGGCCGGCGGCTGGGAGCGCCCGCACTGGTACGAAGCCAACGCCCCGCTCGCCGCCGGGCTCGCCCTCCCCGAGCGGGACGCCTGGTCCGCCCGCTACTGGTCGCCGATCGCCGCGGCCGAGGCACGGGCGACCCGGGAGAAGGTCGCGCTCTACGACATGACCCCGCTGCGCCGGCTGGAGGTCACCGGTCCGGGCGCGCTGGACTTCCTGCACCGCATGACCACCAACAACATCCGCAAAAAGCCGGGCGCGGTGACGTACACCCTGCTCCTGGACGAGACCGGCGGTATCCGCTCCGACCTCACCGTCGCCCGCCTCGCCCCGGACCGCTTCCAGGTCGGCGCCAACTCCCCGGCGGATCTCGACTGGCTGCTGCGGCACGCGCCTGCCGGAGTCGCCATCAGGGACATCACCGCGGGCACCTGCTGCATCGGCGTCTGGGGCCCGCTCGCCCGCGACCTGGTCCAGCCGCTGACCCGCGACGACTTCTCGCACGAGAGCTTCGGCTACTTCCGCGCGAAGCAGACGTACCTCGGCCATGTACCGGTGACGGCGATGCGGCTCAGTTACGTCGGCGAGCTGGGCTGGGAGCTGTACACCACCGCCGATCTGGGGCTGCGGCTGTGGGACACGCTGTGGGAGGCGGGCCGCGAGCACGGCGTGATCGCGGCGGGCCGCTCGGCCTTCAACAGCCTGCGCCTGGAGAAGGGGTATCGCGCCTGGGGAGCCGATATGACCGCCGAGCACCACCCGTACGAGGCGGGGGTCGGTTTCGCGGTCCGCGGGGACAAGGAGTTCGTGGGGCGGGCCGCGCTCGAAGGGAAGGACACCCCCACCCGCAAGCTCACCGCGCTGCTGCTCGACGACCCCGCCGCCAACGTCCTCGGCAAGGAGCCGGTCTCTGTCGAGGGAGCGCCGGCGGGTTACGTGACCAGCGCCTCGTACGGCTACACGCTGGGCCGGTGCGTCGCCTACGCCTGGCTGCCACCGCTCGCCACCGGCACCGGCGTGCACATCGAGTACTTCGGCGAGAAGGTCCCGGCGACCGTCGCCGACGAGCCGCTCTTCGACCCGAAGATGACGCACATCCTGAAATGAGCCCAGCCGTCGATAGCCCGCCACACACGTCACACACGCCAGGAGGCCCCGTGTCCCCAAGCTACGACGTCATCGTCCTCGGCCTCGGCGGTATGGGCAGCGCCGCCGCCCACCACCTCGCCGCCCGCGGCGCCCGGGTCCTGGGGCTGGAGAAGTTCGGGCCGGTGCACAACCGCGGCTCCAGCCACGGCGGTTCGCGCATCACCCGCCAGTCCTACTTCGAGGACCCCGCCTACGTACCGCTGCTGCTGCGCTCGTACGAGCTCTACGAGAAGCTGGAGCGGGACACCGGCCGCGCGGTCGCCACCCTGTGCGGCGGGGTGATGGTCGGCCGCCCCGACAGCCGCACGGTCCGCGGCAGCCTGCTCTCCGCCCGGCAGTGGGACCTGCCGCACGAGATGCTCGACGCCAAGGAGATCCGGCGGCGCTTCCCCACCCTCACCCTCGCCGACGACGAGGTCGCGCTGTACGAGGCGCGGGCCGGACTGGTGCGGCCGGAGAACACCGTCGCCGCCCATGTCCAGCTCGCCACCCAGGACGGCGCCGAACTGCACTTCGAGGAGCCGGTCACCCGCTGGGAGGAGCTGCCGGGCGGCGCCGGAGTCCGCGTCCACACCCCCGAAAACACCTACACCGCAGGGCAGTTGGTGATCTGCCCCGGGGCCTGGGCGCCGCAGCTGCTCACCGACCTCGGGGTGCCGTTCACCATCGAACGGCAGGTGATGTACTGGTTCGCCCCCGAGGGCGGCACCGCGCCGTACGTCCCCGAGCGCCACCCCATCTACATCTGGGAGGACGCGGCGGGCGTCCAGATCTACGGCTTCCCCTCGATCGACGGCCCTGACGGCGGCGCCAAGGTCGCGTTCTTCCGCAAGGGCACCGTCTGCACGCCGGAGACCATCGAACGCACCGTGCACGACCACGAGGTACGGGCCATGGCCGACCAGGTCCGCCCCCGTATCCCCGCGCTCCCCGGCCGCTTCCTCAAGGCCGCCACCTGCATGTACTCCAACACCCCCGACGAACACTTCGTGATCACCCGGCACCCCGCGCACCCGGAGACGGTCACCGTCGCCTGCGGCTTCTCCGGACATGGCTTCAAGTTCGTCCCGGTGGTCGGCGAGATCGTCGCCGATCTGGCGCTGACCGGCGCCACCGCGCACCCCATCGAGCTGTTCGACCCTTCTCCTCGCTTCGCCGGGGAGACCCCTGGCCGGCCCGCCGCCGTGTCCGCTTGAGGAGAGCCCCCATGACAACCACACCCCTGACGACCGCACCCATGACGACCACACCCGAGACCGCCGCCCCCGCCGAGCCCGCGCCCCCTGCCGCACCGAGCCTGATCGCCACCCTCGCCGGCCGCTACTACACCGACCCCGAGATCTTCCGGCAGGAACAGGAGAAGATCTTCGAGCGGCTGTGGTTCTGCGCGGTGCGCGGCGCCGATCTGGCGAAGCCGGGCGCCTTCCGTACGGTCCGGGTCGGCCGGGAGAGCGTGCTGATCACCCGCAACCGGGCCGGGGAGCTGCGGGGCTTTCTCAACGTCTGCCGGCACCGTGGGGCACAGCTGTGCACCGAGGAGTCCGGTGAGGTGCGCCGCAACCTGCAGTGCCCGTATCACGCCTGGACCTACGACCTGGACGGCCGGCTGATCGCCGCACCCAATCTCCAGAAGATGCCGGACATCGACCGCACCGAGCGCGGTCTGGTTACCGTCCCGCTCCGCGAATGGCTCGGCTATGCATGGGTGTGCCTGGCCGACGAGCCGCCGTCGTTCGAGGAGTCGGTGATCGGCGCGGCGGTCGAGCGGCTGGGCGATGCGGCCGCCATAGACCGCTACCGCACCGAGGGCCTGGCGCTGGGCAAACGCCTCACCTACGACGTCCGGGCCAACTGGAAGCTCATCATCGAGAACTTCATGGAGTGCTATCACTGCGCGACCATCCACCCCGAACTGACCGATGTCCTACCGGAGTTCGCCGATGGTTTCGCGGCGCAGTACTACGTGGGCCACGGTGCGGAGTTCGCGGCACAGGCGCAGGGCTTCACGGTCGACGGGGGCGCGGGCTTCGGCCGGCTTCCCGGCATCGAGGACACCCAGGACCGCCGCTATTACGCGATGACGATCAGGCCGCAGGTGTTCGTCAACCTCGTCCCCGACCATGTCATCGTCCACCGGATGTTCCCGATGGCCGCCGACCGCACCGTCGTCGAGTGCGACTGGCTGTATCTGCCCGAGATCGTTGACTCCGGCGCCGATGTCTCCCGCTCCGTCGAACTCTTCCACCGGGTCAACGCCCAGGACTTCGACGCCTGCGAGCGCACCCAGCCGGCCATGGACTCCCGCGCCTACCGGGACGGCGGGGTGCTCGTCCCCAGCGAGCATCACATCGGGGCCTTCCACCGGTGGGTCGTGGAGTGCCTGGAGTGACAGCGGGATGCCGGGAGTGAAAAGTGACAGTGGGATGCCGGGAGTGAAAAGGAGTGCCGGGCATGAAAACGGGCGAACCGCCCGCCGACGGGGTGTGAATCCGTCGGCGGGCGGTTCGCCCGGATGCGTGGTGCTGTTCGCTCAGCCCAGCGCCTTCGCGTTCGCTCAGCCCTGTGCCTCCGCCGCGACCGGCTTCGGGATCAGGAACGACGTCGCGATGGCGAGGGCCATGATGACGACGCCCGCGATCATGCCGGCCGTGTACCCGGCGGGCGACGTGGGGTCCGCGGGTGCGCAGGCGGTCGTGACGGCGTACAGGAGGGCGAAGCTCAGGCCCGCGCCGAGGTTGAAGGCGCCGGCGTTCAGGCCGGGCAGGAAGCCCGGGTTCTCGCTGGGCGAGAGGACGATGCCGAGCCCGTTGAGGACGATGTTGGCGACGCCCGCGTAGGTGATGCCCACCAGAAGGGAAGCCGCCAGCAGCAGGAGGTGCGAGTGGCTGCCGAGGGTGAGGAGCATCAGGACGACGGTCACCACCGCGCCGATGAGCCCCAGGCGCAGGATGCGGCCGTAGCCGAAGGTGGCGGCGAGGCGGCCGGCGACCGGTCCCATGGCCAGTCCGGCGAGGGCGTACGGGGTCAGGGTCCACCAGGCGGACTGTTCGGCGCTCATACCGAGTCCGGCCTGGGCATCCTGGGCGAACGCCGGAATCAGGCCGTTCATGACGGCGAACACGCCGGTCATGGTGAGCACGGTGGTCAGCAGCGTCGCCCAGGTGGCGCGCTGCTTGAGGTGCCGGGTGGCGACCAGCGGGTGGCTGCTGGCGTTCTCGGTGCGCCAGAAGGCGGCGAACGCGGCCACGGCCACGGCCACGAGGACGGCGATCAGACTCCAGTCGGCCGCGGCGAGCTTGCCGGCCTCGTTCAGCGCGGTCAGCAGTGCGCCGATGGAGACGACGAGAAAAGCGACTCCGGGCCAGTCCATACGGGAGGCGGCGGACGCCTTCGACTCGGGCGTGAGGGTGGCGATGAGGACCGTGGCCACGGCCGCGACCACCGCCATCGCCCAGAAGACCGACTGGAAGCCGTGGTGGTCGGCGAGGTAGCCGCCCGCGAGGGAGTCGACGCCGGCGATGCCGCCGTTGACGGCGGTGATCACGCCCAGCAGCGTGCCGTAGCGCTTCGGCTCCTGTACCTCGACCCGCAGCATGATCAGACACAGCGGGACGACCGGACCGGACGCACCCTGGATGATGCGGCCGACGAAGAGCATCGGGACGCTGGTCGCCAGCGCGGCGACCACACAGCCGACGACCATCAGGCCGAGCATTCCGGCGAGTACCTTGCGGCGGCCGATGACATCGCCCAGCCGCGGCAGGAACAGCGAGAACAGCGCTGCCGAGGTGAAGAACGCGGTCTGGGTGAGGCCGATCTCCGCGGAGCTGGCGCCGAGGGTGTCCTGGATGCTCTTCAGCGCGGGGCTGAGCATGCTCGCATTGAGCTGGAAGGCGAAGCAGGCCACCAGCAGCGCGGCGACCAGCACACCTATCCGAACACCGGATCCTTGCGGCGCCCCGGAGGAGCGTGTCTCCGTCGCGGAGGTGGCAACGGAGGGAGAAGTGGAAGTGCTCATGCCGCTACGTCGCCGATCCGCTCGAGCGCGTCCACCACGAGGTTCCAGAACCGTTCGTGGTCGAGCTTGACCGCCACCTGCGTGGTGCAGTCGGCCGGGGCGGGCGCACGGAAGTCCGTCACGGTCATACCGAGAGTCAGCTCACCGCGCAGCTCGATGTTCACCGGGGCCTTGCGGACGGTCATCACGTCCGGGTCGATGACGTACGCGACGGCGCAGGGGTCGTGCACCGGCGGGTGCTCGAAGCCCTGGTTCTCCCGGTAGGCCTCCCGGAAGAAGTCCAGCAGCTCGAGGACGAACGTGGCGGGCTTGGTGCCGACGGCGGCGATCTTCGCCTCGACCTCGGGGGTGGCGAGCGCCTGGTGGGTGAGGTCCAGGCCGACCATGGTGACCGGCCACTTCTCGTTGAAGACGATGTGCGCGGCCTCGGGGTCGATCTTGATGTTGAACTCGGCGACCGCGCTCCAGTTGCCCTCGTGGTAGCCGCCGCCCATCAGGACGACCTCACGCACCCGCTCCGCGATCCGCGGCTCCTTGCGCACGGCCATCGCGATGTTGGTCAGACCGGCGGTCGGGACGATGGTGATCTCGCCCGGCTCATGGGCCATGACCGTGTCGATGATCAGGTCGACGGCGTGCCGGCGGTCCAGCTCGAGGGTGGGCTCGGGCAGCTCGGGACCGTCCAGGCCGGAATCGCCGTGGACCTCCGGCGCCGTCTCGATGTCCCTCACGAGGGGACGCGGGCAGCCGGCCGCGAACGGGACGCCGGTGATCCCGGCGATGCGCGCCACGGACAGGGCGTTGCGGGTCACCTTTTCGACCGTCGCGTTCCCGACCACGGTCGTCACCGCGACCAGCTCGACATCGGGATTGCCATGGGCCAGGAGCATGGCGACCGCGTCGTCGTGCCCCGGGTCGCAGTCGAGAATGATCTTTCTGGCCAACGGACGAGCCCCTTTGCTCTGCGGAAGGGTGGTGCGGGGTGAAGTCTCTTCGGAGCGCCGCAGGAGGCTGCTACCTCGGGAAAACGTTCTCCGGGAATGTCGCTCATCGTTCCGCCGGATGTCAACGAAATGTGAGCCATACGACCGGATACCAGCCGGTACGGACACGGCGAGTAGGCGGTGATAACGTTTGCCGCCATCGTGACCGAGCGCACCGGCGCCCGAGCGCAAAGGGGCGCACCAGCGTGGCCGAAGTGACCCTGAAGGACGTCGCACGCGCGTCCGGCTGCTCCATCGCCACCGTCTCCCGGGTTCTGGCCGGCACCCGCCCGGTCGGCGCCGAGACCGCCCGCACCGTACGAGAGGCCGCCGAGCGCCTCGGCTACCGCCCCAACCAGGTCGCCCGCGCCCTGCGCAGCCGCTCCACCGGCACCGTCGGCCTCGTCCTGCCGCAGATCACCAACCCCTTCTTCCCTTCCCTCGTAAGGGAGTTGGAGCACGCCCTGCACGCCGAGGGCCGGGCCGTGCTGCTCGCCGACTGCGACGACGACCCGCTGACCGAGGCGGCCCGGATCGGCGCCTTCCTGGACCGGCAGGTCGATGCCCTGCTGCTCATACCGGTCGATGAACGCCGCAGCCGGGACGCGGTCACGGACGCCGCCGGCCGGGTGCCGCTGGTGCTGCTGGACCGCGGCTGCGGTCCCGGCGTCGCCGACTCGGTCGCCGTCGACAACGCCGCCGGCATGGCCCTCGTACTGGAGCATCTGGCCGCCACGGGCCGCCGCCGGCCCTGCTTCGTGGGCGCGGCCGGTACCGCGTCGGCGGCCGTCGAGCGGCGGGTGGCGTACGAGGCGGGCGCCGGGGCGCTGGACCCGCAGGCACCCGGACGCGTCGAGCTCGGTGACTTCTCGGTGGAGTGGGGCCGCGCCGCCGTGGACCGCATCTGGCCCGCGCGGCCGGACGCCCTCGTCTGCGCCAACGACCTGATCGCCGTCGGCGCGCTGCAGCGGCTGCGCCAGCTGGGCGCCGACGTCCCCGGGGAGGTCGGCGTCACCGGCTTCGACGACATTCCCCTGGCGGGCCTGGCCGACCCGGCCCTGACCACCGTCCGCCAGCCCGTCGGCGAACTGGCCGCCGAGGCCACCCGGTTGCTCACCCACCGCAGCGGCGGCTCCGGATCCCGCCGGACGGTACGGCTCGCCCCCGAGCTGGTGATCCGCGCGTCCAGCACGCCGGCGGGGAGACCGGCCGGCCTCAGGCCGTAACCACCACGGCCACCCCCTCGGCGCCCAGCCATCTCCGCGCCGTGGCCAGCCGTGCCGTCCGCCGCTCCTCGGACGTGCCGTCGTCCGCGCCCGGCCAGGCCGGGTCGTCGAACACCTCGCCCGGCAGCAGCCAGCAGGAGCAGCTGCGCCGGATGCGGCGGGGGACGCTGTCGGCCGCCGTGGCGACCGGGTACCAGCCGTCGGATTCCAGGGCCCGCCGGCCGCGTGCGGTGGCCTGGAGCATGGCGCGGAGGGAGAAGGCGTCGGCGTTGGCGGTGTGGAAGGCGACCAGGACCGGCAGCGTGTCCGTGCGGGATGCGCGGACCACGATGCTGCCCGACCAGACGCCGTCCGCGAACGGCGCGGGGTCACCGATTCCGTCCAGTGCCCACTCGCCGTCGACCGGCATCGGCTCGCCCGTACGGCTCCACCGCCCGCGGACCGTCGCCCGGCGGGCGAGCGACGGCACGAGGTCGACGCGGTCGAAGACGGCGGTGCTCGGGGCGGCGAAGGACAGGGGGTCGAGGTCGTAGCAGAGTGCGGCGATGCCGCTGAGCACCGTGTCGTCGAGCAGTGCCACCCGGGCGACCGGGTCGGCGAGGCGCAGCAACGCCTGGTCGGCAGCGTGCACCGCGCTTCCTCTCTGGTCGGGCCGGCGCCTGGCGGTGCGCGCGGCGGAACGTCACACCAAGCCAGGTGTTCCGCGTTTTCGGCGGGCCTATCGGCGTCTCGCCCGATTGGCGGGGGAGAGCGGCAGGCCGCTGTGGCGCACTACCCGCGCCGCAGCACGCCACGGATGAACGCGGCCTGCCCGGCATGCTGCAGATCATCGGCGATCACACTGATGAGCCGGACCCCCAGCGTGACCGGTGGCGCCCAGCCCGCGTCGACGATGCGCTCGAGGTCCTTGACGTGGAGCCCCTTGACGTACCGGACCGTGTTGTCGTGCACCGCCTCGTGATAGCCGTTCAGCAGTTGCCGGCTCACATCCCGTACCGCCGCCACGTCCTCGGGGGAGTGGCCGAATCCGGTGTCGGCGTCCGCGAACGGCAGGGCGAACCGTTCGTACCAGCCCTGTGCGGTCCAGATCTGCTCGGTGCCGGCCGCGTCGGCGAGGTGATCGTCCTGGATGCGGGTGAGGTGCCACACGAGCCAGCCGATCGAATTGGCGTCGTCGTCGATGCGGGCGCTGAGTTCGTCGGTGCCGAGTCCGGAGAGGACGTCGTCGACCGTCTCCTGGATGCGCCCGAAAGCATCGATGAGGAGGTCCGTGCTCGCGGTCATGGCAAGGTTCCCTTTCTCATGGGGTCGGGTCATTGGGCCGGGTAACCGGAGGCGGTCGTCGGGAGGTCGAGCCATCGGGTCGTCCCGGGCGCGACCGTGAACATCCGTCCGCCGAGCCGCACGTGCACCGGCCCGTTGCCGCCGTCCGGCACGGCGACCCGTATGCGCTCCGCACGCAGGTGCAGGCCGATGTCCCAGTTCCGCCGATAGCGGATCCGTACCGCGAACTTCGAGAGCTGGGGCAGCGGCGCCGGCGCCAGCCAAAGCGCACCGTCGCGGGTCTCCAGGCCGGTCATCCCGCGCTGGACGAGATCCAGGGTGCCCGCCATCGCGCCCAGGTGAATGCCCTCCGTGGTGGTGCCGCCCTGGAGATCGGCGACATCGCCGATCAGCGCCTCCTCGCAGTACGCCCAGGCGTCGTCATGCCGTACCCGCGCCAGCACCCAGGCGTGGACCAGGGCGCTCAGCGTCGAGCCGTGGCTCGTACGGGACAGGTAGTACTCGACGGTGTTGCGCCAGATGTCGTCGTCGAGGAGGTAGCCGAGCTGCCCGAAGACCTCGGCGAGTTCGTCCGGCGAGAAGAGGTACCCGAGCATCAGGACATCGGCCTGCTTGGAGGCCTGATAGCGGTTGACGGTGTCGCCCTCGGCCTCCAGGATCCGGTCCAGCCGCCGGATGTCGCCGTACCGCCTGCGGTACTCCGCCCAGTCGAGTTCCGCCAGGTCCTGATAGCCCGCGAACTGGCTGATGACGCCCCGGTGGTAGGGCACATACAGCCGGTGCGCGATGTCGTCCCAGCGCGCCATTTCCTCCTCGTCCAGGTGATGGTCCTCGCACAACTCCCGGCGGCACGCCTCGGGGAGCGCGCGACCGAGCTCGAGCGCCCGCATCAGCACCCATGCGGCGGTGACATTGGTGTACGCGTTGTCGTCCAGCCCCGGTTCCGCCGCTCCCGGATAGGCGTCGTGATACTCGTCCGGCCCGACGACCCCACGGATGCGATACCGGCCGATGCCCGGGTCCCAGTACGCACAGTCCGCCCAGAACCGGGCGATCCCCAGCAGCATCTCCGCGCCATGGCCGTACAGGAATTCCGTGTCGCCGCTGGCCTGGCAGTACTGCCAGACGTTGTACGCGACCGCCGAGCCGACATGGTGCTGGAGCCGTGAGTGATCGGGCAGCCAGCGCCCCGACTGCGGGTTGAGGTGCAGCTGCTGGGTCTCCTCGCGGCCGTCGCTGCCGCTCTGCCACGGGTACATCGCCCCCGCCCGGCCCGCCTCGTGTGCCGCCCGGCAGGCCGCGGGCAGCCGCCGGTGGCGGTAGTCGAGCAGCGCCCGGGAGACCTCCGGGAAGTGCAGATTCAAGAACGGCAGCACAAACAGCTCGTCCCAGAAGACGTGCCCTCGGTAGGCCTCACCGTGCAGCCCACGTGCCGGTACCCCGACGTCCAGCTCGGCGGTGTGCGGCGAGAGCGTCTGCAGCAGATGGAAGAGATGCAGCCGCAGGATGGCGCCCGACTCGCCGGGCACGTCCAGCTCCGCCCGCTGCCACAGGTGCTCCCAGGCGGCGCGGTGCGAGGCCAGCAGCCGGGGGAAATCCGGCGCTCCGAGCGCACCGTCGACGGCCGCGTGCAGCGGGCTGCCGATCGCCGGGTCGCGCGAGGTGTGCAGCGCCACCGTCTTGTCGACGACGCCGGTCGACCCGGTCCCGAGGACGGGGAGGCGCAGCCGCTGGAAGACCCGCTGCGGTGTGCGCTCGGTCGTCCGCGGGGGCACGGCCTGCCCCGAACCCACCTGGATCCGGGCGGCCAGCGCGATCCGAACGTCGGAGTCGAGGGTGCGGCACGTCAGCCACACGGTGTCGCCCTGGTCGGCTCCGCCGTGGTGCTCGGCTCCGCCGTGGTGCTCGGTTCCGCCGTGGTGCTCGGCTCCGCTGTCGTGCTCGGTTCCGCTGTCCCATCCGTCGAGGTGCCGGCTGGCCAGGTCCCGGTAGCGCGCCACCCCTTCGTTGCGCACATCGCCGTCGATCCCCGTCTCCACCTCGACCTCGCCCGCCCAGCCGCCGGCGGTGAACAGGGTGCGCTGCGCGGCCAGATGAGGGTCTTCCATGTGGACGAGGCGGGTCTGCTTCACCCGTAGCCGCCGGCCGTCCTCGTCCTCGTACGTCGACCAGCGCGTCAGCGTGCCGTGCCGCAGATCCAGCGTCTGGCGGTACTCCGCCAGCTGCGGATGATCCGGGGAGAGCCAGGGGCCCGGGGGCGCGTCCGAGGGGCGGATGCGGTAGCGCAGCGGCAGCCAGTTCGGGAGGTTCACCATGTCCTCGTTCTCGACCTGCCGGCCCGCCACCGTGGAGGTCAGCCGGTTGTAGCAGCCCGCCGCATAGGTGCCCGGGTAGTGCGCGGGGCCGGGCAGCGTCTCCGACGCCGCGCCCCGCGTGACGAAGTAGCCGTTGCCGAGCGCGCACAGCGTTTCGCGCAGCCGCTCCGATTGCGGGTCGTAGCCGTGGTACGACCAGGTCCAGGCCGAGGTCATCGGCCCTCCCCGGCGGTGAGCAGCTCGCCCGGGTCGGCCACGACCAGATCCGCGCCGCTGCGGCGCAGGTCGGCCGCGCTGGTCGGGCCCGCCGTACGGTCCACGCCCACCACCAGGCCGAAGCCGCCGCGGCGGCCGGCCTCCACACCGGCCGGCGCGTCCTCCACCACGGCGGTGTCCTGGACGGGCATCCCCAACCGCCGGGCCGCCTCCACGAAGAGCGCCGGATCCGGCTTGCCCGGCAGCCCCAGCCGCTGCGCCTCGTTGCCGTCCACCACGGTCTCCAGGAGCGGGCACACGCCCGCCGCCGACAGCAGCTCCGCCGCATGCCGGGAGGCGGAGACGGCGGCGCACGGCACCCGCTCGCGCCGCAGCACCTCCAGCAGGCGCACCGTACCCGGCCAGGGGGCGGCGCCGGCCGTCCGCAGAGCGGCCGTGAACAGCTCGTCCTTACGGGCCGCGACCGCCCCCACGGTGTCCGTGCCGGGCGCGTCGTCCGGCTCCCCGCGCGGTAGCCGTATCCCCCGGGAGGCGAGGAACGTGGCCGCCCCGTCCTGCCGGGAACGCCCGTCGACATACCGCAGGTATTCGTCCACCGCATCGAACGGGCGCTGTCCGGCGGCGGCCGCCAGAGCGGCGTCGAACGCGCCCTTCCAGGCCGCGGCGTGCAGCCGGGCGGAGTCGGTGATCACCCCGTCGGTATCGAAGACCACGGCCCGCAGCGAGCGCAGGCACGCGGCCAGGGACGGCGCGCCGCTCATGATGCCGCATCCCTTCGTCAGGGCCTCCTCGCCGGGTCGCCGGGTCGCCGGTCCGGGCCTTCCCTCCATGGCACCACGACTTCCGGCCGGTGGCGCGCCCGCGCCCCGCATCCGGGCCGTCATCCCGGCGGCAGACGGCGTTGCCTGTCTGCCCACGACGGCCGTTCGCCCCGACGGCGGCCGACGGGGCGAACGGGGTGAGTGGGTGAACGGGGTGAGCGGGGGAACGGGGAAGAGAACCGGTGCCGCTACGCAGGCGGCGAGTACCGGGCCGGGGGCTCTCGCCTGATCGCGGCGAACTAGAATGCAAGTTCAGGTCAGCGATGGGCAGTTGGCGGGGCGTCAGGTCAGGAAGGCGACGGAATGAACCAGGTGGGTGTCAGGCAGGTCGGAGAGCTGGCCGCGGTCGGGGCGTGCTGCCGGGCCTTGGCCGCCATGCCGGCGCGTCTGCTGCGGCCCCGGCAGCCCGACCGCCGGCTGCTGTCGCGGCTGTCCGACGCGGGCGTGCCCAAGGCGAGCCGGACCGTCAAGTTCAAGCCCTTGATCCACGGCACCCAGCGGGCCCCGCGTGCCGTGGTGGCCGAAGGGGTATGGCGGCCGCTCACGGTCGATCTCGGCATGACCAGCTTCCTCGTCGAGCACCCCCAGGCCAGAATCCTGATCGACCCGGCGATGTGCGCGAACGTCCACGAGCGCGTCCTGCGCGATATGCCCACCGCGCTGCGGCTGCTGGTCAGCCCCGACCGCCCGATCTCCGGTATGGCCGCCATGCTGGAATCCGTCGGCCTGACACCGGCCGATATCGACCTGGCCCTCCCCACCCACCTCCACTGGGACCACGTCTCGGGTCTGCTCGAACTTCCGCCCTCCCTCCCCGTCACCACCAACCGGGCGGAGCACGATTTCGCCTTCGCCGACGTGACACCGCTGGGCATCGTCGCGAAACCCCTCGGCGGCCGGCAATGCGCCTTCGTGGAACTGGAGGACCGCCCGGTCCTGACATTCCCTCGGAGCCATGACCTCTTCGGTGACGGATCGGTCCTCCTCGTGGGACTCCCCGGTCACACGCCGGGCAGTGTCGGCGTACTCCTGGCCCTCGACGACGGCCGCTCGGTGCTGCTCGCCGGCGATGCCGCCTGGCACTCCGCGCAGATCACCCACCTACGGGAAAAGGCCCCCCTCCCCGGCCAACTCGTCGACGCCGACCGCGATGCCGCCTTCGCCACCCTCCACCGTCTGCACGCGCTGCCGGACACCGTGACCGTGATTCCGACGCATGACCGGAATGCCGCTTCGGCATTCCTTCAGTGACGGGGCGCCGAGCGCCCGGCGTCCGGCCCCGGGACCGAGCCGCTCAGCAGATGGCCCGCTCCCGGTACCCGGGGCTCCAGGCCGAGTTCCTGCAGGATGCGGTACGTCGTGGCCGTCGCCGCCGACAGCACCGGCAGCCCCGCCGCGTCCTCGACCGGCTGGACCGAGGCGAGCGAGGGCATCTGTACGCACGCCGAGAGGACCAGGGCGTCGGCCCGGCGCAGATCGAGCTTCTGCCAGTGGTCGCGGAGGGCGGCGGGATCCAGGCGCGCGACCGCCAGGTTGTCCGGGACCTCCAGGCTGAGCGCGTCGACCACCTCCACCCCCGCATCCTCGATGTAGTCGGCCACTAGCCTGGTGAGGTCCTTCAGATACGGCGTGATGACGGCGATGCGGCGTGCGCCGAGCGCGGCGACACCGTCCAGCAGCGCGCCCGCGCTGGAGACCACCGGTGCCTGCGCGCCCTCGCCGCGGAGCGCGGCGGTGATCTCGGCCTCGGCGGTGCAGTGATGGCCGGGGCCCTGCGCCATGATGGCCACCAGGCAGGCGGAGGCGACGACATCGGGCCGGGCGTCGGCCAGTTCCCGCGCGGCCCGCTCGGTCTGGGCGTTCATGCCGCGCAGCTGCTCGGGCGTGACGTGCCGCATCCGCATCCGGCTGCTGTGGAACAGGAAGCGGTCCTCGGGGCGCTCGCGTTCCCGCTCGTGCAGCATCCGGGGCAGCTCGGTCTCCATGGTGAGGTTGGAGCTGGGGACTATCAGGCCGATGTGATGGTCGATGGGCTGGTGGGGGCGGTGGTTGGCGCGGTGGCGGGTGTGGTGCCGGGTGTCTGTCACGGGTGCTCCTCGGGAAGGGCGGGGCGGCACCCGTGCGGGACGACGGGTGCGGTCAGGAGTCCCCGGCCAGGCCCTCCCAGTGGTCGGCCAGGGATGTGAGCAGGTGCATGAGGTCGGCGCGCTGGGCGTCGTCGTACGGCTGCAGGAGCCGCTCGTCGAGGCGGCGGGCACGGTCGTGGGCGTCGCGGAGGGTCCGTTCACCCTCGTCGGTCAGATAGAGCAGCTTGCGGCGGCCGTCGGCGGTGTCCGTACGGCGTTCCAGCAGACCGCGGTTCTCCAGCCGCCGGGCCACATCCGCCATCGTGGACGTGTCCAGGGCCACCGCCGAAGCCATCGACCGCTGGTCGCGCCCCGGGGCCGCGTCAACGGCCGTCAGCACCGCGAACTGCGGCCCGGTGAGCGTCGCGTCCACCGCGCGTACCCATATCGCGAGATACGCCTGATGGAGACGGCGCACCTGGTAGCCGGGCGCGGCGGTCAGGGCCTGCGGAATCGCGGGCGCGAGGTCAAAGGAAGCGCTCTCATCAGCCATGAGGCAACTCAATCACGGTGCGCCGACGCCGCGCCGACGGCTTCGCAACGGTCGGACGATCACCCAAGCATCGGGCCCAGCGCTTCTTGTAGAGCGCTCAGAGCGGCGGGCGGGTTGTCCCAGAAAATCATGTGGCCGGCGTCCGGGATCGCGGTGAAGGAGGCCGAGGGCAGCAGCGTGCGTGCCTGCGCCACGCCCGCCGCCGTCACCACGGGGCTGTCCGCGCCGTACAGCAGCGCCGTGGGGCCGGCGACCGAGGGCCACCAGTCGAAGAAGTCCTCGGTCTCGAAGCCGCGGTGGGTGGCGGTGACCGCCCGCCGCTCGCAGCTGGACAGCCAGCGGGCCCGCAGCTCCTGTTCCCGGCGCGGCCACCGCGGCCAGGACGCGGCCACCTCATCGGCGTCGGTACCGCGCTCGGCCTGTGCCAGCTGGCCGAGGAACGCTTCCAGGGTGGTCGGATAGGGCCCGCGTCCGGGGCCGCTCATCGGCGGGTCCGCCAGCACGCTGCCGCCGGTGGCCACCTTGCCGCGCGCCGCGACCACGGCGGCGATCCGCGCGCCCATCGAATGCCCGAGGAGGAGCGGGCGGTGCAGCCCGAGCCCCGTCACGAGGGCCTCGGTGTCCTCGGCGTACTCCTCCAGGCCGTAGCTGCCGCCCCCGTCCGACAGTCCGCGGCCGCGGATGTCGACCACCAACGGGCGTACCGGACCGGTGAGTTCACGGGCGACGAAGTCCATGGTGACGGCCGGGCTGGTGATGCCCGGGAGGATCACCAGGGCGGGGCCGGTGCCGCCGTAGTCCAGGACATGCAGCCGGGCGGCGCCGGAGCGGACCCATCGGCTGGTGGCCGGGATGTCGGCGAGATCCGCGAGGGCGGACTGCAAGACGGCCCGTGGGGTGTGCGGCACGGAGACCTCCTGGAGGATATGAGGGGGCTGTTCAGGCGCGGTGGGACGGGTGCCCGGCGAGATAGTCGACGGCCTCTGTCTGTTCGATGACATCGCCGTACTTCGCCTGGATGTCGAAGAGGGCCGCGTCGTGCGGGCCCTGCGCGCGGTCGCCGACGCCGGCGCGGGGGACGAGGACGGGGAAGCCGGACTGTACGGCGTCGACCGCGGTGGCCCGTACGCAGCCGCTGGTGGTGGCGCCGCAGATCACCGCCGTATCGCAGCCGAGGCCGGTCAGGGTGGCGGCGAGCGAGGTGCCGAAGAACGCCGACGCGCCCTTTTTGATCACCAGCAGGTCGGCTGAAGGGCGGTACGGCAGCCGCGGGTCCAGGGCGGCCTCTTCGCCGCCTTCGACCAGGGCGCGCAGGCCCGGTGCCTTGCGCAGCCAGGCGAGGGAGTCACCGGATCCCTCGGCGGCGGTGTAGGCGATGGCGGTGAAGATGACCGGGACGTCGGTGGATCTGGCCGCGTCGATCAACTCGGCCGTGGCGGCCACGACGTCGCTCAGGTCGGCGCCGGAGGGGAAACGGGCCTCGGTGAAGCCGCGGGTGAGGTCGACGACGACGAGCGCGGGGCGCCGGCCGCGGTGTACCGGGGCGCCGAATCCGGCGCGTGCGTAGGTGCGGTCGGTGTCCGGTCCGTAGTGGCTGGTGCTCATGCGCGCCGAGCCTCCTTGACCTGTCGGCTCAGGCAGTGCAGCCGGCCCAGCAGCCACCCCTCGAACACGCCGCACGCGAAAGCGGCCGCGAGGGGGGCGTACTTGGCGACCTTGGGCCCGGTGAGGAGGGCCAGGCCGTCGAGTTCGGCAGCGGGGGAGGGGGCGGCCGCGCCGGCGGGCGCAGACGCGGCCGCTCCGGCCGCAGCCCCCGCGTGCTCCTCCGCACCCAGCAGCCCGCCCAGATTCCCGGCGAACTGCTCCAGAATCCGGTGCGACACCGTACCGATCGCGCCCTTGCCGAACTGCGCGAGTTTGCCGCGGATGATCAGATCCGTCGACAGCTCCAGCCGCGCACCCTCCGGCGCCTCGGCCACGGTCAGCGTCACCTCCGCCTCCGCGTCGCCACTGCCGTGCGTATCGGCGCCCCGGGCCTGTACCCGTAGCCGCCGTTGTCCGGCGTCGGCCTCCAGGAAGCGGACGGTGCCGGCATAGGCGGCGGTGATCGGACCGACCCGTACCGTCACCCGGCCCCGCCAGGAGTCGCCGTCCTGGCCCTCCAGCGCCGCGCCCGGCATACAGGACGCCACCCGCCGTACGTCGTTCATCAGGGCGAACACCTCGTCGGGGGCGGCCGTCACCGGCACGCTGTGGGTGAGTTGCATGCTCATCGCTCCTTCGCGGCGCGCCGGGCGGTGGCGCAGCCGTCGATCGCCTCGACGATGGACTGGTAGCCGGTGCAGCGGCACAGGTTGGCCGCCACCACCTCACGGATCTCCTCCTTGGTCGCCTGCGGCCGCTCGGCGAGAAACCCCTCGGCGAGCATCAGGAAACCGGGCGTACAGAAGCCGCACTGCAGACCGTGATGCTCGCTGAACGCCCGTTGCAGATCGCTCAGTTCGGATCTCTCCGGGCCGCCTTCGGAGAGCGATTCGACGGTGCGGATCCGCGCGCCCTCCGCCTGCGCCGCGAACATCAGGCAGGCCCGTGCCGGCCGGTCGTCGACGAGGACCGTGCAGGCGCCGCAGATGCCGTGCTCGCAGCCGACGTGGGTGCCGGTCAGCCGGAGGTCGTGCCGGAGAACGTCGACCAGCGTGCGGCGCGGTTCGGTGATCACCTCGTGCTGCTCGCCGTTCACCTCGAGGGTCAGCAGCTGCAGCTCCGGCTGCGCGGGGGAGTGGGTGTCCAGGTCGGTCATGGGGTGTGCTCCAGGGGCCGGGTCCGCAGCAGTGCGGTGTGCACCGCTTCCGGGGTGATCGGGGTGTTGTCGAGCTCGACGCCGGTGGGGCGCAGGGCGTCGTTGACGGCGTTGAGCACGGCGGCGGGGGCGCCGATGGTGCCGCCCTCGCCGGCGCCCTTCGCGCCGGTCTCGGTGAACGCGCAGGGCGTTTCGAGATGGTGGACGGCCACGTCCGGGATCTCCTGGGCGGTGGGCACCTTGTAGTCCATGAAGCTGGTGGCCGACGGCTCGCCCTGGGCGTCGTACGTCACCTGCTCGAAGAGCGCGCCCGCGATGCCCTGGGCGATCCCGCCCCGGCACTGGCCCTCCACGACCTGGGGGTTGATGGCCACGCCGCAGTCCTCGACGCAGACATAGCGCAGAATCTCCACCTGGCCGGTGCCTTCGTGGAGTTCGACGACGACGCCGTGGGTGGCGTTGGAGAACGTTCCGTCGTTGAAGACGTCGAAGGTGGCCGTCGCCGTCAGGCCCGGTTCCAGGTCCTTGGGCAACAGGTGTGCCTTGAGGTAGGCGAGGTCGGCCAGTTCTTCGTAGCCGAGGGTGCGCGCCGGGTCGTCGCGGTGGCGTACCGCACCCGGCCCGAGCTCGGTCTCCTCCCAGGGGATGTCCCAGCGGGCCGCGGCCAGGCGCCGCAGCTTGTCGCCGAGTTTGCCCGCGGCCAGCCGCACCGCACTGCCGCCCACCGTGATCGACCGGCTGGCGAAGGTGCCCCAGCCGTAGGTGATCCGGTCCGTATCGCCCTGATGGATCTTCACTTTGCCGATATCCAGGAGGAGTTCATCGGCAACGATCTGCGCCATCGTCGTTTCGTGACTCTGGCCGTGGCTCATCGTGCCGGTGGTCACGGTCACCGCGCCGCTGGTGTCCATCCGGACCTCGGAGATGTCGAAGCCGGGCACCACCTCCATTTTGCGCTGGGCGAAGGCCGCGGAGCCGTAACCGGTGCGTTCGCTGAAGCAGGCGTAGCCGATGCCGAGATGGCGCCCCTCGGATGCGGCCGAGGCCTGGCGTGCGTACCAGCCCTCGTCGCGGAGGGTGCGCTCGCACAGGTCCAGCGACTCCAGATAGGAGCCCGGGTCGTAGGTGATGGCGTTGACGCCGGTGTACGGGAATTCGGTGATCAGGTTACGGCGGCGGATCTCCACCGGGTCCAGGCCGAGCTCCCGGGCCGCGCGCTCGAAGAGCCGCTCCACGACCATCACATACTGCGGCCGGCTCACGCCCCGGTACGGCGCGGTGGGCGCCTTGTTGGTGGTGACCGCCCGGCCGCGTACCCGATAGGCGGGGACCCGGTAGACGCCCGGCATCTCGGCGGACGCCATCAGCGGCTCGATGCCGGCGGTGAAGGGATAGCAGGAGTAGGCGCCCATATCGCACACCACCTCCGCATCGAGGCCCAGAATCCGGCCGTCGGCGGAGAACGCCGCACGTACGTCGTAGCGCTGCTCCCGGGCCAGAAAGGAGGCGGTGAGCGCGTCCTTGCGGTCCTCGATCCACTTCACCGGCCGGCGCAGGCGCAGCGCGGCGGCCGCGGTGGCGATCTCCTCCCGGCCCACCACGCACTTCAGGCCGAAACCGCCGCCCATGTCCGGGACCCGGACCCGCACGGCGCGCTCGTCCAGCCGCAGACAGCGCGCCGCCACCGTCCTGACCTGGTGCGGGACCTGGGTGCAGGTCTCCAGCACCAGCTGCTCCTCGCGGTCGTCCCAGTGGGCCACCGCGCCCCGGGTCTCCAGCGGCAGCGCGTTCTGCCGGCCGGTGCGGCTGCGGACTTGGACGACGCGGTCGGCGGCGGCGAAGATCTCGTCGATGCCTTCTGTGGCGAACAGGGAGACGTCGACGAGGGTGTTGCGCGGCGCTTCTTCGTGGACCAGTGGTGCGTCGGCCGCCAGCGCCGCTTCCTCGCAGGTCACCGGCGCCCGTACGGCATAGCCGACCCGGGCCGCCTCCAGTCCGTCCTCGGCGGCGTAGGCGTCGCGGGCGATGACGATCGCGAGCGGTTCACCGACGTAGCGGACCCGGTCGCGGGCCAGCACCGGCATCGCCGTGGGCACGAACTCCTCCGGTGGACGCCCCAGTTGGGCGGTGATGTCACCCAGGCCGAGGTCGTCGGCGGTGAAGGCGGCGATCACGCCCGGCACGCTCCGTACGGCCGTGAGGTCGAGGGCGGTGACCGTGCCGTTGGCGACGGTGCTGCGGACGAACTGGGCGTGCAGCATGCCGGGCAGCGCGATGTCGTCGACGAACCGGCCGCGCCCGCTCAGCAGCCGGGGATCCTCGCGGCGCGCCACGGACCGGCCGATCAGCGGCCCGTCCTCCTGCGTCAGCGGCTTCATCGGGCCATCGCCTCCTCGCAGGCACGCCGGACCAACGTCCTGATCAGGTGTTTTCGATACGACGCGGAGCCGTTGGCATCGTCCGGCGGATCGGCCGCGGCGGCGGCCGCCTCGGCACAGTCGGCGAACGACCCGCCTCCGGCCAGTACCTCCGCCGCCTCGGGGACGCGGACCGGGACCTGCGCCACCCCGCCGAGCGCCACCCGGCCGCCGCGCACCGCCGTCCCCTCGACGTCCAGATCGACCGCGGCCGACACGATCGCGAAGTCGCCGCGGCGTTCGGCGAATTCGGTGAGCGCGGCATACGGCGCGGGCCGCGGGAAGACGATCTCGACGAGGATCTCGTCCGGGTCGAGGGCGCTGATGTACGACCCCAGGAAGAAGTCGGCGGCCCGGATGCGGCGCTCGCCGCGCGGCCCTTGGGCCACGAACTCGGCGTCCAGCGCGACCGCCAGCAGACACCATTCGGCGGTGGCGTCGGCATGGGCGATGCTGCCGCCGACCGTGCCCCGGGTACGGATCGGCAGATGCCCGATCCAGCTCATGGCCGTACGCAGGACGGCGAAGCCCGCGCCCAGCCGCGCGTCGGGCGCCGTCTCCACCGTGTGGTGCGTGGTGAGCGCACCGATATGCAAGGCGCCGTCGGCGTCGGTGCCCAGGTGGTCGAGTGTGCGCAGCCCGCCGATGTCGACCAGATGGCTCGGCCGGGCCAGCCGGAAGTTCATCATCGCGACCAGGCTCTGGCCGCCGGCGATGACCTTGGCATCGGCGCCGAGCTCGGCGAGCAGCCGGGTGGCGCCGTCGACATCGCGGGCCCGGTGGTAGCGGAAGGCGGCGGGTTTCATGGCGCTCCTGTTGTCCGGGCGGTCGGACGTACCGGCGGGGCGGGGTGCGGCACAGGCGGCGGCTCCGCGGTGCCGTCCTCCTCGTCCAGGGCCCGCCCCTTCGTCTCCGGCGCCGCATACGCCATCCAGCCCACGGCCAGCAGCACCGCCAGGCCCAGTACCCCGAAGGTGAGCGGCAGCCCGAGCACTGGCCACATCACCGTGCCGAACAGCAGCGGCGCGAATCCGGTGAGCGCCCGGCTGACCGACGAGGCCCAGCCGAAGCCACTGGCCCGCAGCCGCGTCGGGTACAGCTCGGCCACGTACGCATACAGCGCGGGGATGGTCAGCTGCATCAGGAAGCCGAAGGCCCCGATGGCGACGACGGACCCGGTGGGCATCTTGATCACCAGGGCGAAGACCACCAGCGCGAGGGAGGCGAGCGGCGCCGTGACACCGATCAGCCATTTGCGCCCGACCAGATCCACCAGCGCCGTGGACACCAGCACCCCGACGATGCCGACGCCGCTCATCACCGTGGTGCTCATGAACGCCGCGGTGTCGGCCAGACCCTGCTCCTTGAGGAGGGACGGCATCCAGCTGAGCGCCGCGTAGTAGACGAGCATGATGGTGACGAACAGCAGCCAGGCGGCCGAGGTGACGCGGGGGCTGAACGACCAGATACGGCCCAGCTGTTCGGCGACCGCGCGCGGGCCGCGGGACCGCACGGCGGCCACCGGCGCCGGAATCACATACGGCTCCGGCACCGCACCCGTACGGGCCACCAGAGCATCGATGACGGCCCGCGCCTCCGCCTCCCGGCCTCGCTTCGTGAGATAGACCGGCGACTCGGGAATACCGCGGCGCACCCAGAACAACAGCAGCGCCGGCACGCTCATCACCGTGAGCATCCACCGCCAGCCGCCCTCGAGCGTCACCATGGCCGTCGACACCAGACCGCACAGCGTCACCCCGACCGGCCACCACACATCCAGCGCGGTCAGCACCCGCCCCCGGTACTTCCGCGGCGAGAACTCGCCCACCAGGGCGTAGTCGACGGGGATACACCCGCCCAGCCCCACCCCGGCCAGGAACCGCAGCCCGAGGAAGACTGGATAGGTGGGGGCGCAGGCACCCAGCACCGAGAACAGCGCGAAGATCAGCAGCGTGACGCTGAAGGCCTTCTTACGGCCGATCCGGTCCGCGATCGCGCCCCAGGCCACCGCGCCGACCGCCATCCCCACCAGGTTCGCGGTGGCGACCAGGCTCCGGTCGGCGAGCGAAAGCCGGAAGTGCTCGCCCAGGAGCGGCATCAGAAAGCCGTTCAGGGCGATGTCGTATGCGTCGAAGAGGTAGCCGAGGCCACCGATGAGGAAGATCTTGCCTTGCACCCCCCACTTCCAGGGGAGTTCCTGAACGATCTGATCGCCTGTTTTCACATGAACTCCAGGGCTCAGCGGGCGAACGTTTCAGCGGGCGAACTGGTAGGAAAACGCGACCGGATCGGGGTTGTTGAGGGGCGTGCCGCGCCACAGCCAGTCGTAGGACAGATCCGACTCGCCGTCGAAGCGCCGCAGCTTCTCGTCCCGGGCCCGCTGCTCGGGGCCGTCGGCGAAGTGGTAGAAGGCCTTGTTCTGCAAGGACGCGTCCTGCACCATCCCGGCGTGCTGGGCGCGCCGGTCGACATAGCGGCGCAGCGCGCCCTCCACCCCGGAGGCGGTGACCGCGCCCAGCTCCTCGGCCAGCACCGCCGCGTCCTCCATCGCCTGTGAGGCGCCCTGTGCCTGGTAGGGGAGCATGGCGTGGCAGGCGTCGCCGAGCAGCGCGATCCGCCCGTCCATCCACACCGGGTCCCGCCGCCGGTGGTAGAGCGCGAAGCAGCTGACGTTCTCCTTGGCCTTCGACAGCATCGCCGGCACCCGGTCGTCCCAGCCGGGGAACGCCTCCACCAGGTCCTGCGCGGTCGCCGGTACGGTCCACTTCTCGGCGACCTCGGCCGTGCACGGCACACACGCCACCACGTTCAGGTACTCGCCGCCGCGGATCATGTAGTGCACCAGGTGCCGCTGGGGCCCGTACCAAATGGTGCTCTGGAAGCGGTCGACCAGCCAGCGCGTCGCCGGATCGGCGGCGATCAGATCTCCGGGGATCAGCGCCCGGAACGCCATCTCGCCGGAGAACAGCAGGGTGTCGGGCGCGCCCATCAGCTCGCGTACCTGCGAGCGGACGCCGTCCGCCCCGATCAGCACGTCGCAGGCGAACCGCCGTCCGTCTTCGGTGAGGGCCTCCGGCCGCTCGGGGCGCGAGCGGTCCAGTGCGACCACCCGGCTCGCGGTGTGTATCTCGACCACCGGGCCGGGACCCGCCGGATCCAGACAGGCCTCCATGATCACGCGGTGCAGATCGGCCCGGTGGTAGTGCCAGTACGGGGCGTTGAACCGGTCCTTGCAGAACTGCCCGAGCGAGGTGAGCCCGATGACGCTGCCGTCCTTCCAGCGCCGCCTGACCTGGTCGAGCGGCTCGGTATGGATCGCCTCCAGCTGCCGCCGCAGCCCGAGCCCGAGCAGCACCCGGCTGGCGTTCGGCGCGGTCTGGATCCCCGCCCCGACCTCGCCCAGCCGGTCCGCCTGCTCCAGCACCGTGACCCGCAGACCGCGCCGGCGCAGCGCCAGTGCGGCGGTCAGACCGCCCAGGCCACCGCCGGCGATGGTGACTTCGTACGACTGGCTGGACACCACTCTTCCTCCAGGAGGTTGTGACAAGCGGGGTGCTCGGTGACCGTCGGCCGGCCGCCGCGGGTCACCGGTCGTCGGCCGGCCGGCCGTCCGTGACGACATCTGTCCCGTCGACCGACACCGAACAGCCGCGCATCGCGATGTCGAGGTGTGCGTACGACTCGCGGCCCAGCACCGGGTGCGGTCCGGTGGACCACAGGAAGTTGCCCGCGAAGGCGCGGGCGTCCATGCCCATCAGCTCGTCCTTGCCGTACAGGGCGGTGGCGAACCAGTCGGCGCTGCGCATCAGGCCCCAGCCCATGTGGGAGAGGCTGCGCGCCCAGGTGTCCTGTGCGTCCTCGAAGAAGGTGGTGAGCAGATCGGCGTCGGCGCCGCCACTGACCTTCTCGATGTGCCCGCCCGCGATCTGGAGGGTCACCGGCTCGCGGACGTACTCCTTGAACGGCAGCAGGATGTCACCCGGCGCGAGCACGATCTGCCCGTCGGAGACCTCCGGCCAGCACAGCACCATGGTGCTCGGCCAGTGATCCCAGCGGCCCGGGTCGTCGGCGAAGCCGCACTGGAACTCCGGCTTGGACCCGGCGAGTTGGACTGTCAGATCGGTTCCGGCGGCGGAGCTGACCCGCATCACCGACGACCGTTTGAGCAGCTCGACGCCGCGCAGCACCTCCTCCTTGTCCGATTCCTTCGGGAGATTGCGGATCAGCACCTCGGGTGCGTCGCAGACGAAGATGATGCGGGTGCCGGCTCGCAGGATCTCCTGCTGGACCGGGGCGTGGATGAAGCCCTCGCGGGTCAGATCGACCACCAGATCGGCGGATTTGAGCAGCTCCTGGGCCGTGGTGTCGTTCAGTACGGAGGTCAGGCCGGGGCCGGCGCCGGTGTGCGTGCTGGGCATCGGCGCCGGGGTTCCACCGGGCACCGTGGCCGCGATGACATGTGCGCCGCAGGCCTTGGCGGCGCCGAAGGCGGCCGCCACGTAGTCGCCGCGGCTGTCCGGCTCGGCGAGCACGACGACATGCTCACCCTCGCGCAGCTTGCACAGCCGGAGCTGACGGGTGAACGCGTCGAGCAGATCGACGGCGGAGAGATCGAACACTGGTGACCTCCAAGGAGTTGGGGCGGCTCAGTGAAGTGAGAGGGGGAGAGGAGGAGAGAGGGGGAGGGGGAGAGGGGACTTGCCGCGGAACGGGCCTACGGACATGCTCTGATCTGCGGTGATGCCCCTGCTGGTGGAGCACCCGACGGAGATAATCCGAACACGTACTATCTCGGCTTGGCAAGGGGTGCGCGGCGAGTTGGCGCGGCGTCTCCCCGAGAGCGCGCCGGAAAAGCGACGAGCCCCGTTCCCCGTGTGCGCCCTGCGGCGGCTACGGGAACCGGGGCCGGCTGAGCGCGCGAGTGCGCCCACACGCTCGCCTCCAGCGATCGAGGAGGTCCGTCCCGACCAGGCTGATCTACGGGTGGATGAGCAGGCCATCACCCACCGGCGGCTGAATCCCCAGCAGTGCCCGGCCGGCTTCCCCGTCGAGCGGCTGGAGGGGCGGGCGCGGAGCCGCGAGAGGCGGTACCGGATCCGAAACTGGTGGTGCGGGGGGCCGGCGGGGCTGTTCGTGAAGGGTGAGGGCACGCAGGTGGGGCCGTCGGGTGCGGGACCGGACCGGGGCAGCGAGCGGCCGGTGACCTCCTGGGGCCGTACGGGCGTCCGCGGGGACGTCCGCCGGGGCAGGGGGCACCGGCCGGTGCGGCGCGGCGGGTCGCGTGGATCCGTTACGCGTACTCGTTACTTGGAGGGGAAGATGTCTCCGCCGCCCATGCCGCTTTCCTGCTCGGTCTGGCTCTGCAGCTTGCGTGCCTTCTCCTGCAGGCGCTCCCGCTCCTTGGGGTCGGTGGCCTGCTTGGCGGCCTCGGTCAGCTGCTGGGCCTTCTCCCGCATCTGCTGGAGACGCTTGCCTGCTTCATCCGTAGCGCCCATGATCACTCCTTGGTCGGTCGCGGAATGTCGCCATACCCCAGACAACCAGGGTCCGTGAGTCCCGGCATTTCGAAGGGTGACCCTTGGTGTCTGCCCCGTCACCCGTCGGCCGGCCACCCCCGGCCGGCGGAGCGGATTCCGCCGGTCCCGCTCCGGCTGCGGTGGGCAAACCGCCGGACCGGAAGCCGCTCCCGGGCGTAGGGTCGGCTCCCGTGACCTCGAATCCGTTCTTCCAGCCCAGTGAACTGCCCTACGAGCTGCCGCCGTTCGCCCGGATCCGGCACGAGCACTTCCGGCCGGCCTTCGAGCGCGGTATGTCCGACCAGCTGGCCGAGGTGGCCGCGATCGGGGCCGGTGCCGAGTCCGCGACCTTCGAGAACACCGTCGAGGCGCTGGAGCGCAGCGGCGCGGTGCTGCGCCGGGTCCGTGGCGTCTTCCGCAACCAGGCGGCCTCGGACACCGACGCCGCGCTCCAGGAGATCGAGGCCGAGATCGCACCTCGGCTGGCGGCCCACGACGACGCCCTGCTGCTGGACGCCGACCTGTTCGCCCGCCTCGACGACCTCTTCGAGCGACGCGGCCAACTCGGCCTGGACGAAGACCAGTTGCGGCTGCTGGAGCGCCATCACACCCTTCGCGTACGGGCGGGAGCGCGGCTCACCCCGAAGGAGCAGCAGCGGCTGCGCGAGCTGAACAGCGAGATCGCATCCCGCTGCACCCAGTTCCGGCAGAACCTGCGCGCGGCCACCGCCGACGCCGCGCTGGTACTGGAGCGTGCCGAGGAGCTGGCCGGGCTGCCCGCGGACGAGATCGCGGCCGCCGCCGAGAACGCCAACGCCCGTGGCCATGACGGCAAGTTCGTGCTCAGCCTGAAGAACTTCTCCCACCAGAGTGAACTCGCCGCGCTCGCGGACCCGGCGCTGCGCGAGCGGCTGCTCGCCGCCTCACTCGGGCGCGGCATCGAGAGCAACGGGCCGATCGCCGTCACCCTGGCGACGTTGCGCGCCGAGCGTGCCGCGCTGCTGGGCCACCCCAGCCACGCTGCCTGGGTGGTCGCCGACGGGACCGCGGGCACCACCGGCGCCGTCGAGGACATGCTCGGCCGGCTGATCGCCCCCGCCCTCGCCAACGCCGCACGCGAGGGCGCGGCGCTGGCCGAGGCCGCCGGAATGGAGGAGATACGCGCGGCCGACTGGCAGTACTACTCCGAGCGGATCCGCAAGGAGCGGTTCGCCGTCGACGCCGCGGCGCTGCGCCCGTATCTGGAGCTGGAGACGGTGCTGCGCGACGGCGTCTTCCACGCCGCCGGGCTGGTCTACGGGATCACCCTCACCGAGCGGCCCGACCTGGTGGCGCACCATCCGGACGCCCGGGTCTTCGAGGTGCACGATGCCGACGGCGGCCCGCTCGGCCTGTACATCGGTGACTTCCACGCCCGCGAGTCCAAGCGCGGCGGCGCCTGGATGGACGCGCTTGTGGGGCAGTCCCACCTGCTCGGCCAGAAGTCGGTGGTCACCAACCACCTGAACATCGCCAAGCCCCCGGAGGGCGAGCCGGTACTGCTGACCTGGAGCGAGGTCACCACTCTGTTCCACGAGTTCGGCCACGCACTGCACGGGCTGTTCTCCGACGTGCGCTACCCGCTGCTGTCGGGCGCCCACGTGCCGCGCGACTTCGTCGAGTTCCCCTCCCAGGTCAACGAGATGTGGGCGGACCGGCCCGAGGTGCTGGCCCACTACGCCCGGCACCACCTCACCGGCGAGCCGATGCCGCCCGAGCTGCCCGCCCGGCTGCGCGAGGCGGAGAACTTCGGCGTCGGCTTCCGGATGGTGGAGCACCTGGCAGCCGCGCTGCTGGACTGGGCCTGGCACACCCTGGCCGCCGACGGCGATCTGCCGGACGCGGACGGCGCCGAGGCGTTCGAGGTGTCCGCGCTGGAGCGCTACGGGCTCGACCTGCCCGCGATCCCGCCGCGCTACCGCACCGGCTATTTCGCCCACATCTTCGAGGGCGAGTACGCGGCCGGCTATTACGGCTACCGATGGGCCGAGGTCCTGGACGCCGACACCGTGCGATGGTTCCGCGAGAACGGGAAGACGGTGCGCGAGAGCGGGGAGATCTTCCGCCGCGAGCTCCTCAGCAAGGGCGGCAGCGTCGATCCCATGGCGGCGTTCCGCGCCGTGATCGGGCGCGACCCGGACATCGGGCCACTGCTGGCCCGGCACGGCCTGGCGGCCGACTGATCCGGCCCCTGGGCCCCTGCCGTCGCGGTGCTACACCACGCGTTCCGGCGGAGCCTCCTCATCCGGTTCATCGGGAAGTTTCACATCGCTCACCGCGGTATTTACTTCCACGACCTCGAAACCGGTCATCCGCTCGACGGCGGCAATCACGCTTTCCCGTACGGAATCGGCCACCTCGGGAATGATTTCGCCGTACTCGACGATAATGTCCAGGTCGACCGCCGCCTGCTTCTCGCCGACCTCGACCTTGACGCCGTGGATGGTGGTGGCCGGCCCTCCCGGGACGCGTTTGCGCAGGGCTCCGACGGATCTGGCGAATCCGCTGCCCAGCGCATGAACGCCCGGCACGTCCTCGGCGGCAAGGTAAGCGATCTTGGCGACCACGCCGTCCGCGATGGTCGTCTTCCCGCGGCTCTTGGGGGAAACGGCCCGCTGTGTCGCCTGCGGACGGCGCTCGGTGGTCTCGGTCATGGCGCATCACCTCGGAAAAAGAGTGTCAATGGGGCGTCGGCGGTGGCATTTTTGCCGCCCCGGCCTCCGTGTTGCGGAGGTAATCGACGTCGCCGATTCCTGGAATCTCGCTGACGTCGTACCGGCGCATGCGGAGCAACTCCTGGTCCTTTTCCGGAACCAGGCTGGAGACATCGACACCGGCGCCCTGGCCGAGATCCCGCAGCGCCATCACGGATGCCACCTGAATGCTCCGGGGAGCATCCGTCGCCTGCCGTATGAGCAGGTCGACCGCTCCGGGATCGTTCTGCGCGGCCAGCCGTGCCAGCCCTTCGACGGCGGTGGTTCTGATGATGATTTCTTCCCCGACCGTGGAATACCGGTGCTCGTCCTCAGGAGTGCGCTCCGGGGGAATCGGGGTGGCCAAGATGGTTCCGAAGACGTCCGCAGCGGTCGGCAGACGGAGATCGGTGAGCAATTGGACGACGCCCCAGCGGTCGGGATAGGCGCTCTCGGGAAGCGTCTCCCAGCCGCGTCGCAGCAATGCGGTGACGTCCTCGGCGGGATATCCGCGGAGCGCGTCGCGCGCCCGCTGATAAGCCTCCTCGCCGTATTCGCCGGTGCTGCCCATGGCACGCAGAGCGTCGAGAATTGCCGTGCCGAGTGCACCGAATTCTTCGGCGAAAGTCCACAAGGGCGGCTGCCCCGGCCGGGGCGATTGGCTTTCAGGTCCGTACTTCATGGCCATGAAGTAGCCGTCCCTTCGCAGTTGCCCTATTTCAAGCCGTATGGCTCGCTCGGCGGCGTTTCGGAAAGGGGGGAAGTGAACTGGCGTGGCCAGGTAGGAGATGAACGGTGCACGGTGCTTTTACCGAGATTCCGCAGACTTCGCGGACTCCGCCCGACATCGCATTCCTTCGTCCATGCTTCTCGCCCGGGGCGTTATCCGCAACCGCAGCAACGCGAATCCGACCGCGCCCGAGCCGACGGGCACCCTCGCCCGTCAGGCAGCCCGCGCGCCTCACACCCGGCCGTGGGCCCGCTGCGCGCGGCGCGACAGCGAGTCGATGACCACGGCGACGAGCAGCACACCACCCGTGATCATGTACTGGACGGCGTTCTGAATGCCCATGAGGGCCACCCCGGAGGCGATCGACTGGATGACCAGGACCCCGAGCAGAGCGGACCAGGTCCGGCCGCGCCCGCCGAACATGCTGGTGCCGCCGATGACCGCCGCCGCGATGGCGTCCATCAGGAGGTTTCCCGAGCCCGAGGTCTGGGTGGCCGAGGTGACCCGCGAGGCGAGGAACAGGCCGCCGATCGCGGCCATCGTTCCGGAGATCATGAAGACCGAGATCCGCACCAGGCCGACATTGAGGCCGGTACGGCGGGCGGCCTCGACGCTGCCGCCGAGTGCGAAGACCATCCGTCCGTAACGGGTACGGCGCAGCACCTGGTCGAGGCCCACGAGGATGACGAGGAAGATCAACAGGGCCAGCGGCAGGCCCTGGAACTGGTTGAGCACCCAGGCCGAGGCCAGGGAGATCACCGCCAGCACGCCGGTACGCAGCGTGATCTCGCTCAGTGGCCTGGCCGGCACGCCCGCGGCCCTACGGCGCCGTACGTCCTGGTAGGAGGCGAGGAAATACCCGGCGGTGCCCAGCGCAGCCAGCCCGTACGCGGCGGCGACATGGGTGAAGTAGTAGCCGGTCAGCATGGCGACCAGGCCCTTGTCATCGAGGTTGATCGTGCCGCTGGTGCCCAGGATGTAGAGCATCAGGCCGTACCAGCCCAGCAGCCCGGCCAGGGTGACCACGAACGCGGGCACCCCGACCTTGGCGAAGAAGAATCCCTGGACGGCCCCGATCAGCGTGCCGGCGAGCACCGCGAGCAGCAGCGCGAGACCTTCCGGCACGCCCTGGTTCACGTTCAGCACCGCGAACGCGGCCGCCGCCAGGCCGCTCACCGAGCCGACCGACAGATCGATCTCGCCGAGCAGCAGCACAAAGACGACACCTGTCGAGATCAGGCCGATACCGACGATGTCCACGCTCAGACTGGAGAGATTGCGGGGCGAGAGAAAGTTCTTGTTGAGGCTCTCGAAAATGATCCACACCACGACCAGGCCCAGGACGACCGGGACCGAGCCGAGCTCGCCGCTGTGGAATCTGCGCTTGAGCACCTGGAGAGGGTTCTGCGCGCCGTGCTCGGGCGGGGGCCGGCCATCCGTGCCGGCCGGCCGGTTCCTGCGCAGCGACAGCGTCCATGGCCTGCTCACGTCTCCACCTCCCACCCCGGTGTCTTGCGGCGCGTCACGGCGTTGTCGGTGGCTCCGGTGATGGAGGAGATGATCTGCTCGTGGGACGTGGTCATCACATCGAAGAACCCGTTGTTACGGCCGAGCCGCAGTACGGCGATCCAGTCCGCGACGGCCTTGACGTCCCCCATGTTGTGGCTGATCAGGAGCACGCCGTGGCCGCGTTCCCGCAGCTGCTCGACGAGGTCGAGGACCTGGGCGGTCTGCTCGATGCCCAGGGACGCGGTGGGCTCGTCGAGCAGGACGAGCTTGGGTTCGCCGAGGAGGGAGCGGGAGATCGCGACGGTCTGCCGCTGGCCGCCGGACAGCGAGGCAACCGGCAGGCGCACGCTGGGCATCCGGATGGCGAGCGTCTCCAGCAGATGCAGGGTGTGGCGCTCCATCTCCACCTCGTCCAGGAGGCCGGCCCGCTGGATCTCGCGGCCGAGGAAGAGATTGCCGACCACATCGAGGTTGTCGCACAGCGCAAGGTCCTGGTAGACGGTGGCGATCCCCAGGTGCTGGGCCTCGTGCGGCCGTCCGATGTGGACGGGCCGGCCCTCCCACTCGATGACGCCCGCATCGGCGGGATCCACCCCGGCAATCACCTTGACCAGCGTGGACTTGCCCGCACCGTTGTCCCCCACGAGCGCGACGACCTGACCGCCACGGATCTCCAGCTCGACATCCGCGAGAGCCTGGACGGCGCCGAACCGCTTGAAGATCCCGCGCAGCGCCAGCAGGGGCGGTGCTGACATGGCGTACCTGCCTTACCTGGTGAGTCCCGCCTTCCGGCAGGCGGACGCGTACTTGGGGATGCAGATCTGATCGATCGTGTACATCCCGTTCTTGACGACGGTGTCCTTGATGGTGTGCAGCGTTACGGGGACCGGGGTGAGCAGCACGGCCGGGATGCCCCGCGTGGTGGGACTGCTGACCCGGCGCGTGGTGATGCCCTCGAGCTTCTTGCCGCGTGCCAGTGCGACGGCCATGGTGGCGGCGGCGTCGGCCTCGGGCTTGAAGGGTTTGAGGACGGTCATGTACTGCTCGCCCGCGACGATGTGCTGAATGGCGGGAAGCTCGGCGTCCTGGCCGGTGATCGGGGGCAGCGGATCGATCTTGGCGGCTTTGAGGGCGGAGATGATGCCGGAGGCGAGGCCGTCGTTGGCGGAGTAGACGCCGTCGATGTGCTCGGCGCCGAGGGCCGCGATGGCGGCGGACATATTGGCGTTGGCGGCCTCCGGACGCCAGCCGGCGGTGTCATAGGCCTTCCCGATCTTCACCTTTCCCTGGAGGACGGAAAGTGCGCCCTGCTTGAACCAGGCGGAGTTGGGATCGGGCGCCGCGCCGTTCATCATGACGATCTGGCCGCCGTGCGCCTTGCTGCCGAGTGCCTTGAGCAGCGCCTCGCCCTGGAGCCGGCCGACCTTCGCGCCGTCGAAGGAGACATACGCCGAGATCGGCCCCTCCACGAGGCGGTCATAGGCCACCATCGGGATACCCGCGCGGCGCGCGTTCTCGACGGGGGTGCGCAGCGATTTGGAGTCGACGGCGTCAAGGATCAGGACGTCCACCCGCTTGGTGATCATCGCGTCCATCTGCGCCTGTTGCGTGGCCACGTCATATTGCGCGCTGACGGTCTGCATCTTGCACTCGTGGCACAGCCGATGGATCTTCGCCTCGATCAGCGGCTTGTCGTAGTGGTGGAAGCGCCAGTTGTCGTCCGGGAGCAGCACACCGATCCGCGGGGCGCCGCCGGAGGCGGGTTTGCCCGGCGCGTGCACCTCACCGGCAGTCCCGCAGGCGGCCGCGCCGACGGCCAGGCACACGGATGCCAGGACGAGGGCGGCGCGGCGCGGGCGGGCAGTCACGTCACCAGCCCTCCTTGCCTTCCGGCGGGGCGTCCTGCCTGGGCAGCCGCTCGCGGGGGGACAGCGCGATCTCGCTCCACACCTGCTTGCCGCCGCTGAGCGGCACCGAGCCCCAGGACGCCGACATCGCCTCGACGAGCAGCAGCCCGCGGCCGCCGGTCGCCTCCCAGTTCACGCTCACCGGCTTGACGGGCGTCCGCGGCGACGCATCGTTGACGGCGATCCGCAACCGGTCCGCGGCCAGCGTCAGATCCAGCCGCACCTCCCCTTGCGTATGCGCAATGGCGTTGGTGACCAGCTCGGACACCACCAGCAGGGCCACGTCCATCTCCTGCGTCACGCTCCAGGAGCGCAGCGTGCGCGCGGTGAAGCGGCGGGCGTGCATCACGGCGTCCGGGAGCCGCCACACCGCCCAGTGGGCCCGGGTCGGGCGGACGCGCATCCCGTCGTAGCGCAGGACCAGCACCGCCACATCGTCGTCGCGCCGCTTCGCGCTGCCGATCAGCTCCTCGGCGACCCGCCCGGCATCGGCCGGGTCGGCCGCGCCGAGCACCGTGCGCACCCGGCGCAGACCGTCCTCCAGGGGGAGGCTCGCCGACTCGGCCAGGCCGTCCGTGAACAGGGCCAGGACGGTGCCGGGGGACAGGCCGACCTCGGTCAGCGGGAACTCGCTGTCCTCGGTCACGCCCAGCGGCGGCCCGCCCTCGATCATCATTTCCTCGGTGCTGCCGTCAGGGAGCCGCAGCAGCGGCGGCAGATGCCCGGCCCGTACGAACCAGGCGATCCCCTCCTCCATGTCCAGGTCGACATAGCAGCAGGTGGCGAACAGGTCGGTCTCCATGCCGACGAGCAGGCGGTTGGTGTGGGCGACCACCACGTCGGCGGGATGGCCCTCCACCGCATAGGCCTTGATGGCCGTACGCATCTGGCCCATGATCGTCGCGGCTGCGGCGCTGTGCCCCTCCACATCGCCGATGACGAGGGCCACATGGCCGTCGGAGAGTGGGATGACGTCGTACCAGTCGCCGCCCACCTCGAGCCCCACGGTGGCGGGCAGATAGCGGGCGGCGGCCACCCCTCCGGGCAGCTTGGGCAGCTTGCGGGGCAGCAGGCTGCGCTGGAGCATCGTGGTCAGCTCGTGCCCGGCGTCCAGCGCATGGGCGCGAACGAGGGCCTGGCCCGCCAGACCGGCGGTCGCGGTCAGCAGAGAGCGCTCCTCCGGCCCGAACCGGTGCTCCTCGTCCCAGCCGATCAGGCACACCCCGACCATCCGGCCGTCGGCGGGCAGCGGCAGTACGGCAAGACCGCCGGGGCCGACGCCCGCGAGGCCCGGCTCGAAGGCCGAACCCGGGGGCCACAGGGCGACCTGGCCGCCGCGCAGCGCGCCCTCCAGCGTGGGCAGCTGGTGGCATGAGGCTTCGGGCCATTCGGACCGCCACTCGGACCGCCATGCCGCGGGCCAGGCATCGGGTTTCGGGGGATCGAGGACGGTGACCACGAAGCGGTCGGCCTCCAGCTCGGCAACCGCCACCCGGCTCGCGGCCAGCGGCTCCCGCAGCGCCGCGACCACCACCCGGCTGACGTCCTTGATGGTCGTCGCACCGGCCAGCGCCGTGGACATCCGCTGCACAATGGCGACCTCGTCGGCACTGGGGCGCAGATTCGTGGCATCGGCGACCACGCCGAGCACGTGCTCCGGCACGCCGTCGGCGCTCACCCGTACCCGGCAGCGCAGGCTCAGCCAGCGCAGCTCGCCGTTGGGCCGGCGGATGCGGAACGAGAGCTGCTGGCCCGGGGAGGGCAGCCGGCCCGGCTCCACGATCGCCATCAGCGCGGGAACGTCGTCCGGGGCGGTGCGTGCCAGCAGCGTCTCCACCCGCCCGTCGAATTCCTCCGACGCGATGCCGAACAGCTCCAGGACCCGCCGGTCCGTGTCGATCCGCCCGGTGCTCAGCTCCAGTGTGAACGCGCCGCCGCGGAGGGTTTCCAGCCCGGGGCCCAGCGGCGCCCGCCGCTCCGGCCGCCGGACCGGCGGCGCGGGCAGTTCGGGATGCCCGAGGAAGCGGGCCGCGACGGCCTCCAGACCCGCCGCCACCTGGTCGGCGTGCAGCTCCAGAAGGACGCGCCGGTCGGCATCGAAGGCGTCCGCGCCCTTGTCCACGACCACCAGACACCCCAGCCTCTCGGCCTCGCCGCCCAGCGGCAGCACACCCACCGAGCCATTGGCCGGGCCGTCCCCCGGGCCCAGCCACAGCGCACGGCCCGTACGGAAGGCCGTCGCGACCGGGGAGTCACCGGACAGCGCGTAGCTCGTCGGCAGTCCGTAGGGGACGCCGGAGTCTCCGACCATCTCGGCCAGCTGAAGATCGCCGTCGCCTTCGGCCGGCACATAGACGGCGGTCAGTTCAGCCCCGGATGACCCAAGGGCCCGCGCGGTCACTGCTTGCACCGCCTCCGTACGCGGGAAGCCGTCGTTGTACGCCACGGTCGCCGTATCCGCCCTCGGGGCCGGGGCGTCCACCCCGGCCCCAGCTCATAGGACATTTCGCGATTTACCGCCTCTCCTCCATGGTGCGGCATCCAGGGAGAGGGGAGCTAGTCGGGATCCGCGGGTACCGCCTCATACGTACGGGAGCCCGGCCGGGCGCCGCCACCGCGCCGGCCGCCGAGGCGCCAGGCGTACGGGAGGAAGACCGCCCCTCGGGGAGGGCCGCGGCGGGCGGCGGTCCGATCGCGCCGCACCTTGGCAGAGCTGCCGGCCGACGGGCCACCGGGACGGTCGGTCCCGGTGCGCAACGGAGGGGCCGTGGCCGGTGAGCGAGCTATTGACGGTCCGTCATGCCGTCAGGGATCAGCACGGCGGCCCCCCGGACCCGCCCGGCCGCCAGGTCCGCGAGTGCCTCCGGAGCCCGGCTCAGCGGATAGGGACTGACCGTGACCCGGATACCGATCCGTGCCGCCGTCTCCAGGAACTCGCGCCCGTCCTGCCGCGTATTGGAGGTGACGCTGCGCAGGTCCCGCTCGTAGAAGAGATGGCTCCGGTACCGGAGCGCGGGGATGTCGCTGAGGTGGATACCGGCAATGGCAAGGGTGCCCGACCGGTCCAGCGCTTCCAGGGCCACCGGCACCAGCTCGCCGGCCGGCGCGAAGAGGATCGCCGAGTCCAGCGGTTCGGGCGGGCGGTCGTAGGCATCGCCCGCCGAGGACGCGCCCAGGGCAAGGGCCAGTTCGCGCGCCCGCGCGGACCGCGTCAGTACGTGCACGGTGGCCCCCTCGGCCAGCGCGACCTGCGCGGCCAGATGCGCCGAGGCGCCGAAACCGTAGATCCCGAGCCGGCCGCCGGGCGGCAGCGCACTGCGGCGCAGCGCGCGGTAGCCGATGATCCCGGCGCACAGCAGCGGCGCCAGCCGTGCGGCGCTCCGGTCGTCCGGGAGCGGGTAGGCGTAGTCCGCGGGCACGAGGGCCGCTTCGGCGAACCCGCCGTCGGCGTCCCAGCCGGTGTACCGCGACGCCGGACAGAGATTCTCCCGCCCCGTCCGGCAGTAAGCGCAGACGCCGCACGTCCCCCGCAGCCAGGCCCCGCCGGCCCGGTCCCCGTCCCGGAACCGTGTCACCCCCGCACCCGCGGCGACCACCCGCCCGACGATCTCGTGCCCCGGTACGGTCGAGGGCCGGTGCGGCGGCAGATCGCCTTCGGCCAGATGCAGATCCGTACGGCACACACCGCACGCCTCCACCCTCAGCAACAGCTCACCGGGCCCCGGCTCGGGCACCTGGCGCCGCACCGCCGCCAACGGCCCGGACGCCATCGGGCCGGGCCGCTCGACGGCCCAGCCGGACAGCGCGTCCGGACCGGAGCGCGACGTCATGCCTCCAGCGTGTCGCCTACCGGTGCGGCGGGCAAACGGTGCCCCGACGGCACGGGAGGGGACGGTCCTGCGGCGGAATCACAGGTCCGCTTCCTCGCCGATGTACAGCCCGGCGAACGCCTTCGCCGCGGACGGCGACCCCAGCAGCCGCCGCAGCCGGGCCGCGGCGGTGCCCGCCCGGAACCGGTCGCCGGACGAGGCGCCGTGCAGGACATCCGACAGCCACTGCGAGAACTCCAGGTACTGCCAGACACGCCGCAGGCAGGCCTCCGAATAGCCGGCGAGGCCGCTGTCGTCACCCTGGTAATGCGCGATCAGCGCGTCGGCGAGCAGCAGCGCGTCGTTGATCGCGAGATTCATACCCTTCGCGGCGATCGGCGCGACGAGGTGCGCCGAGTCACCCGCCAGGAAGAGGCGGCCGTACGTCATGGGCTCCACAACGTAGTTGTGCATGTCCAGTACGACCTTCTCGGCCAGCGGCCCTTCGGTCAGCGGCGGGGCACCCGCGGCGGCGAGCCGGGTGTGCAGGGCCTCCCATACGCGCGCGTGCGACCAGTTTTCCGCCTGTTCGCCGGGCGAGACCTGGAGGTAGTAGCGGGTGACCTCGGGGCTACGGGCCATATGGGCGCCGAGCCCGCTCTCGTGGATGCCGAAGACCACCCCGTCCGCGGACGGCGGCGCCTCGGCGAGCAGCGCGAGCCAGGCGACGCCGTGGTCGTGCCGCGTCATGACCGTCCGGCCGTCGGGTATCGCCGCCCGGCTCACCCCGCGCGCGCCGTCGCAGCCCGCGATGAAGTCGCACTCGATGAGGTGCCGCGCACCGGTGACCGGATCGGCATAGGTCACCGCAGGCCGGTCGCCGGTCACGTCGTGCAGCCGGACATCCCGTACACCGAAACGGACATCGCCCCCCGACGTGTCCGCGTATGCCGCAAGGAGATCGGTGACCAGCAGCGGCTGCGGATAGACGAAATGACGGCTCCCCGACAGCTCCGCGGTCCGCAGTACGTGCCGCTCGCCGCTGAACCGGAACTCGAACTGTGCCTGGGTCTCGGCCCGTTCGAGCAGCCGGTCGGCGAGCCCGTGCCGGGCCAGCGCACGCACCGCCCACTCCTCCATGAACCCGGCACGCGGGCGCCGCTCGATGAACTCCCGGCTCTCCGCCTCGAGTACGACACAGTCGACCCCGGCGCCGCGCAGCACATTCGCCACGGTGAGCCCGGCGGGACCGGCGCCGATGATGACGAGGGATGTGCGGGTGAGGGCGGGGGAGGGGGACGACACTTCAGGGGATCCCTTCGGGGCGGGGACGAAGATCGTACGCAGTATGGCGGTTGGCGGATACGGCCTCTTCGGCGCCCCGGGGCACGAAGGCGGTATGCCGACGCGAACCCCGGCGAACCCGTTGCGTACCCTGACCTGGCCGTCTCGTCGATGGCCGAAAGGTTTCGCCTACCCGCCATACGACAGGAGCGCACGATGGCCACCCCCGCCCCCACTGATGCCGATTCCAAGGCCTCAGCGCGCCATCGACTCCGGGCGTGGATGCTGGAAGGCCTGGCCGATATGGCCAAGCATCAGAAGGGGACGCAGCCCGAGCCGGAGCCTGCCCACAAGGGGCAGCGGTGGTGGCGGGTGATGTGCCTGACCGGTGTGGACTATTTCTCCACCCTCGGATATCAGCCGGGCATCGCGGCCCTCGCCGCGGGGCTCCTGTCGCCGATCGCCACCATCGTCCTCGTCATCGTCACCCTCGCCGGTGCGCTGCCGGTCTACCGGCGGGTGGCGGAGGAGAGTCCGCGCGGTGAGGGCTCGATCGCGATGCTGGAGCGCCTGCTGTCCTTCTGGAAGGGCAAGCTGTTCGTCCTGACCCTGCTGGGCTTCGCCGCGACCGACTTCCTGATCACCATCACCCTGTCGGCGGCTGACGCCTCCACCCACCTGGTGGAGAACCCGCATCTGACCAGCACCCTGCACAACCAGCAGATGGTCATCACCCTGATCCTGGTCGCCCTGCTCGGCGCGGTCTTCCTCAAGGGCTTCCTCGAAGCCGTCGGCGTGGCCGTCGTCCTGGTGGGCCTCTACCTCACGCTCAATGTCGTCGTTGTGGTCGTCGGACTGTGGCATGTGGCCCGCGCGCCGCACGTCGTCACCGACTGGTCCCACGCGCTGACCACCGAGCACGGCAACGTCCTGGCGATGGTCGGCGTGGCCCTCCTCGTCTTCCCCAAACTCGCGCTGGGCCTGTCCGGCTTCGAGACCGGCGTCGCGGTGATGCCGCATGTCGAGGGCGACCCGGGCGACACCGAAGAGCGCCCGGCGGGACGGATCCGCGGCACGAAGAAGCTGCTGACGACCGCGGCCGTGATCATGAGTGCATTCCTGATCATCACGAGCTTCATCACGACCCTGCTCATCCCGGAGGACGCGTTCAAGTCCGGCGGGGCGGCCAACGGGCGCGCCCTGGCCTATCTGGCTCACGAGTACCTGGGCTCGGCCTTCGGCACGGTCTACGACGTCTCCACCATCGCCATCCTCTGGTTCGCCGGCGCCTCCGCCATGGCCGGGCTCCTCAACCTCATGCCCCGCTATCTGCCGCGCTACGGCATGGCGCCCCACTGGGCGCGGGCGGTCCGCCCCATGGTGCTGGTCTTCACCCTGGTCGCCTTCCTGGTGACCTGGATCTTCAACGCGGACGTGGATGCCCAGGGCGGCGCCTACGCCACCGGCGTCCTGGTCCTGATCAGCTCCGCCGCCATCGCCGTGACGATCGCCGCCCGCCGCGCCCGCCAGCGCGGCTGGACCATCGGCTTCGCCGTGATCTCCCTGGTCTTCCTCTACACCACCGTCGTGAACGTCATCGAGCGCCCCGACGGCGTGAAGATCGGCGCCTGCTTCATCGCCGGCATCATCCTGGTCTCCTTCCTCTCCCGCGTCGCCCGCGCCTTCGAACTACGGGTGACCAGCGTGGTCCTCGACGACACCGCCGAACAGTTCATCCGCGAAGCGGCCCACCGCGGACTCCGCTTCATCGCGAACGAGCCCGACCAGCGCGATGTCGCGGAATACCGCGACAAGCTCCTGCAGATCCATACGGACAACGACGTCCCGGCCGAGGACGACCTCATCTACGTCGAGGTCACCGTCGCCGACCCCTCCGAATTCGAGAGCGAGCTGCGGGTCCGCGGCGAGGTCCTGCACGGCCGCTACCGCGTGCTCTGCCTGGAGAGCTCCACCATCTCCAACGCCCTCGCCGCCTTCCTCCTCCACGTGAGGGACATGACCGGACAGCGGCCGCACATCTACTTCGAATGGACCGAAGGCAACCCCTTCGCCCAGTTCCTCCGCTTCTTCCTCTTCGGCCAGGGCGAGGTCGCCCCGGTCACCCGAGAGGTCCTCCGCGAAGCCGAACCCGACCGCGCCCGCCGGCCCCGCGTCCACGTCGGCTGAGCGACTCACTGCCCCCCGAGGCCCCTGCGGGCCCGTTGCTCCCTGACGTACGCGTCGACCTGCCCACGGTCATAGCCACGCCGCTCCAACCCGAACGTCGGCGGATCCGTCGGCGGCTCGGCCCCGGCCAGCCGCTCGACGTAGTCGTCGACCTCGCCTCGGGCGTAACCGCGCCGCACTATGGCGAACCCGAGGTCGTGGCCCGGGCCCGATGCCCTGCGCGAGGAAAACATCTGCACACCGCCGTCCTTGTCCCGTCCTGATATGAGGAAACCACTCCTGCTCGACCCCCACCCAGTATCCGGCACCCGGCGTGGGAACTCCGAGCGGGCCGAGGGGAGTTGACCGGGCGTGGATGAACGTCTGGGCAGGATCGCCGCCAAGCTGGCACTCGTGCGCGGGCTGCCGGGCCGAGCCCACTCCTTCGGGGAAGAAGCGCACCGCTTCCGGCTCGGCCGGCCGCTGACGGAAGCCCGGGTGAGGGAATTCGAGACCCGGCACGGCATCCTGCTACCGCAGTGCTACCGGAGTTTCCTCACGGCGATCGGCCATGCGGGCGCCGGGCCGCACTACGGGCTCCTGCCCCTGGAGGACTGGAGCCACGCCGTCCTCGACGCCGTCCGGCCCGGCCATCTGAGCGAACCCTTCCCCCTCGCGCCCACCGGCCCCGCACCGGGCCCTGACTGGTACGACGCGCTGGGCGACGAAGACGCCGAGCCCTACCCGGGCGCCCTCGCGCTCACCAGCCAAGGCTGCAGCTTCGCCACCCTCCTCGTGGTATCCGGCCCCGCCCGCGGACGCATCGTCAACGTCGACCTCGACCTGCAGCCGCCGTACTTCAGCCCGGACCGCGACTTCCTGGCCTGGTACGAGAGGTGGCTGGACGAGAGCGCCAACGGCATGGCCACGTCCGGATTCAACATCTCTCTGCCATACGACGAGCCCACGTTGGTGTCCGTACTCCGCGAGGCCCCGGACCCCCTTCAACGGCAGGCGGCCGCCTGGACGCTGGGCCGCTGCCCGGTGCTCGCCCCGGCCATCCGGTCCCTGCTCGGGGCCGCCGCCCTCGGCGATGCCACCGCCGACGTACGCCGGGCAGCCGTTATCGCGCTGGGCCGCCGCCCGGTGCCCGCCGACGACAGCACGCTCCTCCGCGCCCTGACGGACGCCTCCGCCGCCGTTCGCCTCGCCGCGCTGGCTGCCGTGAGCCGCCGGGGCGACACCTGGCACGACCGGGCCCGCGCCCTGCTGTCCGACGCCGACCCGGAAGTCCGTCGGCGTGCCGCCCAGGTCCTCGACGATTCCGGCGCGCTGCGGCAGGAGGATCTCGCCCCGCTGCTGTCCGACCCCGATCGCTCGGTCAGCTCCATGGCGGCCTGGAAGCTGTCCCGGCAGGCCGGCAGGTGATCGATCACCTCGGGACCGCCCGGCTCGGGTCGCCTCCGCTGTCCGCCCGGAGCACCCTGGAGACGTAACCCGTTGGCCGTGAACCAAGCTGTGAGGTGCCCCATGAGCACTCTCGAAGAACACATCGACATCGGCGCTCCCCTCGACAAGGCCTGGGACTGTCTCCACAAGGTGGAGAGCTATCCGAAGTTCGTGGACGGCGTACGCGAGGCCCATCTGGAGGGCAAGCGGACGCATCTCGGACTCGATGCGGGCGGCCGGTCCCGGGAGCTCGAGCTCGAGATCAGCGACCGCAGCACGGAAAAGGTGATGACGTGGCAGAGCACGAGCGGTCCTGATCTGGCAGGCACCGTCTCGCTGCTGCCGATCGACCGGGAGCACACCCGCCTCCAGGCCCGGTTCGAGTACGACCCGGGCACCGTCAAGGAGGACTTCGGCGGACCGAAGGGGTTTGCCCAGGCCGCCGCGATCGAGCGGGGACTGCGGACGGATCTCCAGCAGTTCAAGGAGATGGTGGAACACGAACGGTGAGCTGACGGCGGGCCGGCAAGCGAGGCCGCGGCGGACGGCGGGTCAGGGGGCGAGGGGCTGCGTACGGGGGGATGACGTGCGCGCCGCGTCAGCGTTCACCGACGGGCGCCTCACCCGTGACCGCCACCTGGGCGGGCCGTAGGAGCCGGCCGCCGACCCGGTAGCCAGGGCGCAGGACGGCGGTGCACATGGCGCGTTCGACCTGGCCGCCGGGAATATCGGCTGGTGTGTAGGTGACCGCCTCGTGGCGGGTCGGGTCGAAGGGAGCCCCCGGCGTACCGAAGGATTCCAGGCCCAGCGCCGCCAGTTCGGCTTCCAGCGCCTCGGCGACGTGCCGGAAGCCGCCGGTCAACTCGCCCTGCTCGGCGGCCTCGGTGAGGGCATCGAGTACGGGCAGCAGCCGGCCCAGCACGTTCGCCACGGCGATCTCGCCGACCGCCAGGCGATCGCGGCGGACCCGCTTGCGGTAGTTGTCGTACTCCGCCTTCAGCCGCTGCAGATCGGCTGTGCGCTCGCGCAGCTCGGCGCGCAGCCCGTCCTCCAGGGACACCGGCCGTGCGGCCGCGGGGCCGGGGCCGGGGCCGGATGCCGTGCGGCTGTCCGTATCGGCGGTGTCCGTGCGGGGAGAGGCGCGGGGCGGGAGCACGGCGGGGCTGTCGTGCGGCCGGTCCCTGACGATCGCCAGCGGCGGATGGGGGAGGCCACGGATGTCGGTCGGACGGTTCATCGGGAGCTTCCCTCCTGCTTGTCGTCGTCGACGATCTCCGCGTCAACGACATCGTCCCGGTCACCGCCGGCCGCGCCCGAACCGCCCTGGCCGGCGTCCGTGGCCGCGTCCTGCGCCTGCGCCTGGCCGTACATGGCCTGGCCCAGCTTCTGGGAGACGGTGGCGAGCTTCTCCGTGGCGGTGCGGAGCTCGGCGGTGTCGTCGCCTTCGGCGGACGCGCTCTTGAGCTTCTCCTTCAGCTCGCCGACGGCGGTCTCGACCTCGGTCTTCGTCTCGGCGGGGACCTTGTCCTCGTTGTCCTTGAGGAACTTCTCGGTCTGGTAGACGAGCTGCTCGGCCTGGTTGCGGGTCTCGGCGGCCTCGCGCCTGCGGCGGTCCTCCTCGGCGTGCCGTTCGGCCTCACGGACCATCCGGTCGATGTCGTCCTTCGGCAGCGAGGAGCCGCCGGTGACGGTCATCTTCTGCTCCTTGCCCGTGCCGAGGTCCTTGGCCGTGACGTGCATGATGCCGTTGGCGTCGATGTCGAAGGAGACCTCGATCTGCGGCAGGCCCCGCGGGGCCGGCGGCAGACCGGTCAGCTCGAACATCCCGAGCTTCTTGTTGTACGCCGCGATCTCGCGCTCACCCTGGAATACCTGGATCTGCACCGAGGGCTGGTTGTCGTCGGCCGTCGTGAAGATCTCCGACCGCTTCGTGGGAATGGTGGTGTTCCGCTCGATGAGCTTGGTCATGATGCCGCCCTTGGTCTCGATACCGAGGGACAGCGGGGTGACGTCCAGCAGGAGGACGTCCTTGACCTCGCCCTTGAGGACGCCGGCCTGCAGCGTGGCACCGAGGGCGACGACCTCATCCGGGTTGACGCCCTTGTGCGGATCCTTGCCGGTCAGCTCCTTGACCAGCTCCGTTACCGCCGGCATCCGGGTCGAGCCGCCGACCAGGATGACGTTGTTGATGTCGGAGACCTTGATCCCCGCATCCTTGACCGCGTTGTGGAAGGGGGCCTTGCAGCGCTCCAGAAGGTCGGCGGTCAGCTGCTCGAACTGGGCGCGCGTGAGCTTCTCGTCCATGTGCAGCGGCCCGTCGGGCGTCGCGCTCAGATACGGCAGATTGATCGTGGTCTCGGTCGCCGCCGACAGCTCGATCTTCGCCTTCTCGGCGGCCTCGCGCAGCCGCTGGGTGGCCATTTTGTCCTGGGAGAGGTCGATGCCGTAGGCGTTCTTGAACTGCTTGGCCAAGTAGTCGACGACGCGCTGGTCCCAGTCGTCGCCACCGAGATGGGTGTCGCCGTTGGTCGCCTTCACCTCGACGACGCCGTCGCCGATCTCCAGCAGCGAGACGTCGAAGGTGCCGCCACCGAGGTCGAAGACCAAGATCGTCTGGTCGTTCTCCTTGTCCAGGCCGTAGGCCAGCGCCGCGGCGGTCGGCTCATTGACGATCCGCAGCACCTTCAGGCCCGCGATCTCCCCGGCCTCCTTGGTCGCGGTGCGCTGTGAGTCATTGAAGTAGGCCGGGACGGTGACGACGGCATCCGTCACGTCCTCGCCCAGGTACTGCTCGGCGTCGCGCTTGAGCTTCTGCAGCACCCGTGCGGAGATCTCCTGCGCGGTGTAGCGCTTGCCGTCGATGTCACCGCTCTCGGGGAAGCGCCACTGCGCGTCGCCCATGTGCCGCTTGACCGACCGGGCGGTGCGATCGACGTTGGTCACGGCCTGCCGCTTGGCGATCTCACCGACCAGTACATCGCCGCCCTTGGCGAACCCGACGACCGACGGCGTCGTCCGGGCCCCCTCGGCGTTGGTGATGACGGTGGGCTCACCGCCCTCCATCACGCTGACCACCGAGTTCGTCGTACCAAGGTCGATACCCACTGCACGTGCCATGGTCCTCTCCTCACCTTGCGGCCACCCGCTCCCGGAGCGGTCGCCAACTCGGGGCAGCGATGCTGCGCCGTACGGTCCACCACACAGGCCCTCTCGCCTGCTGGTACGGAGAGCAAGCCACCTACACCATCTGCATAATTCGTGCCAACACGCCTGTCAAGATGCTCCGAATTCGTGGCAAATAGGCCGTATGGCTAACGTCGGCCCGTGCCGGCCGCCCGGGAGGGAGGGATACCGGGTGGCCGGCCGCGGCGCGATGACGATTCAGAGTGTCCCGACGGCACGCTCCAGCGCCCCGGCAACCCGCCGGGCGTCCTCGTCCGTGGTGCGCCAGTTGCTGAACGCGGCCCGCAGGGCGGGCTGTCCGGCGTACACGGTCGGGGTCAGGAAGGCCTCGGGCGCCAGCTCGTGGGCGAGGGCGGCGAGCCGTTCGGAGGTGGGGTCATCGGCCAGGGTGAAGCAGACGACGTTCAGCCGGACCGGTGCCAGCAGGCGCAGTCCCGCGATGTTCTCGACGGCGGCGCCGAGGGTGCAGGCGCAGGCCACGCAGCGTTCGACGATCTCGCGGTGGCCGTCGCGTCCGTACGCGCGCAGCGTGAACCAGGTCGCGAGCGCACGCAGCCGCCGGGAGTTCTCCGGGGTGAGATGGACGAGGTCGGGATCCGCGCCCAGCGGGCCCAGATAGGCGGCCGCGTTCTTGAACACCCGGGCCTGCAGATCCTGGCGGCGGGTGAACTGCACCGCGCTGTCATACGGCACATTCAGCCATTTGTGCAGGTCAACGCAGAGCGAGTCGGCCAGGTCGAGGCCGGCGACCAGAGGGGCGTGCTCGGGGGAGAGCGCGGCGAAGGCGCCGAAGGCGGCATCGACGTGCAGCCAGAAGCCGTAGCGGTCGCGCAGCGCGGCGATGGCCCGCAGATCGTCGAAGTCGACGGTGTTGACCGTACCGGCGTTGGCCACGACGACGCACGGTCCGTCCGCCTCCCGCAGCGCCGCTTCCAGCGCCGCCGGATCCACCGCCTCCCGTCCGGGGAGGGTCGCCACCGTCCGCAGGGCCGCGCGGCCCAGGCCGAGCAGGGACAGGCCCTTGGCCACGCTGGAATGCGGGCTGCCCGACAGGACGCGCACGGTCCCCAGGGCGGCCACCCCGGCCTCGGCGGGCGAGACGCCTCGCCGCTCGCCGAGCCATTCACGGGCGATCGCCAGACCGACCGTGTTGGACATGGTGGCACCGCTGACCATGGCCCCTTCGTGGTGCTCGGACAGGCCGAACAGCTCCCGCAGCCAGCCGACCGTCTCCCGTTCGAGATGCTGGCCGGCGGCGTCCAGCGACGACATCGAGTTCTGGTCCGCGGTCGCGGTCAGCCAGTCGCCGGCCAGCGCGGCGGGCGTCACACCACCGGTGACGAATCCGAGGTAGCGCGGCCCGGCGCTCGCCGACAGTCCCGGTTGCCAGCGGGCGGCGAACTCCCGCAGGGCACCGGGCAGTCCAATGGCCTCCCCAGGGAGCGGCACGGTGTCCGGAGCCGGCACATCCGGTACGACCGGAGCCTTGGAGAGGCCGTCGAGAAGGGCCGCGGCATGCCGCTGGGTGGCCTCCAAGAGGTCCGGCAGATCGGCGAGGTCATCGGCGAGTCGCGGGTGCATACGGGCTCCGTTCACAGGGTGCGCAGGGCACACAGGTGTGCATCGAGGCTGGTCCGCCATGACGCTAGTCCGCTGACGCCCCTTCCTCCTGGTCCAATCATGGGAAACTGGACCGGTGCGGATGAGCGATGAGCAGCTGGTCAGGGGCCTGGGGGAGTGGCGCAGACCCGGCGTCCCGCTGGCCGGGGCGCTGGCCGGTGCCGTACGGGAAGCGGTCCTGGACGGCCGGCTGCGGACCGGTGCCGCACTGCCCGCCGAGCGCCGGCTGGCCGCCGTCCTCGGGGTCAGTCGCGGTACGGTCACCGCCGCACTGGACCGGCTGCGCGACGGCGGATGGGTACACACCCGGCACGGCAGCGCCAGCACGGTCCGGCTCCCACCCGAGGCGGCCGAACGGATCGCCCCCGTCTCCGCGACCGGGGAGACCAGCTCCCTCGATCTGCGCCGCGCCGTACCGGCCGCCCCGCGGACGGCCTATCTGGCGGCGACCCAGCGCGCCGCCGGACGCCTGGTCCCGTTGCTGGCCCAGGACGGCGAGCCGGGCCCCGGCCTGCCCGCCCTCCGTCAGCTCATCGCCGAGCGGCACACCGACGAGGGCCTGCCCACCCGCCCCGAGCAGATCCTGATCACCTCCGGGGCACGGGCCGCGCTCGCCCTGCTCTGCGCCCAGCTGCGCCCGCGCGTCGCGGCCGTGGAGGTCCCCACGTACTTCGACGCGCTCCACGTGCTGCGCGGCGCCGGTGCGCGCACGGCCGGCCTCCGGGTCACCACCGACGGCTGGGACCTCGACCAGGTCGCGGCGGCGCTGCGTGCCGCGCACGGCGGACTCGCCTACCTCGTACCGGACTTCCAGAACCCGACCGGCGCGCTGATGTCCGCCCGCACCCGCCGTACGGTCGCCGAACTGGCCGCCCGGCACGACGTCACCGTCGTCGTGGACGAGACCCTGCGCGACCTCGACCTGCGCGAGGAGCCCCGCCCGCAGCCGCGGATCCGCCGTGCCGTGCTCATCGGCTCGGCCGCCAAGTCGGTATGGGGCGGGCTGCGTGTCGGCTGGATCCGCGGGCCCGCACGCCTCATCGCCGAACTGAGCGGCAACGCGCTGTGCGGACCGCTGTCCGCGGCACCGATGCAGCAGCTGGTCGCCTTGGAGCTGCTGACCGACCCCCACCCCGTACTGACTCGCCGCCGGGCCGAACTACGCCTCCAGCGCGACCACTTGAGCAAGCTGCTCGCCGGTGACGACCGCTGGCGGTTCACCCTCCCGCCCGGCGGGCTCGCTCTATGGCTGCGGCTGACGGACATCCGCGCCGACACGGTCATCGAGCGGGCCCGCGCCCATCGCCTCGACCTCTCCGCCGGCCCCCGCTTCGCCGCGGACGCCACCCTCACCCATCACCTCCGTGTGCCGTTCACCCCGCCGCCCGACGTCCTCGACGACATCGCGGGGGTGCTGGACCGGGTGTGCCGGGGGTGAGGGCGGCGCGGGTGTTCCCCGCCGCGGGCCCGCGCTATGGCCGGTTACCGCCCGCTCGCCCAGCGGTAGCGGTGTTCCGGCCGCCCGGTGTCGCCGTATTTGAGGGTCAGGGTGATGTGGCCGCTGCGTTCGAGGTGTTTGAGGTAGCGCTGGGCGGTGGAACGGCTCACGCCCGCGCGTTCGGCCACCTCGTGGGCGGAGAGCGGGTGGCCGGCCTCGCCGAGGACATGGCGGATGAGGTCGACGGTCGCCGCCGAATGGCCTTTGGGGAGTTCCGTGTGCGGGGAGTCGGCGGTACGGAAGGCCCCGAAGATCCGGTCCACCTGTTCCTGGCCGGCCTCGCCGCGCCCGCCGACACCCGCGACGGTCCGGCGCAGCGCGGCATAGCCCTCGAGCTTGGCGCGCAACCCGGAGAAGCCGAACGGCTTGACGAGGTATTGCAGCGCGCCGCAGCGCATCGCGTCCTGGACGGTGACCACATCGCGGGCCGCCGTCACCATGATCACGTCGGCGTGGTGGCCGAGTTGGCGCAGCCGCCGCATCAGGGCCAGGCCCGTCTCGTCCGGCAGATAGTGGTCGAGCAGCACCAGATCGACGTGCGTGCGCTCCAGGGTGGCCAGCGCCTGTGCGGCGGTGTGGGCGCGGCCGGTGACGCGGAAGCCCGGTACCTGGGACACGTAGGCGGCGTTGATCTCGGCGACATGGAAGTCGTCGTCCACCACAAGGACGTCGATCATGGAGACCCTCCAACGGTCATCGTGGCTCCGCGGCGGCCGTGAGCCGGGTACCGGGGGCGCCGTCCTCCAGGGCGAGGGCCTCCGGCAGTACGACGGTGAACACCGCGCCGCCGCCCGCGCGAGCGGTCACCCGGGCCATTCCGCCGTACCGTTCGGCCAGCCGGCGCACCAGCGCGAGGCCGATGCCCCGGCCGCGGTGGGCGGCCGCGGGAGGGGCGAGCTTGGTGGACCAGCCCTCGGTGAAGATCGCGTCGCGCATCGCGGGCGGCACACCGGGCCCGGTGTCCGAGACCCGCAGCACGGCCGTGCCGCCTTCGGCCCGCAGCTCCACCTCGACGAACGGCTCGGCGCACGCGTCGGCGCGGCGGTGCTCGGCGATGGCGTCCAGCGCGTTGTCGAGGAGATTGCCGAGTACGGTCACCAGGTCGCGCGGGTCGACGACCGCATCGGGCAGCAGCGTCGCGGCCGACACCCGTAGCGACACCCCGCGTTCGGCCGCGATGGCCGCCTTGCCGACGAGCAGCGCGGAGAGCAGCGGGTCGTGCACCCGCTCGGCGATCTGCTCCGCGGACGCCCGGTGGGCGCCGGCCACCTGGGCGACGAACTCCACCGCCTTCTCGTGCCGGCCGAGTTCGAGCAGCCCGCGCAGCGTGTGCAGCTGGTTGGCGTGCTCGTGGTCCTGCGCGCGCAGGGCATCCAACAGGCCCTGGGTGCTGTCCAGTTCACGGCCGAGCAGCTCCAGTTCGGTGCGGTCGCGCAGGGTCACCACCGCGCCGCCGTCCCGCGTCGGCACCCGGTTGGCGACCAGTACCCGCCCACCGCTGACGGCCAGCAGGTCCGCCCCGGCCACCCGCCCGGTCAGCACATCCGTCGTCCGGCCTGGCGGCAGCACCTCCTCCAGGGCCCGCCCGGCGGCCGCCGTATCGAGGCCGAGCAGCCGCCCGGCCTCGTCGTTGACCAGCCGGATCCGGCCGTGCCGGTCGCAGGCCACCACGCCCTCACGGATGCCGTGCAGCATCGCCTCCCGCTCATCGAGCAGCGCGGAGATATCGGCGAAGGCGACACCGTGCGTACGGCGCCGCAGACGGCGGGAGACGACGACCGCGGCCAGCACGCCGACGGCCAGTGCCGCGCCCGCGTACCGCAACACCCCGGGGAGGGTGCCGAGCAGCCGCCCCCGGACGCTGTCGTAGGCGATACCGACCGACACCGCGCCGACGATCCGGCCGCGGTCGTCGCGCAGCGGCACCTTGGCGCGGGCCGAACGCCCCAGCGTGCCCGTGTCGATCCCCCGTACCTCCTGCCCGGCGAGGGGCCGGGCCGGATCGGTGGAGACATGCCGCCCGATTTCGGCGGTGTTGGTGTGCGACCAGCGCACCCCGCGCATGTCCATCACCACGATGTACAGCGCCCCCGTCGCCGTACGGATCCGCTCCGCGTCCGCCTGTACCGGCCCGCGCGGATCCGGCCCGGTGGTGACCAGCTCCCGGGCGAGGTCGGGATCGGCCGCGGCGGTCTGGGCGATCGACAGTGCCCGCCGCATCGCCTGATCGTCGAGCTCGGAGCCGAGCGGGGCGAGGAACAGGCCGGTGGCGAGCACCATCACCCCGGTGGTGATGCTCACCTGCACGGTCAGAACCTGCGCGAAGATCCGACGGGGCCGACGGGGCCGACGGGACTGGCGGGGCCGTCCGGGCCAGTGGATGCGCATACGGTCCCTCCCTGTCTCCCGTAGCTCCCGCAGCTCCCGGACCTCCGCACCTTTTGCGGAACCGGCTCATCCGTATGACGTGGCGATTCCCGCACGGTAAGCCGTGCGTGACCGGATGCCCACCCCTCGGTAAGGCTTCCGTCGTTCTAAGGGCTGTCCCGTAATGCCTGGCGGGCGCACGACGACAGCTACGGCACCTCGCCGCGTTGTCGGAACGTCCGGATACGCCCAGTATCCGGACGTCCCTCCGCCTTACGATGCACCGCATCTGACGCCGTGCGCTGATCCACCAGGCATTACGGGACAGCCCTTAGCGTGAGCAAAACGAGCACAACAGGGATTGCGCGCAGAAAGGCGGCTTGCGCCCACAAGGCTGCCGCGCCGGCCCGGATCGCTCCTAGCCTCCCGGTCCATGAACAGCCACCCCAGCCCCGCGATCGAACTGCGGGGAACGAGCAAGGCATTCCGGACCCCGTCGGGAGCGCTGCACACCGCAGTCCGGGACCTGGACCTGGTCGTCGAACGAGGTGAATTCGTCGCCGTGGTCGGGCCCACCGGGTGCGGAAAATCCACCACGCTGACGCTGATCAGCGGGCTGGAGGAGCCCACGGTCGGCGAGGTGCTGGTCGCCGGTGAGCCGGTCCGCGGCATCGGCGACAAGATCGGGTTCGTCTTCCAGCAGGACGCGGTCTTCCCCTGGCGCACCGTCCTGTCCAATGTGATGGCCGGCCCCCGCTTCCGTGGCGTACCGAAGCCCGAGGCGAAGGAGCGGGCGCGCGAGTGGCTCGCCAGGGTCGGACTGGCCGCCTTCGAGGACCGCTATCCGCACCAGCTCTCCGGTGGCCAGCGCAAACGCGTCGCCCTCGCCGCGACCTTCGTCAACGACCCCGAACTGCTGCTCATGGACGAGCCGTTCTCCGCCCTCGATGTACAGACCCGCGCCCTGATGTCGGACGAACTCCTCGAGCTGTGGTCGGGAACCGGCGCCTCCGTCGTCTTCGTGACGCACGACCTGGAGGAGTCGATCGCCCTCGCCGACAAGGTGGTGGTGATGACGGCGGGCCCCGCGACCGTCAAGGAGGTGTTCGCCATCGACCTGCCACGGCCCCGCAAGGTCGAGTCGGTGCGGCTCGAGCCGCGGTTCATCGAGATCTACCGCGAGATCTGGTCCTCGCTCGGCGAAGAGGTACGGATCACCCGCGAGAGGGGCGCCGCAGATGTCGCCTGAGACCGTTGCCCTGACGAAGTCCGGCGCGGGGGTGGACCGTACGGACCGCGCACAGGCCAGGGCCCGCGCCGCCCGCAACCACAAACTGCTCGTCCACGGCACCCGGGTGCTGCTCCTCATCGGCCTGATCGGGCTCTGGGAAGGGCTGGCCAGGACCGCCGTCATCGACCCCTTCAACTTCTCGATGCCCTCGAAGATCTGGGACCAGATGAGCCAGTGGGCGCTGCACGGCACCCCGCAGGGCTCACTGTGGGAGCAGATCTGGTACACGCTCTACGAGGCGCTCCTCGGCTGGGTCATCGGTGTGATCGGCGGTGTGGTGCTGGGCATCGCGCTCGGCCGGGTCCGCTTCCTGGCCGATGTGCTCGGCCCGTACATCAAGGTGCTCAACGCGCTGCCGCGGATCGTCCTCGCCCCGATCTTCCTCATCTGGTTCGGCCTCGGCCCGGCCTCCAAGGTCGCCTCCGCCGTCGTACTCGTCTTCTTCCCGGTCTTCTTCAACGCCTTCCAGGGCGCCCGGGAGGTCGACCGCAACCTGGTCGCCAACTCCCGGATCCTCGGCGCCAGTCCCCGCCAGGTCACCCTGCAGGTCGTGATCCCCTCCGCCACCTCCTGGATCTTCACCAGCCTGCATGTCAGCTTCGGCTTCGCCCTGATCGGCGCGATCGTCGGCGAGTACATCGGCGCGACCAAGGGCCTCGGCCTGCTGGTCGCCGCCTCGCAGGGCACCTTCAACGCGGCCGGTGTCTACGCGGCCATGGTGATCCTCGCCGTCGTCGCCCTGCTCGCCGAAGGGCTGCTGGCCTTCCTCGAAAAGCGGCTCTTCCGCTGGAAGCCGGCCGACGCCGGCGCCGACCGCTGAGCCACCCAAAACTCCTCAAGCAGCCCAAACCCCTCGAGCCACCCAAACCCCCTCAGTCCCCTTCCCCAGGACCTTCTCCCAAGGACGTGATCATGCGCACTCCACTCAAGCTGTCGGCCGCCGCCCTCGCTCTGGCCACCCTCACCGCCTGCGGCGGCGGTGGCTCCCCGGCCGCCGGCTCCGACGCCAAGGACGGCAACGTCAAGATCATGGTCGGCGGCCTCGACAAGGTCATCTACCTCCCCGCGAGACTCACTCAGCAGCTCGGCTACTTCAAGGCAGAAGGCCTCGACGTCACGTTGCTCACCGAACCGGCGGGCGTACAGGCCACCACCTCACTCGTCTCCGGCGATGTGCAGGGCGTCGTCGGGTTCTACGACCACACCCTCGATCTCCAGGTCAAGGGCAAGCAGGTGGAATCGGTGGTGCAGCTCGCCCACGCCCCCGGTGAGGTCGAGGTCGTCTCGAACAAGGCGGCGGGCGATCTGACCTCACCCAAGGACTTCAAGGGCAAGAAGCTCGGCGTCACGGGCCTCGGCTCGTCCACCGACTTCCTGACCAAATACCTCGCGGTGAAGAACGGCGTACAGACGAATGAGTTCACGCCGGTGGCGGTCGGCGCCGGCCAGACCTTCCTCTCGGCCCTCCAACAGGGCTCGATCCAGGGCGGAATGACGACCGACCCGACGGTCGCGCAGGTCGTGAACAAGAAACTCGGCAAGGTCCTCGTCGACATGCGCACCCCCGAAGGTTCGAAGCAGGCACTCGGCGGGCCGTACCCCTCCTCCAGCCTCTACATGAACGCCGACTGGGTGAACAGCCACAAGGAAACGGTGCAGAAGCTGGCCAACGCCTTTGTGAAGACTCTCAAGTGGATGTCCACCCACACCCCGGAGCAGATCGCCGCGAAGATGCCGTCCGATTACGCACAGGGCGGTAAGCAGCTGTACGCCCAGGCGATCAAGGACACCCTGCCGATGTTCACCAAGGACGGCGTGATGCCGTCCGACGGGCCCGCCACCGTCGAGCGCGTCCTCAAGGCCTTCAACCCCAACCTGAAGAACGCCACGGTGGACCTGAAGAAGACCTACACCACGGAATTCGTCAAGAAGTCGGGCTGACCGGGCGCGGAAGCCGGTCAGGCGCGCAGCGTCAAGGACGGATGTGTCCCGTTCAGATAGTGGTCGCCGAGGTCGCGGAGGCTATGGGTGGGGGAGGTCTGCGCCGTCAGGACGCGCGCGTTGCGCCAGAACCTGTCGAAGCCAGGTCCCTCGGCGGGGAGGTCGGCGGCGTCCGTGAGCTCCATGATGCGGGTGGTGATCTGCATGGCGGATTTACTGGTGACGGCCTCGGCCGCGGCGACCAGGACGGCGATGTCGGCGCGCTCCTCGACGTCCAGGTCCTGTCCCTTGTCGAGGCCTTTCGCCAGGGCTTCCGTCGCCGGTTCGACGACCGATGCGGCGGTGTGGGCCGCGGCCACCAATTCCCCGTAGGCGAGGAGCAGGTAGGGATCCCTGCCTGGGCGGTCGGCGTACGCGCCGTCGTCCGGAACCGTCACCGGCCAGGAGCGCGGTGTGGCGCGGCTGAAGTCCCGCGCCTCGGCCAGCGCGCCTTCGGCGATTCCCAGGCCGACGTGGACGAGGGCGAGCCGGAGCGCCAACGGGGCGAGAGCGGCGAAGGGAGAGAGGTCGTGCTCGTCGCGTGGGACGGCGCCGAGCACCTGGCCGGTGTCCACCGGGACGCTGTCGAATCCGATGCTGCCGGCTCCGGTGAGGCGCTGCCCGAGGCGGTCATGCGCCGGGTCGGCCGCTACGGCGGGGTGGGCCGGGTCCACCAGCACGATCCGCGGCTCGCCCGTTTCGGTGCACAGCGCGCCGAGCACCAGGCGGTCGGCGACGGCCACCCCCGCGGCAAAGGCCTTGCGCCCGTTGAGGGCGTAGCCGCCTGGGGTGGGGGTGAGGGTGAGTTCGGCGCTGGACTCCTCCGCCCCCGTCCCCGGGACGTCGGTGCTGCCGCCCCAGAGCCACTGCTCCTCGGCCGCTTGGAGTTCGAGCGCGTCGGCCCTGTCCGGGGTGCCGAAAAATCGTGCGCTCCACGACAGGACGTAGTGCCGGGCGAGCAGCTCGCCGATGGAGCTGTCGGCCGCCGCGATCTCCCGGACGACCGTACAAGCGGTACGCCAGTCACTTCCCCTGCGCAGCGGGCCGGGCGGCATCAGCAGGGCGGGCAGGCCGGCTTCGCGCAGCCGCGAGAGTTCGTCGAAGGGAGGCTTGCCCGCTCGGTCACGGGCCAGCGCGTCGACGGCGAGATCGTCCGCGAGTTCATGGGTGACGCGTGACCAGATCCCGTCCTCCGTCAAGGGGTCGGCCTGGAGGGAGGCGGGGAGTGCTGCGGACTTCTTCGGCATGGCGCCGTTTCACCGTCCTGTCGGGTCGGATGGGCCGGTGAGCCTCGGCCGGGAAGAGGCGCGGAGGGGCGGAGGAGCGGTGGCACGGATCGGCGCTCTCACGGCCGCCACCACCTCTCGTTCCCTAGTTTTCCCACTGGATTGGTAGGGAATAAGAATGCTTCCGGACTCCGGGCGGAGCAAGGGGTGTTCAAGGGATGGACAGCCCGTGGTCGGAATCCGGACCGGATGACAGCTGAGCCGTCGACCGGACGAGGAGAGACCCGCTTCCCGGGCGTGCGTCCCGCGGGACAGCCCTTAGGGGTTTGTCCAGGAGGCGGGGTCCTCGGTCAGCGCCGATACCCGGGTGGGCAGTTCGGCGGCCGCGACATCGGCCAGCGACACACCGTCGAGGATCTGGCGGACGTTGGCCCGCAGCGCCACCCACAGCGGGAGCAGCGACTCGGCGGGGCCGGTGTAGGACAACTCCGGCGGGCGGACGCCACGTACCGACACCAGTGGCCCGTCCACGACCCGGATCACATCCGCGATGCTGATGGCCTCCGCGGGCTTCGCCAGCCGATAGCCGCCGTTGCCGCCGCGCTGGCTGAGGACGAGTCCGCCCCGGCGCATGTCGTTGAGGATGCCTTCGAGGAACTTGTGTGGAATGTCCTGAGCGTCCGCGATGGCCTCGGCCTTCAGCGGCCCCGCATCCCGGGCATCAGCGAGTTGCAGCGCGGCCCGCACCGCATAGTCCGCTCTGGCTGAAATCCGCATGCGTCCATTATCCCGTAGGGGCGCGGGAGAGGGGCCCCCGGGTTTATTCCCTGCCGATCGACCGGTCCGCCGGCATCGCCACCGGGCCCTACGTCGGTCCACGGCCGCGCACCACCCTTGACGCGGCCCGCCGGCGGCTCGACACTCAGGGGCGGGAACCCTAGCGAACGGGTGGGAAATCATGGGGTGTATGGCGCTGGACACCGACCGCGCGGTCTGCGCGGCCCAGCCGCTCCCCCTTCTCACCTCGCGCCGGCACATCGATCTGCTGCGCGTCTGCAGCGCGGCCAGTCCCCTCAGTTGAGGCAATCCGGCTGAGGCGATCGCGGCTCGAGCCCCCTTCCGCTGCCTGCCTGCCTGCCTTCCCGTCCGCCCGACTGCTGTCGCGTGACGCATCCACTCCGCACCCGGGGCTGCGCTCGGCCCAAGCCGAGGCGACCTCCAGCCGCTGCCGGGCTGGGTCGTCCACCTGCCCATACACCGGCCGTACGCCGGCGCCCACGTCCAGTCGCACGCCAGTCCCCACATCCGCCCATACGCCGGCCCGTGCACCCGTCCGTACGTCCGTGAAAACGGCCCGTGAAAACGGCCCAGATGTCAGGAGCCCGTATGACCGCTACGCCCGCTACGACCAGCGCGTCTGCCACGTCCCAGACCTCCGCGCCATCCCTCCGGGGCAGGATCGGCTGCGATGCACGCAGCGGCCACTACGCCGTGCCACACCGCTACCGTCTGCATCTCTCGCTGTCCTGTCCGGACTGTCTGAGAATCGCCGTTACGCACAGCCTCCTGAGCCTCGGTTACGCCCTCCCGGTGACGTTGCTGCCCGTCGTCCCCGACGCTCCGGGAGGCGAATTCCTTTCGCTGCGCCCGCTGTACGAGGCCAGCTCGCACCAGCACCCCGGGCCGGCCGCGGCGCCGGTGCTCAGTGACGGATGGACGGGGCGGATCGTCAGCACGCACGCGCCCGACATCCTGCGCGACCTGGCCGAGCGGTTCGGCGGCGAGGGCCCTGCGCTGTATCCGCACCATGCCCGGAACGACATCGAGGAGATCGGGCGGCTCTGCGAGGACACCATCAACGAGGCCGCGCAGCGCGCCGGCCGACTCGGCGCCGACAGCGCGGAGTATGAGACCGCGCTGGCCACCCTGCTGCGTGCGCTGGACTCCCTGGAGCGGCGGCTGGCCGGCCGCGACTTCGTGCTGGGCGGTGAACTCACCGCTGCGGACGTGCAGTTGTGGGTGACGCTGGTACAGCTCGACACCGTGCACCGCTGCCACCTGGATGCCGCCGCGGTACACCGCATCGCCGACCACCGACAGCTGTGGTCGTATGCCCGCCGCCTTGCCGCCCTCCCCGCCTTCGGCTCCCACCTCGACCTGGAGGGCATCGCGCGCCGGCATCATGCCCGCTGCCAGGGGCACGAGTCCGCGGGCGCTGCGGTGCAGATCGTGGACTGGGCGGCGGCACGCCGGTCCGGCCCTGTCGCGCTTGGCCCCCGTTGACGGGGGACGGGGGACGCGGGACAGGGGACGGCGTGACGGCGTGACGGCGAGTGGGGCGGCTGCTACGGCCAATTGGCAATGCGCCGGTGCCGAGCTGATCCCGTGATTCCCGGCTCGGCTCCCGGCTGATTCCCGTGACTCCCGGCTGTTCTTTTTGGCGTGAGCGATCGCGGGCCGCCCTTACGCAACGTGGCGACCCGGTGGCCGAAGTCGCACGCGCGCCCGCGCCCCACCACGCAGCACAATCACCCCACTCCACAGTGTCACCTCATGGCCGCTCGGGATGCGTAGGTCAGGACCCGGCCCACTCTTGAAATATGGGAGAGCAATCCCGGACGCACGCCGTGCCGCTGTGTTGAGGCGTTCGGACGTGAGGGGGATGGCCGCTCGACTGTTGCACGGGCGCCGGTCGGCCGCATGCCGATGAAGAGGTGATGCACGTATGAATGACGGGTCCAAGGTCCTGCTCGGCGCTGCTCTGCTCGGCGGCTACGTTCTGGGCCGTACGAAAAAGGGGCGGTTCGCTCTCACCGTGGCTTCCTACCTCGCCGGGCACCAATTCGGGCTTGAGCCGCGCCAGCTCGTAGTGGAAGGGGTCAAGAAGCTCAGCGAGATACCCCAGGTCACGGAGCTGGTTGAGCAGCTGCGCGGGGAAGTCATGGACGCCGGCCGGCAGGCCGTCACGGCTGCCGCCAACCGCCAGCTGGCGACGCTCGCCGACACGCTCCACGACCGCACCCTCCAACTCGAGAGCGGTGAGGAAGAGCCGGAAGAGGAGTACGAGGAGGAAGGCGCAGAGGAGGAGGAAGAGGAGCCGGAAGAGGAAGAGGAGGAAGAAGCGGAGGGAGAGGAGGAAGAGGAGGAGGAAGAGCCGGAGGAAGAAGAGCCGGAAGAGGAAGAGCCCGAAGAGGAAGAGGAAGAAGAGGAACCCGAAGAGGAAGAAGAGGAGGAGCCGGAGGAGGAGCCGAGGCGGCGTCCCCGCCGTCGTGCTGCGCGAGAACCCTCGAAGGCGGCTCCGGAAAAGCGGGCGGGAAAGAAGTCGGCAGCGAAGAGGCCGGCTCCCTCCAGGAAGGCTGCGGCGAAGAAGACCGCAGCGAAGAAGCAGCCCCCGGCCAAGAAGACCGCAGCGGAGAAGGCCCCGGCAAAGAAGGCTCCGGCGAAGAAGACCGCGGCCAAGAAGTCGGCTCCGGCGAAGAAGTCGGCTCCCGCCAAGAAGGCCACGGCCAAGAAAACCGCCGGCAGGAAGTCGGCCCCGGCCAAGAAGACCGCAGCCAAGAAGACGACGGCTAAGAAGACCGCGGCGAAGAAGGCCCCCGCCAAGAAGGCCCCCGCCAAGAAGGCCCCCGCCAAGAAGGCCCCCGCCAAGAAGGCGCCAGCCAAGAAGGCGGCCGGACGGAAGCAAGCGGCTTCGTCGAGTAAGAAGACAGCCTCGTCGAAGAGGGCTGCCAAGAAGACATCATCGCGCGCCGAGCGCCGGAGGTAGCCGGTCATGGCCAAGACGGAACAGGAAAACGGCGGTGCAGGAGACTCGGGAATCGATCGACTGCGCGGCGAGCTCGGGAATTACGTGAACGCCTGGGTGGGGAATCTGGCCGAGAAGGCCGGTGACAAGCTGGTCGATGTGACGGACCAGCTTTCCGATGTCGCCGAGAACGGCGGGTCTCTGGCCAATATCGGGGCCAACCTCCTCAAGGGTGACTCTCCGATCAAGGCCGCGGTCACCGGGAAATTGAAGGACGTCAAGGACAACGTCCTGGGCAAGGCCAAAGAAGCCCTCGGTGGCGGAAAGGGAGGTAAGTCGGGAGATACGAAGGTCACCAACATCATCGAAGTGCTCGATGTCGGTGTGCCGGTACGCACTGCCTACGATCACTGGACGCAGTACGAGAAGTTCAGCAGCTTCACCAAAGGCGTACGCAGCGTATCGCGGAGCGATGACTCCACTAGCGACTGGAAGGCCAAGGTCGGCCCGTCAACCAGGAGTTGGAAGGCGACCGTCCAGGAGCAGATACCGGACGACCGCATCGTCTGGACGTCCGAGGGCGCCAAGGGATCGACCCGGGGTGCCGTCAGTTTCCACGAACTGGCACCCAATCTGACCCGGATCGTTCTGGTCGTCGAGTACTACGCCTCGGGTTTCTTCGAGAAAACCGGAAATCTGTGGCGAGCTCAGGGGCGTCGGCTGAGGCTGGACTTCAAACACTTCCAGCGCTACGTCAGCCTCACCGAGGAAGAGGCGGAGGGCTGGCGCGGAGAAATTCGCGACGGCGAGGTCGTACGGACCCACGAAGAGGCCATCGAGGACGAAGAAGCCGAGGACGAAGAAGCCGAGGGCGGCGACCGCGAGGACTACGACGAGGATGAGGAAGAGGACGAGGAAGGCGAGGAAGGCGAGGAATCTGACGAGGAGGAGGACGGCGGCGCCGAGGACAGTGACTGGGAAGAGGCCGACGAAGAGGGCTACGACGAAGCAGACGAAGAGAAATGAGCGGACCTTCGGTCCACCCCGGTGACGCCATTTCCACGCCGCCATGAGCCAGGTCCCCGCATCTTCGTCGAACGTCGGCCCCAGCCGGGTCCTATGAGCGAGTCACCTCGTAGTCGGGCGGTAGACCACCGCGGCCACCACTCGGGTACGCCCGCGTCTCGCCCAGGTGCCGTCCGGCCTCATGAAGCATCCGTGCAGGGAACCACGGCCACCGGGCACCCCGACGTATGCAGCGCCTCGCCGCTGAGGGATCCCAGCATCAGCCGCCGTAGTCCGCTGCGTCCGTGCGAGCCGACAACCAGCAGGGCGGCGTGCCGTGAGGCTTCTCGCAGGATGGTGGCGGGGCGGACGCGCTCGACGCGTGAGTGGACGTGGACCCCGGGGTAGCGGTCACGGCGCTTGGCGGTTTCGGCCTCGAGCACGAGCAGTGCCGCGTCGTCGAGGGCCTGGTAGTCGGGTGCCACCAGGCTCGGTCCGGCGGGAAGGTCGCTGGGGTGGAACGAGGCATGCAGTATCTCCAGCGGGGCGCCGCGCAGTTCGGCCTCTGCGAAGGCCAGGTCCAGGGCTTCTTCGGAGACATCGGAGATGTCCACCCCGGCGACGACGCGGTTTTCCGGAGCCGCGGGGGTCTCTCCGGGACGGACGACGATGACCGGGCAGCCGGCATGTGCGGCCACCTCCCAACTGACCGAGCCCAGGGGCAGGCGGGGGAAGCCGCCGTTTCCGTGGTGCCCGAGGACGAGGGCGGCCGCCCGGGAAGACCGGCTCAAGAGCTCCGCGGCGGCCCGGCCAGGTGTTGCCTCGGCGCTCACCGTCACGCCGGGGAACTCCGCCCGCACCAGCGCCTCGAGCGGCTCGACCACGCAACTGCCCGGCGCCGGGCCGGTCTCGTTTCCGTCTTCCGACAACCACCCTGCCGGGTCCGGCGATTCGGTGACATGGAGGAGGTGCAAGGGGCTGTTGTGGAGCTGGGCGTGGCGCGCGGCGTGCCGGACAACGGCCTCCTGGCCGCCCCCTTCGCCGATCCCCACCAGGACGGTACGGCCTGCCGTGACGACATCGTTCATCAGGCTGCTCCTGTTCGTATCGGGTACGCAGGCGAGCTCGTTGGCTCACTTGTTGGCTCGCTGGCGGTCCCTGCTACCCGTGATGTCCGGGGCTCAAGGCGGTGCAGATCAGCCGTTCGGTGACGGGGCAGGAGCGCGCAGCGGCGCCGCGAGAGGCTGGTGGGGGAGACCTCCGGCTCCGATACGCGGGCCACGGCGCGGGCCCCGCCCCCAGCGCCGTCGGCACAAACCGGCAGGCGGGCGGCCTCAACGCCGTGTGGTCACGCACTGACGCGACGTGGCTCACCGACCGCGAAACAAGCCGTCACCGGCCACCCGGGACCGTGGCTGATCCGAGCCGGTCCCGCTTCGCCATACGGCCCGGCAGGCTCCGCAAGCGCTACTCCGCCTCCCGGGCCCCAGGATTCGCGTCCGCTTCCCGTGCAGGACGTCCGGCTCCGTACCGGCTCGTCAGCCCCCTGGCCGGGCCTCGGCTCAATGAAGCCCCGCCGCGGCGGTACGGCGCCCGGCGAGACCGTCCGTCACGCCCAAGTTGCCCCATTCTCATGCCGTATATCATGTAATGGCGTCTCCCCGAAGGGAGCGCGGGCAACATGTCGTCTCCGATCCCGGAGAGAGAACATGGCCGCAGGTGAAGAGGACGGTACGGACCGAGTACGGCGTCCGTCCCGCAAGAAGACCGTCAAAAAGACCGCCAAGACGACTGCCCGGAAGACCGTCGCCCAGAAGGCCGATGACGACCGGGCCGGCAGCGGCAGTCCACAGAGCGAGAGCGCCACGAAAAAGGCGTCCCGCCGCGTTTCGGCGCCGCGGGCCATGCGGTACGCGGCCGAGCAGCTCCAGGAGCTGTTGGGGCGGGCCCCCGAGTCCGTCTCCGCGGTGAAGCCGACGGCCGAGGGCTGGCAGGCGGACGTGGAAGTTCTGGAGCTGGAACGCGTCCCCCAGACCACCAGCGTGATGGCGACCTACCGGGTGACGCTCGACGAGGAGGGCGAACTGGTGGCGTACGAGCGGATCGGCCGCTACACCCGAAGCCAGATCGACGGGCGTAGCTGATCGACAGGGAAGCTCCGTTCGCCAGGCGAACGGAACGGCGGCGCCCCGCCGAGGCAGGGGCGAGCCGACGAAAGGAGGCACCGTGACTGTGGTGCCGCAAGGCGGAGGAACCGTGTCCAGGGCGGGTGGGGGAGGTAGCGGAAACCTTTACGACATTCTCGATCTGATCCTGGACCGTGGCTTGGTCATCGACGTCTTTGTACGGGTGTCGCTGGTCGGCATCGAAATCCTCAAGATCGATGCCCGCATCGTCGTATCGAGCGTCGATACCTATCTGCGCTTCGCCGAGGCCTGCAACCGCCTCGACCTGGAGTCGGGAGACAAGGCGCCCAGCAAGTTGACGGACATCGTCGGCGAGGTGACCGAGGGCGGTGCCGAGGGCAAGGCCAAGGGCGCCCTGCAGGGGGCCGCGGAGGCGGTGTCCGACGCGGTCAAGGGAGGACGCGAGGACGACGAGGACTCCGAGAAGACGCAAAAGGAGCCCGCGGAGAAGCGGGAGCGGCCGGCTCGGCGGCCGGCCCGGCGCCGGAAGGAATGAGCTATGGCCGTGTACGTCTACTCCGTTGTTGCGAGCAGCCATCCCCAGAGCCTGGACGGCCTCGGCGGGGTAGGAGACCCGCCGGCCACCCTCCGCACGGTACGGAGCCGGAAACTGTCCGCAGTCGTGAGTGACGCTCCGGAGGGCCTGCGGCCCAAACGGCGGGACCTCGGCGCGCACCAGGCCGTACAGGAGCGGCTGATGGCCGACGGAACGGTGCTGCCGCTGCAGTTCGGCTTCACCGCCGACGACGACGAGGCCGTACGGGCGGTGCTGGATGAGCGCACGGAGGAGTTCACCGAACGACTGCAGGCGCTGGAGGGCTGCGCCGAATACCACCTGAAGGCGGCCCAGGACGAGGCGTCGCTGCTGCGCGAGATCCTCGGGGAGTCGGACGAGGCGCGCGGACTCAACGAGGAGATCAGGGGCGGCAACAACAGCCCGCAACTGCCGCTCGCTCTCGGTGAAGTGATCGCACAGGAAGTCGAGGCCCGCCACGACCGGCTGGCCGCCGCGGTCGCCGACGTACTGCGCGAATTCGCGCGGGAGGAGCAGTCGTCACCGGCGGCCGGGGACGACTTCTTGAATGTGTCGTTCCTGGTGGACCGGGACCACGAAGCGAAGTTCCTCGCCGCGGAGCAGGGGCTCGCGGCAGAGCTGGGTGAGGACTTCGACCTCCGGTTGCGCGGCCCGCTGCCCGCATACAGCTTCGTCTGAAGACGTCCAAGGAGTCCCTCATGGGCCTGCTCACCCAGATCACCACCTTTCCTCTGGCGCCGGTGCGCGGCGTGGCCTGGGTCGTGGAGCGCGTTCTCCAGGCCGCGGAGGATCAGTACTACGACCCCGAGCCCGTCGAGCGGGAGCTGGCCGAGCTCGAGCGGGCGCTCCTGGCGGGGGAGATCGATGAGGAGACGTTCGACCGGCGCGAGGACGAGCTCCTGGACCGGCTGGACGAGATACGGGCCCACCTGCGGGGAACCGAGACACCAGGAAGTTGAGGTGGAAAGGCCGTGAACGAACCCGTCGCCAGGAGGATGGGCGACTTCCCGTCCCGGGCCGGCACGCCATACGGCCAGGGCTCATCGGCCAATCTCGCCGACATTCTGGAGCGCGTCCTGGACAAAGGCATCGTCATCGCCGGCGATATCCAGATCAACCTTCTGGACATCGAGCTGCTCACCATCAAACTGCGTCTGCTGATCGCGTCGGTGGACAAGGCGAAGGAAATGGGCATCGACTGGTGGGAGCACGATCCTGCCCTTTCCTCCCGCGCCCGCGGCGACGGCGACCGTTCGCTCGCCGAGGAGAACAAGCGGCTGCGGGCCGAGATCGCGGCGCTGCGCGAAGGCGGTGAAGGCGAACTGCCACCGGCCGAGGACGAGGACGAGGTGGAGGACGAGGACGAGGTCGAGGTCGAGGACAGCCGTCCGGCGGCCCGCCCCCGGCGCACCGCCCGCACCGCAGGTGCCGCGCGTACCACCGCCCGTACCGGACGCGGCGAACGGACCGAGCGCAGCCCCCGCGGCAGGAAGCGGGATGAGCAATGACCGAGTCCCTCACCTATGTGTACGGCGCGGCGCGCGACGCCGATGCACTGCTGGCGGAGGCGGTGTCCGGACTGCGCGGGGTGGCGGATGCTCCGGTGCGTCTGGTGCGCGCGGGACACGGCGGCGAGGTGGTGGCCGCCGTGAGCCAGGTGCCGTCGCAGGACTTCGAGGAGGACGCGCTGAGAGCGCACCTGGAGGACCTGGACTGGCTGGAGTCGGTGGCCCGCGCCCATCACGGGGTGATCGAGGCGCTGGCCGCCCGCACCACCGTCCTGCCGCTCCGGCTGGCCACGGTCTATCTCGACGACGAGCGGGTGCGGCTGATGCTCGAGGCCGGCCGGGAGGCGTTCGCCGAGCGCCTGGCCGTACTGGCCGAGCACGAGGAGTGGGGCGTCAAGATCTACGTCGAGGCGCCGGAGGCGGCGGAAGGCCGGCCGGAGCCCGCCGCGGCCCCGGAACCGGACGCGGACCTGAGCCCCGGGCGGGCCTATCTCAGCCGGCGCCGAGCACAGCGGCATGCGCGCGACGACGCATACCGGGACGCCGAACAGGCCGCCGAACGCGCCGAGGCCGCCGCCCGCGGCCATGCGGTCGACCGGGTCCGGCACCGACCGCAGCAGGGCGAACTCGCCCGCGGGCCCGGCGAAAATGTCATCAACGATGCCTACCTCGTACCACTGCGGCACGCCGACAGCTTCCGCGCCGACGTCTTGCGGGCCGCTGAAGGGCTCTCAGGGGTACGCGTGGAAGTCACCGGCCCCTGGGCCCCGTACTCCTTCGCCGCCCCCTCCGAAGCCGAGCCGTCGCCGCGAGCCGCGCCATGAGCGCCGCGGACGGGTCACCGGCGACGCAGCGGCCGCTGCCGGACCGGCAGGTAGCGCTGATCGACCTGCTGGACCGCTTGCTCAGCGGAGGCGTGGTCCTCACCGGTGACGTCGTCCTCTCCATCGCCGACATCGACCTCGTACGCATCTCGCTGCGCGCACTCATCGCCTCCATCAGCGAACAGACCCCTTCGCCGTGGCTCGGCCAGGCCATCACGCCGCCGAGTAGGACCGGCGATGACCGCTGACGGCCGCCGCCCGGCCAACCGTTTCCATGACGTCGCCGACGCGGCCACCCGCGCCGTACGGCGATTGCCCGCGGAATCCCATGGCACCGCGCCCCTGAACGTCACGGAAACGCGGATGACCGACCCGGAAACGCGGAGCGCGGCACAACGCATCAACACCGACCCCGACACCGTGGAAAGGGACCTCGTCAAACTCGTCCTCACCCTCGTCGAGCTCCTGCGTCAGCTCATGGAACGCCAGGCCCTGCACCGGGTCGACGCCGGAAATCTCAGCGAGGAACAGGAGGAACGCCTGGGATCCACGCTCATGATCCTCCACAACCGCATGATCGAACTCTGCGCCCAATACGACCTTTCCCTGGCAGACCTCAACGTGGATCTCGGCCCGCTGGGGACCTTGCTGCCGCCGTCCGACTGAGCGAATTCCCCGGAAGTGAGACAATTCAACGGAGGAATGCGTGACCCGGGAACTACGCCTGGGAAACCGATCGAGAATCCCACCGGACTCGACCGACACCTCTGAAGGAGCGTGACATGGGCATCGGAAAGAAAGCCAAGAACATCGGCCAGATCTTCGAGGGCAAGACCAAGGAATCGACGGGAAAGGCCGTCGGCAACGAAAGCCTGGAGGCGAAGGGCAAGACCGAAAAGATCATGGGCAAGGTGAAGCACGCCGCGGAACGGGCCAAGGACGCTCTCAAGCACTGACGCCCATGAACGCCTATGACCGGGGCGGCGCCCGGGTGCGCCCCCTCGAGAGTGCGCCGCCCCTCGGGCACTGCCACCGGTCGTCACCCCCGGGCGTCCTGTGAAGTCCCGCGAGGAGCCCGCTGGGCGGCGACGACCTCCCGCACCCTCTCCAGGAACCGCTGGACCGTTTCCCTCTCCGAGTCCGTAAAGGTCCGCATCGCCGCGACGATCTCCGTCATCAGCGGACCGAAAAACAACTGCCCGAGGCCGACCGCCCGTTCGTCGACCTCGAGCAGTACCCGGCGCCGGTCGCGGGTGTCCCGTACCCGCCGCACGTGGCCGAGCCCCTCGAGACGGTCGACAAGCGCCGTTGTGCCGGCGGAATTCAGGCCGAGCTGCGCCGCGAGCCGGCCCGGTGTCGCGGGGGTGTCCGACCGCGCCGCGTCCAGCAGGCAGATCAGGGCGCGCAGATCGGTGGGATGCAGCCCGTTGCGCTGCGCGAACTCCGCCCCGAGCAAATCGAGTTCGACGGTGACCGCCCGCAGCTGATGTACCACCCGCAGTCCGGGCTCTCCTTCATCCATGCCGGCATATTATCTCGCTCAACAAGATACTTGCTCGGCAAGGCACTCTTCCTGGGGGATCCCGGTGACCGAAGACCTGACGCGCTTCCTCGCGGCCTACGACGCCGTCCTCGACCGCTGGCCGGTGCCCGTCGACCGGGTGGACCTCACCTCGGCGTACGGCACGACCAGGGTCACCGTGTGGGGCCCCGAGGACGGGCAACCGCTGGTGCTGCTGCACGGCGGCGGCGCCACCTCGACGACGTGGTTCGCCAACGCGGCCGAGCTGGGCCGCACGCGACGGGTCCATGCCGTCGACCGGATCGGCGAGGCGGGCCGCAGCCTGCGCGGCGCGCGACCGATCGGGTCCGTCGATGACCTTCTCGACTGGCTGGACGGCGTACTCGACGGCCTGGGCCTGGAGCGCGCCGATCTGTGCGGGCATTCGTACGGCGGCTGGATCGCCCTCACCTACGCGCTGCGCGCACCGAAGCGAGTCCGCAAGCTCGTTCTCCTCGACCCGACCCGGTGCTTCGCCGGATACCGAACCGGCTATCTGCTACGCGCCCTTCCGCTGCTGATCCGGCCCACGGCCGGCCGCGCCCGTCGTTTCCTGGCCTGGGAGACCCGTGGTGCCGAAGTCGACCCCGTGTGGCGGGAGCTGTACGGTCTCGCCGCCGAGTTCCCGCACACGAAGGTCATCGTGGGGAAACGCCCGCGGCTCCGGCAGCTGCGGGCATCAACCGTACCGACGCTGGTGGCCCTCGCCGGGGACAGCCGAGCGCATGCGGCCCGGCGCGTAGCGGCGGCGGCCCGCCGGTGCCTGCCGCGCGTCGAGACTGCCGTAATTCCTGGCCTCTCCCACCACGGCATTCCTTTTGTTCGCGCCGCCGCAGTCAACCGCATGATCCTGGATTTCCTGGATTTCCTGGATTTCCTGGAGTTCGTGGAGAAGCCGTGAGGCGACGACGGGAGGCCTCCTGGCTACCAGTAATGCTTTCGCCCGAAGAGCGCGTGCCCCATCGAGCCGAGCACCCAGAAGATTGCCCCGAGGACGGCGAGCACGATTCCGATGGTCCACAAGATGGCTATGCCCGTCAGGAAACCGATCACAAGAAGAATGATCCCGAGAACTATCACCGTGCGCTCCGATCTCGCAAGAATGTTCCCTCTTTTCACTGTGGTCCTTGGCTGCCGCAAGGGCAAGTGGTGCCGGATGTACCACCGGCTTCGGCGGGCCGTTGTCCGAAAGTACGTGGTCCGGATGCGGTTTGACCGTTCTCCTCATACAGGCCCGGCGGGCCCGGGATCCGCTCGGCTAGGGTCGTTCGCATGAGTGAGGACATCGCCGCACTGGTACGTCAGCTGACAGTCGTCGACCGGGACGCCCGCAGGGAGGCGACGGACAGGCTGGCCGCTCTCGGCGCCCCCGCCGTGCAGCATCTTCTGCCGCTGCTCCGGGACGCGGAAGGACCGGGCCGCTCGGCGGCGGAGTCCTGCATGGAACGCCTCGGTGCGGCGGCGATCGCGCCTCTGGCAACCGTACGCAGCGAGGGCCCCGGCGGCCTGCGGGCCGCCGCGCTGCGCATGCTCGCCGGTCTCGGCGGGGGCGATGCCCTGGGCCCCGCGGACCGGTCGGCCATCGAACGGCTTGTGCGGGTCAAGCTCCTGGACGAGCAGCCCGGCGACCTTCCGGCTGAGTTCTGGATTGCGGTTCCCCGGGCGGAAGTGACGGACATCGTCAGGGCCTTGGAGCTGCACGATGCGCGCCCCGTGACGACGGCCATGGGACTTTCCGCCGCCGTCCACCACGAGAATTCGCTGACCCATGGTGCCGATGACGGCACCGAATCCACGGCCTACCGCGTGTTCATCACATCCGAATTCGACGGCTGGCGGCTCATCTACGGTGCCGACTATCTCAATGAGAACTGGGCGGAAGCCGTAGAAAAACTCAGCACGCACTGCGGGGAAGCCCACTTCTATGCCGTGGACGACTACAACGGTGCGCGGGTGTGGTGGGTCTCGGAGAACGGTCAGGACAAGCGCGGTTACCGCACGTACGGCGATCCCGAGTGGATCGGAGAACCGCTGGAGTTCGAGCGGGATCTGATGCAGGACGAGGACGACGAACTGTATGACCCGGAAGAAGCCGAAGAATACGCCGAGGGTGTCCGCGACCCGGAGGAGGCCGCGTCCTGGATTTCCATCCAGCCGACAACGGTCGAGGTACTCGAGACAGTGGGCCACGGCTGGCTGGCGGTGACCGACCCGGACGTTGGCCACGGTCGGTTCAGGGGCGCACTCGCTATCTGAGAAGCGGATCAGGCGCGCTTGCGTAGCGCGACGGCTGGTGTCGGTGTCGATGTCCGTATCGGCGGGCGCGGACACACAGCCGACATGAAGGAGGCACACAAGAGCCGGAATGCAGGACCAACTGCCGCTGTTGTGAACCGACATGACTGTGGGAGTAGCGCTCCATGCGACCGACGCCGACAACCAGATCGACGCCACCGTACGGCTCGCCGGGGAGGCCGCGGCCGCGGGGCTGCGGTCCGCCTGGTTCGGGCAGACCTTCGGCGCCGACTCGCCGCAACTCGCCGCGATCGTCGGGCGTGAGGTACCGGGCATAGACGTCGGCACCTCCGCCATCCCCGTCTTCGGACGCCATCCGCTGCTCGTCTCCAGCCAGGCCCAGACCGCGCAGGCGGCCACGCACGGCCGCTACCACCTCGGGCTCGCGCTCGGCACCAAGCTCCTGACCGAGGCAGGCTTTGGCATCCCCTTCGAACGGCCCATCGCCCGCCTGCGTGAATTCCTCACCGCTCTGCGTCAGCTGACCGAGACCGGCGCCGCCGACTTCCACGGCGAGCTGCTCACCGCGACCACTCCGATCCCCGCACGCGTGCCGGGCGCCGAGGCCGGCGTGCCGCTGCTCGTCGCCGCAATGGGCCCGCAGGCGCTGCGTGCCAGCGGCGAGCTGGCGGACGGGATCCTGCCCTATCTCGCCGGGCCCCGCGCCCTGGCCGAGCACATCGTTCCGGCCGTCACCGCGGCGGCGGAGGCCGCCGGCCGCCCTGCGCCCCGGATCGTGGCGCTCGTGCCCGGAGTGGTCACCGACGACGTCGATTCGGTGCGCGAGAAGGCCACCGACCAGCTCGCGTTCTACGAGCAGATTCCGTCTTACGCGCGGGTCATCGAGCTCTCCGGCGGCAAACGGGCCGCCGATGTGGCCGTGATCGGCGACGAGCGGACGGTCGCCGACGAGGTGCGCCGCTACCAAGACGCCGGGGCCACGGAGGTGGTGTTCTCGGGAACGGAGATCGCCGGGGATGCCGACCGGCGCCGCACCTGGGCACTTCTGGGGGAGCTGGCGGGCTGATCACACCGGGCGCGGAGCGGGCGTGTGTGTGCGCGGCGCCCGCCCCGCGGGTGGGCCGATGGGCCTGTCGCGGGGCGGGCCGGTGCGCAGCCGGACAGGTCCTAAGCCGTCCGCCGGATGAGGTCGGCCGCCTTCTCCGCGATCACCATCGTCGCCGGGTTCGTGTTGACGGAGACGATGCTGGGCATGACCGAGGCGTCCACCACCCGCAGGCCCGCCAGCCCGTGCACGGTCAGGTCCGGAGCGACCACCGAGTCGCCGCCCGTCCCCATTGCACAGCTGCCGACAGGGTGGAAGTACGTCCCGGTGGCGGCCGCCAGATACCGGCGCAGCCCCGCCTCATCGGTGACGTCGTCCCCGGGCAGCACCTCACGCGAACGCCACCGCGTGAAAGGGCCCGCCGCCGCGATATCCCGCGCCACCTGGATGCCGTGGAGCATGCGCCGTACGTCCGACTCCTCCCCGAGGTAATTCGGGTCGATCAGCGGCGGCGTGTCGGGGTCGGCGTCGGCGAGGCGCACCGAGCCCCGGCTCTGCGGCACGGTCGCCACGCCGAAGGTGAAGCTGTCCGCCGGTGCCTGCATCGTCGGCGGGTGGTAGGGCAGATGAATGAACATCAGCTGCATGTCGGGTCCCGGCAGGGACGCGTCGCTGCGCCAGAGCAACGAGGTCTCCGCGAGATTGGTGAGCCCCGGGGGAATCGGCCGGCTCGCCTCGTAGACGACCGGGCAGAGCGGGTGATCGTGCAGATTGCGCCCGACACCCGGCAGGTCATGGCGGACCTCGACACCGGCCTGCCGCAGTTCGTCGGCGGGGCCGATGCCCGACAGCAGGAGCAGCCGCGGGGAATCGATGGCACCGGAGCTGACGATCACCTCGGCGACGGCCCGTACGGTGATCGTGTCGTGGCCGCGCTGGACCTCCACACCGGTGCACCGGTCGCCCTCGAAGAGCAGGCGGCGTGCGCGGGAGCCGGTCAAGACGGTCAGGTTGGGGCGTTGGGCGCGGACCGGGTGCAGATAGGCGCTCGCGGTGCTCTGCCGCGTGCCGTCGGCGATGCTCATATCGTGCCAACCGACGCCCTCCTGGTCAGCGCCGTTGAAGTCGTCGGTCCTCGGGTGACCCGCCGCCACCGCGGCGTCGACGAAGACCTGCGACAGCGGATTGGCGTCCTGAGCCCGCGCCTGCGCCGGCCGCATCGGGCCGCTGTCGCCGCGGAACTTGGGGTTCTTACCGGCTGTGGTCTCCATCTGCCGGAAGTAGGGGAGGAGCGCGTCGAAGCCCCACCCGGCGCCTCCGGATGCCGCCCAGCGGTCGTAATCGTTGCGGTGTCCGCGCAGGAACACCATCGCGTTGATCGCGCTGCACCCGCCCAGCGTTCTGCCCCGCGGATACGGAATCGCCAGCCCGCCGGTCCCGGCCTGCGGCACCGTGGTGTAGGCGTGGTCGACCTCGGTGCCGAAGAGCGCGGGCCATGCCGGTGGTGCCGCGAGCTCGGGCTTGGTGTCCGGCGGTCCCGCCTCGAGCAGCAGCACCGTCCGGTCCGCGTCCTCGGACAGCCGCGCGGCAAGCACGCACCCGGCCGACCCGGCACCCACAACGATGTAGTCGAATTCCTCCGACGGCATGGCGTCCTTCCGCTTCGCTTTCTTTCCTTCTGACGGCCGTCACACGGCTGGAGTCGATTCTGACGGCACGTCGTACGGCCGGCAGGCGAAACCACGAATACGGATCAAGCCCGGGCCGGGTATGCGCGAGCCCGGGGTCCCCGTCAGGTCGTGGACTCATCCGGCGCGGCCCTCTCGCCATGGGCCTCCCGCCGTACGACCATGTCCACGCGCCTCACAGAAGTGCCGTTCCTTCCGTACGCCGTGCCGGGAAAGGATCCGCCCATGAGCAGACCGCTTGCCGTACGCGCCCATGCCGTCCAGCTGTTCGCCGCCCTGCTTCTCGCGCTGCCGCTCACCGCCCTGCCCGGACCGCTTGCGCACGCCGCCGGCACCCCGGGAGGCTCGGCGGCATCGGACGACACGTACTGGACCCCGCAGCGCATGCGGACCGCCGAACCGGCCTCGGTCAGGGGGAGTTCACCGGCGTCGCACCCGGCGGCGGATCCCGCTCCGCCGAGCCATCCCTTCGAGGGCCTCCCGCAGGTGGGGACGTTCTTCTGGACGGACGGCACCAACACCGGCCGGTTCTGCGGCGGAACGGTCGTCCGCAGCCCGCACCGCGACCTCGTGGTCTCCGCCGCACACTGCCTCCGTTCCCCTGACCCGAAGCGTCATCTGGCGTTCGTGCCGCAGTATCACGACGGTCTCAAGCCGTACGGGATCTTCCCCGTGGACCGCATCTACCTCGACCAGCGGTACTACGACCTCGGCACGGACGCGGGTGCCCGCTGGGACTACGCGGTCGTACGCCTCGGGGCACGCGAGGACGGGGCCGATGTGCAGGAGGTCACCGGCGGCTTCGACCTCGTTCCCTACTCGGGCTATGACCACAGTGAGGTGCGGCTCATCGGTTACCCGGGCAACAGCGACACCACCCACCCCAAGCCACTCGACTGCACCTCTTCCACACACCGGTACACCAGCACCGATCCCGCCGCCCCCGGGGACTTTCTCGAGATCGCCTGCGCCGGATATATCGGCGGGACCTCCGGAGGGCCCTTCCTCGTAAGGGACTTCACCGGATACGCCCTCATCGGCGTCATCGGCGGCTACCACACAGGCGGCGACTTCCCCGACGTCTCCTACAGCTCGTACTTCACTCTCGACACACTGGCCCTCTACCTGCATGCGGTCCGCGGAGATACCCCCGCCGCGCCGCGCTGAGGCGTCGTCGCGTCGGTAGGGAACACGCAATCCGGGGCGACCGGGGCACTGTGACGGGTCACGGCGATGGGGGCGGTCCGTACGCGTTCCTCGTGAGGACCAGGAGTGCGGTGCGTGGTCAGTGTGCGGGGTTGACGCCGTCGATCTCGACCGGAAGGTGGCGGGGGCCGCGCAGACTGGGGCTCGCGCGGTAGGGCGGTGGGTTGGCGACGAGTCGGGGGTTTTTGCTTCGATCATGGCCGTGTCGGCGTCCGTGGTCAGCCGGGGCGTGATGGAGCACGTAAGTCTCCCGGGTGGGGATGGGGTGGATGGGGATTGGGCTTGAGGGAGTGGCTTGATGCCGGGCCGCGCCGCCCCGGGTGTGGGGCGGGCGGCTCGCACTGCGGGTCGGGCCGCTACCGGACAGTGGTGACAGTGAGGTGGTGGGCGGCCGGTGAAGCGATATCCAGGTCGGGGCGCCAGGCGTGGAGGATCTGCGCGGACGGCGTGAACAGCGGGCTCGGGAGGTCGTTGGGGGAGCGCCAATCCCAGTGGCTGACAAGGTCGGGCTCCGCCGCATGGGGCGTGCCCGCGTATGCGGTGACCTGGGCGGCCATCGTGATGCGGGCGAGCCCGTGAATGTCGTCGTGGAGCATGGCGAAGACGCGGACGTCGTGCCGCTCGGCGTACAGGCCGGTTTCCTCGCGCAGCTCCCGTGCCGCGGCTGCCTGGATGCTCTCCGGCGGGTCGATCTTGCCGCCCGGAAGCTCCCAGGTCCCGCTGCGGTGCCGGCCGAGCAGGATGCGGCCTTGCGGGTCGCAGACGATGACCCCGACTCCGAACGCGGCCCGAGGCTGGGGCGGCCGGCTGCGGGAAGGCGTCGTACCGGTGGGCTGAGGGGAGGCCTGCCGGCGGCGGGCGGTGATCAGCGTGCACTGAACGGGGTCACCGGTGTGAGGGGAGCCGAGTACGCGCAGCTCGTCGATGGCGAAGCCGGCCTCGGTGAGGAGGTCTTCCCAGAGCATGGGCGTCAGGACCCACATCCGCACGGCGAGTTCGCGTCCGCCGGACAGCCTGAGTGTTTCCCGGCGTGGGGCGACGCTGCTCGTCGGGCCGGTGCCGTCGGAGTTGGTGTGCAGGACGGAGAACACGAGACGGCCGTTGTCCGGCAGTCGCCCCGCGATGGCCGGCAGCACGGCGTGCGGGTCGATGTAGGCGAGGCCGTGTACGGAGTAGACGACGTCGTACCTGCGCTCCTCCGCCAGATGATCAACGATGTCGCGGTGCACGAACTGGACGCCGGGAAGATGGCCGTAGCGGTAGACGGCTCGGAGGTGTTGCGTACGGGAGGCGTCCACCGCGACTACTTCGGCGCCGTGATCACGGGCGAGGTGTGCGGCGCTGCGGCCGGTGCCGCTGCCGATGTCGAGCAGCCTCCTGCCTTCCAGTTCGTCGAGTACTTCCGTACCGGGCCCGTGGCCCCAGAACCCCCAGTCGATGTTCCGCTGGTCGAGGAGTGCGGTGTTCCGGTCGAGATGGTGCTGCCCGTAGGCCTGCCATGCGGCGAGGTTTGCCGTCCTGGCGGCGTCGGCCGATCTGTCCATCGATGTGTCCGTCGATCTGTCCGTCGACGCCACCGGCACGGCTGACTCCCGGCGGGTCCGGCGTGCGGCGTGGTGACCTGCGTTCACGCTCGGCCACCTCCCGCTGCGGCTGCGGAGGGCCAGTTCACGGCGGTGTAGAGCGAGCCGCGGACGAACATGTCCAGGACCGCGGCGGTGTAGGGATGGACGCCGCTGGGCGGTCGGCCGGGGTCCACCCACACCAGCGCGGAGTGCTTGTCCGGCTCTTCGTTACGGGGCTCGCCGCTCCAGGTCTGCGCGGCGAACACCGCCCCGAGACGGCCGCCGGCTTGCGGGCTGAAGTAATGGGCCAGCCCGCAGAACTCCTGGTGTTCCGGCGCCACGTGAACCCCCACCTCTTCCAGCGCCTCACGCCGGGCCGCGGCATCAATCGGCTCGCCCCGCTCCAAGTGCCCGCCCACCACCACCAGCTGTCCGGCCGCGTGCCGCCCCGGCGCGGGGCGCAGCGTCAGGGCGCGCCCGTCGTCGCGGATCAGCAACTGCAGCGCGTCGCCGATGCTCTGGTAGCGCTCGCTCGCGATCATGCGAACGTACCCCTGATCCCCGTGATCCCCGTGACCCCCGTGATCCCCCTGATCCGCCGGTCCCGCGTGCGCCGACGCGGCAGGCATCCCCTCGGACGTGCTCATGCCCACCACCTCGATGCCAGGCGCGATGAGGAGGGAACGCGCACGCATGCGGCGTCAACAAGGCGCACGGGAAGGAGCGGGGTGACGGCAGGGTGCTCGAACGCAGCATGAACGGTGGTGGCGGCAGGGGCGGGATTCATGGTTCCTCCTGGAGAACGCAGAGGCGGACAGGCGATCGGAAAACGCGCCTGATCATGAACCCGTAACGGGCACCCAAGGGCGAATTCTCGGTTCCATGTTCGAAATCGGGATGAATCCCCAGCTTTGCGGGTGCGGCTGGCGCAACGCTGCGTTCGATTCACTCGACAGTGGGCTGCCACTCGGTCGAGGGATTGCGTCAGCGGGCGGGACCGCACCTCGATACGTTGGCCGCGGCGTGGCCCGACGGGCCCGGCCCGTCGCCTCCCGGCGTCACGGTTCACGGACGCACGGGTTTCGGAATGACCCGAAAAGCCCGCTCGATCCCCTCGATCCCCTCGATCCGATCGACGGCCCGATGAACCAGCGGGGAACTCTTGGCATCTCTTCGAACGAAGACACGCCTGGATGCATTGCGCTGCCTAGCATGGGCACAGTTGCCATCGGGTACGGAAGGCGCTGCGCCGGGGCCCGTGGCTCCTTTCCCGTATTGCACGCGACGCCTGTGATCGCGTGCCGAACGACTCCCTGGGAGGCCCGGAGTGCCGCGATCCGGCCTCAAGAAGCTGCGTCCCCCGCTGCGTCCCCCACTGCGTTCCCCACTGCGTTCCCCACTGCGTTCCCCACTGCGTTCCCCGCGTGCCTGGGGCATAGGGAGTGTCCTCCTCGCCGGCGGTCTGCTGGTGGTGCCGGCCCTGACCGGCCTCTCGGACGGTGACGCGCCGCGTGGCCCGGCCGCGGTGGACGGGCTGCGGCATACCACCGTCGAGATATCACCGAGCGGCTGCGGCCGGGGATGGCGGCATCCCCGCCCCGGGACGCAGGTCTTCGATCTGCACAACACGTCCGATGCCGCGGCCGAGGTGTATCTCAAGTCGCCACGCAGCGGGGCCGTTTACGGCGAGGTGGAGGGGATCGGTCCCGGCACCACGCGGCAGCTGCGGGTCCGGCTGGGCACGGGGGCGTACGCGTTCATGTGTCTGCCGGACGATGCCGACGCGGTCACCGGGCCCACGGTCCGTATCGGCGGGCGCGGTCGCAGCGGGCCGGCGGCGGCTCCGGTCACCGAGCATGACCTGATTCCGCCGGCGCTGGACTACCAGAGGTGGGTCGCGGGCGGCCTGGACGACCTCGTCGGCCGGACCGGAAGGCTGCGGGATGCCCTGGCGAGCGGGAACCTGGCGCGAGCCAGGGATGCCTGGCTGGCCGCGCACCTCGCGTACGAACGGCTGGGCGCGGCATACGGGACCTTCGGCGACGCCGACCAGAAGATCAACGGCACCGGTGCCGGCCTGCCTGGCGGCGACCGGGATCCGGCGTTCACCGGTTTCCACCGCCTCGAGTACGGGCTGTGGCACGGGCAGTCCGCAGACACCCTCCGCGCCCCGGCCACCGCGCTCGCCCACGCCGTGGAGAGACTGCGGGACGACTGGGCGCAGGCGCGCATGGAACCGGCGGACCTCGGTCTGCGGGCGCACGAGATCCTGGAGAACACGATCCAGTTCGAGCTGACCGGGCGGACCGACTACGGCAGTGGCAGCAACCTCGCCACCGCGCGCGCCAACCTCGACGGAACCCGGGCCGTCCTCAGCCGACTGCGCCCCCTGCTGGTCACTCGCTACCCCGACCTGCCGGCGTTGGAAGGGGAGTTGGGCCGGGCGCAGCACCTGCTCGACGGCTTCCGGCGGGGCGGGCGGTGGACGTCGCCGGCCCACTTGGACCGTACGCAGCGGGAGCGGACCGATGCACTGCTCGGCGACCTGGTGGAACGGCTGGCGTCGGTGGCGACCCTGTGCGATGCGCGGAGAACGGTGTGAGTGGCGTGAGCGGTGGGATCGGTCTGAGCGGTGAGAGTGGCGAGGACCGTGAGCGCCGTGCGAGTGCTGCGCATGGTGCCAGTGGTGCGCGTGGCACGGAGGGGATGAACGGTGTCGGCAGGCGGAGGTTTCTGCGCGGGGCGGCGCTGGCCGGGGCCGGTCTCGCGGCCGGCGGCGCCTCGGCCGCCCAGGGCTCGCAGCCGGTGGGCGGGACGGTCCCGGCGCCCGGTCCTGGTCTGGCACCGCAGGCCCCGCCGCCGGTTCCCTTCCACGGCCCGCACCAGGCGTCGGTGCTGGCCGCACCCCGCCGCGTCACGGCGTACACCGCTTTCGACGTCACCGCAGAGAACCGCCGGGAGCTGGCCGACCTGCTGCGTACCCTCACCGAACGGGCACGCTTCCTGACCGGCGGCGGTACGCCGTCCTCCGTCGGCATCACCGGCCCGCCCACCGACTCGGGCATCCTCGGGCCACAGGTGCCCGCCGGCGCCCTGTCGGTGACGCTCGGCCTGGGCGCGGCGCTCTTCGGTGACGACCGGTTCGGGCTGCACGGCCGCGCACCGCGCCGCCTGACCACCATGCCCGCCTTTCCCGACGACGATCTGCAAGCCGACTGGTGCCACGGCGATCTGAGCCTGCAGCTCTGCGCGGACGATACGGACGTCGTGCTGCATGCCCTGCGTGACATCGCCCGGCACACCCGGGGCGGGATGCAGGTGCGCTGGCGGCTGGACGGCTTCGCCAGCCCGCCCCGCCCGTCCGGCACGCCCCGTAACCTCATGGGATTCAAGGACGGCACGGCCAATCCCGACGCGGGCAGCGCCCGGCTGATGGACCGGCTGGTGTGGGTGGGACGGGGCGCGGGCGAGCCGGACTGGGCGGTCGGCGGCAGCTACCAGGTCGTACGGCTGATCCGCATGCTCGTGGAGTTCTGGGACCGGGTGTCGCTGACCGAGCAGGAGCGCATGTTCGGCCGCGCGCGGGAGACCGGCGCGCCCCTCGACGGTGACCACGAACACGACGCACCCCACTACCCCGCGGACCCCAAGGGCGATGTGATTCCCCTGGACAGCCACATCCGGCTGGCCAATCCCCGGACCCCGGCCACTGCCGAACAGCGGCTCCTGCGCCGTGGCTACAACTACGACAAGGGTCTGGACAGCAACGGCAACCTCGACATGGGCCTGCTCTTCTGCTGCTACCAGCAGGACCCGGCCCGGCAGTTCGAGACCGTGCAGCGAAGGCTGGCCGGCGAGCCGCTCACGGACTACATCAAGCCCTTCGGCGGAGGCTACTTCTTCGCGCTGCCGGGTGTACGCGACGCGGCGGACTGGTACGGCCGAGCGCTGCTCTCCTAGCTCGACCAGGCGACGGACAAGAGCGGACAAGGGTGGTCCCGAAAGGTCAATACCCGGTCAAGGTTTGACCTGACTTACCTGACCCGGTGTTCACTCTGGCGTCATCATGGCTCTGCCGGGCCGCCGTTCACCCGGCGGAGCATCCCGCCCGTACAGCACAACCGCGTCCTTGTCCGGAGGGTGAACCAGCATGGCCAGTAGGGGAAGACGAGCAGCGATACGGAGCCTGGGGGCCCTCACGGGTGCTGCGGCCCTCGCGGTCCTGGGCGGGGGAGCGCCTTCTTGGGCCGCCGGGCCGCAACACCCTGATGCCTCCCGTACGACCACTCCCATCAAGCACGTGGTCGTCCTCTTCGACGAGAACATCTCGTTCGACCACTACTTCGCGACCTACCCGAAGGCCGCCAACACCGACGGCACCAAGTTCACCGCCTCGCCGCGCACGCCCCGGGACATCGACAACCTGCGCACCGCCGGGCTGCTGAAGCACAACCCCAACCAGTACGCCCCCAAGCGGCTCGCGCCGTCGCAGGCCATGACCTGCGACCAGAACCACGACTACGGGCCCGAGCAGTACGCGTACAACGGCGGCAAGGCCGACCAGTTCGTCCAGAACACCGACTCCGGCAAGTGCTCCGGCGGCCTGTTCGGCGAGCCCGGACTGGTGATGGACTACTACGACGGCAATACCGTCACCGGGCTGTGGAACTACGCCCAGCACTACTCCCTGAACGACCGCTCCTTCGGCTCGGTCTACGGCCCGTCCACACCGGGAGCCCTCAACCTGATCTCCGGGCAGACGCACGGTGTCATCTCCATGGACCCGGCCTCCGGCACCGAGAACCCGAAGCAGACCGCCACGCCCGACCCGCACGCCGTGCAGTCGCCCGACGCGAAGGGTGTCGGCACCATCGTCAACGACCCGGACCCGGCGTACGACGACTGTTCCAACAAGGACCACACCGGCAAGAACGCGCTCGCCGCGATGCAGGGCCGCAACGTCGGCGATGTGCTCAACTCCCGTAAAGTCAGCTGGGGTTGGTTCCAGGGCGGCTTCCGTCCCAGCACGCCGTGGGACGGCCGATCGGACCATTACGCCAAGTGCGGCGGAACCACCCACACCAACGTCGGGGGAGCGGCGGCCGTCGACTACAGCCCGCACCACTCGCCGTTCGAGTACTACAAGTCGACGGCCAACCCCCACCACCTGGCGCCGAAGAGCGTCGACGAGATCGGCCACGCCGGACCGGCCAACCACAACTACGACCTGACCGACTTCGACGCCGTACTCAAGGCGGGCAAGCTGCCGGCCGTCAGCTTCCTCAAGGCCCCCGAGTACCAGGACGGGCACGCCGGCTACTCCGACCCGCTCGACGAACAGCACTTCCTCGTCCAGCAGATCAACCGCATCCAGCAGTCGCCGCAGTGGAAGGACACCGCCGTCGTCGTCGCCTATGACGACTCCGACGGCTGGTACGACCACACCTTCGTCAAGCCGCGCAATGGCTCCAAGGACACCTCGACCGGCTCCAACGGCAAGGCCACCGACAGCCCTGCCTGCCAGGCGGGCCCCGCGGCCGCCGGCGGCTACGCGGACCGCTGCGGCCCCGGCACCCGGCAGCCGCTGCTGGTGATCTCCCCGTACAGCAAGGTCAACAAGATCGACCACACCCGCACCGAGCAGACCTCGATCATCAAGTTCATCGAGAACAACTGGCACACCGGCCGGATCGGCGACGCGGCCTTCGACACCCGGGCCGGCTCGCTGCAGGGCATGTTCGACTTCCGGCACCCCAACAAGCGGCAGGTCCTGCTCAACGCGGACGGCTCGGTCAAGTCCGTCGGCCCGATCCGGCATGTCGAGCCGGTCACGACGACGATCGACCCGGGCCCCGCGATGCAGAACGTGGCCTCGGCCAGTGACCCCTCCGGCTTCCCCGTCCTCCCGGCCGGCATCGGCGCGGCCGTGGTGGCGGGCGGCATCACCGGCACCTTCCTGATACTGCGCCGCCGCAAGGAGCACGGCACCGTCTGAACCTGAGCACGACGCGGGCAGGGGGCTGCCCGGCGCATCATTCGCCAAGTGCGGTGATGTGCCGGGCAGTTCGCGTCACCACACTGGCCGTTGCGGGGGTGGTCGGTGCTACCGGGTTCGCGGTGCCCGCGTCCGCAGCGACAACAGACGGCGCGAGGGCCGCGTACAACGGGGCCTGCGGGGCTGGGTACCACGTCGTGGACTTCAGCGACATCGGCACGCTGGGCACGGTGTACCTGACATGGAACGCAACAACCGGCGAGAACTGCGTGGTGACCGTCCGCACCGAGCCGGCCGCCGCGGTCTATCTGCACGCGAAGGTATTCCAGACCCACAACACGCAGGTCAGCGCCTCGGATTCGGGTGCCTACACGACCTTTGCCGGCCCGGTGTACATCCCCGCGCGCTTCGAGTGCGTCACCTGGCGGGGCCACACCGGCATCTGCTGCTTTACGACAAATACCGCGCCATGCGGGGATATCTGTTGACGTCATGGGTGCGAGGGTGTGAAAGTACGGCCGCCTGGGTCATGGTCATGGACATGTCGTCCTCGTGCCGGTTCCCGACCGGCCGCGCGCTTACCCCCCTCAAGGAGTCATGGTGTTACGAAGACTTGTGGTGGCCGGCGTATCCCTCGTCGCCACCCTCGGAGCGGCTGCGCTGACCGCAGCACCCATAGCCGCGGCCTCGCCGCAGGCGAATCCGTCTCCCGCTCCGCTCGTACGCGCGATATCGGCGGCCGACAAGTCCTTGGGCCGTGATCCCGGGATACCGGCCCAAGGCCCCGGCGTCGCCGGCGCCCCGGACGTCGACGTGGCCAAGGTCCAGGCCCACCTGACCGAGCTCAGCGCTATCGCGAGCCGTAACGGCGGCACCCGAAAGTCCAGCGGACAGGGCTACCGGGAGTCCGTCGCGTACGTCAAGAACAAGCTTCAGGCGGCCGGATACACCGTCACCGAGCAGCCCTGCACCTCCGTCTGCGCCACCGGGGCCGGGCCCAACCTGATCGCCGAATGGCCCCAGGGCGACGCCACCAAGGTCTATATGTTCGGCTCCCACCTCGACAGCGTCGGCGCCGGGCCGGGCATCAACGACAACGGCTCCGGCTCGGCCGCCCTGTTGGAGACGGCGCTCACCCTCGCGGAACGCAATCCCGCCATGGCGGCGCGGGTTCGGTTCGGCTGGTGGACGGACGAGGAGCAGGGCCTCAACGGGTCCGACTTCTACGTCAACTCCCTCTCGTCCGACGGACGGTCAAGGATCAAGGCGTACTACAACTTCGACATGATCGCCTCGGTCAACGGCGGTTACTTCATCAACCACCTCAACTCCGCCGCCGCCCAGCCGATGAAGGCCTACTGGGATTCCCTCAACCTCCAGCCGGAGGAGAACACCGAAGGCGCCGGCCGCTCCGATGACTACTCCTTCGAACAGGCGGGCATCCCGACCTCCGGCTACGCGATGGGTGCCAGTGCCAGAAAGACCTCCGCGCAGGCTGCGAAGTGGGGCGGCACCGCGAACCGCGCCTACGACTCCTGCTACCACCAGTCCTGTGACACCACCGGCAACATCAACGGCGTCGGACTGGACCGCAGCGTCGACGGCATCGCCGCCACCCTGTGGCAGCTCGCCGTCGCCGACTCCACCCCGGCGAACGACTTCTCCCTGAGCGCCGGCCCCGCCACCGGCAGCGTCGAGCCGGGCACGTCGGCCACCAGCACCGTCTCCACGGCCACCACCAGCGGGTCCGCCCAGACGGTGAAGCTGACGGCGTCGGGCGCACCGCCGGGCGTGACCGTCTCCTTCAGCCCCGGCTCGGTGACCTCCGGCAGCAACTCCACCATGACGGTCGCCACGGCATCGAACGTGGCCCCGGGCACATACCCGCTCACCGTCACCGGCACCGGATCCGTCACCCACACCACGACCTACACCCTGACGGTCAAGGGTGCCGGCGGCTGCACCGCCCAACAGCTCCTGGCCAATGGGGGATTCGAGAACGGCACCGCGCCCTGGACGGGCGACACCGGAGTCATCGGCACCCACACGGGCCAGTCGGCGCACAGCGGCAGCCGGTTCGCCTGGCTGGGCGGTTACGGCTCTGCCGCCGCCGACTCGCTCAGCCAGTCGGTGACCGTGCCCGCCGGTTGCGCCAAGGCCACGTTGACGTACTGGCTGCACATCGACACCGATGAGACCGAGAGCGTCGCCTACGACACCTTCAAGGTCAAGGTGGGCGGCACCGGTCTGGCCACCCTGTCCAACACGGACGCCGCGAGTGGCTACACCCGGCACACCCTCGACCTGACCCCCTACATCGGACAGCGCATCACCGTGACGTTCACCGCCACCGAGGACTCCGGCCTCCAGACCAGTTTCGTCGTCGACGACGCAACGCTGCAGACCGGCTGACACCGCAGGGCAAGGCAGAAGGGCAAGCGTGCGGCGGAGGGGCGAGCGCATCAGCGCTTCGCCCCTCCGGTCATGGTTCAAAGGCTCTCATCCGTCAGGTAACACAGGGCGACATGGCGGCCTTCGTCGTTCGCCGGAGCCCAGCCGCCGGTATCCCCGCCGGGCGCGGCCAGGGTGAAACCGCTGCCGAAGAGGTGCTCGCGGAGCGAGTCAGCGGGAAAGCCGGGGCCATCGGGAGTGTCTTCGACGGGCCACAGCGTCACGAGTACGGCTTCGGTGTCGCCGGCGTCGGGTTCGCTGTCGAGGCCGGCGATTTCGAGGTGCCAGCGGCCGTCGCGTACGAAGGCTTCCGCGCGGTAGACGGCCCGCGTCGTCCCGGCATTCTGATGGGTCTCGGTCATACGAAGTGCGCTCCTGTCATGGGGCGAGCAATGGCGAGTGACGAGCACGCTGTGAAGAGTCTGCGTGATCCGGAGCCGCTGCGGGAGGTATGTGTGCGGGGGAGGCACGCGGGTAGGCGCGGTGCCGAGGCAGGCGCCGGGTGGGGAATCCGCGGCGTCCGCCCTATCCGTATTACGGCCTATCGGCATTATTCGGCTGACAGTGGTAATTCGGGCATTTTCCTCGGCTGCCGGGACAGTCGCAGAATATGGCCCGAGGCGCTGGTCCCCGGCCGGCCTCCGCGGCGTCTCGGGCCACCGGACGTCCAGGAGCCGGCAGCGCGGCCGACGCGGTCGGCAGGTGAAGAAACTCCGAGGGGTTCTCCATGGCGCCGGCAGGCCAGTGCTTTCATTATCCGGGCGAGCCTGCTGTGGGTGCGATCACGATGAAGGAATGGCGACCGGTGCAGTAACTCGCGCAGGGCGGGTAGGTGAAGAGTGACAACAAGATCGATCCCGGTACGGAGGAGGTGCACACGGTGACACAGGCGGCAGAGCTACCGGCCACGGCAGCCCAGGCGCGCGATCGTGTGCATGGTCTCCTGCATGCCCGTCTCGGCGTTCTCGACGACGTGACGCTGACCGACGCCCTTCTGATCACCTCGGAATTGGTCACCAACGCCCACCGCCACGCAGGTGGTGTGACCGCCTTCGCCGCGCGTATCACCGGCAACCGACTCGAGATCCTCGTCGAGGACGCAAGCTCACAGCACCCCACCACGGCTTCCCGTCACAGCCCAGGAGACATCGGCGGCTATGGCTGGCCGATGGTGCGCCAACTCGCGACGTCCGTCGACGTCACCTCCACCCCCGCCGGCAAGATCATCAGCGTTGTGCTTCTCCTGCGATGACCCGGTGTGATCACGCCCTCCGCATGCATTGCCCGCTGCCGGGTAAGCGCGCGCTGTGGCACCCGCGTGCGACGGGTGTGCAGGAAGGCATGATGACCACCGTCGTGAACGGCACCGCGAGGGAGCAGCGCACCGAGCCGGCCGTGGACCTGCCGGTAATACGGTGTCCGAGCGCGATGGCTCCGGCCGACGCGCGGGAGCTGTCGAAGCAGTTCTTCGACCGGCTCCAGGATCTCGAGGAGGGCACGCATGCGTACCAGTACGCACGCAACACGCTCATCGAGATGAATATGTCGATGGTGCGCTACGTAGCCCGTCGATACCGCAACCGTGGCGACGACATGGAAGACATCATCCAGGTCGGCACCATCGGACTGATCAAGGCCATCGACCGCTTCGACCTCTCCCGCGAGGTGGAGTTCTCCACCTTCGCCGTGCCCTACATCCTTGGCGAGATCAAGCGGTTCTTCCGGGACACGGGCTGGGCGGTACACGTCCCCCGGCGTCTGCAGGAGCTGCGCAGCGAGCTGGCCAAGGCCAAAGAACATCTTCACTTCGAGCTCGACCGCGACCCCACCGTCCGTGAGCTCGCCGCCCGTCTCGAACTGTCGGAGGAGGAGGTCATCGAGGGGATCGTCGCGGCCAACGGCTACCGCGCCGGCTCGCTGGACACGCCCACCGCCCCCGACCCCACCGACCAGCGTCGCAGCCTCGCCGACGTCCTCGGCGAGGACGATCCGGGCATGGCGATGGTCGAAGACCTCCACACCCTCGCACCGCTGCTGCACACCTGCGACGAGCGTGAGCGCCGGCTGATCGAACTGCGCTTCGGGCAGGAGATGACCCAATCCGAGATCGGCGCCGAGCTCGGCGTCTCCCAGATGCACGTCTCCCGCCTGCTCACCCGCACCCTGACCAAACTCCGCGCAGGCCTGCTCACCGACCGCTGAACCGCGAGCGGCCGGCCCCGCCGCCTTCGCGGGCGCCGTCCGCCATGCGCTGATCGCGGCCTTCGGTCGCCCTATTCTGTGCCGTGAGCATCGGCCCCGGTCGGGGCCGGAACGACATGCCCGGTCCAGGCACGCGACGAGGGACGGACGAACAGCCATGGCCCATTGGCAGCCAGATCCGCACGAGGAGCGGCCGGTCGGCACCCGGCCGCGGACCATGGTGCAGCGGGCCTGTGAGCGGTTGGAAGCGGCGGCTACCGGCGCCTCGGAGCAGACATGGCGAGTCCGAGGCGTACTGGCCGGTTATCGCTGGGCGCTGGGCGGCGCGGGCCCGGCGCCCGTCACGGGCGGCAGCGGCGATGAAGCTCCCACGTTGTCGACGCTGACCACGGAGGCCGACGCGGCCGCCGTGCAGCTGGAGGACGTCACCCAGCCGGACGCGGCGCGCGAGTACGTTCGCGGGGTTCACTCCGCCCTTGCATGGGTGTGCGGACAGGTCGATCGCCAACCATGAGGCGCGCGAGCCGGGCGGCGGTCTTCCTGGTGGTCCGCCGCCCGTAGGCCCCTGCCACGTCTTCCCCAGATGGGCCGGGCTACCGGCCGGCCGTTCGCTCGATGGGCAGGTGGCGGGGGCCGCGCAGGATGGGGCTTTGCCGGTACGGGGGCGGATCCTCGATCAGGCGGGGGGAGCCGAGGTGACGGAGCAGCTCGGTCAGCGCGATCTGTGTCTCGATGCGGGCGAGCGGGGCGCCGAAGCAGTTGTGGACGCCGCTGCCGAAGCCGAAGTGCTGGTTGTCCTCGCGGGCCGGGTCGAAGCGGTCGGGGTCGTCGAACCGCAGGGGGTCCCGGTTGCCCGAGGCGAGCACGAGGATCAGGGGCGCGCCCTTGGGAATGGTGGTGCCCGCCACCTCGATGTCGGCGAGGGGGGTGCGCTGCGGCAGCATCTGGACGGGGGGTTCATAGCGCAGCAGCTCCTCCACCGCCGCCGGCATCAGCTCGGGTTCGCGGCGCAGCCGCTCCAGCGCGTCCGGGTTGCGCAAGAGGGTGAGCATGCCGTTGGTGATCAGATTGACGGTCGTCTCGTGTCCGGCGATGAGCAGCAGCGTCGCCGTTGCCATCAACTCCACCTGGGTCAGCCGCCCTTCGGGACCTTCGTCGTTGACGAGGGCGGAGAGCAGGTCGTCGGAGGGGTGTCCGCGCCGGCTCTCGGCGAGTTCCCCCAGGTACAGAGCCATCGCCAATCGGGCTTCCTGGGCGGCTCGTTGGCGCTCGGTCCGGTCCTCCCCGGGTCTGCGGTCGAGCGAGTCGATGATGGTGTTCGCCCAGGCGCGAAGCCGCGGCAGGTCCTCGTGGGGCACGCCCAGCAGTCGGCAGATCACGGTGACGGGCAGCGGGTAGGCGAAGTCGTCGACGAGGTCGATCCGGTCCTTGTCCCGGAGCCCGTCGATCAACTCCCGGGTGATGTCGCCGATGTCGTCATGCAGGGCATCGATCCGGCCGGGGGAGTGCGGCGGGCCGAAGTGACGCATCGTGAGGCGACGCAGCCGGTCGTGTTCGGGATCGTCGCGCCCAATGAAGGCCGGGGGCACCTTGCCGGACGCGGCCAGGGCCTCGTCCGGATCGGTGCGGTTGCGCACGTCCGAGCTGATGCGGGGGTCGTGGAGCAGCGCGGCGATCTCGTGATACGTGCCCACCAGGTAGCTGCCGTCCTCCTGCCGCGCGACCCCGTTCTCGCGGAGTTCGGTGTAGAGCGGATAGGGGTTGGCGCGGCTCGCGTAGTCGTTGATCCGGCGCAACAGGGTGTCCGTCGACATGCGGGGCTCCTCAGCGGTAACGAGTGGCGGTGGGCTCAGCCGGCCTGCCGCACCAGAGCCAGCCGCCGGTCGGGCAGATGACCGGTGAGGGCGACGGTCGGGCCGTGGGAGAGCACCGCCGGGTCCGGTACGTCGGAGGGGACGGGAGTCGCGGACTCGGGCCGGTCGGCGGCGCCGGGCGCGGGAGGAAACGGCGCCGCGGTCTCGATCAGGTGCTGGTAGTGCTCCAGCCACTTGGCCCGGTTCACGCTGACCGCCGCGGTGATACGTCCTCGATAGCCGTAGACCGCGACCAGCCGGCGCTCCGCCAACGAGCCCTGGGCGCTGACCACTTGATCGGAGAAGGTCGGCACGCCGACGGACTTGATGTTGAGGCCGAACTGGCTGGACCAGAAGGCCGGCACCGTCAGGTGCGGGCGCCTGTGCGGCCCCGGGCTGACCATGTTGTGCGCCGCGATCTCGGCCTGGGCGACCGCGTTGCCCCAGTGTTCGAGGGTCAGCATCTGGTACTCGAATAGCGGATGGGGGAAGCGGGCCACGTCACCGGCCACGAAGACATCGTCGGTGACGATCCCGTACATGTCGAAGGCGCGGCATCCCGCATCGCAGGCCAGGCCCTTGGGGCCCGCGGCGAGCCCCGAGCCGTCCAGCCATTCGGTGTTGCGGACCGCGCCCAGGGCGACCACGGCGACGTCGGCGTCGATCCGGCTGCCGTCGGACAGCTCGGCGCCGGTGAGCCGGCCGTTGCTGCCCTTGAGGGCGGTGACCGTCACGCCGCAGCGCAGGTCGACTCCGTGGGCCCGCTGCAGCTTCGCGGCCAAGGCGCCCAGCGTGCCACCGAGCGCGCCGACGAGCGGTGCGGGCCCGCGCTCGATCACCGTCACCTCCAGACCGCGCTCCCGGCAGGCGGAGGCGATCTCCGAGCCGGTGAACCCGGCGCCGATCACCAGGACCCGGCGCGGCCCGGCATCGAGCCGCTCGACGAGCCGGCCCGCGTCGTCGCTCGTACGCAGCGTCAACACCCCGTCCAGACCGGCCTCATCGGGGACCGGCCAGGGCCGGGCCCGCGTTCCGGTGGCGATCAGCAGCCGGTCGAAGGGCAGCCGCTCCCCGTCGGCGAGAACCACCTCCTTCGCCTCGGGATCGAGCCCGCCGGCGCGCACACCGAGCTTCCACCGCGCGTCCACCGGACGGCGCTGCGGCAGCCCGATGTCCTGCGCCCGCGCCCGTCCGAGCAGCACCTGCTTGGACAGTGGCGGCCTGTCGTACGGGGGGTGGGGCTCCTCCCCGACCAGCGTCAGCGATCCGGCGAAGCCTTCCGCGCGCAGCGCCTCGGCCGCGCGCAGCCCGGCCAGTGATGCGCCGACGATGACGATCCGGTCCACCTGCGGTTCACTCGGCATCGGCGCCTGCCTGTTCGCCTACGAGGATGGCCTGCACCGGACAGGCCGCCACTGCCCGGTGGACGCGTTCCCGCTGGTCATCGGGGGCGACCGGCGAGTACAACAGGGTCTCCTCGCCATGCAGCTCGAACACACGCGGTGCGAGAAACGCGCACTGCGCATAGCTCTGACACCGGTTGAGATCGACGACGATCTGCATCCCGCACCACTCCTCCGCGCCGGCCGTCGACTCCGTACTACTACGCATCAGGCAAGGCCGCGGGCGGTGATACGCCGACGGGGGGTGCACGCGGAGTGACCGGGACGGCGACGGTCAGCTGATGCCCTTCACCGTGCCTTCTCGTACACCCTCACCCGGCGTCCCCCGGTCTCGGTGGTGGAGGTGAGGGTGAAGTGCTGAGCGAGGACGGCGCGTTTGGCCAGGTCGCGGGGCGGCGTCGGCACGGGGGTGGCGATGACGTCACTGACGACGATGATGCGCTTGTGAGCCAGCATGGCGGCTCGGATGCGTTTCGGTGCGGCCTCGATGCCGTAGAGAGTTCCTGAGGCAACGGGGCTCCGGGCCAGTGCGAGATCGTCGAGGCCGTGGAACGAGGAGGGGGTCACGAGCGCGGCGTCACGCCGCTGGTCGGGTAGGAAGACGATGCCGTCCCCGGGGTGGGCGAGCGCCGCGACCTTGTCGGCCGTCACCCGTACGTCATCCGTCCGGCTCGCCGGGGCCCGCAGGTGCAGTTCCAGCGGCAGCAGTGCCACGAACACGACCGCTACGACCCCGGCGAGCAGCATCTCGCTACGTATCCGTCCCCAACGGCGGTCCCGGGCCCGGCCGTACGAGCGCAATGCCTGCACCGCCCGCGCGACGGCGGGGCCGACGAGCAGCGACAGCCCGATGGAGGTGAAGAGTATGTAGCGGTCGACATAGACCGGCTCGATCAGCCAGGAGGCCAGCAGCAGCCCGAGTTGCGGGACGGCGAGCAGCGGCAGCCCCACCGAGGCCGGCGACAGCTCCGTACGCTCCGTGTGCGCGCGGCGCAGTATTCGGGTACTTATCAGGGCGGCCACCAGCATCGCGGTCACCCCCAGCAAGGAGGCGGCCGAGGGGGGCTGTATCCACGCCACCTGACCCGCCTGCGGAAGGCTGGCGAGTATCAGGGGCAGCGTCCCCGACGCGGTCACGACGGCGGCCGCCAACCACCGTGCCGGCAGCGCGCGTTGACCGGCCCGCCAGGCGATCAGAACGGTCACGCCATGGGCCGCCAGCGCGAAGAGCGAGAACCAGTTGAGCAGCGCGGAAGCGAGCATGACCGCGGTATAGGCGGCCCATCGCCACCCTCCTGCGGCCCGCCCTCCTGCGGCCCGCCCCCCTGTGGCCCGCCCCCCGCGGCCGTCGCGCGCGGTCCCGGGGCACACCGCGCCCACCAGCAGCCAGGTCGCCACCGCCACCCCCGCCGCCACCAGCGCGAAGGAGCGCCCCTCCTGCGCGTACCACTGCATCGCCGGCAGCAGGGCCAGCAGCAGCCCGGCCGACAGGCCGCCCAGGGGCCCCGCGAGCCGGCGGCCGGTCGCCGCGGTGGCCGCCGCGGCAACCATCACGCCCAGCACCGACGGCAGCCGCAGCGTCGCCGGATTCGCTCCGAAGACCTCGAAGACGCCGTGCATCAGCAGGTAGTAGACCCCGTGGACGACATCCACCTGCCCGATCAGGTGCCAGATCTCGGGTAGGGACCGCTGGGCCGCCTCCCAGGTCGCGGCCTCATCGCGCCAGATGGCGCCCTGGCGGGCCAGCCCCCACAGGTCCAGTGCGAGTGCCAGCAGCGCCGGCACCGCGGGAACCGCCCAGTACGGCCACCGGTGCGCTCCAACGGGGCCCGGGGCGGGCGTCCGTCCGACGGCGGCGGTGGATCCGGTACCGAGATCGAGAGACATGTCGGGAACCCTATCCCCGAGGTATACATCGAACGCATAGATGCGGTGTTGTCCGGCCGCCGGCATCGAGGGCGTCCTTGCGCCCGCCCGCCCATGGCTTCAACGGGCCTTCGTAGAACCTGGCCGGATACGATGGAAGCAGGCCGGTCGACAGGCCTCGGCACCGCCGCACCGGCCCTTGAGCGTCTGTCCGGAGTCCAGCAAAGGGGCGCGGCACCATGGCTCATCATCAGATCCCAGGTCTCGATCCGACCGCGGTTCCGAGCGGAGACGGCTGCGTGGAGTGTTTGGCACACGACGGGCCGGGGTGGTGGTTTCATCTGCGGCGCTGCGCTGCGTGCGGCCACATCGGATGCTGCGATTCCTCGCCCGCGCAGCACGGTACGAAGCATGCACGCGAGGCGGGGCACCCGCTCCTGACCAGCTTTGAGCCGGGAGAGAGCTGGTTCTGGAACATCGAGACCGATCAGTATTACGAGGGGCCGCAGTTGCCCCCGCCCGCCGCACACCCGGCTTCCCAGCCGACGCCGGGTCCGCGGGGCAAGGTCCCCGCTGACTGGGAGCGACAACTGCACTGACCGGGAGCAACTGCACTGACCGGGAGCAACATCCGCCGCCGCGACTGAAACCGCCGCCGCGCCTGCCGGGCGTCGGCGGTTAGCGGCGGGACGGCAGCTGCGGGTCGGTGATTCCGCCGGGACAGGCCAACCGGGAGACGTCCCAGCCCGCGCCGCGGGCTCCGGCCTGGTACGCGCTCTCGTAGAAATCAAGGACCGCGCTACGGGGATCGCGCTCGGCGCGGGCCGCCTCGTAACGCAGCACGCCCAGGTGGCTGCCATTGCGCGCAACCCACTGCGCTGACGCGGGGGCGAGCGGGGCTTCGGCCAGCGCCGCGGGCTCGGGGGCGGTGTAGGAGTAGAAGGCCGGTTCGGCGAAGGACGCGTCACCGAACCAGAATCCGAAGCTGATCACCTCGCGGGAGTACGCCTCCCGCGTCACCGGATCTGTCTGCGGCGGCTGGTCGACATGACGGTCGGAGAACCGGGTGTGGGCGATGTCGAAGGTGTGCCAGAAGTGATGTACCGGGCTGACCTTCCCGGAGAAGCCGGCGGCGAACTCCTCCAGCACCAGCGCCACCTGGCTCAGGACCTGCCAGTAGCGGTTGGCGTGAACGGGATCGTAGGTCGCGTGCTCGGTGTCCTTGGCGAACGGCCGCGCGGCATCGGGCAGATCGAACGGATGGGGAATGGCGATGTGCACGTGAATTCCCAGCGCGGCCAAGGTGCTCATGAGGCTGTCGTGGAAGGACGCCACGGACTGGCCCGGGAGCGGAAAGGACATCGCTCTGCCGTCCAGCGTGGTGACCACCAGCCGATGAGCGACGAAGTCGAAGTCGATCGTGAAGACCGGATTGCCGTCGACCTGGCCCATGGGGCGTGTGGTGATGCCGCGCCCGGTGAGATGGAACGGAATGTTCCACCAGTGATTGCGCTGGGCACTCGCGGCGAGACGGATCTTGCCGACGATCTGTGCGAAGCGGTGCAGCGTCTCTTTGGTGTCCTGCCACTCGGCGAGCGGTATCGGCGGGAACGGCTCCATCAGCTTCCCCTTCCCGCCCGGTGCTCCAGCTGACCGGGCACTTCCATGATGGCCACGGCCCGCGCGAACGGCATCTCGCCGACGTCAGTGGCCCTGCTGCTCTGCCGCCCTGCCGCCCTCCTGAGTCTCCGCTCGCCGCTGCCGTCCCGGCTCGCCCTCAGGTACGCCCGTAGCGGCTGGTCTGATCGGCGAACGCCAGTGCCATCTCGGTGGTGACCGTGGGACGGGTCCGGCGGATGGTCCGCAGGTAGTCATCGGTGGCCGGGTGGGCGCGCTGCCCGGAAGCGAGGGTGCGCTCGAAGACCGTCTGCGCGACCGTACGGGCCGCCTGTGCGATGTCGGCGGGGGTGAAGCCCTCGCTGGCCTCCGCGAGGACGGCGGTGTCGGCCTCGGCTCCCGCTCGGGCGAGGTAGCTCTCCCACAGCGCACCGCGCGCTTCGGCATCGGGCGGGCCGACCGGCAGCACATAGTCGAACCGGCCGTGGCGCAGGAACGCCGGGTCCAACGCGGCCACGTTGTTGGTGGCGCAGATCAGCAGCCTGCCGTCGCGGTCGCGGAATCGCACGATCGACTTGAGGAGTTCGTTGACGACGCCCACGGAGACCGGATCGGATTCGCTGCGTGCGCTCGCGACCTCCTCGACCTCGTCGATGAAGACCAGGACATGTTCCAGCTGGGCGACCTGGTCGAAGCGCCGGCTCAGCCCGGTCGCCAGCCCGTCCTCCAGCGCGAGCCGCGAGGGGAAGAGCTCCACGAACGGCCATCCCAAACGGCTGGCCACCGCCTGGGCGAAGGTGCTCTTCCCGGTGCCGGGCGGGCCGAAGAGGACGACGGCCTGCGGCGGTTCGACACCGTGCTCGGCCGCCAGTTCGGGGTGGGCGAGCGGCAGGACGAGGCGGCGCTCGATGAGCCCCTTTTCCTCGGCCATCCCCGCAAGCATCTCCCACCGCCCCGCCGGTGGCACCACTCCGCCCAAGGAAGCCAGGACGGCGGAGTCCTGGGCGGTGACCGCCTCGGCCTTCTCGAAGTAGGTGAGCCCTGGGTGGGGGCGGAAACCGGAATGGTGCAGGGCCGCGAAGCCGGTCTCGCCCTCGGGGAGCACCGCCGCCAGCGTGGTCGCTCCTGCGGACTGCAGGCGGTGTTCGAGAGACGCCAGCATCGCGCTGCCCATGCCCAGATTCCGCCACGCCGGGTGCAGGACGATCCGCAGGATCCACGCCCGTTCGCCGTCGACCCGGCCCACCGCGGCGCCCACGAGGCGGCCGTCGGCGATCGCGACAACGGTGGGGTGGAGCCCCTGCAGCGCCGCGACGACGTCCGAGAGACGGAAGACGCCGCGCTGGTCACCGGCCGCGCTCTCGGCATCGAGCCGGACGATCGCTTCGAGATCGTCCGGAGCGAAGTCCCGCACATGCCAGCCGGCCATCCACAGCCTCCTCTGAGGCGCCGCATTCCCCTTCCATCATGAGCCCGCAGCCCCGCGGGTTGCACGGCGGGCCGGCAGGACGCCGCCCCGGCAATATTCGGGCGACGCAACACCGCGTGGCTGTTAGCTTCAGTGGCCATGGAACCGCTCACCGAGATGGCCGTCCGCGCCTCCTTCATCAACTGTTCAAAGGGCGAGGCCCGCAGGATCAATATCCCCCGCGACCTGGCCGAACGTCCCTGGTCGGACCTCGACTTTCTCGGCTGGCGCGACCCGGGTGCCCCTGACCGTGGCTATCTCGTCGGCGAGCGGGACGGCGAGCCGGTGGGCGTCACGCTGCGCGCCCCGCAGGGCGTCCACCGCAGCCTTACGAAGACCAACATCTGCACTATCTGCACGACGAGCCACCCCGGGACGGGGGTGGCCCTGCTCGCCGCACCGAAAATGGGCGCCTCGGGGCGGCGGGGCAACACCGTCGGCGCATATCTGTGCGCGGATCTCGCCTGCTCGCTCTACGTCCGCGGGAAGAAGAAAACCGGGCTGGGGCTGCGCTACGAGGAGTCGCTCACTCTCGAGGAGCAGATCGACCGCCTCCGGACCAACTTGCGGGACTTCCTGGGGAAAGTCGGCGCGCGGTGAGGCCCGCGCCAGGGCCAGGACCGGTGGTTGGCCGAAGTCACCTTGCCCGTTGCGGTAATTGATGAACTGTCATTGACCGTCGGCGTCTTTTGGGCCACCCGCACCGCTCCGCCACGAGGCGCCCGGCGGACCCCCACCTCTACCAGGGAGAGATCGGCTGCACGCCGGTGCGCCGCCCGTCGTGGTCGAGCAGGTGGCCCATGCGTTTGACGGTGTGCAGGCCGACGATGCGGTCCGTGACGGTGAGGGTGGGGAGGCGGGCGCAGAGGGCGGTTTCGAGGCGTTGGATGTCGCCGAGGTCGTGCACCCAGAGGGTGGCGAAGATATGGGCGGACCCGGTGACGGCGGCGACCAGGCGGCACTCCGGGAGGGCGGCGACGCCTGGCCCGCGAACTGGGCCGTACGGTGCAGTCGCGGGCGGGGGAGACCCTTGCCTCGACGGACATGGGCAACGTCTCGCGGGAGCTGCCCACGATTCACCCCACGATCGGCTACGACACCGATGGCGCCAAGCAGCACACCCCCGGGTTCACCGCCTTCGGCAGGAGTCCGGGCGCGGGCGACGGCGGGCTCGCGGGACGCGGTTCAGGAGGCGGGGGTGTAGCCGCGGGTGTGGACGAGCTCCTGGGTGAGCTGGGTGAAGGCGCGGTTGGCGGCGCTGCGATAGGCGCTTTCGCGGCCGAGCAGGGCCACGGTGCGGGTGGGCAGGGCGGGCTCGAGGGGGACGGGGGCCAGGTGGGGGTGGTCGTGGGTGAGGGCGTCGGGCAGCACGGTGGCGAGCGTGGTGCGCTGGACGATTTCGGTCAGGGCTTGGATGGAGTTCGCTTCCACCGCGATACGGGGGCTCACCCGGTGCTGGGCGAAGTACCCGTCGATATGGCCGCGGGTGGCGAAGTCGCCACTGAGCAGGGCGAGTTGGTACCGGTCGAGCTCGTGGACGGGGAGGGGGCGAGGCCGGTCGGTGCCGGATCGGGGCCGGCCGGTGTCCGTGTCCGCCTGGTGGGTGCCGACGACGAGGGTGAGCGCCTCGGTGAACAGGGCGGTGGCGGTGATGCCGGGAAGGTGGGCGGCGTCGAAGGCGATGCCGAGGTCGAAGGCGTCGGCCAGCAGGGCTGACTCGATGCGGTCCTGGGCCATCTCGGTGACGTTGAGGGTGATGCCGGGGTGGCGGGTGTGCAGTTCGGCGGTCAGGGGCCCGACGAGGTAGGCGGTGAAGGTCGGGGTCACCGCCAGGCGCAGATGGCCGCGCGAGAGGTCGCGGACGTCATGGACGGCGCGTTCGGCGGCGGCCAGATCCCGCAGGGCGCCCCGGGCGTAGTGCACATACGTCTCGCCGGCGTCGGTGGGCCGTACGGTGCGGCCGGTGCGGTCCAGCAGCTGTATGCCCACGGCGCGTTCCAGCTGTTTGATCTGCTGGGACAGGGTGGGCTGGGAGATGTGCAGCTCGTCGGCCGCGCGGGTGAAGCTGCCGTGCTCGGCGACGGCGAGCAGGTAGCGCAGATGACGCAGGTGATGCAGGTCCAGGGCCATGGCGTCGACTATAGGTGGCGTCATAGATGACATCGATAGGTGTCATGGTCAATGCGTCTTGGACTCTATAGGTACTGGTCATGCATGGTGGATGAAGTCAGCCCCGCGGGGCCGGCAGCCACCGAAGGGAGTGACCATGCAAGACCTCGTCGAGGGCGTCGCGCGTTTCCAGCGGGATGTCTTCCCGGCCAAGGCGGAACTTTTCGCCCGCCTGGCGGCCACCCACACACCGCGCACGCTGTTCATCAGCTGCTCCGACGCCCGCGTCGTGCCGGAGCTGATCACCGGCAGTGAGCCGGGGGAGCTGTTCGTCATCCGCACCGCCGGAAACCTGGTCCCCGCTTACGCCCCCGGCCCCGACGGCGTGGCCGCGAGCATCGAGTACGCCACCGCCGTCCTGGGCGTGTCCGACATCGTCGTGTGCGGGCATTCGGCCTGTGGCGCGATGACCGCGCTGGCCGAGGGCCACGACCTCACGTCCGCGCCGACGGTCGCCCATTGGCTGAGGTACGCGGACGCCTCCCTGGCCCGCACCACCACCACGACCACCAACGTGCCGACCACCACCGCCGAGGCCGCCGATGGCACGGTGGCCGCGCTGGTGCGCCAGAACGTGCTCGCCCAGCTGGCGAACCTGGCCACCCACCCCTCGGTCGCCCGCGCCCTGGCCGAGAACACCGTCACCCTGCACGGCTGGGTCTACGACATCGCCACCGGCGGAGTCGAGGACCTCGACATCACCGGTCGTGGCACGGCGCACGCGGCCTGACCCGCAAGTCCACTGCCCGGTCCCCGCCGCACCGTCGCGTCCGGGGTCCCACACCACCCACGAACCCGCCGCTCCCGCTTCCCGCGCGGACCGGCGCCCCAGAAAGGAAGTCCGCTCATGGCGCACGCCCAGTTCGACCCCGCCGTCCGTCAGGCCCTGGCCGCGGCCGCCGTCGAAGCCAAGACCCGTAAGGACCTGTCCTGGCAGCAGATCGCCGACGTCACCGGCCTGTCGGTGGCCTTTGTCACCGCCGCCGTACTCGGCCAGCACGCCCTGCCCGAGGCGGCCGCCAAGGCCGTCGCCGAGCTGCTCGGCCTGGACCAGGACGCCGTCATGCTGCTCCAGACCATCCCGACCCGCGGCTCCCTCCCCGGCGCCGTCCCCACCGACCCGACCATCTACCGCTTCTACGAGATGCTCCAGGTCTACGGCACCACCCTCAAAGCCCTGGTCCACGAGCAGTTCGGCGACGGCATCATCAGCGCGATCAACTTCAAGCTGGACGTGAAGAAGGTCGCCGACCCGGAGGGCGGCGAGCGTGCCGTCATCACCCTCGACGGCAAGTACCTGCCCACCAAGCCTTTCTGATCCGCGAGCCGAGCGCGATTGCTGTCACCGCTGCCGCGGTGACAGCTCCGCCATGGGTGCCCAACGGGGGCGGCTGGTAGAGCGTGCCCCGGGGCGGGGACGGATCCGGGCATGACCCTCCTCGTCGGCACTTCCGGCTGGCAGTACAAGGACTGGCGCGGCGTCCTCTACCCGCAGGACCGGCCGCAGCGGCTGTGGCTCGAGGAGTACGCGCGGCAGTTCGCCACCGTCGAGAGCAACGCCGCCTTCTACCGGCTGCCCGAGGAGAAGACCTTCGCGGACTGGCGGGACCGGACGCCGGACGGCTTCGTCATGGCCGTCAAGGCCAGTCGCTATCTGACGCACATCAAGCGGCTGCGCGAGCCGCAGGAGCCGGTCGGGCGGCTGATGTCCCGCGCCGCCCGGCTCGGCTCCCGGCTCGGCCCCGTCCTGCTCCAACTGCCGCCCACGCTGCAGGCGGACGCCGGGCTGCTGGACGCCTGCCTCGGCTGCTTCCCCGCCGGAACCCGCGTGGCCGTCGAGCCCCGCCATGAATCATGGTGGACCGCGCAGACCCGTACGGTGCTCGAGCGGCGCGGTGCCGCGCTGTGCTGGGCGGACCGTGGGTCCCGGCCCGTGACGCCCCTGTGGCGGACGGCCGACTGGGGGTATCTGCGCTTCCACCAGGGCCGCGCGGAACCCTGGCCGCGCTACGGACGGCAGGCGCTGGCCACCTGGGTGCGACGGATCGCCGACACCTGGCCGGACCGGGCCGACGTCTACACCTACTTCAACAACGACCCGGGCGGGGCGGCCGTCCTCGACGCCACCCGGTTCGCCCGCGCCGCGGCGGCCGCGGGCCGCTCCGTGACCCCTACGCCGTCCGCACCCGGCCGGTCACGGTGAAGGCTGTGCCGCACCTCTCTCGCCCAGAGCTTGCAGCGGGCTTCTGAACAGCGGATTCAGCAGGACCGTGACGGCCGCCACGGGAAGGACCGCCGGCCCGGCATGGGGGATCACGATCCGCTCCGGATCGTCGCAGACATGCGAATGACCCGTCGCGGCCGTGCGGATCTCCTCCAGATACTCCGGGTTGAGCAGACTCGACTGCTCGGTGACCACCACCAGCTCGGGGTTGAGCACATCGAGCAGCAGCCCCACCGCCCGGCCTACCGCACGGGCCCGCTCCCGCAGCAGGGTGTCGGCGCGCCGGTCACCGGCCGCCGCCGCATCCACCAGGAGGGCGGCGCTGGGCTCCGGCACGATGCCGCGCGCCGCGGCGTGCCGCGCCAGCACCGTGTCGGAAGCGGTCGCCTCCAGGCAGCCAATGCGGCCACAGGGGCACTCCACCGTGCTGTCCGGCACCGGCAGATGCGCCACCTCGCCCGCGCCCGACCGCGGACCGCGGTGCACCACCCCGGCGATGGCCAGCGCCGCGTCCACGACGTTGCCCACGAAGAGATGCAGCAGGGAGCGCCGCGCCGCCGACCGCCCGAAGAGCAACTCCGACTGCGCCACCGCACGTGCGTGATTGTCGATACGGACCGGGAGCCCGGTGTGCCGCTGCAACTCGGCACCGAGGGGATGCTGGTGCCAGCCCAGGGCGTCATGCCGTACGACCGTGGCGGTGCCGGGATCCACCCAGCCGCCGATGGCCGCGCCCACACCCAGCAGCCGGCCACCCGCCGTGCGCTTCCCGAGGAAGGCGGCCAGCCCGCGCCCCACTTCACCCGGCAGCTCACTCGCCGGAATCCCGTCGTGCCGGAAGGCCTGCCGGGCCAGCACCCGGCCCCTCAGGTCCGCCAGACAGAACGTGGACTGCGGAACCCCGATGTGCACCCCGGCGGCCACCGGGCCGCCGACGTGCCCCGGGTACAGGTCCACCGGGAGCTGCGGCCTGCCCACACCCCCGGCCGCCACCAGCTCCGGCATCTCCCGGATCAGTCCGAGCCGCGCCAGATCGGTGCACTGCCGGGAGACCGCCGCCGGACTCAGCCCGGCCAGCCGGGCGATCCCGCTGCGGGCCACCGGCCCGTGGTCGAGCACGGCCCGCAGGACAGCGGCGGCGTTCGCCTCGCGGCGACCGTCACCGGAGGTGTGCGTACCGGTCGAGGTGGCGTTCAGCATGGTGTCCTGCCTGCCCTTCCTGTCTTCCTGGTGTCCCGCCTGCGTGGCGTGAGACGGTCCAACATGCCGTGCGCGCAGGGAGTTTGGCGAGTGCGGAGTGGTCCCGACCACGGCCACGGTGTCGGCCGTATTGCAGCGTCGTGAAGCCGGCCGGAGGGACCTTGACCGGTCCTCGGCCGTACGGCCATGCTCCTGGGCATGACCGCGACGCCCCCTCTCGTCCTGCGGCTCCATGTCGATCTGGGCCGCCTTGCCTCTGCGGCGTGTTCCCGCCGCCCTGCGTGATCACGGCCGGCCTTGTGGCCGGCTCCTCGCCACCGAGGCCGTAACGCACGGAATCCGTAGCGCTCGGTGAAGCGGGAGAACTCGACGCACGCCACCGACGCGCACACTACGGAATCGCGCCGCCCGCAGCTCTCACCCGTTCTCTCACCTGCACGGATTTCATTCCGCTCCGAGAACATTTAATAACCGCGGCGTCCGACAACGCTCCTTCTGACAGCCGCCGCCCCATCGAAGGGAACCAGCCCATGACGTCCGCACCCGTAGCCGTAGCCGAACCCACTGCCGCCACCGACGCCCTCACCGTCCAGAAGGTCGGCGGCCGGATCGGTGCCGTGATATCCGGTGTCCGCCTCGGCGGCGATCTGGACGCAGCCACCGTTGCCACCGTGCGTGCCGCGATCCTCGAGCACAAGGTCGTCTTCTTCCGCGACCAGCAGCACCTCGACGCGGAGAGCCACGAGGCGTTCGGCCGCCTCCTGGGCACCCCCGTAGCCCACCCCACCGTGCCCTCCGTCGACGGCCGTTACGCGCTCGGCATCGACAACGAGCACGGCGGCCGCGCCAACCAGTGGCACACGGACGTCACCTTCGTCCCCGCCTACCCGGCGTTCTCCATCCTCCGCGCCGAGGTCATCCCGCCGTACGGCGGCAACACCCTGTGGTCCAACACCGCCGCCGCCTACGCCGGGCTCCCCGAACCGCTCCGCGTACTGACCGACAGCCTCCGCGGCGTGCACACCAACGACTACGACTATGCGGCCGTCCGCCCCAACGCCCCCTCCGCGGCGCTGGAGCAGCACCGGAAGGTCTTCACCGCGATCACGTTCCGGACCGAGCACCCGGTGGTCCGCGTCCACCCGGAGACCGGCGAACACACCCTGATCCTGGGCAACTTCCTCCAGAAGCTCACCGGCTTCCGCAGCCAGGACTCGCGCGGCCTGATCGACATCCTCCAGTCGCATGTCGAACGCCCGGAGAACACGGTCCGCTGGCAGTGGCGCGCGGGCGACGTGGCCATCTGGGACAACCGCGCCACCCAGCACTACGGAGTCGATGACTCCGACGACCATGAGCGCACCCTGCGCCGCGTCACCATCGACGGTGATGTACCGGTGGGTGTGGACGGCCGGCGCTCGGTGCTGATCGCACCGGAGTCGGTGCCGGAGCCCACGTACGGAATCGCCTCCGGCGCCTCCACCGACGGCTCGGTGGCGGAGTCCTGATCCGATGACCGCCCCTACCCCGCCCCCGGTGGATCTGATTGCCTGACGGCGCGTGACATGCCGCTGATGGCGTAATCATCGGGTTGGATGGTTTGCCTGGGTCAGGCTGGGGCCCTTGCTCCCGGTTGTGCCAGGAACCCGTATGCACAGGTCGGGTGCCTGGACCTCGAGCGGATCTGTCATGAACGTCAGTTGCACCATCCGGTCTCGGGGCGGATGCCGGCCCGGTGGGCCACGGTGGGACGAGGTGTCGCGGAATACGGTGGTGAAGGCGTTGGCGCGTCCGGTGCCTGCGACGCGGAGGAAGCTGCCGCCAGGGCAGCGTGTGCGGGAGCCGCTGAGAGGCTTCGGCGACGCCGTGCTGCGCGCGGAGGCCGAGGCCATGCTGCGCGCGAAGGCTGAGGCGACGGGCACGCAGCGGCGCCCGCTGCCGCCGCCACCCCGGGGCGAGCAGTGAGGCGGCCGGGCGGGGACCGTACGGCCGGCCGCCTCGCGGCGCTCGCGGACAGCAACGGCGTGGCGGTGCCCCGTCCGCCCGCGTGGATGCGCTGGCTGCCGGTCGCCTACGTCGCGGTCGTCCTGCTGCTCGAACCGGTGACTCCCACGCCGTGGCCGGTCAGCTTCCTGCTCGTCGCCCTGCCGGTGACCGCCGCCTACACCCTCGGCCCCGTGGGCGTCGCCGCCGTCACGGCCTTCGCCATCGTGCTGGAGGGCACGCTGGCCGGCACCCCGTGCTGCGCCGGCCGCAACGTCCACCAACTGTGGGAGAGCCACCACGTCGCCGCCTATATCTCCACCGCCTTGGTCGGCATCCTCGGCGTCGCACTGGCCGCCCACCGCCAGCGCCAGGAGCGGCACCTGGTGCACGCCAACTCGGTGGCCGAGGCCCTGATGCGCACCCTGCTGCGACCGGTCCCGCACCAGGTCGGAAACGTACTCGCGGCCGGCCTCTACCGCGCCGCGGAGGTGGGCACCATGGTCGGCGGTGACCTCTACGACATCCGTGCCACCGACGCCGGCGAGCGCGCCATCATCGGCGACGTCCGCGGCAAGGGACTCAAGGCCGTACGCACCGTCGCGGACATTCTCGGCAGCTTCCGCGAGGCCGCCTACGACCAGGGGGACCTGCTGGCCGTCGCCCTGCGCATGGAGCGGAGCATGGCCAGGGCGGCCGATGAGATCCGCGACGACGAGCTGTTCGTCACCGCCGTGCTGATCGAATACGACGCACCGGCCCAGCGGGTGACGATCGTCAACCACGGGCATATCGAGCCGATTCTGATCTCCGGCGGCGAGATCACCGCCCTCATCGGACCCCCCGCCCTCCCCTTCGGCCTGGGCACCCTGGCGAACGAACTGCCCGTCTCCTACACCCACCGCTTCACCTGCGGCGATGTCCTGCTGCTGTGCACCGACGGACTGATCGAGGCCCGCGACCGGACCGGCGCCTTCTATCCGCTCCTCGACCGCCTCCGCGAACGCTTCGCCGGCGAGCCCGCCCCCGGCCCCGCCGATGTCATCGACTTCCTCAACACCGACCTGCCCCACCACACCCGCGTCTTCCACGACGACGTCGCCATCCTCGCCATCGCCCCTACGGAAACCTCCACCTCTCTCAGTTCCCTTCAGCGGGGGCGTGGCGTACCGGCACCATGACGAGCGCGGCCGGCGGGGCTCCCCAGCGGGCGCTTCACCGCCTCTGGCTTCCCGCCTCGCCGGTTCCCGGATACCTCTGCTTCCGGATACCTCTGTTTCCGGATTCTGCTTGTTCCCGTAGGTCCCTCCCGCGAGACTTCGCTCTGATGACGGGCAGCGACGGGGGAGAAGCCCCAGGGCAGGGTGACGACGCTCTGGCGGAGACACACAACGAGTTTTCGGGGCAAGCGTCCGTCGTCGTACAGGCGGGCGTCATCCACGGCGATGTCGTACTGCAAGCGGCGCCCCCGCCCTCGTCACCACCAACCCCTGCCATGGCGCCCGCTCCACCGTCCCGGTTCGTGCCTCGGGCCGGTGTCGGAAGCCGGCTCATCGAAGCGTTGCGGCACGGGGAGCGCAACGTGGTGCTGTGCGGCGCCGGGGGCTTCGGGAAGACGACGCTGGCGAGTTGGGTGTGCCGGCAGCCTGACGTGGGCGAGCGGTTCCCGGACGGCGTGCTCTGGGTGGAACTCGGACAGCGCCCCAGCACACAGCGGATCGTGACGGCTCTGGCCGGACTCATCGCGGTACTCACCGGCTCGGCACCGGGGACGTATGCCGATGTGCCCTCCGTCGCCGGCGCGTTCCGAGCGGCCCTCGCGGACCGCCGGATCCTGCTGGTGGTCGACGACGTATGGAGCGCCGCCGATCTCCCACCGTTCCTGAGCGCCGGCGAACGGGTCACCTTGTTGGTCACCACGCGGCGTACGAACGTGCTGGAGGGCACCGAGATCGCCGTGGACGCCATGAGCGACGACGAGGCCGTCGCTCTGCTCGGGCGCGGCCCGGCGGATGCCGGGACGCTGAGGCCGCTGCTGCGGCGGGCCGGGCACTGGCCGCTGACCGGGGCGGCCCAGGAGCATCCCGCCGCACAATGGGTGACGGACTGTCAGGACGGTTCGGGGCGCTCGATCGGGCACATCTGGCGTATCACCGCCAGCGAGACGCACGCGGCCGTGGTCGCCAACCCCGGGCTCATCGGGCTCTTCGGCCTCCCCGACATGCGGCCCGTCTGCTGGCTTAAAACCAACGGCACCGTACGCGACGCCGCCTTCGACCCCTCGGGCCGGCGCCTCGCCGTGGTCGGGGACGCGGGGCTCTATCTCTTCGCCGTGCACGACCCTGCACCGGACGCGTGAGACGCGTTACGTCAGCGCGCATCCGGCCGTGTCGGCCTCCCTATTCGGAGCCGCCCGCGGGATCGGCGTCGTTCCTTGCCGGGCTCAGGACCAGCGGCAGGTACACCTCGTCGACGATGTCCGTGATGATCTCGTCGTCGATGGGCGCGCCGAACAGCAGGAACTGGTTACGCAGCAGGTCGGTGGCGACCGTGGCCCGGCGGGAGTCCAGGATCCAGGGCTGGGCCTCGCCGCGCTCGATGGCGCGCTCCAAAATGACGCGGAGCGTCGCGGGGCCCACGGTGTGGACCCGTTCCCGGATCAGCCTGGCGAAGTCCGGATCGCGCGTCAGCTCGGCGAGCAGGCCGCGCAGAATGCCGCCGAGGGGGCTGGCCATCTTCGCGGAGATCTGCCGCAGCAGCGCGATCACATCCGTGCGCAGCGCACCGGTGTCGGGGAGGTCGACCTTGGAAACGCCGCCCAGCTTGCAGGCGTCCATGACCAGTTCGGCGCGGCTGGACCAGCGGCGGTAGAGGGCGGCCTTGCTGGTGCGGGCGCGGGTGGCGACCCGTTCCATGGTCAGCGCGGCGTACCCGGTCTCGGTGAGCTCCTCCAAAGTCGCCGTCAGGATGGCGTTTTCCAGCTCCTCACCGCGGCGGCGCGGGCCTTTGCGGTGGTCAACGGCCGAATCGACGGTCTTGTCGACGTTGAGTGACAGGGGGACTCCTGAGGGTTTACCGAGAGATCGTTGCGTTCCCTGGGAGGGCAGTTTATCCTCCGATTAGAGAACTCATCGTTCCTTAAGTGCGAGAGATTTCGAGGGGATCCATGACAGAGACCGCTGCGACACCCCGTACCGAGGACGCCCCCGCCTTCCCGAGGGACCGCACCTGCCCGTACCACCCGCCCGAGGAGTACGCGCGGCTGCGGGATGAACCCGACTCGCTGCGCAAGGTGACGCTCTTCGACGGCCGCCAGGCGTGGGTGGTGACCAAGCACGAGGCGGCGCGCAAGCTGCTCGCCGACCCCCGGCTCTCCTCCGACCGCGCCCACGTCGACTTTCCCGCCACCTCGCCGCGCATCCTCTCCTTCCGGGACCGCCGCCCCGCGTTCATCGGCCTGGATCCGCCGGAGCACGGCGCCAAGCGGCGGATGATGATCGGCGAGTTCACCGTGAAGCGCATCAAGGGCATGCGCCCGGACATCGAGCGGATCGTGCACGGCTTCATCGACGAGCTGCTTGCCGCGGGCCCGCCCGCCGACCTGGTCAGCCGGTTCGCCCTGCCGGTGCCCTCCATGGTGATCTGCCAGTTGCTCGGCGTGCCCTACGCCGACCACGACTTCTTCCAGGGCGCGAGCAGGCGCCTGGTGCAGGCGGCGGACGCGGCGGATGCGGTCGCCGCGCGCAATGAACTCGAGCGCTACATGGACGAGTTGATCACCAAGCGGCAGGCCGAGCCCGGACCGGGCCTGCTCGGCCACCTGATCGCCGAGCAACTGGCCAACGGGGAGATCGACCGCGAGGAACTGATCTCGAGCGCCCTGCTGTTGCTCATCGCCGGCCACGAGACAACCGCCTCGATGACCTCGCTCAGCGTGATCACCTTGCTCGAGCACCCCGACCAGCACGCCGCCCTGCGCGCCGACCCCGGCCTCGCTCCCGCCGCGGTCGAGGAACTGCTGCGCTATCTCGCCATCGCCGACATCGCGGGCGGCCGCGTCGCAAAGGCCGACATCGAGATCGACGGGCAGCTCATCCGGGCGGGTGAGGGCGTGATCGTCACCAACTCCATCGCCAATCGCGACGGCTCGGTGTTCGAGGACCCGGACGCCTTCGACGTGCACCGCTCGGCCCGCCACCACCTCGCCTTCGGCTTCGGCGTACACCAGTGTCTCGGCCAGAACCTGGCCCGTCTGGAACTCGAAGTGATCCTCACCGCTCTGTTCGACCGCATTCCGACGTTGCGTCTGGCCGTCCCGGTCGATCAGCTGACGCTGCGCCCGGGGACGACGATCCAGGGCGTCAACGAACTCCCGGTCACCTGGTGACCGTGGCGAGAGGAGTGGCCATGCGAGTGATCGCCGACCGGAACGTCTGTGTCGGTGCCGGCCTGTGCGCTCTGACCGCACCCGGCGTCTTCGACCAGGACGACGACGGTCTTGTCCTGGTGCTCGAGCCCGACCCCGACGTCGTCAAGCAGCCGGCCGCGCGCGAGGCCTGCGGTCTCTGCCCGTCCGGCGCCCTCAGGATCGTCGACGACACCGACGAATAGGACGAAGCGCCGCCGCCGGCACACGGCCCATCCGGTCATCCACCACCAGCCGCACAGCCGCACGGCCGCGCCTCGCCAACGCCGGGGCCAAGCCGGGGCCAAGCCGGGACCAAGCCAGGACTAATGGGAGCAAAGAGGGCGTAGCCTGGCGTGAACGCCGTAGTGCACCGCGAGTGAGCGAGGGCGATGGAGGCGGCGCATGAGCGACCCTTACGGCTTCCTCAAGACCCCCCGTCGGCCTGTCCCGGCGCGCCCCGTCGAGGAGCGACTGAGTGACTGGAACGAGGTCTACGCGGGGCAGGCACTGCTCCCGGTCGTGTCCGAGCAGGCGGGGCGCTGCATGGACTGCGGCATCCCGTTCTGCCACAGCGGCTGCCCGCTGGGGAATCTCATCCCCGAGTGGAACGTGTATGCGGCGCGGGGCAACTGGCGGGCCGCGGCCGAGCGGCTGCACGCGACGAACAACTTCCCCGAGTTCACCGGCCGGCTGTGCCCGGCGCCCTGCGAGGACGCCTGCGTGCTGACCATCAACGCCGATCCTGTGACGATCAAGAACGTCGAGCAGGCCATCGCCGACCAGATCTGGGAGCGCGGGTACGCGCCGCCGCACCCGCCGCAGCAGCTCAGCGGGAAGACCGTCGCCGTCATCGGCTCCGGGCCCGCGGGGCTGGCGGCGGCGCAACAGCTCACCCGTATCGGTCACACCGTCGCCGTCTACGAGCGCGCCGACCGCCTCGGCGGACTGCTGCGGTACGGCATCCCCGCGTTCAAGATGGAAAAGCGGCACCTGGACCGCCGCATCGAGCAAATGCGGGCGGAGGGCACCACGTTCCGCACGGGTGCGGAGGTCGGCAGCGATCTCGACGCCACCGAGCTCAGAAGGCGGCACGACGCGGTGGTTGTGGCCGTCGGAGCCGGGGAGCGGCGGGAGCTCCCCGTCCCCGGCCGTGAGCTGTACGGCATCCATCAGGCCATGGACTACCTGACCCTCGCCAACCGGGTCAGGGAGGGCGACTACGCCACGTCACCCGTCACCGCCGAGGGCAAGCACGTGGTGATAGTCGGCGGCGGGGACACCGGCTCGGACTGTCTGGGCACCGCCTTGCGCCAGGGCGCGATCTCCGTGGTGCAGCTGGACATCAACCCGGAGCCGGGCGACGCGCGGCCGGACGCCGAGCCCTGGCCCACGTATCCGAAGGTCTACCGGATCTCCCATGCCCACGAGGAGGCCCGGGGCCGGGAGGGCACGGACCCGAGGGTTTTCTCCTCCGCCACTCTCCGCTTCGCAGGGGGCACGGACGGCCATGTGTGCGCGCTGCACCTGACGGAAGTGGAACCCGAAGCCAGACGGCCGCGGCCGGACACCGAGCGGGTGATCCCGGCGGAGCTGGTCCTGCTCGCCCTCGGCTTCTCCGGTCCGGAACGAGGGACCGGACTGATGCGGCAGCTCGGGCTCACGCTGGACGACCGGGGCAACTTCGCCCGGGACGACGGATTCGCGGCCGAGATGCGGGAGCGGGCGGAGCGGACAGCCCGTACCCGCACGGACGGTGACCTGGGCGGGGGAGCGGACCCGCACTTTGACGGGGCCCTGGACGGGGCCCTGGACGGGGTCTTCGTCGCGGGCGACGCGGGACGCGGCCAGTCCCTGGTGGTGTGGGCCATCGCTGAGGGACGGGCCACCGCGGCGGCCACAGACCGCTATCTGACCGGATCCACCGTGCTCCCGGCCCCCGTGGCCCCAAGGGACCGGCCCCTGGCGGTGTGAGCGCGTGGACCGCCGGCGGTGCCGGTCGCCCGAGTGGGGACGTGGTCAACCACGGAGGTCACGGCCGGAGGGCCGGGCAGCCGGACTGCCGGATGGCCGTGGGGGCGCCGCGGGCACTGCGGGCACCGCGCGATGACGGCCACGCCGCGCCGGAGCGCCTCCTCAGGGCCGGGCAAGCCGTCCGTACCCCGGTTCCGGACGGGGTGGGCGATCGGCCGGACCAGGTGGACCATGGAAGCGGAAGCACTCACCAGGTAAGGGGGCAGCCAGGGACAGGTGGACAGGCCACGGACCGAAGCGAGGGGACAGCGCACGTGGTCCGCCAGGTGGAAGGAGTGCCCGGGTGAGCGCAGTCGACGGGCGTCCGGCTGACTCCGGTGAGCCGGAGGGACGGTCGCCGCAGCCGAGCGGCCTGATGGACCTCCTCGGTGTCGCCGCGGTGCTGCTGGACGCCGAGGGGCGGATCGTTCTGTGGAGCCCGCAGGCCGAAGGCCTGTACGGCTACACCGCCGAGGAAGCGCTCGGGCAGTACGCGGCGCCGCTGCTGGTCCACGAAGAGCACTGGGACCTGGTGATCAAGAAGTTCGGCGAGGTCATGGAGACCGGCCAGAGCTGGGGCGGCGCCTTCCCCGTCCGGCACAAGGACGGCACCTCGCGGCTGGTGGAGCTGCGCAACATGCGGCTGCTGGACGACCGCGGCGACTTCTACGCCCTCGGCCTCGCCACCGACTCACCGACGCTGCGCGAAGTGGAGCGGGATGTCGCCCTGTCCACCCGGCTGATCTCCCAGTCCCCCATCGGGCTGGCGATCCTCGACACCGATCTGCGGTACGTAGCCGTCAACCCCGCTCTGGAGCGGATGCACGGCATACCGGCGAAGGACCACCTCGGCCGGCACTACCGCGACATCATGTCCGCCGCGAAGTTCGAGGTGCCCGAGGCCGCGATGCGGCAGGTCCTCAAGACCGGGATCCCCATGGTCGACCAGTCCACCATCGTCGGCCACACACCCGCCGACTCGGACAAGCACGCCTGGTCGATCTCTCTCTACCGGCTGGAGGACCCCCAGGGACGCATTCTCGGGGTGGCCGACCTGGTGGTGGACGTCACCGACCGGTATCAGGCGGCGATGGAGGCTGCCGAGGCCCGGCGGCGCCTGGCCCTGATCGCCGACGGCTCCGCGCGTATCGGCACCACCCTGGAGGTGGGACAGACCGCCCGAGAGCTGGCCGAGGTCACCGTTCCCGAGCTCGCCGACGTCGTCACCGTCGACGTGCTCGACTCGGTCCTCGATGAGCACCGCCCCGGACCTGCTCCCCAGGACGGCCCCGCGCGCTTCCGCGCCCTCGCGGTGAAGGCCGCCTACCCCACCGAAGCCGTCCAGGCCGCCGATCCGCCCGGCGAGATCGCCGCCTACGACGCCGACCGCCTGGCCACCCAATGTGTACGCACCGGCCGGCCGATCCTGATCTCCCACGCGGATGACAACGACCTGGCGCGCATCGCCCGTGACGACCACGCCGCCACCTTGCTGGCCCGCGCCGGCGTGCACTCCTACATGCTGGCCCCGCTCATCGCCCGCGGCCAGATCCTCGGCTTCCTGGGGCTCACGCGGGCCCGCAACCGGTTGCCCTTCGATGAGGACGACCTCGCCCTCGCCGGTGAGCTGGCCTCGCGCGCCGCCGTATGCATCGACCACGCCCGCTCGCACCAGAGCGTGCGCAACGCCGCCGAGACCCTGCAGCGCAGCCTGCTCCCTGACCACCCACCCCACTTTCCCGGTCTGGACGTCGCCTCCCGGTACCGGCCCGCGCAGGCCACCCAAGAGGTCGGCGGGGACTGGTACGACGTCCTGCCGCTCGGCGGCGACCGGACCGCACTCGTCGTGGGCGACGTCATGGGCAGCGGTATCGACGCCGCCGCCACGATGGGCCGCCTGCGCGCTGCCACCTGCGCTTTCGCCGACCTCGACCTCGAGCCTGCGCAGGTCCTCCAGCACCTCGACAAGATCACCTCAGGGCTGGAGCACTTCATCGCCACATGCGTGTACGCCGTCTACGACCCGCACCGCGCCGAATGCCACGTCGCCACCGCCGGCCACCTGCCGCCCGCCCTCGTCCGCAGCGGCAGGCACCCCGAACTGCTCAACCTGCCCACCGGTACGCCGCTCGGAGTCGGCGGCGTCCCCTTCGAGACCATCACCTTCGGCCTCGCCCCCGGCGACCAACTGGTCCTGTACACCGACGGTCTGGTCGAAACCCGCCACCACGCCATCGACGAACGCCTCGACACCCTCCTCCACCTGCTCGACGCGCCCGACCGCCCCCTGGAGGAAACCTGCGACCACCTCCTCCGTGAACTCCGGCGCCCCGACGACCCGGACGACGTCGCCCTGCTCGTCTGCCGCGCGCAGCCCTTCACACTCGGCTCAGAGCCCCCTCAAGAGTGATTGCGGGGTCTGCCGTTCTGAAGCGCGGAGCGTCCTGCTCCGGGCTTCTGCAGGCCTGGAGGTTCTTCGCGTACGGCGGCGCCCGGCCGGCCGAGGCCGGGCGAGCGCCCTGCTGCGTACCGCCGCTACGGGATCAGCCCGTGCAGCACCGCCGGCGCGCGGCGGCATGCCGGTGCCGAGCAGCCGCGGACCGCCGTCGCCGGCACGGAGCGGTCAGGAATCCCAGCCCGATACCCAGCATCCAGCTGTCCTTGGCCAACGGCATCCCGTCCTGCGTCGGCCGCAGACTTCCGGATTCCCGCATGCCCGGCAGCCGCAGGTACAGCCCGACCAGCCCGCTGGAAAATCCGGTCAGCGCCAGCCCGGCCAGCCGGGTCGGTACGAACGGGGTGAGCAGTACACCCCCGACCGCGATTTCCGTACACGCCAGCAGCCGCGTGAACCGCTCGGCGGGGATCTTCTCCAAGAACGGATACGCCGTACGGGCCATGCCGTGCACGGCCTCGGCGGTCGCCTGGTCGGCCCGCAATTTCGTCAGCCCGGTGTTCAGGAAGAAGGCGCCGACGGCCACGCGTGGGGCCACATCGCGGGCTTCGGGCAACTGCACCATGGGAGCCTCCAAGATCAGTTCTTCGGGCCCCTTCACCGAGCTTAGAGCCTGTCCTCGCACCTCGCCCGGGATGGTCCGGACACAGCCGGGTCCGGCGCAGCCGCCCGCGCCGGGCCGGGTGAGCGGCGGGCCGCCCGGCTCAACCGCGGTCCACCCCGCACTCCATCCCTCAGTCCGCCGCCTCCGCGAGCCGCCGCAACAGCGGTTCCACCGCGGCGAGTTGGCGGATCTCGTCGGGCCGTAGCGAGGCGAGGCGCTTGGAGAGCACCTCGGCCTCGCCGCGGGCGACGTCGGCCAGCGCGGCGGTGCCGCGCTCGGTGGGCAGCACGCGGCTGGCTCGCTTGTCCGCCGGATCGGATTCGCGGCGGACCAGGCCCGCCGACTCCAGCGCGAGGACGGCCGCGGTGGCGGTCGGCTGGGAACAGGGCACCCACTGCGCGATCTCACCGATCCGGGCGGGTCCCTGCTGCGACAGCAGCGCCAGAACGGCGATATGGGTCAGCTGGATGCTGCCCGCGGTGGCAGCCCTGCGCAGGCTCCGGGTGAGCCGGTGCAGGGAGATCACCAGGTGCAGCGCCTCGTCATCGCCGAATGTCATCGCTCAGCCCATCGCGCGCCCGTTTCCGATCAAGCGAGCGTAATGGTGGGGGAGTACATGTCCAACCACAGGGCCAGATCCAGTGTCCTTTCGAGGCCGCGCCGGGACGCCTGAGTGATCTGGGGGGTGTCGTGGTCCGCCGCCCGCTGCAGCCACTTGCGGTCGACGAGGTCGAAGACCGGGTGCGAGGACTGCGAGAGGAGTTCCTTGGCGTGGTGCTGGAGCGCGACCGCGTACTGGGGGTCCTGGGTCGACGGGTAGGGGCTCTTGACGCGGTCGTAGACCGACTTCGGCAGTACGTCCGCCGTGGCCTCGCGCAGCAGGCTCTTCTCCCGTCCGTCGAAGGACTTCAGTGACCACGGCGTGTTGTAGACGTACTCGACCAGCCGGTGGTCACAGAACGGCACCCGCACCTCCAGCCCGACCGCCATGCTCGCGCGGTCCTTGCGGTCGAGCAGGATCCGTACGAAGCGCGTCAGGTGCAGGTAGCAGATCTTGCGCATACGGAATTCGAAGTCGCTCTCCCCGTCGAGCCGTTCGACGTCCTTGATGGCGGAGTCGTAGCCGTCCTGGATGTAGGAGCCCAGGTTGAGGGAGTTGGTGACACTGTCGGTGAGGATGTTGCCGTCGTCGCCGAAGTGCTCCGCGAAGCGGACGAGCCAGGGGAAGGTGTCGGCCTGGCGGGCCTCCTCGTCGAAGAACTGCTTGTACCCACCGAATACCTCGTCGGCCGACTCGCCGGACAAGGCGACCGTCGAGTGCCGGCGGATGGCCTTGAACAGCAGATAGAGCGAGGCGTCCAGATCGCCCAGGCCCATCGGGATGTCCCGGGCCCGGATGACCTTGGCGCGCACCTCGGGATCGGCCAGGGCGGCCGAGTCCAGCACGATGTCCTGATGCCGGGTGCCGGCGAGGCGGGCCACGTCGTGCACGTAGGGCGTATCGGGGGTGGCGCGCAGTTCATCGGCCACGAAGTGCTCGGTCTGGCCGACGAAGTCGACGGCGAAACTGCGTACCGTCTCGCCCACCTCGCCCAGCTGACGGGCCGCCAGCGCGGTCATGGCCGAGGAGTCCAGGCCGCCCGACAGCAGGGTGCAGCGCGGTACGTCGGCGACGAGCTGACGGCGGACGATGTCGTCGAGCAGCGTACGGACATGGGCGACCGAGGCGTCCCGGTCGTCGTGGTGCGCGCGGGTCTGCAGCGACCAGTAGACGTGCCGGCGCAGGCCGTTGCGGTCAACGGTGACCACCGTGCCGGGCTCGACCTCGTTCATGCCTTCCCAGACGGCGTGACCGGGTGTCTTGATGAAGGCGAAGAGCTCGCGGAGGCCGTCGAGCCCCACGTTCCGCTTGGCGAGCGGATTGGCGAGGATGGCCTTCGGCTCCGATCCGAACAGCACGCCGTCGGACGTGGCGTAGTAGTAGAACGGCTTGATGCCCATCCGGTCGCGGATCATGACGAGCCGCTGGCGCTGCTCGTCCCAGATCGCGAACGCGAACATCCCGTTGAGCCGTTCGGCGACCGCCTCGCCCCACTCGAGGTATCCGCGCAGGACGACCTCGGTGTCGGAGTCGGTGGTGAAGCGGTGGCCCCTGGAGACCAGTTCCTCACGCAGTTCACCGAAGTTGTAGGTCTCGCCGGAGTACACGAGGGCGACCGGGGTCCCGTCCGCCCTCTCGGCGGTCATCGGCTGACGTCCACCGGGCAGATCGATGATCGCGAGACGGCGGTGCCCGAGAGCGGCGGGCCCCTGCACCCACGTGCCGCGGTCATCGGGCCCGCGGCAGGACATCGTCTCGGTCATCGCGTCCACGGTCTCCTGCTCGGAGCGCAGATCACGGTCGAAGGAAATCCAGCCGGTGATGCCACACATGCCATGTCCTCCTGATTCCACCGAGGAAGCTGTCGGACGCCGGGAGCGAGCACGCCGGAGACCAGCGGCCAGACAGCCCCACAGGGGTCTGTTGTATCCAGCACCTATATATCGATCGTGTGCCTCGGACGTCGCCCCGTCAACCGCGCCGCAACACGCCCGGAACATGCGACGCCCCGCCTTCCTTCTCGGCGATCCACCCGCAAAAGGGTCCTGAGCTGCGGCTGTGCCGCGCTGTACGGACCGGAAGGGCAGGCCGGGCCGACCGGCCGATGGCGTGCGGTATACGGGAATGCGAGAAAGGTTTTACCTGGGGAGGAGGGCGCCGCCCACCGCTTCGGGGCCGTCCGCCATGCCCGCGGTACCGCCGGAGGTGCCCGCGGTGCCGGCCGGTCGGATCGGGGGAGTGGGAAGCGCCGCGAGCCGGCGCTTAATGCGTTCAGCGCCCAGGGTCGTAGCCGGTAGCCGTCCGGGCGTAGGAATGCAGGGCCTCGATCACCTCTGTACGGACGCGGCGGCCTGCCAGCACTTCCATTTGGTAGCCGTCTTCCATGGCTACGAAGTTGGCGGCCAGCAGGCGCGGGGGATCGCTGAGCGTGAAGTGCCCCTGCGCCTGGCCCAGTACGAGGATTCCGTAATAGATGGCGATCTGGCGCTCCGTCAGCGCACTGTCGAGGGCGGCCGCCTTCGCGTCGCGCAGGGTGCGCGGCCAGTACTCGAACAGGAGGCGCGGCAGGCTGTCCCCGGGGCCGTGCGCGACGCCGTGCTCGATGCAGGCGTGCAGGCGGTCTCGCGCGTCGTCGGACTGCTCCGCGGCCTGCTCCCGCTCCCGGCTGAACCGCTCGATGGCCTGCTGGTAGGTCTCGTATATCAGCGTGTCCAGATCCCCGTAGTACAGGACCGCGGCCGGGGTGACGCCGGCCTCATCGGCGACGTCCCGCAGGCGCAGGCCCTCCATGCCGCGGGCCAGGACCGCCCGCTCGACGGCCGCGCCCAGCGTCGCCCGGCGGGCGGCCTGGTCCTTCTTCCGTGCCACCGCGACTGCCTCCACTCGGATCTCTATCTTCTATCCCGCATTTAAAAGTACGCGACCAGGCCTTGACGTGCCAGGCACGACAGTTCTTAAACTCCCGTTTAACGAATCGCGCATCCGGCGTGCTGCCACAGGAGGCCCCCGTGATCCCCCGTCTCACCGCTGCCGACAGCACTACCGACCCACCCCAAGCGGCGATGCGTACCGAACCGGGCGGCAAGGGGCTGCGCCGCGGCTCCGTCGGCCTGGGCGCCTCGGTCGCGCTGGGCCTGTCCTGCGTCGCCCCGGCCTACAGCATCGCGGTCACCCTCGGCTTGGTGACCACGGTCGTCGGCCATCAAGCCCCTGCCGCCCTGCTGCTCGGCTTCGTGCCGATCCTGCTGACCGCCTTCGCCTTCCGCGAGCTCAACCGTGCGATGCCGGACTGTGGCACCACCTTCGTATGGAGCACCCGCGCCTTCGGCCCGTTCGCCGGATGGCTCTGCGGCGGCTGGGCGGTGCAGATTGCCACGCTGATCGGCATGACCGCGCTCGCCCAGGTCGGCGCCACCTATCTGCTGGGGCTGCTCGGCCTGGGCTCACTGGCGGGCAGCGGCGTCGCGGTGACCGTCACGGCGATCCTGCTGCTGGCCGCGGTCACCGCCGTGGCGTACCGGGGGCTGCAACTCGCCGCCTGGGTCCAGTACGTGCTCCTGGGGCTGCAGCTCACCGCCCTGTTCGGATTCGGGGCCGCCGCATTCGCCCGCGGCGGCACCGCCACACCGCGCCTGTCCTGGCTCAACCCCTTCGCCTTCGACGGCTTCGGCCCCTTCGCCGAATCGGTGCTCCTGTGCCTGTTCATCTACTGGGGGTGGGACGCACTGATCACCGTCAACGAGGAAACCCGCGACAGCGGCCGCATCCCCGGCAAGGCGGCGGTGATCTCCACACTGGTCCTGCTCGGCACCTACCTGTTCACCGCCTTCGCTGCGATCAGTTTCGCCGGGACCGGAACCACGGGGACCGGCCTCGGTAACCCCGACACCGCCGCCGACATCCTCGCCACCCTCGCCCCGCCGGTGCTCGGCCCGAGCCTGGCCAAAGCGGTCCAGCTCGCCATCTGCGTCTCGGCCGTCTCCGCCCTGCTCACCAGCATCGTCGGAAGCTCCCGCGCCACCTTGTCCATGGGAAGCCACGGCGCCCTGCCCAAGGCGTTCACCCGCATCCACCCCCAGCACCGCACGCCGTCCTTCGGTACGGTCCTCTTCGGCGCGGCCGCCGCCGCACTGCTCGCGCTCCTGAGCGTCCTCTCCACGGCCTTTCTCGGCGACGCCATTCTCTCCATCGGCCTGCTGATCGCCTTTTACTACGGCGTCACCGGCCTCGCCTGCGTATGGCACTTCCGCCACCAGCTGCGCGGCTCCGTCCGCGACCTGCTCCTCAAAGGCGTGCTTCCTCTGCTGGGCGGCCTGATGATGCTCGCCGCCTTCGCCCGCAGCGTCCACGACATGCTCGACCCGGCCTACGGCACCACCTCCTTCCATGGCATCGGCGGGGTCTTCCTGCTCGGCGCCGGCTCCATCGTCCTGGGCGCGCCGGTCATGCTCATCGTCCGCTCACGCCACCGCCGCTTCTTCCGCGACGGCCGCCGGACCGTCGCCGAACTGACCATCACCGAGGACTGACCTCCATGCGCACACTCACCATCGCCGCCATCCAGACCACGCCGGTCCCCTTCGACCTCGAAGCCAGCTGGCAACGCTTCGCCGACCAGGTACGCGCCGTAAAGGGCCTTTTCCCCCACGTCCAACTGGTCGTCGCACCCGAGCTGATGCTCGCCGCCGAAGCCCCCCTGCTCCGCGCCCGCGCCGACTGGATGGACCAGGCCGCCACCACCATCCCCGGCCCGCTCACCGACCGCATCAGTGACCTCGCCCGGGAGACCGGCCTCTGGCTCGTGCCGGGCAGTCTCTACGAGCGCGCCGACGACCAGCGGATCTACAACACCGCCCTCGCCGTCTCCCCCCAGGGCGAGATCGTCGCCAGGTATCGCAAGGTGTTCCCTTGGCAGCCCTACGAACAGACCACCCCGGGCAACGAGTTCGTCGTCTTCGACATCCCGCAGGCGGGGCGGTTCGGGCTGGCGATCTGTTACGACGGATCCTTCCCCGAGACGGCGCGGCAACTGGCTTGGATGGGCGCCGAAGTGATCATCCAGCCCACCCTCACCACGACCCGGGACCGCGAAATGGAACTGGTCTGCGCCCGCGCCAACGCCTGGACCAACCAGCTCTACGTCGTCAACGTCAACGCCGCCGAGCCCGCCGGCGTCGGCGAGAGCGCCATCGTCGACCCCGAGGGCATCGTTCGCCAGAAGGCGGGCACCGGCGAGGAGGTCCTGGTCGACGTTCTCGACCTCGACGCCGTCACCCGGGTCCGCGCCCATGGCTCCTCCGGGATCAACCGGCCCTGGTCGCAGCTCGCACGCTATGGCGACCGGATCAAGCTTCCGATGTACGGCGGCAGCTTCCAGGCACCGCCGTGGCGCCCGCACGCGCACGGGGAGTGACGCCGACGACGCAGCCGGCAGCCGGCAGCCGTCAGCCGTCAGCCCTCCGTACCGGCCCCAGGCCGCTCGCTGTCGCCTGTGGCGGGGCCGGTGGCGGCGACGGTCCGCAAATTTGGGCAGTTTGCGGTGCGGGTGCCCATGGGGGAACGGGGGGAATAGCGAATTTTCCCTGCCCCTGCTGATGTCGTGCTACTGTTGATCCCAGTTGCAGTTGTGGTTCCCATAGCGCCTTGATGGCATTATGCTGTCAGGCGCTTTTATATTTCCGGTGCTGTATTCCGGACGGGGCAATCATCGCGGCGACGCCGGGGTTCGCGCAGTGCGGGCCCCCAGGCACTGCCCCGAAGGAGATTTGACATGGCTACTGGTACCGTGAAGTGGTTCAACGCGGAAAAGGGCTTCGGCTTCATCGAGCAGGAGGGTGGCGGCCCGGACGTCTTCGCCCACTACTCGAACATCGCCACCCAGGGCTTCCGTGAGCTTCAGGAAGGTCAGAAGGTGAACTTCGACGTCACGCAGGGCCAGAAGGGCCCGCAGGCGGAGAACATTGTTCCTGCCTGACGCTGAGGCGTAAGACGCAGCTGGAGTCCGCACTGGTGCGGGCTCCAGCTCGTTGCTGTTTGCAGGGGTTGCCCGACGCGCCACGGCTCCCGCCAGGCGCGCGGCCCTCCACGCCCCCGGGACCCCTCCCACCATCAAGCCCGCCCATCGACATTCCCACGTCAGGCGTCGCTGCTTTACCGAGCCGGTGCGACCGGCTTCTCTTCAGTCTTTTATTCGGCTCGTTCTTGCAATTCGTTCGGCTAAACTTTGCCGAGAATTCCTCGATACGTGCCATATCGAGGAAGGTTCTCCATGAACCGCTCAGTTCGCACGAACGACCGCTACTCCAATCCCCGCAAGAAAACCTCGGCCGGCTCCGACCGCGGCGCCGGCTTCCGCCCGAAGGGCAAGGGCCGCCCCGGCGGCCGTTCCGGCGGACAAGGGCGTCGCCCCTCCGCGCCCGGCGAGTTCGCACTGCCGGTCACCATCACCCCGGCCCTCCCCGCGGCTGCGACCTTCGGCGAACTCGACATGCCGGTCGAGCTGCTGAAGACGCTGACCGGACTCGGCGTGAGCGAGCCGTTCCCGATCCAGGCGGCCACGCTGCCGAACTCCCTCGCAGGCCGGGACGTCCTGGGCCGCGGTCGCACCGGATCGGGCAAGACGCTCGCCTTCGGCCTGGCGCTGCTGGCGCGCACCGCCGGGCAGCGAGCCGAGCCCAGGCAGCCGCTGGCCCTGATCCTCGTCCCCACCCGCGAGCTGGCCCAGCAGGTCACGGACGCGCTCACCCCGTACGCCCAGGCCCTGAAGCTGCGGCTGGCCACAGTGGTCGGCGGCATGTCGATCGGCCGCCAGGCGAGTGCACTGCGCGGCGGCGCCGAGGTGGTCGTCGCGACCCCGGGCCGTCTCAAGGACCTCATCGAGCGCAAGGACTGCCGCCTGGACCGGGTGAACATCACGGTCCTGGACGAGGCCGACCAGATGGCCGACATGGGCTTCATGCCCCAGGTCACCCAGCTGCTCGACCAGGTACGCCCCGACGGCCAGCGGATGCTGTTCTCGGCCACCCTGGACCGCAACGTCGACCTTCTGGTCCGTCGCTACCTCCAGGACCCGGTCGTCCACTCGGTCGACCCGTCGGCGGGCGCGGTCGTCACGATGGAGCACCACGTCCTGCACGTGCAGAACGCCGACAAGTACGCCGCCACGACCGAGATCGCCGCCCGTGACGGCCGGGTGATCATGTTCCTGGACACCAAGCATGCCGTCGACCAGCTCACCAAGCACCTGCTGAAGAGCGGTGTACGCGCCGCCGCCCTGCACGGTGGCAAGTCCCAGCCCCAGCGCACCCGCACCCTCGCCCGGTTCAAGACCGGCGAGGTCACGGCCCTGGTGGCCACCAACGTCGCGGCCCGCGGCATTCACGTCGACAACCTCGACCTGGTGGTCAACGTCGACCCGCCCGTCGACCACAAGGATTACCTGCACCGCGGCGGCCGCACCGCCCGTGCCGGCGAGTCCGGCCGCGTCGTCACCCTTGTCCTGCCCAACCAGCGCCGCGACATGGACCGCCTGATGGCCGACGCCGGTATCACCCCGCAGACCACCCAGGTCCGCTCCGGCGAGGCCGAACTGAGCCGCATCACCGGAGCCCAGGCCCCCTCCGGGGTCCCCATCACCGTTGCCGCGCCGGTCGCCGAGCGCCCCAAGCGCGGTGGCGCACCGTTCCGCGGCCGGGGCACCCGCCTGGGGCGCCCCGGGCGCTCGGGCGGCGAGTCCCGCCGTACCACCGAGGCCCGTGAGATGGCCGAGGCCCGCAAGGCCGCGCGGGTGCGCCGCTCTTCGTGACCGGGTGCGGGCCGCATCATCGAGTGCGGCCCGCAGACGGGACGGAACGGGGCCATCGGCCGGCAAGAACATCGGCGGCACCTCCTGGGGACCTGCACGGTGTCCGACGGCGAGATCGTCAGCGCCGACATCACAGGAGGCGGGCGGTGCCCTGCTGCCAGAGTTCCACCGGCTTGCCGGTGTGGCGGCCGGCGCGGGCGAAGCCGAGTGCGCCCAGCAGCGTACGCACCGGATCGGGGTCGGCTGCCGCCACCTCCGCGAAGGCGAAACCGCTCGGCACGACCGTCGCGGGCAGCGTGCTCAGCCGCGCCGACCCCTCCAGGCTGCGCAGCGACCGTAGCGCCTCGACGGCCGTCCGTCCCGCGTCCGCCTGCCGGAAGACGTCGTTGAACACCTCCAGCGAGAGCGGCCCGGAGTACCCGGCCGGGACGGCGTGCGTACCACTCCGGCGACGTCGCGATCGCGTCCGGTCTTCCGCGCGTGCGGCGTCGGCGTCTACGGGGCTGAAGAACCGCGGCGACGCCGACGACGCGTTGTCGCTCGGCGGTGGTGCTTCCCCAACCCCCGTTGCTCCGCATCACGTTCGGAATGGCGAGATGTCGAGTGCGTCGCAAATGTCGACTGCCGCCCGGACGGGCGACGCACTCCGGACGACAGCTGTACGGCCCTGGGCTCCGTATGAGCTTGGTTACGCCGGTGCGGTGGGGGGAGTTGACTGCCGGGAGCGCCGGCAGCGGCGGTACACGGTGGCTGACGGCAAGGGTCCGGCGATCGCGCCGTAGGGCAAGGGCCGAGACGGCCGGATGTCTGCGGCTATAGCGGGCCAAAAGCGGCCGCGACCGGCTGCCACCGTCGCCCCGCCGCATCGTGAGCCGCCGTCAGCACTTCGGGCTGACCGTCTCCTCGGGCTGACCAAGTGCCCTGGGCGGCCTCTCGGGCCACCCCGACGCAAGCCGCTATCACGCATCGATCACCGCTGCTACCTCTCCCTTTCATGTTGTGGCTGGTTATGATCGCCCCACGTCCTACCGATGCCGGACGGACACTTCCGCTTTCCCTGGGCGGAGTGGCCGTACCGGCTTTTGGTCTTCTGTTCCCTTGTCTCCGCTCACGAGGACCGATGACTCCCATAGATCCCGAAGGCCCACAGCCCGAAGGCCACATAGCACCCACGAGAAGTCGACGACGGGGTGCCGTGCGTCTGCGCACCTTGCTCATCTGGCTGGCGGTGGTGCCCACCGTGGCGATGGGCGCCCAAGTCTTCGTCACCGCCGACCGGCTGCTGCAGCAGTCCTCGCACCTGCGCGCCGATGTGGCGGACGGTGAGCGGATCGGCATTCCCCTGTACGAGCTCATGGCCGAGATGCAGGCCGAGCGCAGCATGGCGGCCGCGCAGTGGGCCGGTTCGCCCGTGTCCCGGGCCGACCTGAGCCACCGGCGCGCGGCCACGGACCGAGCGGTAGCCACATTCCAGCGGTCGGCCGACGCCCCGGACGACCGCAGGGACGACCGGGCGGACCGCTACGTCCGGGACGTGAAGAAGCAGCTTGACGACCTGGACGCCTACCGCGAGCGCACCGACGCCCGCAGCGGCAGCGTGGACCGCGTCACCGGCTACTACACCGGCGTGATCGGCCAGATGATCCGCGTCTACCAACAGTTCAGCAACATGGACGATGCGACGCTCACGCAGGAGAGCCGACCGGTGGCCGCCCTGTTCGCAGCATCGGAGGTGCTCGCGCAGGAAGACACACTCCTCGCGTCCGCCGGCCCGGCCGGAAAGCTGCGAGGCGGCAAGTTCGAAGAGCTCACCAACGCCATTGGAGCCCACCGCTTCCTGTACGGCACGTCGATCGTTCCCTATCTGCCCGAAAAAGGCCGGACAGCCTACGCGCAGATCGTCTCCTCGGACGCGTGGAAGACCAAGACCCGTATCGAGAATGCGGCGCTGTCCGATCACCGCGACATCCCGGGCGGCGTCGCGTTGCCGCGCCTGGTGCGTGGCTGGACGGCCACGTACGCAAAGGTCGTCCCACAGCTGTCCCAGCTCAACTCCGACCAGACGCGTGCGGTGATCGTGCACGCCGATGCCACGGCCGACGAGCTCGAGTCAGACGTCATCTGGATGATCGTGGGAGGCGGCGCCGGCCTCCTGCTCGTCGTGGCCGTCGTCGTCTTCACCACGCGCACGGTGCTGCGCCGCATGGCCGTGCTGCACGAGCGCACGGTGACCGTCGCCGAGGAAACGCTGCCGGACATCGTGGACCGACTGCAGCGCGGGCAGACTGTCGACCCCGAGGCGCTGCCGGGGCCGGGACAGGACCGGGACGAAGTCGGCCGCATCAGCGACGCGTTCGCCCGAGCCGTCGCCGTATCCGTCGACGGGTACCGGCAACTCGCCGACGAGCGGCAGGGCTTCGGCATGTTCGCAGCGGGCATCGCCTCCCGCACCGGAAACCTGGTCAGCCGCCAGCTGAGCCTGACCGAGGACCTTCAGGACACCTTCGGCCACGACGAAGCGCTGCTCGCACAGCTGATGAAATCCGACCAGCTGACGGTGGGTATGCGGCGGCAGATCGAAAACCTGCTCATCCTGGCGGGCGGCGAGATCCCCGACCCGCACGCTGAGCCCATGCGCGTCGCGGACCTGCTGCGTGAGGCCGCCGCGGAAGTCGAGGACTTCCGGCGGATCGAGCGGGTCGCCCTGGACGAGATCAGCGTGGAGCCGCGAGTCATCAGCGCGATCAGCCACCTCCTCGCGGAGCTGCTGGACAACGCGACGCGGTTCTCCCCGCCGGCGTCGAAGGTCGCCATCCGGGCCGAACTCGTCACCGACGGACTGTCGGTGGAGATCGAGGACCGTGGTCCGCGCGTGGCGGCCGAGCGCTACGAGGAGATGAACGGCCGGCTGCACGCCGCCCCGCCGTACGCCGTCCTGGCGCAAAATGCCCACCGGCTCGGCCTGTTCGTGGTCGGCCACCTCGCCGACCAGCTCCAGGCACGGGTCACCCTGCGCCGCTCGACATTCGGCGGCACGGCCGCCATCGTGATCATTCCCCAGGAGCACCTGGTCCGGACCGAGGAGAACCAGGTCCGGACCGGGGGGTCAGCCGCGGCCGGTTCGGCGCCACGCACCCCCGCGCCACGCCGCCCGGACGAGAGCAAGCCGGAGCAGCGCACGTCGGACGCGCCCACGTCGCACGCGCCCACGCCGGACGAGCGCAAGCCCGAGTTCGTCCTCCACGCGCGCCCCGCCGCGCCGGCGGAGCCCGTTCTCACCGGCTCCGGGCTGCCACGCCGTCAGTCGCGTGAGGCGCCCGCGGCGGTCCGGACCCTGCCCCGGGACGGCTCCTCCGTGCCGCCCCTGCCGGAGCGTGTGCCGCAGACGCATATCGCCAAGCAACTCCGCGAGCAACGCGTAGCGGAACCGGTCGCCGAGGACACCTCGACGCCCGAAGAAGTGGCCGACGCCTGGGCGGATTACGAGCACGGCACCGAGACAGTGGAAATAGAGCTCCGACGGGACCAGCCATGACGACGAACGACATGATCTACAGCATTCTGGACAACCACCTCAGCCGGATCGCCGGCATCGCGGGAGCGGTGCTGCTGTCCAACGACGGGATCAAGCTGAGCGCCTATCAGCTGGACCGGGACCAGGCGGAGCGCATAGCCGCGGCGTCCTCCGGCATCGCGGCCACGATGAAGGCGATCTCCAGGGAGGTCGGCGGTGGCCGGGTGATCCGCCAGCTGGTGGAGATGGACGACCGCTATCTCTGCATCGTCGGGTGCGGCGAGGGCAGCACGCTCATCGTCGTGACCTCGCGCAAGGCCCGGCTCGGGGAGCTGGGTGGCGAGGTGGTACGGGCATCGCAGGCGCTCGGTGAGTGGCTCAGCACCCCGGAGCGCACGCCGGCGCCCAAGCCGTCATGACGGCCGATCCGCAGCCCGCCAGGCGGCGCCGGACGCGGTTGTACGCCCTCACCGACGGGCGGACCACCGCACCCCGCACCGTCCTGACCATGGACACGTTGATCACAGCGACGGTGGCGGCGGATGCCGACGGCAGCCTGTCCACCGAATGGCAGGACATTCTGGCCATGTGCCAACCGCCGAACGGGCGGGCGGTCGCCGAGATCGCCGCTCGTATGCAGATGCGCCTCACCCCGATGACGGTCCTACTCAGCGAGTTGGCGGATCGCGGTCTGATCCATCACCGGCCGCCCCTGGATGCGGCCGAAACGTCCAATGTCCACCTGCTCATGAAAATCAGGGACAACCTTGCCCGGATATGACACAGACGCCCAGGAAGAGTCCCCCGTCAAGATCCTGATCGCGGGTGGCTTCGGCGTCGGCAAGACGACCTTGGTCGAAGCGGTCTCCGAAATCGAGCCGCTGCGCACCGAGGAACGGCTGACCGCCGCGGGTGTCGGCGTCGACGACCTCGACGGCATCGAGTCCAAGACGGCGACCACCGTCGCGATGGACTTCGGCCGGATCACCCTCGCCGACGCGGGAGTGGTCCTCTACCTCTTCGGCACACCGGGCCAGGAACGCTTCTGGTTCATGTGGGACGACCTGCTGGCAGGAGCGCTCGGGGCGATCGTCCTGGTCGACACCCGGCGACTGGACCGCAGCTTCCCGGCCGTCGACTTCTTCGAGAGCCGCGGGCTGCCGTTCGTCATCGGCGCGAACTGCTTCGACGGCGAGCAGCCCTACACCGCAGAGCAGATCAAGGCGGCCTTGCACCTGAGCGACCCGAACACGCCCATCCTCATGCTCGACGCCCGCTCCCGTTCGGACGTGCGCGGTGCCCTGCTGTCGCTGCTGGATGTGCTCATCGCCGGAGCGGAGACCGCCGCGTCGGTCTGACGCCAACAGGACGCGTGGGCCCGGCGCACGGGCGAGAAGGGGAGGGTGCGACGGCTCGGCGACCCGCCGGTTTGCCGAGCCGTCGCACCCGCCGGGAACGGCCACCTCAGCGCGGCTGTCCTGATCACCTAGACTCGGCGGATGGCGAAGTATTTCGACGTACACCCCGAGAATCCTCAGCGGCGCACCATCAGCACGGTGGCTGACAGCATCCGCTCCGGCGCGCTCGTCGCGTACCCGACGGACTCCTGTTATGCACTGGGATGTCAGCTGGGCAGTCGTGACGGCATCGGCCGGATCCGGTCGATCCGGAACCTCGACGATCGTCACCACTTCACCCTGGTGTGCCAGAACTTCGCGCAGCTGGGGCAGTTCGTGCACGTCGACAACGACGTGTTCCGCGCGATCAAGGCGGCGACGCCCGGCAGTTACACCTTCATCCTCCCTGCGACGAAGGAGGTGCCGCGCCAGCTGCTGCACCCGAAGAAGAAGACGGTCGGGGTACGGATCCCGGACCATGTCGTCGCTCAGGCGCTGCTCGCCGAACTCGGTGAACCGCTGCTCTCCAGCACCCTGCTGCTGCCCGACGAGGAGGAGCCGATGACCCAGGGCTGGGAAATCAAGGAACGGCTCGACCACGTGGTGGACGCCGTGATCGACTCGGGCGACTGCGGCACCGAACCGACCACGGTCATCGACTTCTCCGGCGGCGAAGCCGAGATCGTACGCCGAGGGGCAGGCGACCCCGCGCGGTTCGAGTAGCCGCGGCGGGACGCGTCAGCGGTCGGCGATGTCCTCGCGGAGGCCGTCGGAGAACTCCCACCACGACAGGGGGAGCCAGTCGCCGTTCACAAACGCATCGACAGTAGCGCCGCGACCGCGGACGGTAACCGTCGTGCCCGGCGGGTACGAGGTGCCGGACAGGCCGAGCACGGGGACGAGCAAGGTTCCGAGTCGCTGTGCTGCCACGTGTCGACCTCCCTGTTTCGTTTCTCGGTGCGACGGTGCGATACCCAGAGTCCAGAGTGGCATTACTCGGGGTGTATGGAGTGGGTATTTCTCCACACATTACCGGCTTGCCCCATCCAGTAGCCCGGAGAATCATGAGAGATGGGTCACGCGAAAAGGCGGGGAAAATACCTCTGCTCACGCGTGCTTCCGCATGCGCTCCGTCGAGCGGGAGGTGGCAGCAAATGAAAGCCGTCGTCTACAAGGGACCGTTCTCCGTGGCGGTCGATAATGTCGACAAGCCCAGCATCCAGCATCCCAACGAGGTGATCGTACGGATCACCTCCACCGCGATCTGCGGCTCGGACCTGCATATGTACGAAGGGCGTACGGCAGCTGAGCCCGGCATCGTCTTCGGTCACGAGAACATGGGAATCATCGAGGAAATCGGCCAGGGCGTCACTTCCCTCAGCGAGGGCGACCGAGTGGTCATGCCGTTCAATGTCGCCTGTGGGTTCTGCACCAATTGCTCCGAGGGATTCACCGGATACTGTCAGACCGTCAATCCGGGATTTGCGGGCGGCGCTTACGGATATGTAGCCATGGGGCCCTGGTCAGGTGGCCAGGCGGAATATCTTCGGGTTCCCTACGCCGACTTCAACTGCCTGAAGCTGCCGCCGGGAAACGAGCACGAGACCGACTTCATGCTGCTCGCCGACATCTTCCCCACCGGCTACCACGGCTGTGAACTCGCCCAGGTCCGTCCGGGCGAGAGTGTCGCGGTGTACGGCGGCGGACCGGTCGGCCTGATGGCCGCCTACTCGGCTCTGCTGCGCGGCGCGAGCAAGGTGTTCGTCGTGGACCGGGTTCCCGAGCGGCTGGAGAAGGCCCGGGAGATCGGCGCGGTCCCGATCAACTTCGCCGAGGGCGACCCGGTGCAGCAGATCAAGGATCAGACGAAGGGCGTCGGCACGGACAAGGGTGTGGACGCCGTCGGCTACCAGGCGATGGCGCACGGCGCGGACCGTGAGGAACCGGCGACCGTCCTGAACTCGCTCGTCGGCACGGTCCGGGCCACCGGCGCCCTCGGCGTACCCGGCCTGTACGTTCCGGCCGACCCGGGAGGCCCTGACGAGCAGGCCAAGCGGGGCATGCTCCTCGTGTCGGTCGGCAAGCTCTTCGAGAAGGGCCTGCGGATGGGTACGGGGCAGTGCAATGTGAAGCGCTACAACCGCTACCTGCGCGACATGATCATCGAGGGCCGGGCGAAGCCGAGCTTCGTCGTCTCGCACGAACTGCCCCTGGACCAGGCCCCGTCGGCGTACGACAAGTTCGACAAGCGCATCGAGGGCTACACAAAGGTGATCCTGCATCCGTAGACCGGCGGCCCGGCCCCTCGCCGCTCCGGCGGTCCGGGCGGGGCAGTCCTTGAGGTCGGTGGCACCTGACCGCCCTTACACCGGAGGCCGGACCCGTACGGTACGGGTCCGGCCTCCGGCATAGGGTGCGTGCCGCTCAGCGGGCTACTTGATGAAGCCGATGTGCTCGTAGACCGGGTGCTCGGTCATGCCGAGGGCGCCCATGTTGGCGAGCTTCTTGTTGATGGCCGCGATGTCGGGGCGCTGGTAGAGGGGCAGGACGCCGGCGAGCTGCCAGGCCTCGGCGTCGGCCTGGTTGGCCTGCTTGAGCGCGCCGGCCGGGTCGGCGGCGTTGGTGCTGGCCGCGAACAGGAGGTCGTCCAGCTTCTTGGTGCCGATCCTGGCGTAGTTGTTGCCGCCCTTGGCCGCGTAGACGTTGGTGGAGCCGCTCGCGGCGAACGGCGTGCCGAGCAGGGTGTAGGGCGTCACGTCGAAGTCGCCCGGGGTGATGTACTTGTCGAAGAAGTCGTTGGACGGCACCGTCTGGACCTGTAGCTTGACGCCGACCTGCTGGTACATCTGCGTCAGCATCGACCCCTCGTTGGTGGCCGCGGGAGTGCCGGACGGAATGATGAACCGCAGCGACAGCTCCTGGCCGCCCTTCTTGCGGATCTTGCCGCTGAGCTTCCAGCCCGCCTCGTCCAGCAGCTTCCCGGCTGCCTTCGGGTCGTACTTACCCAGCTTGCCCGCGTTGTTCTGGTACCCCTTCTGGTTGTCGACGAAGAGGTGGTTGTCCATGGTGGAGGGCTTCCAGCCCAGGCCCTTGAGGTCCGACTTGGCGATCGTCTCGCGGTCGGTGGCCATGAACAGCGCCTGGCGGACCTTGGGGTCCTTCAGCTTGGCGCTCTTGCCGTTGAACGTGATCTGGCGGTAGTTGGGGCCGCCCGCTTCACGGATCTCACCGGTCGACACCTTGGTCGCCTGCTTGTAGGCGGAAGAGTCGCCGCCGACGTCGAAGTAGTCGACCTCACCGTTGGCGAAGGCGCCCGGCATCGATGCCTGGTCCATCGCATGGAAGACGATCTTGTCCAGCTTGGGCTTGTCGCCCCACCACTTCGGGTCCGCCAGCACCGTGACCGTCTTGGCGGACTTGTCGATGGTGCCCACCTTGAAGGCGTTGGCGGTGACCGGGATCTTGTTGATGTAGGCGGTGTTGAAGGCCTTGGCGTCGGAGAAGTACTTCGCCGGGTACAGCGGCTGGTTGGCCGCCGAGTTGAACATGCCCTTCCAGTCCGCGAACGGCTTGGCGAAGGTCATGACGGCCTCGTAGTCGTCCTTGCCCTTCTTGACATCCGCCACTTGGTCGAAGCCGACGGTGGAGGTCACCTTGAACGCCTTGTCATGCCCGTCCAGGGCGCGCGTGTTGGCGGCGACGTCCTTCCAGGTGATCGGCGTGCCGTCGGACCACTTGGCCTTGGGGTTCAGATGCCAGGTGACCACCTGCTTGCCCTTGACGGTCTTGGACGAGGCGTCCAGCAGGAACGCCTTGTTCGGCGTCTGCACGGCGTCCGGCCCCGAGATCCAGAAGCTCGGCATGAGGGACTTCATCACCTCGGTGGGGCCGGACTGGAGACCGTCGATCTCGACGATGTTCCACTGGGTGGCGAACGTCTGGATCGCCCAGTTCATCGTCCCGCCCTGCTTGAGCTTCGCGGGGTCGGTCGCCTTGATGTTGAGGGCGGTCGACTTCTGCGGGGCCTTCTGCTCCGCGTCGTCGCTGTCCGAGCCGCCGCAGGCGGTCAGCGCCAGCGACGACACGGCGAGCGTCGCGACGAGGGCGAGTGGATATCGGGAGACCTTCACGAGTTCCTCTTCCTGGGTGGCGGTGATGTGCCGGCCACCGGTGTGTGGGGAGTGGGCGTGTGGGTGGATCAGTGCGGTGCTGCAGGCTGGACGACATCGACCGCCGTCGCGTAGTGGCAGGCCGCCGTGTGGTCCGGGCCGAGGACGGCCGTGGCCGGGTCCTCGTCCCGGCAGCGCGCCTGCTCGCTCTCGCCGAGCCCGCTGTACTTCGGGCAGCGGCCCGCGAACCGGCAGCCGGACGGCACGTCCGCCGGACTGGGCAGATCGCCGCTGAGCAGAATCCGGCTGCGTTCCCGCTCCTTGCGCGGGTCGGGCAGCGGGACCGCGGACAGCAGCGCCTGGGTGTAGGGGTGGGAGGGCGCCGTGAAGACGTCGTCGGCCGCGCCGAGCTCCACGATCCGGCCCAGGTACATGACCGCGATGCGGTCGGCGATATGCCGTACGACGGACAGATCGTGGGCGACGAAGAGATAGCTGAGCCCGAGGCGGGTCTTCAGCTCCTCGAGGAGGTTGAGGACGCCCGCCTGAATGGAGACGTCCAGCGCGGAGACCGGCTCGTCGAGGATGACCAGCTTGGGTTCCAGCGCGAGGGCGCGGGCGATGGAGATGCGCTGGCGCTGGCCGCCGGAGAACTCCTGCGGGTAGCGGTCGGCGTGCTCGGGCTCCAGGCCGACCATGTCGAGGAGTTCGGGGACCCGGGCGGCGATCCGCGCCTTGTCCCAGCCGTGGGTCTTGAGCGGCTCGGCGAGGATGTCGCCGACCGGCATCCGGGCGTCGAGCGCCGCCATCGGATCCTGGAAGACGATCTGCATATCGCGGCGGAGGCCCTTGCGGTCCGCTCGGCTGAGGCCGCGGATGTCCTTGCCGAAGACGGTGACGGTGCCGGCCTGGCCACTGGGCAGGTCGAGAATCTCCAGCAGGGTGGTGGTCTTGCCGCAGCCGGACTCGCCGACCAGGCCCAGCGTCTCGCCCTCGCGGATGTCGAGGCTGATGCCGTCCACGGCCCGTACGGTGCCGACCGCGCGCTTGACGATCGCGCCCTTGGTGAGCGGGAAGTGCTTGACGAGCCCGTCGAGTTCGAGAACGGCGGGGCGCTCGGCACGCGGCAGCCGCTCGATCGCACCGGCTTCCGGCAGCACCGGTACCGGGTAGACGGCATCGCGGTCGAGACCGGCCCCGATCTCGTGGGCGCGGTGGCAGGCGGTGAGTGGGGTCTCCCCTGCTCGAACAGAGCTGACAGCCTGGGGAAGGCCGGAGCCCTCGACTACCTTCAACTCCGGTTCCACCGTGCGGCATTGGTCGATGGCGATGGGGCAGCGCGGCGCGAAGGGACAGCCGGGCGCGAGGTCGACCATCCTGGGCGGGTTGCCGTCGATGGGGGTCAGAGCGCGGCGCGCGGCGCCCTCCGCCCGCGCCTCGTCCAGCCGGGGGATCGAGCCGAGCAGGCCGATGGTGTACGGCATCCGCGGCCGGTAGTAGACCTCGTCCACCGGGCCCGCCTCGACCGGTTTGCCCGCGTACATGACCTGCACCCGGTCGGCGAATCCGGCGATGACACCGAGGTCATGGGTGATCATGACAATGGCGGCGCCGGTGACCTCCTGGGCGGTCTTGAGCACCTCCAGGACCTGCGCCTGGATGGTCACATCGAGGGCGGTGGTGGGCTCGTCGGCGATGATGACCTGGGGGTCGTTGGCGATGGCCATGGCGATCATCGCGCGCTGGCGCATACCGCCGGAGAACTCGTGCGGGAACGCGTCCACCCGGCGCTTCGAGTCGGGAATGCCGACCACGTCGAGGAGTTCGACGGCCCGTTTGCGGGCGGCCGCCCTGTCCAGTGACTGGTGGACCTGAATGGCCTCGACGATCTGGTCGCCGACGGAGTAAACGGGGGTCAGGGCGGACAGCGGGTCCTGGAAGACCATGCCGATGTCCTTGCCGCGGATCTTCGACATGGCGGCGTCGCCCAGGCCGAGCAGCTCGCGCCCGGCGAGCTTCACGGACCCGGCGACCTCGGCGCTCTCCGGGAGCAGCCCCAGCACGGCCATGGAGGAGACGGACTTGCCGGAGCCGGACTCGCCGACGATGCCGAGCACCTCGCCCGGACGCACGGCGTAGGAGACGCCGCGTACGGCCTGCACGTCGCCCGCTTCGCTCGGGAAGGAGACCGTCAGATCGCTGACGTCGAGGACGGGCTGCGCCGCGTCAACAGCCTCGGTGGGCTGGGCCGGCCTGGTCTCGGTCACCGTCGGGGTCCTTCCTGGGGTGCGCCGTGCGCGAGGTGGTGGTGGGGGGTGGGGACAGCGCGATGCATGGGGCGGCGATTCATGAGGCGGCGCCCTGGCTTTCGGCGGCCGGCGCCTGCGCCGGAACCGTCGCGGCGGGCCGCTGCTGCTTCAGCTGCTTCCTCTTACGGGGTGAACGTGCCTTCGCGCCCGCCGCGTTGGGGTCGAGCGCGTCGCGCAGCCCGTCGCCGATGAACGAGATGGAGACGCCGATCAGCACCAGACAGCCGGCGGGGAAGAAGAACAGCCACGGGTAGGTGGAGGCGTTGGTGGTGTTGTCGGCGATGACCGTGCCGAGGGAGACATCGGGCGCCTGCACGCCGAATCCGAAGTACGACAGGCTGCTCTCGCCGATGACCGCCGCGCCGACCTGGATGACGGCATCGATGATCAGCATCGAGGCCATGCTGGGCAGGATGTGCCGGAAGATGATGACCGGCGCGGGCACGCCCATGTACTTGGCGGCCTTGACGAACTCGCGGTCCTTGAGCGTGAAGGTCATGGAGCGTACGACGCGTCCGGTGACCATCCAGCTGAAGGCGCCGAGCAGGAACACGAAGACCAGCCAGGTGGCGCCGCGGAACGCGGGCGACAGGACGGCGATGATCAGGAACTGGGGCATCACCAGCAGCAGGTCGACGATCCACGTCAGTACCCGGTCGGTCCAGCCGCCGAAGTACGCGGCGAAGGCGCCGACGGTGGCGGACAGGAAGGTGGAGAGGACTCCGACCAGCAGGCCGATGATCAGCGACTTCTGCAGACCGCGCATGGTGAGCGAGAAGAGATCGACGCCGCCTTGTGTGGTGCCCCACCAGTGGTCCCCGGAGGGGCTGGAGAGGAAGTTCATGTAGTCGTGCTGCTGGTAGTCCCACTTGGTGAGGAACGGGCCGACGTACGCGCCCAGGAACAGCAGCACCAGCAGGAACAGCCCGAGCAGTGCCAGGCGGTTTCGGGCGAAGCGGCGGACTGTCAGCCGCAGCCGTGAGGTACGGGCCTTGGCGGGGCGGCCTTCGGCATCACTGGGCGGGACGGGGCCGGGGACCGGTTCGGTCGCGGGGGGCAGCTGGACGCTCATCGCGCGCTCTCCTGAGGGGCGGTGGGGTGGGGGTCGGTCGGCGACGGGAGTACCTCCCAGCGGTAGCTGGGGGTGGGGGTACCTCCCAGCGGTAGCTGGGGGAGGTCAGCGGACCCGTACGCGCGGATCGAGCGCCGCGTACAACAGATCGGACAGCAGTCCGGCGATGAGTACCAGTACGGCCGTGAACAGCCCGACAGTGGCTACGGAGTTGATGTCCTGCTTCTGGATCGAGTCGACCAGCAGCTCGCCCATGCCGTGCCAGCCGAAGGTCTTCTCGGTGAAGGTCGCACCGGTGAAGAGCAGCACGATGTTGTAGACCAGCAGCGGCACGACGGGCAGAATCGCGGTCCGCAGGCCGTGTTTGACCAGGGCTTTTCGCCGGCTCAGTCCCTTGGCGCGGGCGGTCCGCAGGAAATCGCTGCCGAGGACGTCAAGCATGGTGGAGCGCTGGTAGCGGCTGTAGAGCGCGACCTGCAGGATGATCAGGGTGAGTGCCGGAAGCAGCATGTGCTGGGCGCGGTTGACGAGGGCGTCGATGTTCCACTGTCCCGCGTACTGCGGGTCGTACTCGCCCAGTACCTTGATGGTCTGCGAGCCGTCGTTGAGGGCGGTGGCGCCGATCTTCAGCGCGACGCCGATCACGAACACCGGCATGGCCAGCACGAAGAACGAGGCCAGGGTGGTGAAGCGGTCGAAGAGCCGGTATTGGCGGATGGCGCCGAAGGCGCCGAGCGCGACACCGCCGATCGAGCCGACGATGGTGGCGATCAGCAACAGCCGGGTGGAGACACCCACCCGGCGGCCGAAGTCGTCGTTGACGTTGTCGCCTTCGATGGTCTTGCCGAGGTCGCCGTGGACAACGCCGTCCGCCCAGTGCCCGAACCGTGTCAGGATCGGGGTGTCCGGGTTCATGTTGTAGTCGTCGAGCGTCTTGGTGATGGACGACTCGGGCAGCGGTGGGTTGCGGCCCTCGAACTTGGCGCGGGGGTTGAGGCTGAGCCCCGCGAGGAAGTACGTCAGTCCCGCCGCGACGACCACCAGGACCAGATAATTCGCCAATCGGCGCAGCAGATACCGGCCCATGTTTTGATGCCTCTCCCTCTTGCGCACCGCATCAGCGCGTTGCGGCTGAGGTGGGGGCGGTGCGGGTCGATCGACATCTTTTAGCGATAAGACCTGATTGTCGATCACGGGATGTTCACGGACCGGTAACGCCAACTCCGGCATCGACTAAGGGTATTTCGGACATGAGTCGATGAAAGTGACGGTTGCGTCGCCTGTCTGCCTGTCATTCGTAGGCGCCATCGCTCCTTGGGGAGGGATGGCCGATATACGGACAGCGTCTCGAACGTAACGATGCGCACGGCTAATTGGTGAAGACTTTACGCATGTGGGGGTGTCAGGGCCCGCTCATTGGTGTGACGGTGCGGCGAGAGTGCGGTCGGTGAGGAGGTCATCTCCCCACCGCCCGCCGATGAGGAGCGTCAGCTCCGCAGGTGTCCCAGTACCGATCTCACCGCGCGTTCCACGGCGTCGCGGGCCTGCTCGGTGTGGTCGATCGTCTCGAACCCGTGGTGGCCGAGCGGCACGTCGATCACCTCGACATTGGCCTTGCAGTCCTCGGCGGCGGTCAGAAACTCCTCGACCGTCACCGCGATCTCGGGGAGCTCCAGCCCCACCCGGGTCAGCACGATCGGCAACTGCCCCGCACTGCGTACCGCGGCCGCAGGACGGAACCGGGAATCGGAAAGCCCCCAGTTCGGCAGCGGCGCGAGGACGGGATAGGTCGCTGCCACGCATCGCAACCACGGCGGGGGCGCCGCGAGCCGGTCTGCCGACAACGGCCCGCCACCGGAGAAGTACCACAGCGCGATGCGTTCGCCGTCCACCCGCGGATCAGCGCGTACGAGCTCGACCGCTTCGGCGACATCCTCGGCGGCGCGCTCGTAATCGGCGAGATCGTGCAGCCGGTGATCCAGCGTCACGCCGACCGCTCCCAGACTCGCCACGTACCGGCCGTAGCCGACGAAGGACGGCCAGTCCCGCGGGGTCGGCCGGACGTCGGCGGGAACCGGGCCGCCGTGGATGAACACCACCGCGGGACGCGGGCGGTCGGCGTCGGGCAGGTCATCAGGCCGGTCAGCTGACAAGGCATCAGATACGTCATCGGGCAGGTAGAGATCGACGTTTCCCACCCGCTCGCGGCGCCGTTCCGGTACATCGATGAGGAAAGGCCGACGGTGCGCAGGCTGCTCGCTCACCGCTTCGGCCAGTCGGTGCCCTTCTCCGGCGGCCGCTCGGCGCAGTACCTCGGCCAGTTCGTCGGGGGCGGAGAGCATCGGCCAGTGCCCGGTGGCGAGTTCGAAGAAGCTCACATGGGGTTCGGTGAGCGCTTGCATGCGAGGGTCGCCGAGCCGCACCAGCATCTCGACCATGGCGATACTCGACCCGTTGGCGGTGCAGAGGACGCCGGTCGTCGGCAGCTCGGCGACCGCCCCGGGCAGTCGTAGCGGCTGGGTGAGCGTGCCGCGCGGCTGCGGTGCGGCCAGGCGGGTCAACTGGGCCAGCGTGTCTTCGGGGATGCCGGCGATACTGCCCCAGCGCTGCCACTCGTCGAGCGCCGGCGGCGAGATCCGCCAGTCGTCCTCGGCCGGCTCGCCCCCCGCCCCGTGGCCCGGCTCGTTCCCCGTCTCGGCCGGGTGCCGCAGCTGGTGGCGGACCGCCTGGTCGGGCACCAGTTGGAGGGCCGAGTCGCCGTCCTGGGGCATGCCGACATCCAGGTAGACGATCCTCGCGATCCGCTCCGCGCGCCGGCCGGCGGCCCCGAGCGCCGGGTGGATGCCGTAGCAGTGACCGACAAGCACCACCTCCGGCGCGTCCACATCGTCGATCAGCTGCACCACATCCTGGATATGCCTCTCCAGGTCCGTGTCAGGTCCCGCCAGATCGCGGCGGTCACCCATGCCGGTCAGCGTCACCGGATACGCCTCAGCCCCCGACTCCCGCAGCCGAGCGGCCACCTCCCGCCAGATCCAGCCGCCGGTGTAGGTGCCCGGCACCAGTACGAACGCCGTCATGAACGTCTCCTCCTCGCACGCCCTGTTCCGCGGGACCGGCTGCACCGGCCGTCCGCGCTGACCAGTACGGTAGGAACTCCCCCTGAGGGAGGTTCAAGTCGTGTCCCCTGACTGCATGTGGAGCATCGGAGAGCTCGCCGAGCGTGCGGGCGTCACCGTCAAGACCGTCCGGTTCTACTCGGATCGCGGTCTGCTGCCCGAAGCCGTCCGCAGCGCCGGCGGCCACCGCCGCTACGGCCCTGAGGCGCTCGACCGGCTCCGCACGATCCGCTCCCTGCGCACCCTCGATCTGCCGGTCCCGGAAGTGGGCCGGGTCCTCGACGAGGCGGACGCGCTCGAGGACGTCATCGCGGGACAGCTGCGGGAGATCGGCTCGCACCTGGCCGCACTGCGCTGGCGGGAGGCCGCGCTCCAGCTGCTCCGGGACTGCACCCCGGAGGAACGCGCCGAGCGGCTGCGGCTGGTCGGCGCCGTGTCCGCCCCGCCCAGTACGGCCGCGCTGGCGCGCTTCTGGCGGCGCTGGCTGCCGCCGCGGCTCCCGGCCCGAGTGGTCTCCGCGATCCTCGAACAGACGGTTCCCCAGCCCCCTGCGGAACCGAACCCGGCCCAGGTACTGGCCTTCGCACGGCTGCACGCCTTCGTCTCCGCCCCCTGCCCCAACGCCGATCACGTCCGGCCCGCCGCACACCGGACCGACAAGGGCTACCGCCCGGCCGTGCTCTACGACGGTCTCGGCGAGGCGTATGCGCTGACCTCTCCGGAACTGCTGGCACGGCAGCCACCGCACGAGGGTGCGGCTCTCGACTGCTTCGTCTCCGCGTATGCCGGCGCATGCGGTGTGCGTGACACGCCGGCCTTCCGCCGGCAGCTGAGCGCCCAGCTCGCCGCGGATCCCCGTATCGACCGCTACTGGCAACTCATCGCCGAACTGTCCGGCCCGTCGGAACCGACCGCCGGCGCCGCCCACGACTGGCTCTGCGCCGCCCTGGACACCCAGATCGAACGTCCCGCCGCCTGGACCGCGTGGGCACCGGCTTCACCAACCGGGGTCCGGGGCGCAACCGGGATCCCCGGCGCAACCGGGGTCCCGGGCGAGCCGCCGGCGTGGGATGCAGGCGTCGTCCGCACTCCGTAAGCTCGTATAGGGGAGTGCTCGCCGGCCGGCCGAGTTCCAGCCGGCGCACGGCGCCGCTCGCCTCCAGCCCGCGAGGTGCCGGCTCCATACGTACCGCTCGCCTTCGGCGTCCCCGTCCGCAACGACGACGGGACCCCGGACCTGTTGGGGATCCCGATCGCGCCGGACCTGACCGGCATCAGGTTCACCTGACGGGCATTCGTCACGCTCCGAGAGGCGGGACATGGCCACGTACCTCATCAATCACCTGCGCATCCCGGGTGACATACCGAAGGAAGAGAATCTGGCCTACCTGGAGCAGGTGGAGGCCACCACAGCGCCCTACGGCGGAAAGTGGCTCGCGATAGACGCCAAGGTGCAGGTCCTCGAGGGAGCATGGCCGGGCTCGGTGGTGCTGCTCGAGTTCCCCGACATGGCGAAGGCGAAGGCGTGGTACAGCTCGCCCGAGTACCGGAAGATCCATGCCCTGCGCGCCGACCACGCGATCAGCGACCTGATCCTGGTGGACGGTGTCGGGCCGGACTTCACGCCCGCCGGCTACGCGCAGCAAATCCGTTCAGCGATCGCGGCGGCCACCGATACCGGCAGCTGACCTCGGCGCTCGGCGTCACGCCAGGTGCCGGATCTGCTGCTCAGCGACACGCATCGCTACTGATGCCCCTGACGTGGAGCCCTTCATGACCACACCGCGGGACCTGTTGATCGTTGCCATGGACACGGAGTCCAGTCGCCCTCTCGAGCGGGGCGACCTGTCGCTTGCGCTGGCGGGAGCCGAGCTGATCGACCTCCTGGGCGCGCAAGCCCTCACACTGGACGGCGATCACATCGTGCCGGGCTACCGGCCGGCGATAGCTGATCGCCTCTTGGATGAGGCCGCGTCGTCGCTTGTCCGGCAAGCGCCGTATGAGTCGGTCGACGACTGGCTGTGGCGCAGAGGCCGCGATCTGTCCACGGCCTACGTGGCCGCCCTCGAGGCGGAAGGGCAGCTCACTCAGCAACGGCGCGGCCGCTGGGCCCCCTTCCGGACCAGTGAGATGGTGCTGGCCGATTCGCCTGCCCGCCGCGAGGCGGTGGAACGCTGGACGTCGGACGAGCCCCTCCTCGCCGCCCTCGCGGCGGCCCTCGGGATCGGCGACGAGCGGACCGGAGACTCCCCGGGCATGGCCGACGACGCGGTGGCGACGGTCCTCGCCGCCGTCAACGACGCACTGAGGCACCTGGAGTTCGAACGGCAACGGCGCGCCCTCGACGAGGCGGCCTTCGACAACATCTGGCGAGGCTACGGCGATTGACGACCGAACGGCAGTGTGCAAGAGGCGCGCTTCTTTCGGAGTGCCGCTAAAGGTGACACGACGCGCTGTCGTCCCTTTGTCGTCCGTTTGTCGTCCCTTTCGGATCGCGTCAGTTGAGATATGACGTGCCGTCAAATGTGTGGCCAATACCTGCCACTTGAGCGCATCTCGCGCGGGCGAGTAAATGAGCTTTACGGATGCCCTCGCTGATCGAGCGGGCCGCCCCGGACATTTGCCACGCCATTCACTGACGGTTAGGACAAGACCCGTCAGAGTGAAGAGCATCGGTCAGGGCGTGAAAGTTCAAAGGTTTTACCAAGTATGAGGCGTGTAAATATCCGGTTGAGTAGTCGACCGGTCGCATCCGGCTACCTTGCCGCGCCTCGCGGAGTCCATCAGGGCGTACATCCCACGGTGTGTCCGCAGTGATGAGCTGAGAGTGAGGTAAGAATCCTCCCAGGAATATCACTATTCAACCCAGGGCTCTTTGCAGATCCATGAATGCTCCCTACTCTGAGGCAAATTTCCAGCCAGCTCTGTCTTGAAAGGCCTCCTATGGTCAGCGTTGACGAGATCGCTCCCCAGAAGGCGCGCACATCCGGTTCCCTCCGCAGGGACGTGGGGTTGATCGGCCTGATGTGGGCCTCGGTCGGCTCCATCATCGGATCCGGTTGGTTGTACGGAGCCCAGAAGGCCGTGGTGGTAGCGGGGCCGGCCGCGCTGATCTCCTGGATCATCGGAGCGGTCGCGGTGGTGCTCCTGGCGCTGGTGCACGCCGAGCTCGGTGGCCTCTTCCCGGTCGCCGGCGGTACGGCGCGGTATCCGCACTACGCCTTCGGCGGTCTGGCCGGCATGTCCTTCGGCTGGTTCTCCTGGCTCCAGGCGGCGACGGTGGCCCCGATCGAGGTCGAGGCCATGATCGGGTACGCCGGTCACTGGTCATGGGCCCAGGGATTCCTGAATGCGAACGGGACCCTCACGACGAGCGGCTTCATCGTCGCGGTCTTCCTGATGGCGATCTTCGTCGCGGTGAACTTCCTGGGCGTAAAGGTGCTGGCCCACACCAACAGCGCCGCCACCTGGTGGAAGATCGCCGTACCCCTCGGGGCGATCTTCATCATCGCGGCGACCAACTTCCACCCGCACAACTTCACCTCCCACGGCTTCGCGCCGTTCGGCGCCAAGGGCGTCCTCAGCGCCATCAGCACCAGCGGCATCATCTTCGCGCTGCTCGGCTTCGAGCAGGCCATCCAGCTCGCGGGGGAGAGCCGCAACCCCAAGCGCGACCTGCCGCGCGCCACGATCGGCTCGGTCGCCATCGGCGCGGTCATCTACGTCCTTCTCCAGGTGGTCTACATCGGCGCACTGCCGCTGGCCTCCTTCGCCCACGGCTGGGCCAAGCTGGACTACGTCGGCATCAGCGGCCCGTGGGCCGGCCTGGCCACCGTGATCGGCCTGGGCTGGCTGGGCTGGGTCCTGTACGCGGACGCGATCATCTCTCCCGGTGGCACCGGCCTGATCTACACCACCTCGACCTCGCGCATCTCCTACGGCCTGAGCAAGAACGGCTACGCGCCCAGACTGTTCGAGAAGACCGACGCCCGCGGCGTGCCGTGGTTCGGCCTGATCATCTCGTTCGTGACCGGCGTGATCTGCTTCCTGCCCTTCCCGAGCTGGCAGGAGCTGGTCTCCTTCATCACCTCGGCGAGCGTGCTGATGTACGCGGGCGCACCGCTGGCGTTCGGTGTCTTCCGCAACCGGCTGCCCAACCACGAGCGCCCGTACCGCCTGCCCGGCGGCAACGTGATCTCGCCGGTCTCCTTCGTCGTCGCGAGCCTGATCATCTACTGGGCCGGCTGGGACACCCTCCAGCGGCTCGGCTGGGCGATCATCATCGGGTACGTGCTGCTCGGCAGCTACGCCTGGTACGCGACGAAGAAGCAGCTGCCGAACGCTCCCCGACTGGACTGGAAGGCCGCGCAGTGGCTTCCGGTGTACCTGATCGGCATGGGTCTCATTTCCTGGCAGGGCGGATTCGGCGGCCAGAGCAACGTCCCGCTGTGGTGGGACATGGCGATCATCACGGCGTTCTCGCTGGGGATCTACTACTGGGCCCGCTCCACCGCCGTCTCGGCCGAGGCGATCGAGCACAACATCGAGGAGGTCGCGGTCGTGGACGAGGGCGGCCACTGACCCCACACTCCACACCCCACCCCGCACCATGACCTGACGCCCAGGCAAGTCGATGCGCTCGGCCGGACATCCGGCCGAGCGCATCGACTTTTGCTGCGCAACTTCCCTCTCGCCGCGGCTTACTCCTCAGCGGTGACCTGCCCAGGGGACGGCCCGGCGGCTCCAGGGCGCCGGTCGGTCACGCTCCCGCGTGTGGTAGCACTGCGTACATGAAGGGCAAGCCCACTGAACGCGCTGGTTATCACCATGGCGACCTCCCCGCAGCTCTCACCGCCGTGGCCATCGAGCTCCTGGACGAGCGCGGGATGGAGCATGTGACCGTACGTGAAGTCGCGCGCAGGGCGGGGGTGTCGCCGGGAGCGCCGTTCCGGCATTTCGCCGACCGTCAGGCGCTGCTGACAGCGGTCGCCGACCGTATCCTGGCCGACTTCATGCAGTGGCAGATCGGCATGGTCGCAGACGTCGAGGGTTCTGTGATGCGCGCTTTCGGCCTGGGCTTCGTCCGTTTCGCGATCCGCCACCCGCGCCGCTTCGAGCTGATCAAGACCAGGGTGTTCGGCGACAGTCAGCCCGCCGAACTGCACCAGCGTCTCTCTGACATCGAGCGGGCTTTCACCGACATCATCGTCGCCGACCAGAAGGCCGGTGTGCTGGGTCCCGGTGACCCCGCGATCGTGGGTCTCGCGGGTCAGGCGGTCGTCTACGGCCTGTCACAGATGATCATTGACGGGTATCTGCCGCCGGATCAGGCGGAGCAGCTGGCCGAGCAGGTTCTGGACACCTTCGGCCTCGGCGTCGCCAACTGACCGGATTCCGCGGGGTCTTGACCGCCACTCCGCGCGCTGATGTAATCGCTGATTACATCAGTCGAGGAGGCTCCGATGTCTGTACCGCGCCTGTCGCGCATTCCGCGATTCCCGGACCCCGCGGCCACCGGCACGGTGGCCATCAGGACGACCTCGGCTGATGCGTATCGCGTTGTCAGCGATCCGCCCGTCATGATCCGTCTCGCCGAAGAGGCCCACCGCGCCCGCTGGTTGGGCGGAGCCACTGCCCCGGCGGTGGGCGCCCGCTTCCGCGGCCACAACCGCAACGGCCTGCGTCGCTGGGTCACCACCTGCCGTATCACGGATGCCGATCCGGGCCGGTGCTTCGCCTACGAGGTGACGGCGCCGCTCGGAGTCCCCATCTCCCGCTGGCAGTACGACATCGCGCCCGCAGCGGAGGGCTGCACCGTCACCGAGACCAACTGGATGCGGGTGCCCCTGTGGTTCATTCCCCTCGCCATCTTGATCACCGGCGTCTTTGACCGCATCGGCATCAACAACACCAACATCGGCACCACACTGCAGCGCCTCAAGCACCATCTGGAGTCGCCCCCGCCCAGCGCGGCGGACAGCTCGCAGCGCAGTGAGCGGCCAGTGGGCTGACCGAGCGAAGTGACCCCCGCCCCGGACGGATCAATCCTGGCAGGTCGAACGGCCGAGGCGGGCGTCAGAAGAGGCGGGGTTCAGTGCGGACAAGGAACTGTGGACGGTGCCGACAAGCGCACTGGTCCCGGCGGGGGCGAGGTGCAGGCGGCGGCCCCATCCAGGCGGCGGCTGTTCCACTCCGTCCTGTGGCTCTTCGTGCGGCTCTTCCTGCGGCGGGGGAGGGGGCGACTAGTTGTTGTTCAACCTCAGACCAGTGGGCGGAAAGGACGGGGGCACAAGTGAATCGCAAACGGAGCGTGGTGGTTTCGGTTGTAGCGGCCGGGTTGGCGACGGTTGTGCTGGCAGGGTGTGGCGGCGTCGATGGAAAGATCGGGGACTACGACAAGGTCTCGGTCTGGCCGAATGCTGATCCCCGGGGCCAGAATCCGATCGCCGATCTGACCACACTCACGCCGGTAACAGTCGAGTGCTACACGCCAGGCGACGTGGACGCGACCGGATTCGGCTACGGCGCGACGTACAAGATCTCCTATGACGGGGGATCCGGCTATATCGACGAGGGCACTTCCATCATGAGCGACGGTGGAGAGGTGTCCCCTGACCGGGTGCCCAAGTGCTAACGGTGGCGGTGCTCGGCGTGAGCTCGTTCCCCGACGCACGGGTTGAACGGCAAGGTGAGTGGTTGTTTCCGAACCCGAATGCATCCGGGGTCGGAGAACCGGAGCCGGGCTGACTGCGCACCGGTACGAAACCGTTTCTGAAGAGCGGCCGGCCGGAACATTGGTCGTGGAAATCCACTGTTCAGTAAGGGAGTTAATGGTTCTGCCGGCGTGCGCTTCGCTGTCAGTGCCCCCACTGAGAGGAGACGACTGTGTCCCCCAATTACCGCAAGAAGCTGAAGCGCCTTGACGAGGACATTTCGCGGGCGAAGACCGCGAAGGCGTTGGCGGCCACCAATCCCGACCAGGCTGAGCGCACCGCCAAGTCCATCACCACCGACAGCCAGCTCAGGAACGAGACGCTGTTCAGGGTCACGGAACGGGTGGCGGCCACTGATCCCGATCGGGCCGAGCGCATCGCGCAATCCATCGACGACGAAGAACGCAAAGCACAGGCGATGCAAGGCATTGCGTATGAGCGGCGGCGCCGATAGACAGAGCACAAGCAGGGCTCCCGCGTTCTGCGGTCTTGAGCGTCACGAGACTTCTGCGGTCTTGAGTGTCACGCAGAACTCTGTGGTCTTGCTTGAGCGTCACGCAGATCGTCTGAGTCCCGCGCTTCAAGGTGTCTCATGAAATACCCAACTCCGTGTCGGGGCACGGCTTCACCCACGGCGGCTACCTCGGCAACCACGCGGCACTGGCCCAGGTAGCGGCCGCGGCCGGGTGGGACCCGGGCTGGGGCGTGGAGCCGGCGTTGCCGCAGGCGGCGGAGGCTTGCCCAACTCCTGTCCTACGACGAGCTTGGTAGCCCGGACCGGATGTGGAAGAGCGGCTCGGCATGGCGCGGTGCCCCTTCGGCGTCGCGTTCGTGGTTACTTCGCCCGCTTGATCCACTCGCTGCCGCCCAGTGGGTAGTCGTAGCCGGGGCGTCCGGCGTTGGCGCTGGTGCGGAACGGGGTGCCGTTGTCGGTGAGGTGCACGGTGCCGTGGCGGTCGCCGCTGGACCAGTCCAGGGTGAGGTCCCAGCGGACGTCGTGCGCCTTGGTGTGGGCGGTGACGTAGAAGACCTCCGGGTCGGACTCGCTGATCTTGTACGGGAAGTCGCGCTGGCCGTTCTTGACGGTGACGGTGGGGCTGCCGTTGTCGAGGTCGATGTCGAATGACTTGGTTTCGACGTTGCCGCCGCATCCGACGCCCATCGAGTAGTCGTTCCAGGCGAGCGGGGCGGCCTTCGCGACGACGCGTACGTGCAGCGCCTCCAGGACGACGGTGTCCTTCCCGGTGCCCTGCAGGGTGAGGGCGACGCGCTGCTCCCCGGAGGAGGCCGCGCCGTACGCGGCGGCCCAGCGGGGTGCGTCCTGCTCTGTGGCGGGCGGGCCGACCTGTTCGGGCTCGCTGTCGACGAGGAAGTGCTGGCTGCACGGGCTGTCGTAGACGTAGGGGCGGGTGGCGACGTTGACCGGTACGCCGTCGGTGTGCTCGGCGGCGCCCCCGCCCTTGTGGGCGGCGGACTCCGACGCCGAGGCGGAGGGCTGGCCGGTCTTCGCGCCCTGAGACGGGGAAGGAGAGGCCGACGCGGACGGCCGCTTGTCGTTCGCTCGGCCGGTACCGGTACCGGTACCGGTACCGGTGCTGGTGGCGGTACCGGCGGCCCCGGCGGCCTTCTGGTCACCGCCGTCGCCTCCGGAGGACGGCAGATTCACGGCGAGCACGACGGCTCCCAGAACGGCGGCCGCGGCGACGGAGGCGATGAGCGCGGTGCGGCGCGGACGGGGCCGCACGGGAGCGGACGGGGCGGTGCTGCTGACAACCGGTTCATCACTGCCACTGGGCTCGCGGCGTTCAGTGCCCACGGACGCCGATTCCGTCCCACCCGCCACCTCGGGCAGCCCACCACCCGAATCGGCAGGGCCCCCAAGGGGGTTCCCGGTGCCGGCCGCCGCTGCATCGGGCGTCGGCGCCCCCTCGGGCTCCCCGGTCCCGGCACCGCGCACCGCCCTATCCGGCCCTGGCCCCTTACGCCCCCGCGCCGCATCCGCCAGAATCCACCGCCGGTGCAGCTCGACGAGTTCCTCGGGGGTCGCCCGGCACACTCGGGCGAGCCGCTCGACCGGCGCGTAATCGGCCGGTACCGCGCTGCCGTTGCAGTAACGGTGCAGCGTCGATGTGCTCATGTGCAGCCGCTTGGCGAGCGTCCCGTAGCTCAGCCCCGAGCGTTCCTTGAGCTCCCGCAGCAGCTCCGCGAATGCGTCCGCGTCCCCGGCGGCCCACGTCGCCCCTGTCGCCCCTGACACCGTTGTTCCCCTCCCCATGTGGCCCGGCGCGTCCCATTCCCGCGTTCCAGGCCACTTACGTTTCCCCTGGTCAAAGCCCGTTTCTGCGTTCCAGTATCCCCAACTGCCCGGCATTCGTGGCGGCTGGGACGGATCACCCCACAAGCTGCGGTCATCCAAGCACCACACCCACCGAACCACCGAAGGGGCTCAATCCACATGTCCAGCATCCGGAACTCCCGCACCCGCCTTCTGACCGCCGCCGCGACCGGCGTGCTCGCCGCCCTTTCCCTGACGGCGTGCAACGACGGCTCGAACGTCCGCAACGAGGGCTCGTCCACGAACGCCTCCGCCACCGCGTCGCCCTCCACCTCCACCTCGTCCGGCTCCGGCTCCTCCTCCCACGACGACGCGAAGCCCGCGCCCGCCGGTTCGAAGCCGGCCGCGAACGCGCCCGCGACGAAGACCCCCACGGAGTCGGGGAACGGCAAGACCGGCACCAGCGGCAAGGCCGTCACGTGCCAGGGCTCCAACACCAAGACGGTCGCGGCCCCCCTGAACCGCCCCGTGAACCACATGCTGCTCACCGTCACCAACACCGGCAGCAGCACCTGCTACCTCTACGGCTACCCGGCCGTCCGCTTCGGCGAGGCCCAGTCCGTACCGCCGGTCATCGAGGACTCCCACCCGCAGGCCGTCGTCACCCTCAAGCCGGGCGAGTCCGGCTACGCCTCCGTGAACCTGTCCGCGGCCGACGGCAGCGGCTCCAACGGCCGCACGGAGAAGTCTCTGGCCGTCTACTTCCACGGCCCCTCCGGCAACGAGAGCGTCGGCACGGGTGCCCACCCCTCACTGCCCGCCAAGGGCGTCTACGCCGACGACTCCCTCAAGGTCACGTACTGGCAGCAGTCGATGGACGACGCCATCAGCTGGTGACACACCGCCATCGGGCCGGTCTCCGGTGCGCAGGCCGGTGGGTGGTCTCCATCTCTGGTTCGAGACGCCTCGCCGGCGGCCAGGACGGCACCGCCGCGATCACGCTGGACGCGGTCAAGGAACTGGGCCTCGCAGAGGGCTCCGACGTGCGCATCCTCGCCAAGTCCACCGAGGTCTCGCTGGCCACTGCCCCCGTCGTGGGCCTGTCCATCCGCAACCAGATCCCCGGCACCGTCACCGACATCGCCACCGGTGGCGCCATGGCTTCCGTGAAAGTCACGGTCGAGGGCGGCGAGCTGACCGCCGCGATCACCAAGGACGCCGTCGCCGATCTCGGCCTGGCCGCCGGTTCCACCGTCGTCGCCCTGATCAAGTCGACGGAGCTGTCCCTCGCCGCCGCCTGACGGCAACAGGCCGGGCCCGGCATCGTCTGCCGGGAAGCCCCGTCCTCTTGTCGCCCGTCGCGTGCTTACAGAGGAGGCCCGTCGCCCTCTTCCTCCTGGTAGGAGTGGCGCCGGCCTCGCCATGCCTCGCCGATGTTGTGGTAGCCGCGCTCTTCCCAGAAGCCGCGGCGGTCGGCGGTCATGTACTCGATGCCGCGCAGCCACTTGGGGCCTTTGTAGCCGTAGAGGTGCGGGACGACGAGGCGCAGGGGGAAGCCGTGCTCGACGGTGAGCGACTCTCCGTTGTGATGTGTGGCCGCGAGGGTCTGGGCAGAGCTGAAGTCGCTGAGCCGGAGGTTGGCGCTGTAGCCGTACTCCGCCCAGGCCATGACGTGCGTGACATGGGGCGCGGGCGGTGCCAGCTCCAGCAGAGTGGTGGCAGCGACGCCGAACCACTCGTGGCCGGTCGAAGTGGGCCCTGTCGCGCAGTGCAGATCGGCGACGACCTCGATGGTCGGCAGGGCCGTGACCTCGTCGAGGGTCCAGGTGTGGTTGTCGCCGGTGGCGGTGGCGCCGAAGACCTTCAGGTCCCAGCGGTCGGGCCGGAACCTGGGGACAGGGCCGTAGTGGGAGACGGGCCAGCCCCGGGCGAGTCGCTGCCCAGGGGGGAGGAGTCCGTCGGTGGCGTACGGGCCGCTGCCCATTCCGGGCTCGTCACTTCCCATCGGGTCATCCTCCCTGCTCGTCGACATCGCGGTATCGGACGCATTCTCCTACACGGGGCTTCTGCGGATCCGGTCAGCACCCACAGCGTGGGCGCCTGTCAGCCGGCTGGCGGGCCCACTTCGTACGACCTCGAAGGCATGCACGTCGGGACCGTGGCGGCGGGCCGGATCGGGCTCGCGGTGCTGAGGCGGCTGGCGCCCTTCGACGTCACGCTCCACTACACCGACCGCCACCGCCTGCCGGCCGCGACCGAGAAGGCTTCCGCGACCGAGTACACCCCGACCTGCTGCGGCTGCTCGACGCCTTCCCGACGGCCGCGGCCTACGTCATGGGCCCGGCGTTCGACATCCTGGCCACCAACGCCCTCGCCGACGCCCTCCTGTCCCCCTTCGAAGGGGAGACCAACATGCCGCGGATCCTGTTCACCCACCCGCGGGCCCGCGAGGTCTTCCCCGACTGGCAGTTGGTCACCAGCGCGACCGTGTACGCGCTGCACCTGAATGCGGCCCGGTTCAGCGACGCCCCCGAGATCGGCGAACTGGTCCAGGAGCTGCTGGAGACTTCGCAGGAGTTCCGGACCCTGTGGAATGACCAGACGGTCGGGGCCCTCACCCGCGCCTACAAGGTGTTCGTCCACCCTGAGGTCGGGCGCATCGAGCTCACCTACCAAAGCTTCGATGTGCGCGGCGCGCCCGGCCAAGAGCTGTTGGTGGGCTCGGCAGAGCCGGGAACCCGCAGCGCGGAAGCCCTGACGTACCTTGCGTCCATGGCGGCTCCCCGCTGCTGACGCGCGTCCCGGGATGTGGGCCCGCGCGTCAGCGCGACGACCTGCCGGGCACCATCAGTTCTGGGCCGTGGGACGGACGATGATCTCGTTCACGTCGACGCCCGCGGGCTGGGCGATCGCGTAGCCGATGGCCTCGGCGACCGCCGAGGCGGCCAGCCCGATCAGCTCGGTGGCACTGCGTGCCGCGCCCTGCGCCTGAGCGTCACCGCCCTTGTCGGCCAGTTCGGAGCGGGTGAAGCCGGGGCTGACGACCGTGACCCGGATGTCGGAGTTCTCCTGCCGCAACCCCTCGGACAGGGCCCGTACCGCGTACTTGGTCGCGCAGTACACCGCGGCCGTGGGGTCGACCCGGTGGGCGGCGGTGGACGCGAGGTTGACGACGTGCCCGGACCGGCGCTCCAGCATCGACGGCAGCACCGCCGCGATGCCGTGCAGCACCCCCCGCAGGTTCACGTCGATCATCTGGTCCCACTCCGAGACGCGCAGGGCCGCCAGCGGTGCCAGCGGCATCACCCCCGCGTTGTTGACCAGTACGTCGATGCGGCCGTGACGGGCCAGCGCTCCCTCGGCGAAGGCCTGGACGCCGGCCTGGTCGGTGACGTCCAGCTCGGCGTACTCGGCGCTGTACCCGGCCTCGCTCAGCTCCTTGGTCAGCAGTGCGAGGCGGTCGGTGCGCCGGGCCCCGAGGACGACGTGGTGGCCGGCCGCGGCCAGGTGGCGGGCGGTCGCCTCGCCGATGCCGCCGGATGCCCCTGTCACGAGAATGATCTTGCCGTCGGACGGGATGGAAGTCGTGGTCACAGGACCCTCCGGAGTGGGATGAAGCTCGGCATCGGCGATCGCCGACAACCCGAGTCTTCGCCTACACACCTCTGGCAAGAAGGCCCCGCCGACGTGGGTGCCGCACACCCTCCTTCGCGACACGTGGGCAGGCCAAACCCTTCCGCGCCACGGTATTGGGCCTAGCGCTGACCTTGATCGCGCAGTCCGCGTGCCCCGTCCAGGACCAGGTCGACCAGGCGCGGGACCAGGGTCTCTTCCAGCGGCTCGCCGGTGAGCAGTACCCGCGCGAGCAGGGGGCCTGTGATGGCCTCGACCACCAGGTGAGGGTCGGTATCGGCGGCCAGTTCTCCTCTGTCGATGCCGCGGCGGACCAGGGCTTCGGCACGCTCGAGCCGGGTGTTCCAGTAGGAGCGCCGGCCGTCTTCCAGGTCGTCCTCACCGCGCACGGTGCCGAGGTGGAGCAGCGCGGCGCCGGCCGGTGTCGCGAGGTATCGGGCCAGAGCCGTGAACAGCGAAGAACGCGGGCGTCGACGTCTTCGCCCGCACCTACGCCGGGCTGATCCACGCCTTCCTCAACCTCTTCCCGATCTCCCCGGCCGCCGACGCGGCCGTCACCGAGCTGTACACCCAGCTCAGGCATCGGCTGTGGGGAACGGCCTGACCCAGCCCATGCCGCTCGGTGTGCCGGCAGGAACCTGAGCCGCAGGCATGGCGCTGGACAACTGACAGACAGGGCTGCGCGACGGCGGCGCCGGTTTCGGCATCATGCCCGTACGCGGCAACACCGAACTGAGGATCGCCTTCGGGTTCCGGTCGGACGCTCTCGACGGCAGGTGGCGCGGTTGCTACGAGGAGGCGTCGCAGGTTTGGCAGCGGCGGGTGGCCACTCGGCCGGTGTTGCCTTCGGTGGCGTGCAACGGCTCGGACTCCGATATGCGGGACCAGACATCTGGATCGGGGCCGGTCACCCAGCCGAACTTCGGGGCGGAGATCTCGCTGTCGGAGAGGTGGTCACAGCCGGGGAGGTGGGCGTTGCCGGCGGGCGACACGATGATGGCGTGGGGCAACTGCCCGTGCCGGACAGCCTGCGGTGGCGTTTGCCCGTGTGCGATGCGAGGGGCGGAACCATCGGGCGGGCAGGCGCACCCCACCCCGATGATGAGGTCGCAGCGTTCGCAGCGTTGGACGGTCATGGCTTGTCGTGCCTCCCGAGTCGGATGTTCGGCTCCTCGTCCAAGTGCCGTGAACATGAGGGCCGTTGACGTTCGATCACCATCGCATCCGTCCTCGGCCCCGGTCCGGCGAATGACGTACGTGTCCAGGGGCCACGCCTGCGGAGGGCGTCCCCTCGGACTCCCCGCTCGAGGCCGCTCGGCTCGACTTCCGAGTGGTAGGGGCAGCGCTGCTCCGCAGGGCCGGCGACGAGGACCGAGCCCAGCGGGCGCGCCGCCCGGAGGACACCGCGTTGGTAGCCCCGGCTCTGCGCGCCCGCAGCCGGCCCAATCGGGTCAGCGTCTGAAGGCTGTCCCGTAAGTCCGACCGTAAGTCTGATCCCTTGGCGCGCTTCCAGCGGCGGGTACCAGGCCCGCAGCCTCACCGACGCGCTCGCCCCGCGGTCTTGGGGAGTTGCTGGGTGGAGCAGTGGATGCCGCCCCCTCCCTCGCCGAGGGTGTCGATGGGCAGTTGCACGACCTTCCGCCCCGGGTACAGATCGCGCACGATGGACGTGGCATCGCTGTCGGCCTTCTTGTCGCCGAAGCCGGGCATGATGACCGCACCGTTGACCACGTAGTAGTTCACGTAACTGGCCAGGAACCCGTCCCCGCGGCGGCCGATGTCGACCGGTTCGGGCAGCTCGACGACTTCGAGCCGCTTGCCCCGGGCGTCCACGGCCTTGTCCAGGACCTTCCGGGCCTGGTCGTAGGCGTCGGTCCAGACGTCCCGGGGGGCCTCCTCGTCCGGTGTGCTCATGACCACGACGCCGGGTTCGGAAAACCGCGCCAGCGCATCGATGTGGTAGTCCGTGATGTCCTTGCCCCTGACGCCGTCCACCCAGATCACCGTGGTGATGCCGAACAGAGCCTTGAGCGCCTGCTCGACGTCGTCGCGGGATGTGCCGGCATTGCGATTCCCGTTGACCAGAGAACTCTCGGTCGCCAAAAGAGTGCCCTTGCCGTCGACCTCGATCGAGCCGCCCTCACCGATGATCGGCGCCTTGATCCTGGTGATGTGCTCGTCGTCCAGGATCGCCTTGGCGACCTGACCGTCGCGGCCGTGGGCCTGTTTGTTACCCCAGCCGTTGAAGTTGAGGTCGACTCCGGCGATGCCATCGGGCCCGAGCACGAAGGTCGGCCCGATGTCGCGCATCCACAGGTCGTCCACCGGAATCGGTACGACCTCCACCCCGGAGCCGCAGGCCGCCCGAGCCGCCTTCACATCCTGGTCATTGGCCAGGAGGACCACCGGCTCGAACTCGGCAATCGTCCGCGCGATCCGCGCGATGTCCTCACGCACCCCGTAGATGTCCGACTTCCAGATCTGCCGGGTGGGCCATGACATGTAGGTCAGCTCGTGGGGGTGCGCCTCGTCGGGCATCCGCCATCCACCGGCCGGCGTCGCCCCCGCGGGAGCGGCACTGCTATCGCCCTTCGCGGGCCGGCTGCCGCCCTGGGTGCTGCAGGCACTCAGCGCCACGCCGAACGCGGCCAGGGCCCCTGCCCGCAGGGTCTGACGTCTGGACATGCGCACGATCCCACCTCCTGACTGAAAATTTAGTCAGTACGATGATAGGGCATGATCGGACCCAGTCACACATGTAGATCCTTCAGGCAGTGGGAGCACTCGATGCCGGACAGGCCCACCCAGATCCTCGAAGCCGCAGCCCGGCTGATCGCCCGACGCGGCGTGCGCGGGCTGCGCGTCGAGGAAGTCTCCGCAGAGGCCGGCGTCTCGACCGCGCTGATCTACTACCACTTCAAGGACCGCGCCGGGCTGCTGCGCCGCACGCTGGAGTTCATCAACCAGCGGGCCGTGCGCTACACCGACGCCGCCCTGGACCCCTCCGACGATCCGCGTACTCAACTCACCGAAATGCTGCTCCTGGAACTGCAGGACACCCCCCAGGTCAGGGAGAACAGCGCAGCCTGGGGCGAGTTCAGGGCCACCGCAATCTTCGACCCGGACCTGCGGGAACAGCTCGCCACCTCGACCAGGGAATGGGTTGAGGACCTCGCACACCTGGTGCGCCAGGCCCAGGCCGCCGGTCTGGCCGGCCCCGAGATCGTCCCGAGTGCCGCAGCCGAACGCCTCACCGCCCTGGTCGAGGGCCTGAGCGAACGATGGCTGAGCGGGACCACACCACTCCATCGCGCCCACGAGCTACTGCGTGACGCCATCGCCATGGAACTCCGCCGCCCATGACCTGCGCCGCGGACTTCACGTCGCCGATCGCCGGCCCTGCACCACGGCCGGTCCGAGCCCGGCGACGCGTACGACCCGGCCCGCCCCGGACCCGGACGGCACCTGCTGAGCGCAGACCGCAGCCTCAACTCGCAGAGGTTCCGAGCCCGGTGAGGAAGGCGGCGAGGACGCGGCGCAGACGGGGTTCCACCTCGACGACGGCATGGCCGAGCCGCGGGTCGCTCTCGTAGAGCTCCCGCAGCCGCGGGCCGGGGGTGGCCATCTGCCACAGGGCTCCGGCCATGCTGGTCGCCGTCGCAACCGTGTCGACGGTCTGCACCTCGCTCAGCCCGATCAGCCGTCGCAACTCGCCCCCGATCAATGCGATCTCCTCGAGCGTCACCAGCTTGACATCGCGCACCGAGTCGATCGACACATTGCGTTCGAGGTTCATGGGCGCCTGCGCCAGCAGATCGCAGAACATGGGGCGCGCCGCCAGTGTGGCGGCGAAGACCGCGGCAACCTCATCCGCAGTGGCGTGCGCCCGGCCCTCGAGATCGCCGCGCAGCGCGGCCGACCACTCCCGCCACCCTTCCGCGGTGAGCTTGAGGAAGATCTGCTCCCGCGTCTCGAAGTACCGCAGCAGGGCCGACTTGTGCATGCCCACGGCCGCGGCGATGTCGGTCAGGGTGACATCCCGGATGCCGCGCTCGCGACCGGGCGCTCGGGCTGCGTCCAGGATCGCTACTTCGCGAGCCTGCTTGGCCTGGACGCTGCGCGCTCGCTGGAAGACAGGCTCAGTCATGAAGGAGCGCTGCAGTGCCTGGTGGGCGGCAATGACGTGCTGTCCGTGGTGGCGGCTCCGGCGCCGGCGGCGGGCGGCTATGACCGGGCCGGCGAGTGGGACGGTCGGTGCGGTGCTCATGACCGGCACCGTACGAAGAGGGATACCGCCATGTCACCGGCTTTTGGGCCCGGCTGGAGGCGAGGTACGGCGCTGGCAGAGATCCGGACCCGCAGACTTCGAGGCTTCACCGGGTAAAACCCTGAGCCGGTGTCCGTCTGGCCGGAAAAGACCCCTCGCTGCCTCGCAGGTCCCGGGGCCGCCATATTGAGTTGAGCCACTCAGGGGCAGCAGTCGGCCATTCTTTGACGGTACCGAGGGTTACTTACGCCGTGGATGCGACAGAAGGGCCATTATTGTCTTGAAGCCACCTGGTGGCGACACGCCGGATTTACTTGCGGGGGAAGGACAATATGAGTCGGTACGAGAAGTACCGGGAACTGCTGGTGCAACCGACCGGGCGGTTGGCCGAGGGGGCAAGAGGGCTCGTTCTTGTCGATCCGGCGGGAAAGGAATTGTTCGACTGGGAGCCCGGCGCCTATCTGAGCGTGACCCTGCCTTCGGGAATGATTCACCGGTACTACCTGCGCGGGGAATCGAATGACCGCCTCCGCAACCGGATCGGAGTGCTGCCGAAGCCACCGGGACACTCCGCCGCCGAAGGCGAGCAGGCGACGGGGAGTGGTCGGAAGGGCGCCTCGCGGGCGACCGGCGGGACGGTGAAGGACGCCGGAGCCGCGGCCGCGGCCCAGGGCGCTGCGCCGAAGGCGCGCGAGATCGGCTGGGCGTCCCTGACCAGCCGCGAAACGGAGATCCTGGAGCACGTCGCGCAAGCCCTGAGCAATCGTCAGATCGCCAAACTTCTGTCCATCTCGGAAGGCACGGTCAAGCGCCACCTGCGCAACATTTTCACGAAGCTCGATGCGAGATCCCGCATGGACGCGGTGAACAAGGCGCTGCCGCAGCCGGCGCCGCGTGCCTGCTGAGCACCGGGCCGTCCGGCCGGAACCGGCAGGCGGGTGACCGAGCATTCTCATCGTTCCGGCCGGAAAGGAATTCCGGCCGGAACGTCTTGTTCCGTAAGTCCCGGGTAACTCCGTGGACACCGTGAATTTCTTGACTGCGCCGACCCTTTGGGTGGGAGGGCGCCGCATCGTTTTCTGAGGGGAGATCCGGTGCCCCGGCCGTCGGTGTGACACGGCCGGGGCGTATCCGGAATTCTCTGTTCCTGCTGTCTCTTGGCGAACGCAGTGAATGCGGTGAACGCGGTGAACTTCGCGGCGACGGAATGGGAAATTCCAAGGAGTGCGACGCGGTATCGGGAGAACGGATACCCAAGAACCGCCAACCACCCCGTTTTCCGCCACCGACGCCGTCACTTACCGCTCAGTGCATCCCGGAGCGCACGCGTCCAGTGCGCGACGGTGGAGCGGGCCAGCTCCGTGGCCGGTGCCCAGTCCTCGAAGAGGTGGAACGCACCCGGGACGAAGTGGAGTTCCACCGCGACCTGGTGGTCCATGAGCTGCCGGGCGTAGGCGAGCCCCTCGTCACGCAGTGGGTCGGCACCCGCCACCTGGACGTAGGCGGGAGGCAGTCCCGAGAGGTCCTTCTCCCGCGCGGGGACGGCGTACGGCGCCGCGCCGGCGGACCCGGGACCCAGGTACAGCTCCCAGACCTGCGCCACCGAGGCCCCGTTGAGCACCCTGGGGTCGTCGATCTCGGCCCGGGAGCCGCCGTCGGCCAGGTCGTCGAGGACGGGCAGCAGCAGATGCTGGAAGGCGATGGCGGGGCCGTTTTCGTCGCGGGCGCGCAGCGTGAGGCCGGCGCTCAGGCAGGCGCCCGCCGAGTGCCCGGAGACCGCGATGCGGTCGGGGTCGACACCGAGCTCTGCCGCGCTGTCGGCAGTCCAGCGCAGCGCCGTCCAGGCATCCGTGAGCGCCGCCGGGCAGGGGTGCTCCGGAGCCAGCCGGTAGTCGACGGCGATCACCACGGCGCCCGTCTCGACGCAGATGCCGGCGCAGTTCCGGTCGCCCGAATCAAGGTCGCCCAGGACGAATCCGCCGCCGTGGAAGAAGAGCACCGCAGGCAGTGGCCCTTCCGCACCGGTCGGGCGGTAGAGCCGGACCGGGACGTCGGGACCGTCGGCGCCGGTGGCGACGGTGTCCGAGATGGACAGCCGGGGATCGTCGTACGGAGCACGCGTGGACATCGACACGCGCATCCCCTCCCGGGCCCGGGGAATGTTGCCGAACATGCTGCGCTCCGGTAACGCCGCCAGCACCGGCTCGAGTTCAGGATGAACGTACACAGACATACTCCTTCGTCGGTTCTGCGGAGGCGGGCGTCAGTGTCCCATTCCCAGGCCGCCGTCGACGGGGATCACCGCACCGGCCACATAGGCGGCCTGCGGTCCGGCGAGCCAGGTCACCGTGCCGGCCACTTCCTCCGCGGTCGCGCTGCGGCCCATGGGGATCCCGCGGACCTTCTCCTGGCGGGACTCCTCCGACAGGGCCGCGGTCATGTCCGTGTCGATCAGGCCCGGAGCCACTACGTTCGCGACGACATTGCGCGCACCGTACTCCCGGGTGATGGAGCGGGCCAGCCCGACCAGACCCGCCTTGCTCGCGGCGTAGTTGGTCTGTCCGGCGCTGCCGTGGAGACCGGCCACCGAGGACACCAGGACGATCCGGCCCTGGCGGGCGCGGAGCATCGGCGCGATCGCCCGCCGGGTGCAGCGCCAGGCACCAGCGAGGTTGGTGTCCAGCACGCGCAGGAAGTGCTCCTCCTTCATCCGCATCAGCAGGCCGTCCGCGGTGATCCCTGCGTTGGCCACCAGGACGTCCACCGGCCCCAGCTTCTCCTCCACCTCGGTGAAGGCGGCGTCCACGGAGGCCGTGTCGGTGACATCGCACGTCACGCCGAGGGCTCCCTTGGGGACGTCGGAGCCCCGGTGGGTCACGGCGACGCGGTCGCCCTGAGCGATGAAAGCCTCCGCGATCGCCGCGCCGATGCCGCGGTTGCCGCCGGTGACGAGCACGGTACGGACCGGCTGTCCGGTCGATTGATTCATGGTTTCCGTTTCCCGGGGAGGGGGGCTGGGGTCTGGGGCCGCGTGTCAGCGGGTGGGGGAGAGCGCATCGGAGCCGGTGACGCTCCGGGACCAGTCGAAGTCGACGTCGTCGACGGCGTCCAGGCTCTCGACCAGACTCCGCAGTCCGGAGAAGTCCTGCACCAGACGCTTGCGCCCGCCGGCGTGCTGGATGTCGTCGAGCATCTCGTGACCGCCGCGGATCCCCGCCTCGTCCATGATGCGGTGCCAGGCCTTGAAGTCGTTGCCGACGAACGCCTCGAGACCGGAGACGAGGGAGTTGAGGAAGTACCGCCGTTCGCCGTCGTCCAGGGCGTGGTGGACCTGCTCGGCCAGTACGGCGCAGATCGAGGCGTGGCAGTACTCGTCGCGGTTGTGGATCCGGACCGTGGCGCTGTTGACCGGCTGGATCTCCTTGTCGTCCGCTATCAGGTTCAGATACGCGTTGATGGATATCTCGGCCACGGTGGCGAAGGCGAGGGTGGTCAGCCGGCGTTCCCGCACGTCCGCGCAGGAGGCGAGCCGGGCCTCGTGCTCCCGTACGACAAGGGGCTTGGGCAGCGCGGCGTCGGCGAACGCCTCCTTGCGCCTGCGCCGGGTCACGACGCTGGCGTTGAGGTGCATCAGGGTGTGGTACTGCTCGTCGACCATGGCCTGCGCCAGGCTGCGCTGCATCAACTCGCCCACCGGCTGGGGGAATTCGCCGTCCAGACCGAGCTGGAAGGCGGGATTCACGATCTGCCCCTCGAGCAGCACCGTGGTGCGGTTGTACGAGACCCACGCCCAGCTCAGCAGGCGGGAACGGTCCTCGGGCGACAGCGCCCGGAAGGTGGGGTGATCCCGGAACGGAATGATCCGCTCCGGGTAGTCGTCGCGCGACAGCTCGAACAGGTCGGCGAGGTTGGGCTCTTCGCGCTTGACCGCGGCCCTGCGGTGCCAGTTCCCGGCGAGCCTGGCGATGACGGCGTTCTCCACCGGGTCGTCCGGGTCGTACGCGGGGATCTCCGGGGGCCGGCCACCGGTGGGTTCTTCGGGCGCCCGACCGTTCATCGTGATTCTCCTTGTACTTCGGGTACGGGCCGTGCCGCTGCGGCGGACGCCGCCACGGTCCGCTCCGCCGGGTCCGTCAGCCACAGGGCGATGACTGCGGCCAGGGCCGAGAGCACCGTGCAGACCAGGAACACCTGCCGGAACGCCCCGAGTCCGGGACCGCCCAGCGCCGCCGTCAGCGCCGCGAAGGCACCCGTCCCCAGGGCCGCCCCGACCTGACGGGAGGTCATTGCCATGCCCGACCCGGCCGCGAACTGCTGCGGCGGGAGCGCCCCGGCCGCCGCCGAGGACAGCGTCGTCATCACGGCACCGATCCCCACGCCACCGATCAGGTTGGCGGGCAGCCACACCGTGAGGTAGTCCGGTGCGGACCGGAGGGCCACCGCCCAGATTCCGCACTGCACGGCGACCATGAGCGCGCCGGCCACCACCACCGTCCGCTGGTACTTGCGGGGCATCCGCCCGGCCAGCACGGACGCGACCACGGACAGCACCGCGCCGGGCGTCAGGGCGAGTCCGGCCGCGAGCGGTGAGTAGTGCCAGACCTCGGTGGTGAACAGCGGCGCCGCGATCAGCCAGCAGTACATCGCCGCACCGAAGAGCACGAACGTCGCATTGGCCACCGCGAACTTGCGGGTGCGCAGCAGTGTGAGCTGGAGCGCCGGGACACGGTGGCGCCGCGAGCGCAGCACCGCCAGCCCGAGCAACAGGGCGCCGCCCAGAGTGGTCCCGAGGAACGCGGCGCTGCCCCAGCCCCAGGTGCTGCCCTTCGTCAGACCCGCGACCAGACCGGCGACGCCGAGCATCAGCGCCAGCATGCCGATCATGTCGGGCACACCACCGCGTTCGCCGCGCACCTTGGGCAGCACGCGCCACGCCGTGATCAGCAGGACCGCACCGAGCGGTACGTTCACCAGGAACACACCGCTCCAGTCGAAGCTGTGCACCAGGAAACCGCCCAACGGCGTCCCCACCGCGGCGGCCGCCGAAGAGCTGGCGCCCCACAGGCCGATGGCCTTCGCCCGCTGGTGCGGTGGCCGGGACGCCAGGAGCAGACCGAGCGACGACGGGATCATGCCCGCCGCGAACAGCCCCTGCAGCGCGCAGAAGGCGATCAGCAGCTCCGCCGTCGGCGCGAGCGCGCACAGCAGCGAGGCGGCGGTGAACCCCGTCACCGAAACCAGGAACAGCGTGCGCAGACCGATGACATCGGCCATCTTCCCGATCGGCGCCAGCGCCGCGGCGAAGACGACCGTGTATCCGCTGACGACCCAGGACAGCGAGGAGATCGACGAGCCGGGGAAGCTCTTCGGCAGCTCGGGAAAGGCGATGTACACCACCGAGACGCCGAGAAAGGCGATGAAGGCGGCACCGCATGCCGAGAGCAGGGTCAGCCCCGGGCGTGCGTATAACGGGCGGTCAGACGGATCTGCCGGAGCAATCCTGTCGGTCATGAACGGTGCAACTCCTTGAGCTTCACGGCTTCTGCGCCACGGACTCTGCGCTAGACGGATTCGGTGTGGAACCGGCAGACGGCTCCACCGGTCCGCATACATTCCCTGTTTTCATCGCGGACCTCGACCCCGAGCCCTTCGAACCAGCCACCACGCATGTCGAGACAGGGGCAGTCGTACCCCTCCAGGGAGCGCGCGGCCCGCAGCATCCGCAGTGCGAAGTGCTCGGTGATGACGGTCTGGACGCCCGGCCCCCCGTCGGGGTCCGGCTCCGCGTGGGAACGCATCATCCCCTCGTTGGTCATGATCCGGGTGATCCCCTCGATCACCGCCTGCAACGCGTCGGCGGAGCACGCATCGGGCGTCCCCTCCCGGTCCGCGTACCACGAGCCGACCCGTCGGCCGACGAACCTGAGCGCCTCCGCGTTGATCTCGTTGGCGACCTCCTGGCCGAACCGCTTCTTGACGCCCTGGTACCAGCGGGCGTCGTGCAGCCACCAGAACTGGCGCAATGCCACGGTGAGTTCGTTCTCCAGCTCCGCGACCGGAGTCCTGGCCGGCTTCTCGGCTTCCTGCGCCGTCATGGCCGCTCTCCTTCCGCCGGCCGGTCCTCCGGGGCGACCAGCAGCGCGGACGCCGAACCGTGTGCGCCCTCCTCGGTCGCGAGCTCCGCCAGGACGAGCAGCGCCCGGTCCGCCTCGCCGTCCGCGAAGAGCAGGTCGGCGTACTCCAGCGCGGCTTCCTCCGGATCACCCTCCGGGCTGAAGCAGATCACCGGCCCCCGCAGCTGCCACTGGGTGGTCACATGGCCGATCACCGAATTGGGCACCGACTGGAAGAACAGCAGCGGTTGCACCGGCCGTCCGGCGTCCACCGCCTTGGCCACCGCGCGGTCGGTGGCGAAGTCACCGAGCCGGCTGACGAGCACGACGGCCGTCCGGGCGCCCTCGTCCGCCGCGGCGGCCGGCTCGCCGTAGTGCCCGCGCAGACAGCGGTCCGCGACCTCGGCGACGAGCGGGCTGAACGACGACACCACGAAGCCGGGAAGCTTGCGCGGGCCCACGGCCACCTCGTCCTGCGGACCGGGCCAGGAAGCCCGCTCCCGCACCTGTATCCGTGCCCCGCTCATGCCGCCCCCAGAACCAGAGCCGTGTTGGCACCGCCGAAGGCGGCGTTGAGGGATACCACGGTGGTGGCCTTCAGCCTGCGCGGTGTGTCCGTCACGAGGTCCAGCCGGCAGGCCGGATCCAGGCCGGTGTAGCCGGCGTTCACGGGAAGCAGTCCCTCCTGGAGGACGAGGACCGACACCGCGAACTCCACGAGCCCGGAGGCCTCGAGGGTGTGTCCGGTCAGTGACTTGGTGGAACTCACCGGCAGGTTCGGCGCGTACGTCCCGAACGCCCGGTGGATGGCCGCGGCCTCCGCGGAATCGTTGTACGAGGTGCCGGTACCGTGCGCGTTGAGGTAGCCGACCTCTTCGGGGGTACGGTCCGCGCGGGCCATCGCGACCGAAAGGGCATGGGCCATACCGAGGCCCTCGGGATGCGGCTGGCACACGTGATAGGCGTCGCCCGCCCGGCCCCAGCCCAGCAGCCTCGCCAGCGGCAGGGCACCGCGGCGCTCGGCCGCGGATGCCGATTCCAGGATCACGGCCCCCATCCCGTCACCGAGCAGCAGCCCCCGGCGGCCGGCGCTGAAGGAGCGCAGAGCGCCGTCGTCGGCGAGTGCGCGCCCCGCGTCGAACAGGGCGAAGACGTCCTCGTCGACGAGGTAGCCGGCGGCCACCGCCACGCGCTCCTCACGACCGGACGCGATCAGCGCCGCCGCGTCGGCCAGCGCCGTGCTCGCCGCCACACAGGCGTTGGTGTAGGTGCGGCGGGCATCGCGCAGCCCGGCGCGGGCCGCGAGGGCGCTGCCCGTGGCCGCGGCGTGGCAGTCCGCCTGGCTTTCCCGTGGCTGTCTCGGCCAGGACGGATCGCTGTGCCGAGCGAAGAGCAGCGGCGTCGCGCCGACCGCTCCATTGTCCAGACCCGCCTGACCGGCCGCCTGCGCCAGGAGATCGGTGAGCTCGTCCAGCAGCACCGGGGCGCCCGGAAGATGGGCGGCCCGCTTGGCACGCCGGCGGCTCACATCGAACCGGGTCACATCGGTGAAGGCTGGTTTCCCGGCCGCGAGTGCCTCGCGCAGCGTGTCGGTTCCGCGCCCGAAGGCGGTCGTCACCGACATGCCGGTGACGACGACGGCCTCGCGCTCAGTGGTGGGCCGCGGGGCGGTCATGCGGTTCACCCCCCAGGGCTGCCGCGAGGACGTCGAGCACGCTGTCGAGCGTCACCATGCGCGCGAGCTGGACGTCATCGAGATCGAGCTCCACGTCGTAGCGCTCCTCCATCGTGTGGATGATCCAGGCCAGCTCCAGCGAATCGACCCGGTCCGGCACTTCGCCGGGCGGTCGTTCGCCGTACGACGCGAGGATCGTGACCAGATCGTCCATGGTCGGCGGGGCCTGAGCGGTCACGCGGTCTGCCCCGCCACCGCCGGGCCCGTGGAGCGCTCGCCGATGACCGCCGCGAACTCACCGAAGGTGAGCTTGCCGATGCTCTCCAGCTCCTCGTCGTCGAAGGCAACTCCGTACCGCTGCTCGACATGCATCGCGATCTCGGCGAGCGACAGCGACTCCAGCTCCAGACCGCCGTCGCCGAGGGGCGTGGCGTCCGTGACCCCGCTCGTGTCGTAGTTCAGGTCGCCCAGTGTGCTCAGGACGAACTCACTTATGGTGTCGCTCATTGACGCCTCCATGTTCGCAAGATGATTCGGAATGTCTGCTGCTGTGTCAGATGTCTGTGCGCGCACCCTGCCCTCGGCTCACCCCGGCACCGTCCGGGTCCTGCTGACCCGCACCGCCGAACGGCATCCGGCCGGCGCCGCGCTGCTGCGCGCCGCGGCCGGCGCCGTCCTCGGTGTGCCCGCGGAACACGTCCTGGTGGGCCGGGAGCCCTCGGGCCGTCCGGTGCTTGGCGGTGCCGCCCGTGGGCTGCACGCGAGTGTCAGTCATGTCCCGGGGCTGTCCGCCGTGGCGCTCGGCTCGCAGGGGCCGGTGGGGGTGGATGTGGAACGCCTCCGGGCCCTCCCGGCCGCGGCCCTGGCGCGGCGCTGGTTCGGCGCCCGGGAGGCCGACTGGCTGGCGGGCCGGCCCGAGGCCGAACAGCCGCTCCAGTTCCTGCGGTTGTGGACGCAGAAGGAGGCGATCGGCAAGGTGCTGGGCACCGGACTCGCGGACGGCGGCCTGCTCCGGCCGGTGCGGCTCGGCGCCCCGGCCGGGACCGCCCTGTGCCCGGGGCCAGGAACCCCACGGCTCTCCACCGCGCTGCCCCCCGCTCCCGAAGGATTCGTGCTGGCCGTCGCGAGCGGGCCCGAGGCTGCCGGGGTCCGTCCGGAGGTGCTCATGCTGCCGCCGCCCGCAGAACGGCCAGATCACGGCGCGGCTTGCCCGTCGCCGTACGGGGAAACTGAGGCAGGACGTACCAGCGGCTCGGAAGCTTGAAGGAGGCGAGCCTGGCCGCCAGCTCCTGCTGGATCCGGGGCAGCGCGGCCCCGGGTGCCAGCGTCACATAGGCGTCGATCGCGTCCTGGTGGAGCACGACCGCCTCCGCGACGCCGTCGAGCCCGGTGAGCGTCTCCTCGACCTCGGTCAGATCCACCTTCAGCCCGCGGATCGACACCTGGGAGTCGAGCCGACCGAGGACCGTCACACACCCCGTCCCCGGGTCGATCTCACCGGCGTCGCGGGTGCGCAGCCAGCCGTCCGACCACCGGTCCTGCGGGGCATCGCCGAGGTAGGGGGACCGGGGGAGGGCGACGAGCAGTTCGCCGTTGTCCACCCGGACCCGGACACCGGGCACGGCGGGGCCGACCGACGGGTAGTGCGTCCCGGAGAGGTCCATGGTGATCATGCCGGTCTCGGTCATGCCGTAGCACTGGCTGAGCGGTACGGCGTAGCGCTCGGTGAACGCCTGCGCGACCTTCGCCGGAGTACGCCCGCCCGCCGTCATCATCCTTGTCAGATACGGAAGTTGGGGTGGATTGGCGATCGAGGCGAGGAGTGCCACCTGGGCAGGCACGCCGAGCAGTGTGGTCGGCACCGGGGCGGCGGCGACGGTGTTGAGGATGCCGCGTACCGAGGTCCGGGCCGGCAGGACGATCCGGGTCCCGGCATGCAGGCCGTGGAGCAGACCGCCGATCAGGCCCCAGGTGTGCGACAGCGAACCGAGAATCAGCAATTGTTCGCCGGCTTGCGGCATTCCGTCGAGACCGGAATACCGCTCCAATTCCGTGACGAGGTCCTCGGCCGTTCTGCCGATCACCTTTGACGGGCCGGTAGAGCCGGAACTCAACTGGACCAGAATATGGTCGGAACGGGCCGGTTCACCCTCGGGACGCAGTGTTAATTCCGGGTTCACCTGGTGGAAACCGCGCATCGCGCTCGCGGCTTCCCGCGTCGAGACGAGCAATTGCGGATTCGTATGGGCGACCGCCTTCTCCGTCTCCGCCTCGGTCAGCCGGTGGTCCAGCAGGACGACCTGCGCGCCGAGCCGCCAGCCGGCGAGCAGCAGCGCCACGTAGTCCAGTGAGGGCGGGAGCTGCAGCGCGAGGGTGCCCCTGGGGCGCAGGCCTGCGCGCTCCAGCACTTCCTGACGTTCTGTCACGGCAGCGCGGAGCGTCTGCCGGTCGGTGTGCTCGTCGAGCACAAGACAGACGTCGTGCGGGGGGCCGTGCAACAGCGTGTCCTCGACCCAGTCGGCGTGCGATGTCCGGGAACCTGCGGTCGCACCGGATCGTCCGGCCGCCTGCCCAGTGATCATTGATGCTCCACAATTCTGAAAAAGCTGAGAACGACTCCCGGTCCCCCCGGCTCAGCCTCGGTACTGCATCAAACTAGCCTTCGGGACAGGGACATTCAACGGTGATCGGATGTCACCAAAGAGGTATGCCGGTAACGAGGTCCGCCGGGTTAGCGTGAACACAACCCGAGGTTGCCAGCGCCGCAGGGCCCGGACGTCATAGGGGCCGGTGCTCCCTCGATTTCTTTCCTGATTTCCTGCACCTCGACGCCTGTATGCAATGCCTGCATGCAAATCGGCGCGGATCCAACGGCCTGGGGGAGACACCAGATGCGCACGCTGATCGTGGACAACTACGACTCGTTCACCTACAACCTGGTGCACTACGTCGCCGAAGTGACGGGAGACGAACCGACCGTCGTGCAGAACGACGACCCCGCCTGGCGACTGAAACACGTGGCGGAGTTCGACAACGTCATCATCTCGCCGGGGCCCGGCAGCCCCGAGGTCGAGACCGACCTGGGGATCTGCGCGGACATCATCCGGCACGGTGAGGTCCCCCTGCTTGGTGTCTGCCTCGGTCACGAGGCCCTGGCGCACCTCCACGGCGGCCGTGTGGGCCTGGCTCCCGAGGAGCGCCACGGCCGGCTCTCCCCCGTCCACCACATGGGTCAGGGTCTGTTCGCCGGCCTGCCCTCGCCGTTCGAGGTGGTGCGCTACCACTCCCTCGCCGTATCGGCCCTGAGCGAGGACCTGGAGGCCACCGCCTGGGCCTCCGACGGCGTCCTGATGGGGCTGCGCCACCGGCACCGGCCGCAGTGGGGAGTGCAGTTCCACCCGGAGTCGATATGCACCGAGCACGGGCACGAGCTGCTGGCGAACTTCTTCCGGATGGCCGAGAAGCACACCGGCGGACCGGGCCGCGCCGCCCTGCCCGTGGTCGCCGACAAGCCCGCCGTGCCCGGACACACCGAGGCGGCGCAGCCACGCCGGCGGCTGCGGGTGCACGCCGAGCAGCTGCCCACCCGCTGGGACCCGGAGATCGTGTTCGACGCCCTGTTCCGCGGCACCGAGCACGCCTTCTGGCTGGACAGCAGCCGGTCCGACGAGGAGCTCGGCCGATTCTCCGTACTCGGTGACGCGAGCGGTCCGCTCGCCCGGGTCGCGTTGGCCGATGTCCAGCAGTGCACCGTCACGGAGCGGGCGTCCGACGGCACCAGCGTCGTGCACCACACCCCGTTCCTGGACTGGCTCGACCAGGACCTGCGCGGCACCGAGACCCAACTGCCGGAGCTGCCCTTCGAGTTCGCGCTCGGCTGGGTCGGCTATCTCGGCTACGAGCTGAAGGCGGAGTGCGGCGCGGACGTCGCACACACCTCCTCCGACCCCGACGCCGCCCTGATCTTCGCCGACCGCGCGGTGGTCTTCGACCACGCCACCGCCACCACCTATCTGCTGGCACTGGCCCCGGCCGACGACGCGGAGCAGGCCCGCGACTGGCTGACGGCGACCGCCGGGCGGCTGGAGTCGCTGGCCGGCGAGGTGGCGGACCAGGAGCAACTGCCCGTCGGCGTCAGCATTCCCGTCGAGCTGCGGCACGACCCCGACCACTACCGTGCGCTCATCGGCGCCTGCCACGAGGCCATCCACGTGGGCGAGTCGTACGAGGTGTGCCTCACCAACATGATCGAGGCCGAGGGCGCGGTGGACCCCTGGGCCGGCTACCGCTTCCTGCGCCGTACGAGCCCGACCCCGTTCTCCGCACTGCTGCGCTTCGACCGGCTCTCGGTCCTGAGCACCTCGCCCGAACGCTTCCTGCGCGTCGGCCGGGACGGCCTGGCCGAGTCCAAGCCGATCAAGGGCACCCGGCCCCGCGGCGCCACCCCGGACGAGGACCAGCTGCTCGTCGCCGATCTCCTCGGCAGTGAGAAGGACCGCGCGGAGAACCTGATGATCGTCGACCTGGTCCGCAACGACCTGGCGCGCTGCGCCCAGGCCGGCTCGGTCGAGGTGTCCAAGATCTTCGACGTGGAGAGCTACGCCTCCGTGCACCAGCTCGTGAGCACCATCCGGGCCCGGCTCCGCCCGGACCGGACCGCCGTCGACTGCGTCCGTGCCGCCTTCCCCGGTGGGTCCATGACCGGCGCCCCCAAGATCCGCACCATGCAGATCATCGACCAGCTCGAGGAAGGACCACGCGGCGTCTACTCCGGAGCCATCGGCTACTTCTCGCTCTCCGGGGCCGCGGATCTGAGCATCGCGATCCGTACCACCGTGATCACCCCTGACCGGGTGCGGTACGGCGTCGGCGGCGCGATCACCGCCCTCTCCGACCCGGCGGAGGAGTTCGAGGAGACCGCGGTGAAGGCGACCCCGCTCCTCGGGCTGCTCGGTACGACGTTCCCGGGCCGGCTGACCGAGGACCGGGCCGCCCAGTGAACACCCTCACACAGGCGCCGCGTCCGGCGCCCACGCTCCTGGCCGCCGACTCATGGCTGGTGCAGGACGGCCGCGCCCGGGAACTGGCCCGGCACCGGGACCGCTTCACCGCGGCCGTGGCCGCGGCAGGAGGCCCCGAGCCGTCCGCCGTCCACGCCTTCTGGGACAACGAGCTGCGGCAAGTGCCCGCCACCGGCGACTGGTTCCCCCGGGCGGAACTGACACAGGAGGGCTCCCGAGCCCCCCGACTGGGGTTCCGGCTGCGCCCCGCGCCCTCCCGCACCGACGAGGTGCGGGTCTGGGTCCCCGGACGCCCGGACCCCCGCAGCATGCCCCACCGCAAGGGACCCGATCTGGACGTCCTGGTCGCCCTGCGCGAGGAGGCCGTCGGGGCGGGAGCGACGGAGGCCCTGCTGACCACCCGGGACGGGCTGCTGCTCGAAGGAGCGACCACCAGCCTCCTGTGGTGGGACAACGACACCCTGTGCGCGGTCGATCCGTCGCTGCCCACCCTGCCCGGGGTGACCCGGGACTGGGCGCTGCACCGGGCCGAGACCCTCGGTATCCCGGTCAGCCGGCGGCGTTGCCGGCCGGCGGACCTCGCAGGACTCGAGGTGTGGTGCGTCAATGCGCTGCACGGCATCCGGCCGGTGACCGCCTGGATGGGCGCCGGCCCCGGGATCGCCCCCGGGCCGGCCCCCCGGTCCGGTCCGTGGCGGGCCGCCTGTGCCGCGGCCGCGGAGCCTCTCCCGCACACCCGTGACGGGGGCAACTGATGGCAGCGGACCGTCCGTCGACGGGGCATGTCTACCCGCCCACGGAGATCTACGAGGTCAGTCGCGCGAAGATCCGCGAATTCGCCGAGGCCGTCGGCGCGGGCAGCCCCGCGCACTTCGACCCGGCCGCCGCGGCGGAGCTGGGCCACGCCGATGTGATCGCTCCCGCCACCTTCCCCTTCCTGGTCGTACACCGGGTGAGCAGTCAGGTTCTGAGCGGCCCCGAGTGGGGTCTGGCGGACGCCTCCCCGGTCCACACCGCTCAGCGGATCCTGTCGAGCCGGCCGGTGCGCGCCGGTGACCGGCTCGCGGTGACCCTGCACGTCGAGTCCGTCCGCCGCCTGGCGGGCCGGGACGTGGTGCAGATGCGGGGTGAGGTGCGCACGGACGGCGGGGAACACGTCGTGGACACCTTCATGACGTTCACGGCCGGCGCCCCGGACGAGAGGAAGACCGGCTGATGACCGCGCGAGTCGACTACGACACCGTCCTGGTGGGCACCGAACTCCCGCCCCTGATCGTCCCCGTCACCAGAAGCGGCCTCGTCCGGTATGCGGGCGCCTCCGGCGACTTCAACCCCCTGCACTTCAGCGACCGCTCGGCACAGCAGGCGGGATTCCCCACGGCCATCGCGCACGGCATGCTGACCATGGCCCTCGCCGGGCAGCTGGTCACCGGCTGGAGCGGCGACCCGGCGTCGCTGTGCGACTTCAGCGTGCGCTTCACCAAGCCGGTGCCGGTCCCCGACGACGGCGTCGGCGCCCACCTCCGCCTACGGGGCACGGTGACGGCGAAACTGGAGGGACGCCGGGTCCGGGTCGCCCTCGACGTCCTCTGCGACGGAGTGAAGGTGCTGGGTTCGGCCCAGGCGGTCGTTCAGCTCAACTGACCTTGTTTCAGGTGCTGTTAGCCCAACGGCACCTCGGACGGACGGGGCTGCGGCACGTCCCCGCCGGCGAAGCACACGCCGGCGCCAACCGCATCGGCATCCGGCGACACCGCACACCGTCCCGCGCCGGGACCCACCTCACCACGTCCGCCGTCCCGGAGCGGCGAGGAGGTCCCGGTGCCGGCGGCCCTGCCCCGGAACCCGCCGGTGCCGCTTCCCCTCACCCACGACTCACGGGAGACACCGATGGAAGACACCCTGCTCGGAATTCGCCGCAAGACCGCTCTGCAGCAGCCGCATTGGGAGAACCAGGAACAGGTGGAGCAGGTACGGCGGGAGCTCGCCACGCGGCCCGCGCTGGTGCGCACCCAGGATGTGCGCGCACTGCGTGCCGCCCTGGCTGAAGTGGCCCTCGGCCGGGCACAGATCGTCCAGGCCGGTGACTGCGCCGAGGACCCGGAGGAGAGCACCGCCCGGGACGTGCACCGCAAGGCCGCTCTGCTGGATCTGCTCGCCGGCACGATGAAGATGACCGCACACCGGCCCGTCGTCCGGATCGGCCGGCTCGCCGGGCAGTTCGCCAAGCCGCGGTCGCGGCCCACGGAGACCGTGGACGGCGTGGAACTTCCCGTCTACCGCGGCCACATGGTCAACGGCCCGGAGGCCGATCCCCTTTCCCGCCGGCCGGATCCGCTGCGGATGCTGACCGGCTATATGGCCGCCAACGAAATCATGGGACATCTGGGATGGCAGCATCCCGCGGCGGCGGTCCCGGAAGCCCCCGTATGGACCAGCCACGAGGCGCTGCTCCTGGACTACGAGCTTCCGCAGATCCGCAGGTGCGACGACGGGAACCTGCTCCTGACCTCCACCCATTTCCCCTGGATCGGCGAGCGCACGCGCCAGGTGGACGGCGCCCATGTCGCCCTGCTGTCCGAGGTCGCCAACCCCATTGCCTGCAAGGTGGGTCCCGGGATGGACGCGGAAGAACTGCTGGCGCTGTGCGAGGTCCTCGACCCCGACCGGGAACCGGGACGGCTGACCCTGATCGCCCGGATGGGCGCCGACACCGTCGCGGACCGGCTGCCGCAGCTGGTGAAGGCCGTCCAGCACGCCGGCCACCCCGTCATCTGGATCAGCGACCCGATGCACGGCAACACCGTGTCCGCGCCCTCCGGCCTCAAGACGCGTTTCGTCGCTACCGTCGCCCAGGAGGTGCGGGCCTTTCGGTTCGCGGTGGAGTCCGCGGGCGGTGTCGCGGGTGGCCTCCACCTGGAGACCACCCCTGACGACGTCACGGAATGCGTGACGGACCGGACCGAGGCGGGCCGGGTCGGCGATGCGTACACCAGCCTCTGCGATCCGCGGCTGAACCCCGCGCAGGCCGTCTCCGTCGTCGCGGCCTGGCAGAGCTGACCGGCAACGGCGCCGCACACGACGAGATCGTGGAGTGCACTGCGCGAGGGGCCTGAGTGTGGAGTGTCCCGGGGGCCTACCTGCGCAGATAGACCCCGCCCCACCGACGCTGATCCGCCCGCGCGAACGGCTCGAACACATCCTCCGCGAAGTCCTCCAGACGGCAACGGACTTCGTCCAATTCCTCGGGTTTCACACCCGGTCAACAGCACAGTCGCTCAACAGGACACGCCACCGGCGAGTACACCTGACCAAGCCCTACTAGTGCTCTGACCGGATAGGTGCTTCCGTGCCGCCCTGCGATCATGTGTGCATGGATACGGGGGGATCTACTCATGGCCGCCGCATGCCGATGGCCTCTCGGCGGCGTCGGGTCAGTTCCACTCTTCTCACGGTGGCGGCGGTGTTGGCCGTGCTCGCCGCGTTGGCCGTAGTGGTCGTGGTGCTCCCGGGACTGGTGGTCGAGCGCGATCTCGGCGGGGCCAGGATCTCGGCTGCTGAACGGCTCGGAGCTGTGAACAACGTACGCACGACGCTCGTGCAGGCGGTCGGTGGCACTGTCGTCCTCTTCGGTGCGTACGCCACCTGGCGGCAGTTGAGGGTCAACCAGGAGGGTCTGAACGCCACCCGAGAGGGACACATCACCGACCGCTTCAGCCGGGCGGTCGACCAGCTCGGCAGCGAGAACACGGACGTCCGGATCGGCGGCCTCTACGCACTGTGGCGGATCGCGGACCATTCGGCTCACGACCGGGAGGCGGTCATCTCGATCAAGGCCGCGTTTCTTCGGACTCACCTGCCATGGCCTCCGCAAGGGCAGGACTCCCCGGCGGCGGAAGCCTCCATCAACTCCGTGCCTCCGCTGGAGACCCGTGCCCCGGATGCCCAGGTGGCGCTCACCGGCCTCGGGGTCCTGTGCCAGGAACACCACCCCGACTGGCTCAACGTCAGTTACACCGACCTGCGTCGGGCCGACTGCGACGGACTGTGGCTGCACCACATCAACTTCGACGGCGCCTGCCTGGAAGCGGCGAGTATTTACCAGGTCAACCTGACCAAGGCATCGCTGATCGCGGCCAACATGCGGCACGTGGAGCTCGGGACGTCGATTCTCCACCAGAGCCGCTGCATCGAAGCCGACCTGCGCGGCGCTCGCATGGTCAGGGCCGACCTCAGCGACGCTGACTTCTCCGACGCCGACCTGCGTGAGGCAAATCTGCGCAAGGCGCGGGGCCATGGCACCAAGTTCACCGGCGCGGATCTGAGATTGGCTGATCTCCGAGGAACAGACCTCACTGGTGCCGACCTGACACGGGCGAAGCTGGAAGGCGCACTGGCGAGCGAAGTCACCGTCTGGCCGACGGACTTCGACATTCAGGCGGCTGGCGTCGTCATACTCGAGGATCCCGGTGCCGAGCCGAGCATTCTGCTGCCAGCCGCCGCGATCGCGAGGAACGTCCCACCCCTGCGTTCGGCTTAATGCTCCAATCGAGGGGGTCCGTCAGGCGGCTGCACTGAGGGGTCGTCCGCCCCAGCGAATGCCGCGCTCGGCACGCTGCTCGCGCTGATCCTCGGGGTCTCCCGCACCACTCTTGCCATGGCCCGGGACCGGCACCTGCCGCACACGCTGGCCGCCGTCCACCCCCGCTTCGGTGTCCCGCACCGCGCCGAACTGCTCGTCGGCGCGGTGGTCGCCGTGCTCGCCGCGACCACCGATGTCCGCGGCGCGATCGGTTTCTCCTCCTTCGGAGTCCTGGCCTACTACGCCGTCGCCAACGCCTCCGCCTGGACCCTCACCTCGGCAGAGGGCCGGCCGAACCGGCTCGTCCCCGTCCTCGGTACGGCCGGCTGCGCGGCCCTCGCCTTCGCCCTACCCTTGACCACCGTCATCTCCGGCACCGCCGTCCTCACCCTCGGGGCCGCCATCTACGGCCTGCGAAAAGGCGCGACCAGCCGCCCCAGCCGCTGACACCTCATGTCCCTCCGACTGACCCCGCGCTGACATGCCGGCAGTATGGCCGGGTCGTGGATGAGCTGGCAGGCAAGGGTCGCGTACTTCACTGCGGTTGCCTCGGAGAGGTCGAAGATAGCGGTCAGGTGCAGTGGGTCGGCTCCGGTGGCCACGGCTGCGCCGAGGACGCGGTCGGCGCGGACTCTGTCGAGGCTGGCGCCGTGCAGGGTGAGCTGCCGTCTGAGGAAGTACGTGCTGACGGGGCCGGTGCCGTTCGCGGTCTGCCGGGAGATCAGGACGTGCGGGCTGAAGGTGTGGGGCCAGCGCGTTTGGCGCTCGGCGAGCTATGCTCCGGCCGGCCACCGCGGCAGCGGTGGCCGACTGCTCGGACACGTCCAGCATTGCCTTCGGGTGGTTCAGCTGCGGCGGTCGCGGCGGCTGGCGAGGTCTGTCGCGCCCGCTTTCCGCTGGGCCTGTCTGCGCACTCTTCCTAGTCGACCCATCGAGCTCTCCTCGGACCGTCAGCAGTACCGTCGGCTCAACCGGGGGGCGACCGGCAAGCCAATGCCGCGCTCTACCGGACTGTGCAGACCCGCCTGCGCTTACGACCCGCGCACCCAGGACTACTACGCGCGCCGCCTTAAGGAGGGCAAGACCCGACGCGCGATCATCCGATGCCTAGGTGGCGCCATGGCCAGCAGCATCCCTGTGGTTCGGTGTGCGCTGTGCTGAGGCGCCTTTCCCTGGAGCCGTGGGACATCACCCGCCTGGCGACCCGGCCGCGGCTGAGCTGAGCCTTGCGGCGTGGTCGCGCGAGGCGGCGGACCGTGACCGGTGGATCGAGGCGCCGGCAGGCAACCCCATGTTGATTCAGTGGCCGATCATCACCGCCGACGACGGGACGATGGTGGTGGGACGCTCACCGGAGGCGGTGCGGTCCGTCCTGCCGTAGTTCCGGAGGTGTCGTTGTCGCCCGCTGCGGGTGGGACGCCGCGAGGCGGCTGTCCCACCCGCAGCGAGGGGGTGTTCGCTTCCGGTGCGTCAGACGCCGGCGGCGGTGACGACGGCGTCGGTCGCGAAGCCGAGCAGCAGGCCGACGAGGATCATCCAGGTGGTGAGTTCCTTCAGGGCCGCGCGGCGGGCGACGGCGAGGAGTTCGATGACGACGTAGAGGATCGAGCCGGCCGCCAGTCCCAGGAAGGCGATGGAGAGGGTGTCGTTGACCAGGTGCTGGCCCAGCAGCGTTCCGGCGAAGGTGGGGCCGCCGCCGATCAGGCCGAGGAGCGCGAGGCTGGTCCAGGAGGGGCGGGTGCCTTCGGCGGCCAGAGGGGCGACGATGCCGAAGCCTTCGGTGGCGTTGTGCAGACCGAAGCCGATGATGAGCAGCACGGCCAGCGAGATCTCGCCCTTGGCGGCGGAGTTGCCGATGGCCAGGCCCTCGGCGAAGTTGTGCAGCCCGATGCCGATGGCGATCATCATCGCCAGGCTGGCGGCGTGGGTTTGGGGCTTGGGGGCCAGTTCGGTCTCGGCGGCCGCCCCTGGTCCCTCTGAGGAGGGGGCGCTGGCGGGGGCCTGGCGGCGTGCGGTCCAGCGGTCGTAGTAGACAAGTCCGGCCAAACCGGCGGCGAGACCGGCGGTGAGGACCAGCCCGCCGGTGGCGGCGGTGCCCCAGTGCTTGTCGCTCAGCGCGGCGTCGGTGGGCTCCCAGGCTGCGCTCAGGACGTCCCAGAACAGGAAGAGCAGGATGCCGATGGCGACCGCATTGAGTCCGGCCCTCAGTCGGGGCGCGGGGTTGCGCAGACGGCCGATGGGCAGCCCGAGATAGATGGTGAAGCCGGCGATGGCGCCGAGCAGGGCGATTTGCGAACTGGACACGATGCTCCAGGTGACTGCGGAACCGAGGGGGAGCGGCGCGCAGAACATAGAGCAGGCAAGGCTTACCTAACAACCTTTGGAACGTCAGATCTCGGCAACATCTCGGCGAGGCCACACTTTGATCGGCGCATCGCCCGATCCGCCCCCGGGCGTTGACCGGCGCGGAGGAATTTAGGTAAGGCTTGCCTTCTTTGTTCGTGACCTGCCTGGAGCCTGACGTGCCATCGCTGTCCGCAACCACCACCTCCGCATGCCAGACCCCATCGCTGCGGTTGCACGACTCCTGGTGGGCCGTCGGCGCCGCCGCCCTGCTGGCCGGCCTCGCTCTCGCCTCCTGCCTGTGGGCTTCCGCCCACCTGAACCCCGACCCGGCCCTGCACATCGTGGCGCTCTTCATCCACCTGGCCTCCCTGATGCTGGGCTTCGGCGCGGTCCTGGTGATCGACTACTACGGCCTGCTGTGGCTGACGGGCAGATGCGCCCTGTCCGAAGCGCTCACTACCGCAGGCCGGCTCCACACCCCGGTCTGGGCGGGCCTCGCCGGCCTGGTTGCCAGCGGCGCCCTGCTCCACCCGGACCTCGGCTCCGCCCTTACCCGCGCCAAGTTGGCCCTCGTACTGGTCCTCACCCTCAATGGCCTGCAGGCCAAGGTGCTCGCCCACCGCCTGTCCCGCCATGCGGTGCCCGCTCCGGCACCCCGGGTCCTGATGTGGGGCGCGGCCACCGCTGCGGTGTCTCAGCTCTGCTGGTGGGGAGCGGTGATCATCGGGTTCTTCAACAGCAGGCACTGACCCCGGATGCCCTGCTGTTGGTGCAGCCGCCTGATGCACCGCCCGATGCCGGGCTGCGCGGCGTTCCTGACGTTGGACCAACGGTGAGCGTTACCGCCCCGGTCGGGTTGTCCATCACAGGCCCTCCAATATGAGGCGGGTCGGTCAGCGGACCTTCTCCATGGAAATCCCGCAGCCGCACTCGGCGTCCGGGCAGCGGTACACCTCGCCTTCGACGATTGCCATGAGGTGACTTCCTTCTGGCTTCGTGCTGCATACGCTGACGACGCTAAAACCTTCCTCCGAGGGCAAGGTCAAGGACCCGGCGATGCTCACATTGCCGGTCGGCGCCTAGCCTTGATGAGGGTGGTTCTTCCGGAATCTCCGCGTCCGTGTCGACGCGTTTGATCCGGTTCGGGAGAGGAGTGACCTCCGTATGTCCCGCGAGCCCCCGGAGGGGCAAGGAGATCCGGGGCAACCCGGCCGCGATCGAGTTCAAGGCGCACGACGAGATCGCCCTCGTCTACGGGCCTGCGGGCCAGAAGGTCAACGTGCCCAGCAGCTACAACTGGCCGAAGGGCGAGTGAATCCCCTCAATCCCCAGGTCAGCGGTCGAGACGCAGCCGCTGGGGGCGCCGGCCCGGCGTGCGCCCCGGCTCACGGTGCGAACGACGGGCGTGCTTTAGCATGGCCCGCATGACGAGACGCGCACCGTCGGCGCTCCGGGCTTGGTCCGGGGCGTTTCTGGTGTGCGTCCTTCTGCTTTGCCTGGGAGGGCTGGCCCGTCCCGCGATGGCGATGCCGGTGCCGGGACCGATGGGGACGCCTTCGGCCATGGCCGGTGGGCATGCGGCCGGGCATCTGTCGGCCCACGATGTTGCGCCGTCCGCGGTGCCGATGGCGGCTGGTTCGTCGGACGCAGCGCCGCACTGCCCGATGGCCGAGCAGCAGTGCACCGCTGCCAAGGCCACCCTTCTCCACGATGTCCAGCCGGTCCCGGCGCTTGCCGGTCTGCCGGGAGCGATGGGCTGCTCTGCGGCGGCCCTGGTGGCGCGGCCCAACGCGCCGCCTCCGGCGCTGGCCCCTCCTGATCTCCACCGGTTGTGCGTGTCGCGGACGTGATGGTTCGACGCCCGTGAGGTTGCCCCTGTTGCTGCCTTGCGGGACGCCGATCTTCCTCACGTCCGCCTCGGCACGCCCGTATCCCATTGCTCCGTGCGCGTGCCGTCGTATCCGAACAGGAGTCACGACGCATGCCGTCGTCCATCACCTTGCTCATCAGTGGTGTGAGCACCGGTCTGCTCGCCGGGGGCGCCTCGTGCGCCGCCGTTCAAGGGGGGTTGCTGGCCGGCGCGGTCACCCGCCGCGATCGGGCCCAGGCCCCCGCTCCCGACACTTCCAAGTCCTCCAAGTCCTTCAAATCTTCCGAGTCCTCTGCGAAGCGACCGGCCTCCGCGCGCAGTGCGGACGCGGACGCCCCACACAGCGCTTCCGCCACGTCCTTGGACCTCACGGCCAAGACCCTGGCCCCGGTTGGTGCGTTCCTCGCCGGGAAGCTGCTGTCCCACTCCCTCCTCGGCGTCCTGCTCGGGGTCTTCGGCGATGCCCTGCAGCCCAGCCCTCGTACGCAGGCGGTGCTGCTGCTGGTGGCCGGGCTGCTCATGGTGCTGTTCGCGCTGGACCTGTTCGGCGTCAAGGCCGTGGCCCGGCTGGTGCCCCGGCCGCCGGCCTCGTTCGGCCGGGTGCTGCGGCGCAGCGCCAGGACCGACTCGGTCATCACCCCGGCCCTGATCGGCTTCGCCACCGTCCTGGTGCCCTGCGGGGTGACGCTGTCGATGGAGCTGGTCGCGATCACCTCCGGATCCGCGGTGGCCGGCGCCGCGGTGATGGCCGGGTTCGTGCTCGGCACCGCGCCGCTGTTCGCTGTGCTCGGCTACCTCTTCCGCCGTACGAGCCGGGCGCTGTCCGGCCGCCTGGCCTCGCTCACCGGTGTGGTGGTGCTGGCCATCGCCGTGTGGACGATGGCCTCCGCACTGCAAGCCGGAGGCTGGGTCTCCTTCGCCAGCCAGGGCAAGCCGGCCGCGGCGAGCCAACCGTTCACCGTTGAGGGCGGATCTCAGACTGGGCCCGGGAATGGTTCGGGAGGCGGAGACGGGCAGGACTCGGCGTCCGAGGCGCCGGTGCGGATCGATGCCTCCGGCAAGCAGCTCATCACGCTGACCGTGACGGAGTTCTACGCCCCCACCCAGTTCACCGCGAGGGCGGGGAAGCCCACCACGCTGGTGCTGCATGGCAAGGACGCCAGCGGTTGCGCACGCGCCTTCACCATCCCCGCACTCGGCGTCCGGGAGATCGTCAAGAGCAACGGCGATACCACCCTCGACCTCGGCACCCGCAAGCCCGGCACGCTCCGCTTCTCCTGTGCCATGGGCATGAAGACCGGCGCCATCAACTTCCAGTAGAAAGAAATCCCATGAAGCTGTTCAGCCGCAAGAACGAGACCGAAGGCGGACCGCAGGTGCTGCTCCAGATCGAGGGCATGCACTGCTCCAGCTGCGGCCTGCTGATCGACGACGAGCTGGAGGACATCTCCGGCGTCCACTCCTCCACCACCGACATGAACGCCGGCCGCACCACCGTCTGCCTCGAAGAAGGCGCCGACGTTGATGTCGCCGCGCTCGTGGCGGCGGTGGAACAGGCCGGCGAGTACAAGGCCCGGCCGGCCGACTGAGTTGAGACCGAGGTAGCGGCCCAGTCGGGAAGCCCCCGGCCGGGCCGTTCGCCGTAGCGGCTCGGGTGCGGGGAACGCCGGTCGCCGTGAGGATGAAGGTGTGCCCGAGCCGAGGAACACCGGGCGGTTGCGTCACTACTGGGACAAGCCCGCCCGCTCCTACGACCGGCAGATGCGGTCCTTCGAGCGCACCCTGTTCGGCGAGAGCCGCACCTGGGTCTGCTCCCAGGCCAGTGGCGACGTCCTGGAGGTCGCCATCGGCACCGGCCTCAACCTTCCCCTCTACCCGCCCGGCGTCCGGCTGACCGGGATCGAGTGGAGCCCGAAGATGCTGGCCATCGCCCGCCGCCGAGCCGCCGAGCTCGGCCGGACAGCAGACCTGCGGGAAGCCGACGCTCAAGCCCTGCCGTTCCCGGGTGCCTCGTTCGACACCGTGTGTCGGCGTACGACCTTGGCTCCCCAGCCACGTACAGGTGAACGTCCCCAGGTGCTGGTGCGCGTTCGTGAGCGGACCTCGTGAGGTCCGCAGATTCGTCTGAGGTAGGCGGGCCGGCTCAGGAATCCGACTCATTCCTGCCCGACTCGCCGCGCGGCCCGGAACGTACCGTGCTTCGCACGACAGTCTCCTTGAAAGCCGCCGCGGCGCGTCCCGTCAGGACAAACCTGCGCGGGCGGTCGTCGGCGTGGGTGAACTGAACGACACCATCACGCCGGCCAAGGCTGATGTTGGTGAAGGTGTAACCGATCCGAACGGGTCCGGGCGCCCGGCCCGTCAGCCGAGCCGCGACGACATCGGCCACACCCCGGCCCATGGGCAGGGCTGCCTGGCAGGACATTCGGCTCGGTGCCCCGCTCACCGACACCCCGGCAGCCGCGTCACCGACGGCGTACACCTCAGGGTGCGAGACCGAGCGCAGGGTGGCGTCGACGAGCATCCGGCCGCTCTCATCCGTGGCGAACCCTGCCGCGCGGGCCAGCTCCGGCGCACGGAACCCGGTGCTCCACACAACGGCGTCAGCGGCGAACAGCGCGCCATCTCGGGTGTCCAAGCCGTCCTCCCGCACCGCCGCGACGACGGTCTTCGGATGAACCGTGACGTCCAGCCGGTCCAGAGCGCGCCGCAGGTGGGTCCGGGCTCGGGGCGCGAGCCCGGACCCGACGTCATCGGCACCGGTGAACAGCCGGACTCGCAGCTCGGGATAGCTCTCGGCGAGCTCCGAGGCGGTTTCCAGGCCGGTCAGCCCTCCGCCGACCACCGCAACCGTGCCGCCGGATGCAATCTCGGCAACCCTGTGCCGCAGCCGCGTCGCCTGCTCAAGGTCGGCGACGGTGTAGGCGTGCTCGGCCGCCCCGGGGACATCGTCGAGTCTTGCCCGGCTGCCCACCGCGTACACCAGGGTGTCGTAGCCGATCGCTCCGGGCGCGACGTCCATACACACGGTCCGGCCAGTGGCATCGATCGCGGTCACGCGTGCGACGACCAGCTGGACCGATGTACCGCTGAGCTGTTGACGCAACGACGGCGCCGCCCATCGTTGCCCGGCGGCAAGCTGATGGAGCCGTACCCGTTCCACGAATTGGTCTGAGGCATTGACCAGCGTGACGGTGACATCGCTGCGGCGCAGCTTGCGGGCGAGGCGCTTGGCCGCCAGCAGACCGGCGTAACCGGCACCCACGACGACGAGGCGATGGCTCATGGCATAACTTCCTCTGACTACGGCGGCCTTCGCTGCCACCTTGGACAATCAATCCCTGTGCATCGGCATCAGGCCGCTGATCCGGCCACGGCAACCGCCCAGACGATGTACAGGACGTTCACCACCAGCCGAGCCACCGCACCGACCGGCCGCTCCAGCAGCCGGGGCCGGTCCCGCCGCGCGCGTCGCAACGCGTCCACATGGGACACCAGGTAACAGGCGATCAGGACGGCAGCGCCCCAGCACCCGGCCGGCCGGGTGCACGGAACCAGCACCAGCGCACCCACCACGACCTCCGCCGCCCCCGTGACTGCCACAAGGAGCCGCTCCCGGCGGAGCCACGCGGGCACCAACATGCGGAAGTAGCCGGGGGCCAGGAAATGCATGACCCCCGTGACGACCAGGAACACCGCCAACCCGGCGGCAGCGATAGCGTGCATGGCACGATGATCCGCTCACCTCGTGCCTGGGCACTTGAACAAAACGATCGCCGCATCGTCTTCGCCTCCGGCACCGAAGCGACGATGTTCGCCGAATCCCGCCCATTCCATGTCGCCCTACACCGGCTGCCCGCGTGGAAAGCTGTGCTGCCGATCGGCGGCCACGCCGAACTCCTCCAGCCGGGACGGCCCATGGTGGCGGCACCCGGGCTGATCGTTCCGCCCCAGCTGGCCCACAGCTGTGCGGCGACCTCTCCCTATATCGCCCTGTTCATCGACTCCTGGCTGCTGCCCTCCCACCCGGAGTCGATACGGCTCGATGCCGACGAGGTCCGCCGCCTGCTCGCCGCCCTCGGCACCACCGATTCCCACGGCCCCGACGCCGGTGTGGACCTGGCCGCCGGATACACCGAGCTACGGGCACTCGCCGGGGACCCGACCCCGCTCGATCCGAGAGTCGCTCACGCCATCCACCTGTGCACGTTGTGCGATCCGGACATGCCCATCACCTCCATCGCCGACGAGGTCGGCCTGTCGGCCCCGCGGCTGCGCGCCCTGGTCCGGCAGGACGTGGGCATCGCGCTTGCCCGCTTGCGCCGATGGGGCCGGCTCCGCACCGCGATCGCCGACCTGCCGGATTCGACTGCTGCCCTGGCCGCAGCCACCGCAGGCTTCGCCGACCAGGCCCACCTCACCCGTACTGCGCGGGACTTCATCGGGCGTACGCCTGCCTCTCTGCGACGCGCTGAAGCGTAGGGCGCGCCCTGCCAGCCCGACATGCCCCGCCCCTGAGAGAGCCGGCGAACCCCGGCCCTCCCTTATGTACTCGACCGCTTTCAGGGCGGGGACGTATGGCTGTACCTGACTGGCCGCGTTCAGGTGTACGCCGACATCCATCGGCGTTCGCGTGAAAGTACCCAGCTGGGTACATGGAAACGTACCCAGCAGAAGGAATGCCGCACGCTGGGCCCGTTCGATCGTCATCCCCTGCAGACTCGGGTGGTCCCAGCGCCTCTCCGGCGCAGATCATTTGTGGAGCGCACGGTCAGCGTGGGATCAGTGAGCCGTCTTTCGTGACCGTCAGGTGTGCCTGGTGGCCGCCCGGCGAGCAGTTGCGGCCGTTGGGATAGGTGGGCTTCGGCGTGACACTGATCGGTCGGTCGAGCACGACGGCGCCCTGCTGGTTCTTGAACACCAGCCTGACGTGAATCGACTTTTCCGGGAGGCCAGGTACGGCCGCGAAGCCAGGTCCGGTATAGGGCTTGGGGGTTTGAGTCGGGCTCGCTGCTGGGCTTTGTGTGGCGGCGGGGGATTCCGTGGCCATCACGGGGTTCCCCGGGGTCGGCGGTTCGTCGGACGGGGTCTCCCGAAGTTGGAGCGTGCGCTGCCGGCATGTGCCGTCCCAGCAGGCCGTAAGGGTTGCGTCAGCCACCCTGTTCGCCAGTTGCGGGTGGACCTCTACTCGGATCCCGGCGGGCGCATCCACCAGGGTGCAGGGATGGGTGTCTCCCGTGGCACCCCCGCACGCGGTCAGCAGCGCCAGAGCCGCCAGGGATATCGCCAATCCGACGTTCTGTCTCACGCTGGCTCCTCGGCAACCGTCTGCGTCTTGATCACGGTGACTCATGCTGGCACGAAGCTGCATCACCGTCGCTCGATTTGGCCCGTCGAGAGCCATCCCCTCGCCTGTTGCTGAGTCAGGGACGAGCGAACAAGTCGGTTGCGAGGCCGGAGCCAAGCGGAAGCCATAGCCCACGACGCCGGGCGTGAGCACGGATCGGACCCCACGCGGCCGCCTTGCTCGTGGAGCGCAGTGGAGGGAGCGTCAACAGGCGGGCGCCGCGCTGCCGGCCGAGGCTCCCCGCGCTGTCCGCGCCTGCGCACGGTTCGGCGGTTGCAACGGTGACAGCGGCGATGTCGTGGTGCAGGCCACCCTCATCACCCTGTGCTTGCTGGCCCAGCGGATCGAGCAGCTGATCGGGCAGATCCGTGAACTGGAACAGCGCTTGGCCCGGGTCGTTGGCCGCTACTTCCCGCAGTTGCTCATGGGCATCGGTCCGGACAGTGCCGTCACCCTGCTGATCACCAGGGGCGACAACCCGGAACGCCTGGGCGGCGAGGCGTCTTTCGCCGTGCTATGCGAGGTCAGCACCGTCGAGCACTCCTCGGGCCGACACCGTTACCGTCGGCTCAACCGCGGGGCCGACCGGCAGGCCAATGCCGCCCTCCACCGGATCGTGCAGACCTGCCTGTGCTACGACCCGCGCACCCAGGACTACTAGGCGCGCCGCACCAAGGAGGGCAAGACCCGATGCGAGATCATCCGATGCCTCAAACGCCATGCCGCCCGAGAGGTTTCAACCTGGTCAGGCCGGTACCCGCGGAAACCCCGGCATAGGGGCGACTGTGATAGCAGGTGAGAGGTGAGGAACCCCCGTCGGCTGGCTCCGGCGGGGGTTTCTGCGTTCGGGGATGGGCCTGGTGCGTGGTGTTCGACGCGGTCTTGCTGTGCTCCGGCTCGCCGTTCTCGACGGCGTAGGGAGGGCAGCGGTGACGAGGCGGGTGCGGTGGCCGAAGTGCAGCAGAGGGCGGGGTCGTTACGCGGCAGACGAGGGCCGTGGCCTTCACGGGCGTGGATGTACCCGAGGCTACGGACGGCTCCGCGCGCACGCTACCCGGCGGCCGGTCGACCGGCGCCCGCTGACGACCTTCAGCCCGCAGCGTGCTGTCGACTGTCTCCGCCCTCGTGTCTGGCCGCACCCGGCTCGCCCCGGGCCGGCCGCCGCGACGGCATGCCAGAGACAGCGAACCCTCTTGGCTTCCTCTCAACCTGGCTGACGTCGTCGGGTACCGCCGCAGCAGGGGATCCGTCGCTGCGTCGTCCATGTCGACGCCGAGGCTGGCGGCGTGTTCGACGAAGTGCTTGCGGCAGCCGCCGTCGACCCAGACCTTGCGGATGCCGGGGTGGACGGTGGCGACCTGGTCGAGCAGCGGTACCAGGGGTGCGGCGCGCGAGTCCGGGCGCCGCACCCCGGCTCCGTCACTCCCGCGGCACCAGCGGGCCGTTACCGTATGGCATCCACGTGAGGCCGAAGTCGTCGTCTGCGGAGCCCTCCGCGGAGACGACCACCGTGCAGCCTTCGGACACGGCAGATGGAACGGGGTCTCCGAGGGCAGCCGGTCCCGGTCCAGGTTGTCCGACACGAACCGCTGCCCGTACACGTGCGTGTCGTCCGCGAGGACCGTGACCCGGAGGGAGGCCGGTTCTCCGCCGTTGCGCGCCCGGACGTGGCCGAGCAGTACCCCGTCGGTGGGCGCCATGTAGCGTGCCGGGGCACCGGGGGAGGGAGCGGTGAGCGGCCGGCTCGCCCCGAACCTGCGGATCCGGCCGTCCGCCCGCAGGTCGGTGAGCCGGAGGTGCGGGCGGGCCACCGTCACCATCGTGGTCAGGACCCGTTCCGCGGTGGTGCCCGGCAGGGTCGCCGCCAGCCGGAAGACGGTGGTGTTGTGCAGCGACGGTGAGGTCCAGGTGCCGTCCTCGGTGACCTCGACGGGCCTGCGGCCCCAGTCCATCGTGTAGTTGGCGGGGGAGCCCTCCTAAGTGAGGGTGACGCGGTCCCCGTTGTTCACATGGGGCCGTTTCGCGCGCAGGTCCCGGAAGACGAACCCCTCGGGGAACTTGGGCACGGGAAGGTCGGCCTCGGGGGTGGCCCACGCCACGCCGTCGGCGGAGGTCTCCTCGGTGATCCGCAGTCGTGCCGTGCCGGTCGCCGTGTTGACCCGGACCTGACCGAGCGTGAACGTCAGCGGGGTCACGCCGGCGAGCCAGCCCCGGCCCTCCCGGGGGGTGAGGGTGAACACCGCCTCTCCCGGTGCTGTCGTCACGGCCACGTCCCAGCCGCCGCCCTGGTCCGCCGCCTCGCCGCCCGTCACCGCCGGGACGAGCGAGCCCGGCGCCGTGGTGAGCTCGCCGGCGCCCGCTCTCGTGGGCACGGCCACCACGATCCGCTTGCAGTACGCCGGCCGTGCGCCGCCGCGCGCGGTCAGCCGCAGCGTGGCGGTGCCGCCCACGGGGAACGGGTCGGGGTCCGTTTCCAGGGCGTAGGACAGCAGAGGGTCGCTCATCGGTCGATCACCTGGAACGCGCCCGTGCCCTGCGGGAGCAATGCTCAGGACCTGTGGATCGGCGTGACGGAGCGAGGCGTACCTTCCCGATGGATCGATCGATAGGTCATCGAGCAAGGCCGACGTTCGCAGCGTCGGTCGGGAAGGCACGCCTGGTGCGACGTGAAGTCACATCGCACGCAGAGTCCGCAGGAGAGGAGACAAGTCATGCGGACCTGACCAGTGACCAACGGTCAGTCCCCAGCCTCCGGTGCGCCGGGAGTAATCCCGGGGTGCTAAGCGGAGGTGGTCAAGCCCAAGGGCTCGCGGGCCATTCGCAGGCTACAGGTGAAGGGGAAGTCCGGAAGGGTGAGTGAAAACGAACTCTCGTTGACTCGTCGTCAGACTTACACCGCTCAATGGCCAGTACTCGGCGGTGGAATCCTCTAGGGCTGGGAAGCCCGGCGCGGCAGGTCCCCATCGGGAAGGGGCCTGTGGGTCACCGCGGAGGACGGCGGAAAGGGAGCACCCCACCCGGACGTAACTGCACGATGTGGAACACGGAAACCCCGTACGGGTCCGGCCTCGTCAGCCGGTAAGCCGAAGGTAACGGAGGCCGAACCCCCGTGCGGGAACAGGATGGTCCAAGAAGCGAACGCCACCAGGGCGAAAGCCCAGGGGAAGCGGCCGCCGACCAGGAGTCTCCACCTGGCGGCCCATAACCCGGTGGACACCAGCCTGTGGCTGGAGCCGAAAGGCGGCTGACGTGGACCAGGTAGGCCATGAAGGGACGATGAGCAAGCACTTGCACCGAGGCACAAGTTGGACTGAAGGGAGGCTGCGTTGACCGAGTCGGCCATCGTCGACCCCCGGATGAACGGACCCGAGGGCGACGCCGAGTTCTGGCACAGCATTGACTGGAGCCGAGAAGAGACGTCTGTAAAGCGGCTGCGTCAGAGGATTTTCAGGGCTGCCCGTGAGAATGACATGAAGCAGGTGCGTAACCTGCAAAAGCTGATGCTGCGGTCCAGGGCCAACACGTTGACGAGTGTCAGGCGGGTCTGCCAGGTCAGCACCGGCAAGAAGACGGCGGGAATCGACGGGCAGAAGGCTCTGTCTCCGGAGAAGCGGGGGAAGATGGCGCGGCAGATACTTGCTGACCCCATGTCCCACCCCAGGCCCGTACGTCGTGTGTACATCCCGAAGGCGAACGGCAAGAGGCGCCCTCTGGGCATCCCGGTGATCCGGGACCGGGTCGACCAGGCCAGGTTCAAGAACGCGCTTGAACCGGAGTGGGAGGCTAGGTTCGAGGCCAGGAGCTACGGCTTCAGGCCAGGACGGGGAGCTTGGGACGCCATAGAGATGATCTTCAATGTCGCCGGGCGGAAGACTGCCAAGCGACTGTGGGTCCTCGACGCCGACCTGTCAGCCGCCTTCGACCACATCAGTCATCAGCACCTCATGGACTCCGTTGGCCTGTTCCCAGGAAGACGGCAGGTCCGGGGGTGGCTGAGAGCTGGGGTCATGGAGGACGGGCGGTTCATCTCAACGCCTGAAGGCACCCCGCAAGGCGGCGTCATCAGCCCGCTGCTGATGAACATCGCCCTCCATGGGATGGGAGAGGTCATCGGAGCGAACCGACCTTGGAACGCCAAGACGACCTCGCCGGCCCTGGTTCGGTACGCCGACGACTTCGTGGTCTTCTGCACCACGGAGAAGGAGGCGGTCAAGGCCAAGCATGACCTTGCCGAATGGCTCGAACCCCGAGGTCTCTCCTTCAACGAGGAGAAGACCAGGGTGGTGCACCTCTCCAACGGGGTGGACTTCCTCGGGTTCAACGTCGGCAGGTTCCGCGAAAAGCTGATCATCAAGCCGAGCCGGGAGGCCCTGCAGAGAGCCCGGAAGAGGATCAGTACCACGGCCAGGGAGAACAGCGGCTCGCCCACTGAAACCCTGGTCAGGGCATTGTCACCATTCGTACGTGGCTGGTCCACGTACTACCGGACTGTCTGTTCGAAGGAGACCTTCAACCTACTGGACGCCCACACCTTCGAGGTCTTGAAACGCTGGGCCATGCGACGGCATCGCCGCAAACCCTGGGGATGGATCAAACGGAGGTATTGGGGCAAGTTCCAGCCAGGTAGGTCCAGCAAGTGGGTGTTCGGCACCCCCGAGCACTACCTGCAGCAAGCCTCCTGGATGCCGATCCAGCGTCACACCCTGGTCAAGGACGACGCGTCGCCCGATGATCCGGAGCTGGAAGAGTACTGGGGGAACCGTCGACGCAAGCGGGTTCAGGCGGTGGGAGAGCCCAAGAAGATTCTCTCCCTCGCCTACCGTCAGCGGGGGCTGTGCCCCAGGTGCGGACTGGATCTGATCGACGGAGCCGGGTTCGACCCGGACGACGTTCAGGACTGGGCCAATTGGTTCACGGGGAGCCTCCGGGCGATCCACGTGCACCACCTGACCTATCGCAGCAAGGGCGGCAGCGACCACCCGAGCAACCTGGAGCTGATCCACACGACCTGTCATCGCCAGGTACACGCTGGCGACCGGAAACATGACACTCACCGGCAGCCACAGGCCAGCTTGAGCCGGATGCGGGGATGACTCGCACGTCCGGTTCTGAGGGGGCCGGGACGCAGCAATGTGTCCCGGCTACCCGACTGCTTACGGTAGTCAACGAGGACGGCACAACGCCAAGTGGCAGCTCGCTGCTGGATGAGATCGTCCGTGAGGGTGCCCGGCAGATGCTGGCCGCCGCGCTGGAAGCCGAAGTCAACGCCTATATGGCCGAGTTGGCGCACGAACGGGACGGTGACGGCTGTCGGCTGGTGGTCCGTAACGGCTACCACCAGCCCAGGAAGGTCACCACCGTGGCCGGAGCCGTCGAGGTCAAGGCGCCCCGGGTCAACGACAAGCGGGTGGACGAGGCGACCGGGGAGCGCAAGAGGTTCTCTTCGGCGATCCTGCCGCCGTGGTGCCGGAAGTCCCCGAAGATCAGCGAGGTGCTGCCGCTGCTCTACCTGCACGGTCTGTCCTCCGGTGACTTCGTGCCCGCGCTGGAGCAGTTCCTTGGCTCCTCGGCCGGCCTGTCGCCCGCGACGGTGACGCGGGCGACCGCGCAGTGGCAGGCCGACCACAGCGCGTTCCAGGACCGTGATCTGTCCGCCACGGACTATGTGTATGTCTGGGCGGACGGCGTCCACCTGCGCATTCGTCTGGAAGAGGCGAAGGCCGCGGTCCTGGTTCTGATGGGCGTGCGCGCGGACGGCACGAAGGAGCTGATCGCGATGACCGACGGCTACCGCGAATCCTCCGAAGCGTGGGCGGGCCTGCTGCGGGACTGCGCCCGCCGGGGCATGCGCGCCGCGGTCCTGGCCGTCGGCGACGGCGCACTCGGCTTCTGGAACGCGCTGGGCGAGGTCTTCCCCGACACCCGCCATCAGAGGTGCTGGGTTCACAAAACAGCCAACGTGCTCGACGCGCTCCCGAAATCCGCCCAGCCCGCGGCCAAGCGCGCAATCCAGGAGATCTACAACGCAGAGGACAAGGAGCACGCGGCCGAAGCCGTCCGCGACTTCCAGCGGGCCTACGGGGCGAAGTACCCGAAGGTCGTCAAGCGGATCACGGACGACGAGGACGAGCTCCTGGCATTCTTCGACTTCCCCGCCGAGCACTGGATCCACCTGCGGACCACCAACCCGATCGAGTCGACCTTCGCCACGGTCCGGCTGCGGACGAAGCTCACCAAGGGCGCCGGCAGCCGCGCCGCCGCGCTCGCCATGGTCTTCAAGCTGATCGAGTCCGCCCAGGCCCGCTGGCGGGCCGTGAACGCACCCCACCTCGTCGCCCTTGTCCGCGTCGGCGCCCGCTTCGAACGCGGCCACCTCGTCGAACGGGAGGAGACTCTGGTGGCATAACTTCCTTCCCTGCGCGACCTCGCAGATCAGAACTGCCGCAACCGCATCGCCGACCAGGAGGAGACCTCAGCATGAGCCCGGTCCCCGACGAACGCGACCGCATCCGGGATGCCATGGATCGCATCCTCAACGGACGACCACTGCACTCAAACGGAGCGCTGACAATCGTCGCCCTGGGCGCGGAAGCCGAAGTGCCCCGCAACGTTCTCACCCAACGCCACACGGACTTGAAGAACGAGTTCTACGAGAAAGTCCGCGCCCGCGGAGAGATGCCAGACAGCGAGAAACGGCTCCGCCGGCAAATCCGGAAGCTCAAAGAACTCCGCGCGGCGGACACCGAGGAACTCCGCCAACTCCGGGAAGACAATGAAGCTCTCGCCGGAGCACTGCACCAGGCGGTGACGGAGAACCGACGCCTCCGCCGGCAACTCACCGAAGCACCTCAGTCAGGCGCTGGACTGTGCCGAACACGGCCCACCGGAAGAGTGAGTGGGCCTCATCGGACCTGTTCCAGGGGTGCCTGACACACAGGTAACACCATCTGGCAAACCGCATTCGTCCGGTTGCGGTGTCTCCACGGCGGCTGGGGGTTGTTGGCGCCGTAACTCGACGGGATCCCGCCGTGTATGGACGAGGTGGTCGGTGACTATCGCCCGGCGGGCGACTGAAGCCACCAGCGTTCCAGATCCCGGTTCCGTTTCCTGAGGTCACCATGCGTTCGCGCAACCGCCGCGGCGGACGGTATCAATGGGTGGGTGAGCGAAGGTGGCGGGATTCGGGTGGCGGTGCTGGGGCCGGTTCGGGCCTACGTTGATGGATCGCCGATCGGCATTTCCGGTGCCCGGGTGCGTCTCCTGCTGGCCCGGCTGGCGCTGGCTCGCGGTCGGCTGGTGCCCTCCGAGGTGCTGATCGACGACCTGTGGGGTGCGGATTCGCTTGCCGACGCGACCAATACGTTGCAGGCGCTGGTATCACGGTTGCGCAAGGTCGTGGGCGCTGCGGCGGTGGAGCTGTCGAGCGGGGGTTACCGGCTCAGGGTGGAGGTGGACTCACCGCGGTTCGAGGAGCTGGCTGCGCGAGGTCGCCGGGAACTGGCCGCAGATCAGCCTGCCGCCGCTATCGCCAGTCTTGACGCGGCGTTGGGCTTGTGGACCGGCGCGGCGCTGAGCGATCTGCCGGACGTCTCGTTCGTCCGTACGGCGGCCGCGCGGCTGGAGGAGTTGCGGCTGGGGGCCGTTGAGGATCGCTTCGGGGCGGCGTTGCGTCTGGGGCGTCACGGAGAGGTGCTGGCTGAGCTGGAGGCGTCGGCGGGGGCGCATCCGCTGCGTGAGCGGCTGGCCGCGCTGCGGATCCGTGCGCTTTTTGAGGCGGGCCAGCAGTCGGAGGCGCTCGCCGCATACGAGAAAGTTCGCGGCGCACTCGCCGAGCAGTTCGGTGTCGATCCCGGGGCCGAACTGCGACAGGTCCACCTTGCCATGTTGCGCGGCGAACTCGACCCGCTGGTGGCGCGTCCGAAGCTCGTGCCCGGGCGGCTGCCCGCGCACCTCACCAGCTTCGCCGGGCGGGAAGCGGAGCTGAGTTTGCTCGCCGGACGGTTCGCGGCCGCCCGACTGGTCACGATCGTCGGGCCGGGCGGCGTGGGGAAGACCCGGCTGGCCGTCGAGGCGGCGACCCGGCACCCGGCCCACGAACAGGGTCGGGTGTGGTTCGTACCGCTGGCCGGAGTGGGTGTGCCTGCCGGGATCGACCCACCGGGTCAGGCAAACACGCCGAACCGGGTGAGCACGGCGGGCCGAGTGGACATGGCAGCCCCGGCCGGCGCGATAGATCTGGCCGGTGCGGCGGGCGAGGTCGCTGGGGCGGTGCTGGGGGTGCTCAGTGCCGCCAGGATGCGTCTGGGCGGGGGACGGCAGGGGGTGCTCGATCAACTGGTGGAGCTGATCGGCCCCGAGGCGGCGGTGCTGTTGCTGGACAACTGTGAGCACCTGGTGGCCGCCGCCGCGGAGTTCGCCGACCTGCTTCTGGAACGGCTGCCGCGGCTGACAATCCTGGCTACCAGCCGGGAACCGCTGGCGATCACCGGCGAGTCGCTGTGCCGGCTCGGTCCGCTGGAACTGCCGACGGGGACTGCCTCGGCGGGGGACTCCGCAGCGGTGCGGCTGTTCGTCGATCGGGCTCAGGCCGTACGGCCCGGCTTCACGCTGGATGAGTCGACGGCAGGGGTGGTCGTCGACATATGCCGACGGCTGGACGGCCTGCCGCTGGCCCTCGAATTGGCCGCCGCCCGGCTGCGCTCGATGACCGCCGAGCAGATCGCGCACCGCCTTGACGACCGGTTCCGGCTGCTCACCTCGGGCAGCCGGGTCGCGCTGCCGCGGCACCGGACGCTGCTCGCGGTGGTCGAGTGGAGCTGGGAGCTGCTGACCGAGCAGGAGCGGGTGCTGGCCGGACGGCTGTCGATCTTTCCCGGTGGGGCGACGGCGCCCGCCCTTGAGGCCGTCTGCGCGGACGAGAAATTGCCCGCCGACGACGTCGTCTACGTCCTCGGTTCGCTGGTGGAGAAGTCTCTGGTGCAGTGGGACGGACAGCGGTACCGGATGCTGGAGACCATCCGCGCGTACGCGAGCGAGCGGTTGGGCGAACACAAACCCGTCTCCGATCGATTCCTGCGATATTTCCTGGCATTGGCCGAGGAGCATGAGCCGCGCCTGCGGTCCCGGGAGCAGCTCGCCTCGTTGCGGTGGTTCGACGCCGAGTACGACAATCTGGTGGCCGCGCTGCGTGCGGCCATCAACGACGGCGTTGCGGACGCGGCGGCGCGGCTGGTCGGCTCGCTGCTGTGGTACTGGCAGACGTTGCGCTCCGACGCCCGGGCGGAGGGGTTCGTGGCTGAGGTGCTCCGCTTCGGCGACGCCCTCCCCGGCCCCAGCCGGGCCGCTCTCACCGCGCTGTATCAGCTGAACGGGAGCGATGGAACGGCCGCCGATCCCGAGCGGGTGCGCTCGGTCATCGAGGACTGCGTCAGCACCGGCGCGCTGGAATACCACCCGATGTTGCTGGTGACGGCCCCCATGGCCTACTTCATGGGGTACGTCGAGCTGGCCGAGCGCCTGCTGCACGGCACCGAAGATCATCCGGACCGGTGGGTGGCGGCCGCCGCCGCCTGGGTGCGCGCCGTCTTCCGGAACGATCAGGGTGACTGGCCGGGCGCGGCGGTGGAGCGGACGCGGGCGCTGCGCGGGTTCGAGGAGGCGGGAGACCGGCTCGGCGTGGCGTTCACGCTGGCCGAGGTGGCACAGGACCACGCCCTTCAGGGGGACCATGACCAGGCGCTCGCCGCCCTGGCGCGGTGCGTCACGCTCGCGGCCGAGGTCGGCTGGGCGGAAGAGATCTCGTACCGGGCCCGGCTGGGCGCCCAGCGATTGCGCGCCGGCGACCTGGACGGGGCTCGGCGGGACTTGGACACCGCCCTGCTGCAGGCGGTCGAGCGCGGCCAGCCGCACCTGCGGATCGAGGCGCTGGTGGGCCTGGCCGACCTGCACCGCCGCGCGGGCGAACCGGACCGCGCCGAGCAGACGCTCGACAATCTGGAGACGCTCGTTCGCGGGCTGCCCGGTGCCGAGCAGGCCGCTGCGATACTCATCGCCCCGGTCCGGATGGCCAGTCGGCTCGACACCGGAGCCACGACGGCGAGCGAACTACTGCCCCAGGTGGTGGCGGCGGGATCCGCCGTACGAGATAGGACGGCACCGGCCGCGGAATTGCTGGCCCGGTTGCTGGCGCAGGAGGGGGACACAGCCGGGGCAGCGACCGCGCTCGGCATGAGCCAGGTCATTCGCGGGACGTTCGACCGGGGCGATCCGCAGCTGCGCGCGCTGATCGACGATCTCACCGCACGGCTCGGCGCAACGGCCTACGCGCAGGCGTTCGGCCGGGGTGCCGGGATGCCGCGAGTCGAGGCGCTTCGTCGGCTCGGCTCACTCTGACGGCCGCCGTCAGTCGCCTTTCAGTACCCGGTCAGCGCGTCCGGGCAGGGTGAATCTCACGTGATCATCCCGTTCGGAAAGGCATCGACATGGCAGGCAACACGCACGAGAAGGTGCAGGAGGCGCTGGACCGGGTGGTGGCCGAGCAGAGCGCTCCCGGCGTCGTCGCCGAGGTCCAGGATGAGAACGGCACCTGGTTCGGCTCGGCCGGGGTGGCCGACCTCGAGACCGGCCGCCGCCGCGAACCCGGGGAGCAATTCCACGCCGGCAGCAGCGGCAAGGCGGTCACCGCCGTCGCGATGCTGACACTGGAGGCTGAGGGCAGGCTGCGCCTCGACGACAGGGTGGACACGTGGCTGCCCGGCGTGGTCAGCGGCAACGGCAACGACGGCCGCAAGATCACCATCAGGCAGCTGCTCACCCACACCAGCGGCCTGGGGATCACCGGCCTGAGTGCCGAGGTTGTGCGCAAGTATCACACCCGGTCCGGGTTCGCCGAGCACCGCTACGACGTCTCGACCGTCGACGAGCTGCTGAAGCTCCAGATGGCCATTCCACCGACGTACGAGCCGGGTGAGGACTTCGCCTACTCCAATGGCGGCTACCACATCGCCGGAGCGATCCTTGAGAACGTGACCGGCCGGAGCTATGAGGACGAGGTCGATCGGACGGTCATCCGGCCGCTCGGGCTGACCCACACCTATGCGCGGTCCTTCGCCGAGCGTCGGTTCCGCGGGCAACACACCAAGGTGTACTCGAGGATGCTCATCAGGGATGGCGTCGATCCGGAGAGTCTCACACCCGACAACTACGCGTCGCTTCTGCTGGGCCCCGATGCCGATCCGGTCGACGTCACGGACAGGACCTTTCCTACCTGGGCCGCCGGTTGCGTTGTCTCGACCACCAGCGACATGCTCCGGCTCATGGGCGCGCTGATCACCGGCTCCCTGCTGCCGCCCGCGCAGCATCGCGCGATGTGGAGCACCGTCCCCACCAGGGACTGGATCCCCCACGCCCGGTACGGCACCGGGGTGGCCCAATGGGCGCTGGCCGACGGCCGCATGCTCTACGTCGTGGCTGGAGTGGAGGGAGGCACCGTCAGCGTGACCCTGGGAACTCCCGACGGTGGGCTCATCGTCTCCATACATTTCAACGGCGACTGGAACTGGTACCTGGCCTGCAACCAGATCGTCGAGGCGGCGTTCGGCTCTCCATTCCTCATGACTCAATAGCGCACCAGGCAGTCTGTCAGCGCCTGCGGACATCGCCCGGATGTAAGAACTGCCCCCATCACCCGGTCGCGCTCGGACATCGACGCGACGGCATCGTGGTACGCCCGCCGTTCATGTCCCGGGGAGTCGGACCGGCCGGGAGCACGCCTGCGCCAGCGTGGGGACGTCATCCGGTTCGCCTGCGTGTTCCTGCGTAACGGGCGCGCCGCCGACGGCACCCGGATCCTTTCCGAGCGGGCCGTGGCCGCCATGCAGACCCCGCAGATCGACGTGCCCGCGCGGTGTTTCGCCGAACGATGGCGCCTCGGCCCGTACACAGGTGGGACATCGCGTTCGTCCCGGACGACGGCGGTCCTGCCGAACTCATGCTCAACCGCGTATTCGCGGCGAAGCGGATCGATTGACCAGGAAGGAACAGCAATGACGAAACTCAACTCACTGGCGGACTGGCTCGGCGAACGGCTCCCCGAACTGATCGCCGAGCACCGAGTGCCAGGGGCGGTCATCGGCGTCTACGCGAACGGGGAATTCCTGGAACGCGCCGCGGGTGTGCTCAATACCGGCACCGGTGTTCCGGTAAGCACCGATTCGCTATTCCAGATCGGTTCCATCTCCAAGGTCTGGACAGCCACCTTGGCACTGCAACTGGTCGAGGACGGAAAACTCGACCTCGACCTGCCCGTCCGCGCCTACCTGCCGGAATTCCGGCTGGCGGACGAGTCCGCGGCCGCGCTGATCACCACCCGCCAACTGCTGTGCCACACCGCGGGGTTCGAGGAAGGAGACCTGCTCACCGACACCGGTCGCGGCGACGACTGCATCGCCCGGTACGTCGAACTGCTCGGCGAGGCAACCCAACTCTTCGAACCGGGCGAACTGTTCTCCTACAACAGCGCCGGATACTGCGTGATCGGCCGAATCATCGAAACACTCCGCGGCAAACCGTACATCCAGTGCCTCCGCGAACACCTCATCCAGCCACTGGAACTCGCGCACACCGCCACCGACGCGGAGGAAGCCATCCTGCACCGGGCCGCGGTCGGCCACTTCCAACCGGGACCCGACGTTCCACCCCAACCAGCCGGAGTCTGGGCACTGCCCCGCTCCCTCGCGCCCGCGGGCTCCGCACTGACGATGAGCGCACGCGACCTGCTCACCTTCGCCCGCAGCCAGCTTTCCGACGACGGCGGCAGCGTGCTCGGCACCGAGGCCAGCCACGCCATGCGGACCGAGCAGGTGCGAGTGCCCCCAGTCACAGCACACGGTGACGCGTGGGCACTCGGCTGGGAAATCTTCCACGTCGGCGGGCACACCATCTATGGCCACAACGGCAACACCATCGGCCAATCCGCGTTCCTGCGACTCGTCCCCGAACAGGACATCGCGGTCGCGCTGCTCACCAACGGCGGCCAGGGCGTACCCATGCACCACGAACTCCTCGGCCACTTGCTGCGCGAACTCGCCGGTATCGAGCTGCCCGCGCTGCCGGCCCCGGGCCCCGGCACCATCGACGCGAGCCGCTACCTCGGCAGCTACGGCACCTCGATCGCGGACATCACCATCAGCCAAGACGACAGCGGCACGATCTGGGCCGAACACGTCCCCGCCGGCGAATACATCGGTTCCGCTCCACCGCAACGCTTCCAGCTCCTGCCCTACCACGGCGACACCCTGGTCACCGCCCAGCTGGAACGGGGCATCCACCGCATCCAGACCTTCGTCGGCGACGACGGCCACGGCAAGGCACGTTTCCTGCACATCGGCAGCGCCGTACCCCGACGGTCCGATGCATCCCGGCCACCTGCCCCGAACCTCGGCGGCGGCTCGCGTGCGGCCGGGCAGTAGCTCGTACCGAGGACCCAGAACAGCGCGGAGCAATAGTCAAGATCTTGATCCACAGGTCTTGACTATTGCTCCCGAACGGGCAGGGCTCTGGCATCAGGTGACGCAGCGAGGGGCGGTCAGCGGTGGCCGATAGATCACCCCTCATGCTTCCTGCGGCACGAGAAGTGCTCTGGCAGCCCTTCGGGTCCTGGAAGGCTTGCGGGCTGACCGCAGCCGAAGCGGCAGAGCGGGATCGCTTGACCCGACGCGTCGACCGGAACCCTGGCAGCCTCGGCTTCCCGCGGTCGGGACTCAAGGACGATCGCGCGGCTGCCACGTCTCTGCTTCGGTTCAGCCCGCACCTCTGAAGCCGGACGGTCCTCGGTGCACCTGTCGCGCCGGTCCCCCTGTCGTACGGATGGCTGGCGCTCCTTGTCGTCCAGGGCGGGCCCGTTCGCCTCGAGGTACTGCTGCCACTGCTGTGCGGGGAGCCAACCGTGGTGGCCGCCCCGCTGGAACGGGATCCGCTCACCGGCCGCAGCTTCCACGATGAACCGGGTTAGGGTCAGGCCGCCTTCCCCTGTGAAGGTCTCGACTGATGGGCGGGCATGAGGACGCGGTGCCACCCCCCCCGCAGTACCCGGAGTCGGTGGGGTTCTCCGGGTCGTAGGGCTTCTCCGGGCACCGAGTGAGCGCGCCGTTTTGGCTGCACTGGCCCTCCTCCAGGACGAAGTTGCCGTCCTGGACCGCGATGGGGTTCTTCTGCACGCGAATGACGGAGGCCGGCAGGTTGGGCGTGCGGACGTAAGGGACGGTGCCGATACCTGCGTGGTCGGGGTCGGCGAAGTCCCAGACCGACTGAATACCGCCGCGGCGTCGGAACCCCTCCCGTGCACGCATTCCGCGGACTGTCTGGGCGCTCAGCTGAGGCTCGTAACCCAGGACGAGGCCGTTGGCGCCATTGATGCGTACATCGAGGCGCGCGTGCCCGTCGGCGGTCTGCGACTCGATGTCGGCGTGGAAACCGTGATCTTCGGAGTCCTTCGCGACGCGTTCCTTGCGGGCGAGGTGCTCGTCGGACTCGTGGCTGATGGGCTTCTCCCCGGGTTTCCGGTAGTGGGAGGCAAGCCATACGCCGTCACGCTGGACAAGGTACATGGGGACGCGTCGGTCGCGGAGGTCCCGGCAGTCGGGGCAGATGAGCCCGCGCTTTTCGACGGGGACACGTCCGCGCATGCGCAGGAGCACGTTCAGGAGGTCTCGGCCTTGCGGGACACCGAGGTCGGAGCGGTCCAGGTCGAGGTTGCGGCCGGCCGGTTCGTAGTAGACGGGGTTACGGAAGAGGTCTTCGTCGCTGTCGATCTGAAGGTCGTCGTCCATTGGTGCTCCCCGCAGCCGCCACGAGTAGGACTCACAAGGCTACGGGGAGGGTCTGACAATCGGTGCTGACCTGCGTAAACGCAGCTTCCGGGCGCTGTCCCCCGGGGCGCGGGGGACGCATGGGGGAATCGTAGATTCCCGGTGGCCGGGGGACGCGAGCGTTCTCCGGCCGGGCCGTACGCAGGGCGTAACACTATCTTCACGCCTCCGTAGCCTCTCGCGGAAACACTCCCGCACCTCATCGGCGTTGGTGATCGCCGAGCCGAGGAGGGGAAGGTGTCGGGCCTGAAGCTGTTCCGCACGGATACGACGAATAGCGGAGTGACTGAGGTCACGCCGCGCCTTGCTGAGGTCGAGGCAGATGTGCAGGGACTCGTCGAGGCGCACATGGAGACGCTGCTGGGTGTCCGGTTCCTGGCGTTATCTTGAGCTTGCTCGATGGGGAAGGCCCGGACCTGGGCCGATGCGATGTGGACAGTGTCCTCGACGCCGCGAACCGAGAGGCTATTCCGGAGACGGAGAATGTCTCATTCGGTCCGTCGTCCGTCGTGTCGGTCAGCTGGGTGACGTCTCAACGGTCACTGCTACTGAGCGGTGCCGAAGTTGGGCTGCAATGAGCTCCATCTCGACGAGAGTGCCCACCAACCCTGTCGTTCTCAGCTCCTCTGCCATCGCTTGAGCTTGTGCCAGAGACAGCTCGTGTACTTCTCGCAGAACGCGGAGGACGGTCACGCGGCTCGCTTCGGGTTCTATCAGCCGGAGCCGGGCGGGCCCGTGTTCCGTCAAGAGTGCCTGGCGGATCGCCTCGGGAGTCGCGCCGCCACTGTCCTCCTCGCACCAGGCAACGGGGCAGATCTGGCAGGTCCCCTCCGTTCCCCACCACAGCCTTCCGCGGTCGATGAACTGGCCAGCGTCACGTATCAGCATGCCGCCGCAGGCTTCGCATACTGTCGTGATCTTCACGCCCTGGGTGATCACCGTGCTCCTCGTCATCGGACCTGCCCGGATCGTGCCGTACCGGCTCACCTTCTGCGACTGCATTTCCTCGCCAGTGCCTCGGCTCTGGAAGCAGGTGATGTCACGGCTCCGAATCACCAGGCTCTCAGCACGGGCCGATCGCTCTGGGAACTGGTGGCCCTATCGCGGCGCGAACGCCTTGGACGTCGGCAGTGCGGCGTTCTCCGAGCGCGAGTGCGAGAGCTTCCCGAAGCTGCCGGTTTTCTGCTTCCAGCTGCCGGTTGCGCGTGGTGGCGACCTCCAGGCGCCGCAGCAGGGAGAGGTCGGAGGCTCGTTGGCGGTCGGCAACTAGCCGGGTCGTGGGGGCGCGGTACCGGGCTCGCAGACGTTCGATCTCGGCTCTGAGATCCGGCTGGTTGTAGAGCCAGGACCGGGAGACGCCCGCTTCGCGGGCGACGGTCTCGAAGGTGATAGTCGTGCCTGTGGCGTCCATTCGCCGCAGGGCGGTGACCGCGCGTCGTCGGGTTGCCGCGGCACGACGGTGGGCCGCGGCGACGATGAGGTGAGAGTTATCAGCCGGCATTGGTGGTCTCCTCGCGCTCGTGCTGGCCGTCCTCCAGCTCACCGATCATGCGGTCGAGGTTGGCGGCGACCTGCTGGTTCATCTCCGCGACGCGGGTGTGACCGCAGCTCTTCGCGTTGTCGATGAGCGTCAGGGTGCGGGTGCGTTGTTCGTTCAATTCGGGCAGGAACTCGGGCCCGGTGAGGAAGACCGGGCAGGTCAGGCAGGCGTTCGCGTGCGGGCAGGTCTTCTGGACGGGTAGTCCGCAGTAGCCATTGGGCAGAGTCTGGGTGGCAATGCCGTATCGGGTCTTTGCCCACTGGGCCTGTCCTAGTGGGCCGTCGGCGGCGAGAACGACGTGTTCGCCCTTGATGTTGACCTTCATTGCCGCCTCCCAGCGGCGCCGGACGGTCTGGTCGGTGATCCGCGCGTAGTGGGCGGTCATCCGGTCCGACTCGTGATCGAGGAGAACACGTACGACTTCCTGGGGGAACGTCGCGATTGATCAGGCGGCAGGCGAAGGTGTGACGCCATTGATGAGGCGTCAAGCGAACGGGTCGGCCGTGTTCATCGCGGACGTCGCAGGTGGCCAGCCAGCCCTTGAGCTTTCTCCGATAGCTGCCGTCCGCGATCCGGAAAGTCCCGGCCACGTTCGCCAGGGGCCTCGGGAAGAGGACCGGAGTCCCCTCCGGCCAACGGGCGAGGACGTGTCGTTGCTGTTCTCGGACCGCGGCCTGGAGTTCCTCGTCGATCGGGACAGCCGCTTCGCGTTTCATCTTGGTGTTGAAATACCGCAGGTAGGGGGCGCCTTGACCATCGTGGACGAGGCAGTCGAAGTCCAGCGTGAGCGCGCTGGAGATCCGCAGTCCGCACCGGACCAGGATCAGAGTGATCAGCCGACCGGCCGGGTCCGTCCAACGGCCAAGGTTGTCCTCGGACTCGATCTGCGTCATGACGTACTCGGCCAGACGCCGGGAAACCTGAGGGGGAGGCGGCGGGTTGTCGCCGGGGTAATAGGCAGCGGTGCCGGGAAGAGTGTCGTCCCAGCGGTTCTGCCGGATAGCCCCGAGCAACAGATTGAGCCCCTGGATACGGGTCTTCTTCAGGCCCCATTCGCCGGGCTGGGAGGCAACCCAGGCGAGGTGGCGTTCGAGCAGGGGACGGTCGACATCAGCGAGCCGATCGATGCCGACATGCGCAAGGAAGCGACTGAAGCAGGCCACCGCCTCCAGGCTGTTATGGACGGTGCTGATGCTCATACCGGACGTCAGACGAATCCGCAGCCATCGTTTGGCCAGCTCACGCAGCCACAGCTGAGCGATCCGTTCGAACCGCAGCCGGGCCCTCGGGGCGGCTGCCGCGTGCGGGAGAGCGATGCCGGGAAGCCTGTCCAGACGCCACACGTCCCGCGGATACTCGATCTCCCAGCCAGCGCCGTCCCGCAGCGTCTCGACTGCGTCGCATGTCTCGATCAGGAACAGCACGGGTTCGCGAACCTGGGACTTGGAGCGCTGGCGCCATTCGGCTTCGTCGAGGTCCAGCAACGAGATCACCTGGGACGACTTCGCCAGTCGAACCGCATGCATCACGTCACGGGGAGAGGTAGTCCGGCGGTGGGCGTCGGCCCGGCACTGCATCCCGTACTGAAACTCCAGCGTCAACTGGGCGGGCAGACCGCGTAGATCAATCGCTGCGGTGCCGTTTAGCTGACAGGTCACCATGAACTCGTCGACCTCCGGACGGCCGGCGTTCCTCCACCGGTCATGGTGGCCTCGGCAGAAGATCTTCCCCGGGTTATCAACCCAGAGCGCGCAAAACGGCAGACGGCACTCATCCGGAAACGGGTCAGGGACCACCAGGACCGGCGGCCGCCACTCATGCGAGTCAGGCCGTCCGGCCCGCACCCAACGGTCGTAGTGCCGCATGCACAGCTCCCGCCCGTTGACGCCGAAGCGGCAGCCATCAGCCGCGCAGGCAGCGAGTTCACCGCGTCCACGAACGGGCCGCCCAGGGGCAGCGAGGAAATCCTCCAGGGCCGGCCGGCCCTGGTGGCGCCACCGGATGACGTGCCCGTTGCACAGACCCTGCTGCCAGGTCACACGGTCACATTCGGTGACCGCGCACTAAGGAGAAGCGACGACCGGGTCATCGCGATCCGGATGGTAGATCTCGGTGCGGAACTCGGCCCGGACGGCGGCCAGCAGCTTCTCCAGCACCCTGGCACGTCCGTGAACAGGGCTGATGCCGGGGACGGTCACAGTCGCACCTCCCGCCCAGTGAACCAGCCCGCGTCCTCCAGGGTGCGGCGGGCATCCTCGACGGTCAGGTGGCCATACGTGTCGATCGTGGTGCTGATCGAGGCATGGCCCAGGAGTTCCTTGACGTTCTCGATGCCGGCCCCGCGTCGCAGCAGCCAGGTCGCGTAGGTGTGACGGTATTGGTGAGGCTCGAAAACGATGGCCGTAGTCTTCCGTAGCCGTCTGACCAGGTCATAGAAGGCCGGGTAGCCCCAGGGATGCCCGTGCGGCTCCGCAAAGAGGTTCACGAAGACGTAGTCGGAGTCGAGAGCACCGTACTCGCGGTGCAGGTAATCGGAGTACAGACGCATCAGCTCCGCACTCGCCGGGATCGTCCGTGTGCGGCCGGCCTTCGCGCGGGCTCGGTTGTCGTTCTGCCGCGGCACCACCATGACCTGCCGCTCAGCGATCGCGATGTCGTCGTGCCGCAGGCCCAGGGCCTCGCCGATGCGGACCTCGGTGTCCAGCAGCAGGGCGAACAAAAGCCGGTCACGCAGATGCTCGCACGAGTCCAGGATCTTCTGGGCCTGGGCGGCAGTCAGGACGCGCGGGCGCTTCAGGTCAGCCTTGAGTCTGATGGTCCGGGTCCGCTCGGGCTTGCCGGACGCGATGTGCTGCAGGAACGGCTTGTAGGAGGTGGCCGCCGCCCGGTGCCGTCCAGCCGGGCGCATCGTCACCAGCAGGTCCCCGACCTCGACACCGCTGCGGGCGTGGAACTCGTAGAACATGCTGACCGCGGCCAGCTTGCGGTTCACGCTTGACGCCGTGCAATGGTGCTCCTCCGTCGGCAGCACCGCCACTGCCCCGCTTCTGGCCAGCGGCGGCAACCGGAGCCAGGCCACGAAGGCGGCCACCGCCTCCAGATCCACCGTCATCCAGTCCAGGCCGCGGCCGTCGAGGTACTCCCACCAGTCCTTCAGATCGTGGGCGTACGCCTTGATGGTGTTCGGCGACCGCTCGATCGCCGTTAGGTAGGACAGGAACGACTCCACCGGACCGACCGGCCGCAGATCGTTCCCCAGCAGCGTCCACGACTCCGCCATCGAGTCGGGCGCCAGCACCCGCTGTACACGCATCGCACCTCCAGCTCCTGCGTGATGGACAGCGGCAGATAGCCGTATCCACCAAGGGAGATGGGCGAACTTCAGACTGCTTCACGCACATGAAGGACACGCCGATGCGGGCTCAAGATAACTGGCTAGCGAGTACAGCTCCGGGCCGTTGCACGGGGGCCGGATCGATTCGCTCGGGCTGGACGAGAACGGATCGCCGGTCATCATCGAGTACAAGCGTGGCGTCAACGCCGGCGTCATCAACCAAGGTCTCTTCTACCTGGCGTGGCTGATGGACCATCGCGCCGAGTTCGAGCACCTGGTCCGCGACCGGCTCGGGGGTGACGGCCGCGTCCCAGGTCCTGTGGAGCGGCCCGCGTCTGATCTGTATCGCTGACGACTTCACCCGCTACGACGTGCATGCTGTGCGCGACCACCGGAGGTCGATCGACCTGGTCCGCTACCGACTCTTCGGCAGCGATCTGCTCGGGCTTGAGACAGTGGCCTCCGTGGGTTACGGCCTGCAGGTGGGCCGTCGGGCACGACGCCAGGCGGTTGCCGGGGCGGCGGTCGGGGTCCAGGGCGCGTCGATGGTGGAGTTGGCGGGCGCGGTCGACGAGGTTCTGCTTGGGCTCGGGGACGCTGTGAACCGGGTTGAGCGCAAGACTTACCGGGCGTATCAGCAGCTGCGGAACTTCGCCTGCCTGTGTCCGCCGCAGCGGAGCAAGCTGCTGGTCTAACTGAAGGTCGACCCGAAGGACGTCGACCTCGTTCCGGGCTTCACCCGGGACGTGTCTGGTCTCGGTCACCACGGGACGGGCGACTTGGAGGTCCAGCTCCGTACGCCGAGGGACGTGGAGTGGGCGCAGGATCTGTTCCGGGCGAGCTACGCGGCGGCGTGATCGCCTGCTGTTGCCTGCCTCCTGGCGGGCTGCGCTCGTGTCGTGTCTGCGGTCGTAGGTGGAACCCTTCGACGTACGGGAGGGCGTGGCGGGTCGGCGCGCGGGCTGGTCCCCGTTCGATTCTCCCCAGATTCTCCCCAGGGCCCATGAAGCGGCGCAGAGAGCCCGGAGCGGAGGGATGACCGTACGGTTGCTGGCCTTGCTGGTGGTTACTCAAAGTCATTGCCAGGGCTTGAAGGGAGGCGCACATTTTGCACACTGCTGCCGCCGTGAGTTGTGCCGCAGAGGCGTTGCTGGAGGACCTGTGCAATTCCGGCATACGGTCGAAATCCGTGCCGTGGAGCGTGCCACGAGGGGAGGCGCCAACGAGTTCGCCGCCCTCGACGAGATCGTGATGGGCGCCCTGCGAGGGGCGGGGCTGAGTGTGGTGTGTCCTGGGTCTACCTGCCCCAGATCTTCCGGTACGTCGTGCGGTAGCCGGGCGGGTCCCAGGTCGTCGCCCCGCGGCTGTTGGCGGCGGTGGAGATGTGTACGGGGGCGACGTAGCCGCTGGCGGGTGTGCCGGAGAAGGCGCGGTTGAATTCGTCGAGGATCTGCCAGCCCTGCTGGGCGAAGGGTTCGGGGACGGTGGCCGCCTGGAACTGCCGGCTGTTGATGCGCTGGAAGGCGGAGGGGTCGCCGTCGCCCGCGCCGATGTTGTAGGGGGCTCCGGCGCCCTTCTTGCGTGCTGCGCGCAGGGCCGGGGCGGCGTCGGCGAAGTAGACGTCGTTGATGGCTACGGAGTGTGTCCAGGTGTCCGGGAAGCGGGAGAGGAGCGAGGAGACCTCCTGGGGAGTTCGGCTGCTGGTGTCCGAGATCGGGATGTTCTCCTCCGCCAGAAGCTTCACTTCGGGGCAGGTGGCGAGTTCTTTCTTGATCAGTTCGGACTTGTGTCTGGCGAACGGAATCGACGCATCGGTGAACACGACGACTCCGGCATGACCGTGGGAGTGCGTGATGATCCAGTCCGCGCTGATCTTCGCGACATCGTCGACCCTGGTGGTGATGTTGCTGAAGAGTTTGGGGTCCTTGCTCGGGCCGGGGGAGTCGACCGCGTGCCAGCCGATGAGCGGGATGTGCTCCGCGTTGGCCTTCGCGACCTGTTGCGACGTCAGATGCGGGTCGAAGCCGCCGATGACGATGCCCGAGGGCCTCAGGGCGATGGCCTGGCTGAACGCTGCTTGGATCCCGGCGGGCGTGCCCTGGCCGTCGATCACCCGGATGTTCCAGCCGATGGCTTTCGCGGCTTCCGACACGCCCTCGGCGGCGCCCGCGACGCCGGGGTTGGTCATGGTCTGTGCGACGTAGACGATTCTTTTGCCGGAGACTGCCGCGGGGCCACTGGTGGGGCCGTTCCCTGTGGGGTGGGCTTTCTCGGCCTGCTGGACGGCCGCCTTGGCTCCGGCCAGGACGGCGGGGCAGCCGGCCTTCGTCGGCCCTGCCGAGACGGGCCCACCGCCGCTCGACGTGCCGCGCTCGCAGCCGCCGATGACAGTGACGACGGTGGCCGCCACTGCCAGCACGACTGCGCTGCCCCGGGTGGTGGGCTTACGGTTCGAGTACACGGGCGCTCCTTGCGGAGGGGTGACACGGTGGTGACGGCCGGCGGTCACGAGGTGACTTCGGGCATGTCCTGGGGTTGTCGGGGAGGTTCCGTCCGGTGCCGGCGCAGCTGTCGGCGAGCCGCATAGCCGGCCATGCCTACGGCGATGAGCAAGGTGGTGCCGTTGAACAGCGGGGTGACCCAGAACTGGGCGCCGAGCTGGCCGATGCCGGCGAGGCCGACGGCGAGGATGATGACGGCGACCAGGGTCCCCAGGGCGTTGGCCCGGCCGGGTGTGATCGCGGTGGAGCCGAGCAGCGCACCGACGAAGGCGGGCAGCAGGTAGTCCAGGCCGACGCTGGGGTTGCCGATGCGCTGCTGCGCGGCGAGCAGGACCCCGGCGATGCCGACGACCAGGCCCGATCCGGCAAAGGCGTAGATGACATAGCGCCGGGAGGGGATGCCGACGAGGTCGGCGGCACGGGGGTTGGAGCCGATGACGTACAAGTACCGGCCGAGCGGCAGCCGTTCCAGCAGCAGCCACAATGCGGCGGTGAGGGCGAGGACATAGAAGGCCGGTACGGGCAGGCCGAGGAACCTGGAGTCGTAGAGGTCGGTGAAGGCGGCCGGCAGGCCGTGCGGGCCGGGGATGATCCTGGCCCCGTTGGTGATCCAGCCGGTGAAGGCGTACAGGATGCTGCCGGTACCCAGGGTGGCGATAAAGGAGTTGATCTTCGCGAATTCGACGACGACGCCGTTGACGGTGCCGACGACTGCGCCGCCGAGGACCACCACGAGGCAGGCCAGTGGCCAGGGCCAGGCTTCGTTGGCGATGAGCTGCATCGTCATGACGTGTGCGAGGCCGAGACCGTAGCCGATGGACAGGTCGAACTTGGCGGTGACGATGGGGATCATCGCGCCGAGCGCGAGCATGGCGGGGATCGACTGGTTGGACAGGATCTCGGAGATGTTGTCCAGGGTGGGAAAGGTGTCCGGCAGGATGAGGGAGAACGCCAGGAACAGCAGGGCGGTCAGGGCCAGGAGGCCGTAGGCGCCGATGAGGTGTCCGAACCGGCGGCTCAGTGGGGTACGGGGGGAGGGGGTCATCGTTCCGGCGTCCCGGTGAGCGCGGGCATCGCCGAGGAGGCGCGGGCGAGTCCGGTGACGGTGAGTGCTTCACCGCTCAGCTCCGCCGTCACCGCCCCACGGACGAATACCAGTGCTCGATGGCACACTGTGGCGACCTCCTCGAAGTCGGTGGAGATGAGCAGGACGGCAAGGCCTTCGGCCAGCGCGTCCTGGAGCAGGCGGTAGATCGCCGTCTTGGCGCCGACGTCCACCCCGGCGGTCGGTTCTTCGAGGATCAGCAGGTTCCGGCTCGCCCTGAGCCCGCGGCCGACCATGACCTTCTGCTGGTTTCCCCCGGACAGAGTGGAGATCGGCGCCTCGCTGTCCCGGGGGTGCACCGAGAACCGCTCGATCAGGGCGGCGGCCTCGGCCCGCTCGCGCCGGGGGCTGATCCAGTGAAAGGCCGTCAGGCCACCTGCCCGGGGGTTGGCCAGGAAATTCTCCCGTACGGTCAATTCGGCGGCACAGCCCTCTTCCTGACGATTGCTGGTCACCAGGCCGACGCCGGAATCGACTGCGGCCGCGACCGAGCGCGGCGTGTACGGGCGGCCGTCGAGCACGGCGCGTCCGGCAAGGATCTGCCGGGAGCCGGCGAGGGCGCGGCCCAGTTCCATGTGTCCGGCGCCCGTGAGGCCCACCATGCCGAGGATTTCACCGGCGCGCAGTTCCAGGCTGGTGGGTGCCGTGTTGTCGGTCCGTACGCGCTCGAGGCTCAGGACGGGTGGGCCTGCGGCGGGGGCGAGCCGGTAGCTGCCCGGTTCCTGGCCCACGATGTCGTGCACCAGCCGGGCGGGGCTGTGGTGGGCGAGCGTGCCCTGGCTGATGAGGCGGCCGTCGCGCAGAACGGCGAAGGCGTCGGCGACCTTGTACACCTCGTCGAGCCGGTGGGTGACGTAGACGATGGCACGGCCCTGGTCGCGCAGGGTGTGCAGGACGTCGAAGAGCCGGGCGCAGTCCGCCGCCGGGAGGCTTGCGGTCGGCTCGTCAAGGACGATGAGTTCGGCTTGCGTGGACAGGGCGCGGGCGATGGCCACCAGGGAGCGTTCGGCGCGCGGAAGGTCGGCGAGGACGGCGCACGGGTCGAGCGGAGCGGCCACGATGTCCAGGGCCCTGGCGCATTGCCTGCGGATCAGCCGCCAGGACAGCAGTCCCGCGCGGCGTGGATAGCCGGTGCCCAGGGCGATGTTCTCGGCGACCGTCATCCACTCGACCAGTCCCAGATCCTGGTGGATGAAGGACATGGTGCGGGAGGCCGCTTCGGTGCCGAGCGGGTGCCCGGCAACGGTCACCTCGCCCTCGTCCGCGTGGTGGACGCCCGCGAGTACCTTGATGAGGGTGGATTTTCCGGCGCCGTTGGGACCGAGCAGGGCCAGGACGCTGCCCGGATGGATGTCGAGATCGACCGCGTCCAGCGCGAGCGTGCCGCCGAACCGCTTGCTGAGACCGCGTATGCGGACGAGAGGCTCTTGGCCGTGGCGCGGGGGAGGGGCGAGGTGAGGAGCGTCGTGCACAGACTTCTCCGGGGGCGGCCTTTGGGTTCTTCCCGACTGAATCGGCAATGCTGCTGAACACTTCGTGGTGGTGACTGCGCCGTGCCGTGTGCTCTCGCGGTGCACCACCAGCACCGATTACCGCAATTCCGTCATGCTACGGCCCTCTTTGGTTGTGACGCCGGATGGACCATGCGACGGCGGGAATGTCGTCTAGATAGCGGGAATATCGTCGAAATAGCTTTCGGCGGTGCCGAGTTTCCCGCCGGGTATCTCCAGAGCGCACTCGGCCCAGATGACCTTGCCTTCGGCGGTGTAGCGGGTGCCCCACGCCTGGGTGAGCTGTGCGACGAGGAACAGGCCGCGGCCGCCCTCGTCGGTGGTGGCCGCGTGGCGCAGATGCGGGGCGGTGTTGCTGGTGTCGGAGACCTCGCAGGTCAGCGAGCGGTCGTAGAGCAGGCGTACCTGGATGGGGCCGGTGCCGTAGCGGATGGCATTGGTGACCAGCTCACTGAGCAGGAGTTCGGTGGCGAAGACGACCTCATCCAGCCCCCATTCGGTCAGTTGGCGCGTCACGGCGGCGCGGATGCCGGAGACGAGCGCCGGGTCGGCGGGCAGGTCCCAGGTGGCGATCCGGTGGGGGTCCAGGGCGTGCGTGCGGGCGACGAGCAGGGCGATGTCGTCGGCGGGGTGATGGGGCACCACGGTCTGGACGACGGCCTCACAGGTGTCCTCCGGAGGCCGGTTCGGGTGGGCCAGGGCTCGGCCGAGCTCAGCCAGGGCCGCGTCGAAGTCGCGATGGCGGTCCTCGATGAGTCCGTCGGTATAGAGGACGAGCTGGCTGCCTTCGGGGAGATGGAATTCGGCGGTTTCGAAGGGGAGACCGCCCAGGCCCAGAGGCGGGCCGGCGGGCAGGTCGGGGAAGGTGACGGTGCCGTCCGGGCCGACCAGTGCGGGTGGGAGGTGGCCGGCTCGGGCCATCACGCACTGTTGCGAGGTCGGGTCGTAGATGGCGTACAGGCAGGTGGCGCCGATGATCCCGGTGCTGTCGGTGGAGGGTTCCTCGGCGCCCTCGTCCCGGTCGAGGCGCCCGACGAGATTGTCGAGGTGGGTGAGGACTTCGTCCGGGGCGAGGTCCAGTTCGGCGAAATTGCGGGCCGCGGTGCGCAGCCGGCCCATGGTGGCGGCGGCGTGCAGGCCATGGCCGACGACATCCCCGACGACTAGGGCGACGCGGGTGCTGGAGAGGGGAATGACGTCGAACCAGTCTCCGCCGACTCCGGACTCGGCAGGCATATAGCGGTAGGCGACCTCGACGGCGTTCAGCTCGGGGAAGCTGTGCGGCAGCAGGCTGTGCTGCAGAGCAAGGACCATGGTGTGTTCACGGGTGTAACGGCGGGCGTTGTCGATGCAGATGGCAGCGCGTGTGGCGAGCTCCTGCGCCAGCGAACGGTCGTCGTCGCCGAAGGGGGCCGGGTCCCGCGAACGGTAGAAGCTTGCCACGCCGACAGCGATCCCACGGGCGAGGAGGGGGACGGCGATGAGGGAGTGAACGTTGTGGTCCAGGAGGTGCTGGGCGTGCACGGGATCTTGGGCGATCCAGCCCGCGGCACCCCGCAGGTCGGGCTCGAGTACCGGCTGCCTGGTGGCCAGACAACGGAGCTGGGGCGTGGTGGCGCGCAGGTCGACCCGCTCACCGGCAGGGTAGAAGGGGCAGTCATCGCGAATGCCGTGGACCACCGTGCGGTGCAGGTCGGTGCGGGCGTCGAGCGGCTCCTCGCCGCGCAGTACCGCCTCGGGAAGGTCGATGGTGACGAAGTCGGCCAGGCGCGGGACGGCCATCTCGGCGAGTTCCCGGGCGGTGCGGCTCACGTCCAAGGTGGTGCCGATGCGGGTGCTGGCCTCGGACAGCAGCTCCAGGCGGCGGCGGGCCGCCACGGCGTACTTTCCCACTCCCGGCTCGCCCACCAGCACCAGTCCAGTGGTCGTACGGTCGGCGGTGCTCCCGGCGGTGCCTTCCGCGATGCCGGGTGTGCCGGACGTGCTGGAGGTGCCAGGCGTACCGGTTCGGCCGGGCGTACCGGGCGTTCCGGGCGTGTGGGCTGTCGTGGCCGCTCGGCTGTGTACCGCGGGGGGAAGAGGTCCGGGCCGCGCGACGGCGGGGGCTGCGGGGGCGAGGCCCTGCTGCGTCAGGTGGTGGGGTGCGGTGTCGGCTTCGATGGGGACGGCGAGGCGCTGACGCGGTGTGGGGAGGACAGCTTCGATGACGACGCCCGCCACCCCGGAGGGGCTGGTCACCAGGCGGCTCAGCAAGGTGACCCGCCGGCCGCCGGGCAGGGATACCTCGACGGCGGCTCGCTGGGCCGAGGAGATCAGATCGGCGGCCTTCTCCTTGAGGATCAGCTGATCACGCCAGTCCAGTCCGCTCTCGGCCAGCGCGCCCAGCTGCCCGTTGCCCCTCGCATCGCCGGCCCCTGCGCGGCGCTTGGCCTCGACGTACGCCTGCAGCAGGGCGCGCTCTCGCGTCGAACTCTGCTCCAGCATCCGCCGTTCAATGGCGCAGGCTGCCCGGCGGATCACGGTATTCAGCGCCATATCCGCATCGGTCAGCGGATAGCCGAGACAGAGGATGCCTTCTATGCGTCCATTGAGCAGATCCCGGACGGGAATTGCCGAACAGGCACTTGACTGCGAGCGTTCGGCGAAGTGCTCGGCGCCGTAGACGTTGACCAGCTGCCTTTCCGCGAGCGCCAGGCCGATTCCGTTGGTCCCGCCGAACTCCTCGGCGAACACGAAGCCCGGGACACTCTGGATCGCGGCCAGATGTCTTACCTGGGAGACCTCGCCGAAGCGGCGTTGCAGCACCGCCCCGCGCCCATCGGCAAGGGACACATTCATGTTCCTGCCCGCGAACCTGGACTGCAGTCGGTCCAGTACGGGCACGGCGGCGCGGATCAACCGGCCGTCCAGATCGAGATCCTGGCGGTAGGGAAGCTCGCATCCGTCAGGTGAGAGCCCCAGGGACAGGGAACGCTGCCACGAACTCAGGATCGGGCTTCGTACGGTCCCCTCAACCGATCCACCGCGAAGGAACTGCTCACGGGAGCGTGCGGGGCCGATGCCATCTGCCACGAGCCCCATGCCCATCACTTCCCGCGTCGATACGTGCCGCCATGGCCACTCGTACACCGGAGCGGCTGTACCTTTTGATCCAATTGTAGAACTTCGCGTATTTCACGGTACCGATCGCGGACAGGGAAGAGAAGCAGGAAGGGGGGCAGGAAGAGAAGCGGGAAGAGCAGCGGGAAGAGCAGGGGGAAGGGAAGCAGGCAGGGAAGCAGGAAGCGGAGCTTGGTGCACTCGTCGAGGCGATCATGGTGGTGACCTGGTCTTATTACGTTTCCCAGCGCCGTCGGTCACTAGGCTGCGCGGCCCGGCCGTCTCCGTCCGGCCCGCCGCCCGTCACAGGACCGCGATCGGATTGACGGGCGAGCCTGTGCCGCCGGGGATGTTCAGGGGGGCCACCAGGAGCAGGAACTCGTAACGGCCCGTCTCGGCGCCGGCGGCGGAGACCGCTTCGAGGTCGAGGTTGTCCAGCAGCGGCACTCCCATCGCCGCGATGGCGAGCGCGTGGACCGGAGAGTGCACACCGTCGACCGGTGAGGGCCGTACGTCGCTGTCGCCGTCGCCGCCGAGCAGGGCGATGCCGCGTTCGGCCAGGAGGGGCATGGCATCCACATGGAAGCCGGCGCTCGCCGCGTCGAGGTTCCAGGCGCCCATTTCCTGGCGGCGGCGCAAGCTGCCGGACCGTAGCAGCACCGCATCTCCCTCGCCGATCGTCACGTCGAGCGCCTTCTCCGCGGCAACGATGTCCTCGGCATGCACCGCCCGTCCCGGATCCAGCCAGGTGACCCCTAGAACGGCGGGCAGGTCGAGGAGTACGCCCCTGGTCACGAGGGGGCCAAGGGCCGAGACAGCACCGAACCGGGCGCCTCCGGTGCCGACGAGCTCGCGCGCTGTGCCGCCGTCGTAGAGCAGCCCGCGGTAGGCGATGTGGGACAGCGCGTCCAGATGACTGACGGCCTTGCCGTGGTAGTCGACGGCGATGAAGTCCTTGTGGGTGGAGGGTTCGGAGGCCTCGACGTCGCCGAGGTCGGACATGTAGTGCAAGGCAGGCTTGCTGTTGTCCGGACCGGCTGCCGTGTTCCAGGGGCGCGCCATCGGGATGACCGTTCCGGACCGGACCAGGGCGGTGGCCCGTCGTACGAGGTCCGGAGTCACCCGGTTCCAGGCGCCGCGATCGGCAGGCGTCCAGCGGCCCCATGTACGGACCGTCTGGAACAGAGCGTCGAACTCCTGGCGGGAGACGGCGGGCCCGTTGCCGGCGCCGGCCGGCGGGGGAGGCGGTACGTCACTGGGGTTGCCGGTCATCTGCTACTCAGCGCTCCAAGGGGATGAGCCGGGGATGAGCCGTATTACGGGGGCGCAGGGCGCGCTGTCGAGGAGACGCAGCTCGCTCTTGAGGACAGCTCGATCTTGGCTCGCTCGGCGGCCGCGCGCAGCCGCTGCACCGCCATCCCGGCCTCCGCTTCACCAGCATCTCCCAGGCCGTCGGCTGTCCGGCCGACCGATGATGCGGCCGCGGAGTGCCGCGGAGTGCCGCGGACCGCCGCGGCGCCGGGCCTCGTGGCAGAGGCCCGGCGCCTGGCGAATGGGCTAAGGAAGGCGAAGCGGAGTCCGCCAGCGGTCAGAGCCGGTCGAGGATCTTCTTGAACTTCTCGACTTCGGCTGTCTGCCCCTTGATGATGTCGGCGGCGAGCTTCTTGGCGGCTGCGTTGCGGCCGTTCTTCTGCTCGTCCTTGGCCATGCTGATGGCGCCGTTGTGGTGCTGGGTCATCATCGTGGCGAACTTCTTGTCGTAGTCCGTGCCCTTGGATGCCTTCAGATCGGCCATGTCCTTGTCGGACATGATTCCGGACATGCCTGAGCCGCCGGAGCCGTGGTCCATGCCCGGCATGCTGTGGTCCATCGACGGCGACTGCGGCTTGTCCCAGGACTTCAGCCAGCCCTGGAGAGTCTTGATCTCCGGTCCTTGAGCCCGCTCGATGGCCGCCGAGAGTTCCTTGATGTCCTTGTCGGACGAACGGCTCCCCGAGAGCTTGGCCATGACGACGGCCTGCTGGTGGTGCGGGATCATCATCTGCGCGAACTTCACGTCCGCATCGTTGAACGCGCCCTTCGCGGACGATCCGGACGCCTTCGACGACCCCGACGAGCCGGGAGTGGCCTTCGCGGAACTGCTGCCGTCGCCCTTGTTGGCGTTGCCGTTGGCGTTGCCGTCGTTGCCGCATGCGGCAAGCACCAGGGCTCCGGCGGCAATCGCGCCGACCGCCGCCGCCCGGCGACGACCGGGCCGGTTCAGGGATCGCTTGATCGAATTCATGGCTCTACACCTCGTGTGTCAGTGCTGCGGAATGAGTTGTGCAGGCAGGCGCTACTGACGGACGGCACAGGGCGTCCGTCGCTCAAGCGCCGGCCTAGATCCGCAGAATGGAGAGCCGATGAAGATCAGGGCCGCGCGGAGGCGGCAGCTTCGGACGCAACGCGGCCACGAACATGCCGAGACGGAACGCCCAGGCACGGAAACGGCTCAGCAGGCCGCCGAAGAGAACCCCCAGCATCCAGACACTGAGTACGGCCAGACACAGGGACGTCATGTCCATGGTGTGGCTGGGGCGGTGGTGTTCCGGGGCAGACTTCGAGGCGACGAGAGTGGGTGCGGCTCCGTGAGCCCTGGAATGGGAAGGGAAAGCGGAGAGGGCGGCGGAGCGCGGGCCGGCGTCGTCCTGCGCCCCCGAGGCCATGTGCGGCCCCTCGGCCATCGTGGCGTGCTGCGCGGTGCTGCCGGCTCCCGCAGGCTCCGCCGCCTCGGCGGGATGTCCGAGGCCGTGCATGACGAGTACGCCCAGGGCAAGCGCGACAACAATCAGGAGGTGTGCCACACCGCCTGACCTCGCTCGTCGCCCGCCCACGTCGCTCCCAGCCCTCTCCCTGACCGACGGCCACCCCTCACGACCGGCCGGCCTTGACTGTAGCGAATGCCAGGTTGCGCTACCGGGGCAGGCCGCACGGCGATGCCGGCGGCGCCTGTTGCTTGAGGTGCCTGCCCTCGTCCGTCACCGGCGCACCCTCGCCGCCGGCCCGCGCGCGTAGCGGCAGGCAGGCCCGATCAGCCGTCGTGACCGGTCTCGACCTGCCTCGCGAGGCCTCCCAGAATCATGCGCAGGCCCAGTTCGAACCCCCGGTCGTCGAGTGCCGTCGGGGATGAGTCCACACGTGCGGCCGCTTCGAGGGAGTCGGCCAGCGCGGGGTACTCGGGCCGGTACTCGGCCGCCGGCCTGGTGAAGCCCGCCGTGTACGTCTCCAGGGCCGACCCGATCACCAGGAAGTCGAGTGCGGCGGCGGCCTCGGCGGCCAGTGCCGGGGTGCAGCCCGCGCGGATCAGGGTGGCGAGCAGGGTGTCGTACTCGCTGAGGGCGCCCTCGGTGCGCACACCGCGCCGGGCGACCAGCGCGATGGCGTTGGGGTGGCGCTGGAAGACTCGTCGGTAGCCGCGGGCGTAGGCGGCGATGCCCTCGGGCCAGGGTGCGTTGCGCAGCGGGGTGTGGTCGATCTCGGCGTCGAGCAGTTCGCTGACGGCGTCCAGGATGTCGTCCTTGGACCCGATGTGGTTGTACAGCGATGCGCCGCGCACGCCCAGCCGGTCGGCCAGTGCCCGCATCGTGAGCGCTTCGTAGCCGCGGTCGTCGATCAGCTCAAGTGCCGCGTGCGCTATGGCCGTCCTGCTCAGCAATGTCTGATGTGGCCGACCCACGGCATCTCTCGCTTCCCCTCGAATTCCTGGCATTGCAAGGTTACTCACCCGCAGGGGCTTCACAGAGTGGCCGGACAGCCTTACCTTCGCCGACTAACAAAGTTAGTTTTATTTCGAACGCCGAGGTCAGGTGCGCCATGCCCATGTCCATGCCCCCGCCCCCGCCCCCGTCCCCCACCGACAGCGCTGACGGCGATGCCGTCCGTCTTGAGTCGCTGGGGTACAAACAAGAACTCCGCCGCAGCCTGAACATCCTGGGAAACATCTCCATGGGCTTCGCCGTGGTCTCCCCGGTGGTCGCGCTGTACGCGGTCTCCATGATCGGCACGATGATCGCCGGACCCGCGTGGGTCTGGGCGCTCCCCGTGGTCCTGGCCGGCCAGTGCCTGGTGGTCAACGTCTACTCCGAGCTGACCTCGCAGTGGCCGCTGGCCGGCGGCCCCTACCAGTGGGGACGCCGGCTCATCGGGCCGTCGTTCGGCTGGCTGAGCGGCTGGGTGTGGCAGTTCGCCGTGATGTTCGGCAACACCACCGTCGCCTATCTGGCCGCTCCCTGGGTGTTCGCGCTCATCGGGGTGACGCCGTCGCCCGGCGCGATGGTCGTCGTCTCGATGGCGATCGTGCTGCTGTGCGCGCTGGTCAACGCGTACGGCATCAACTTCCTGAAGTGGTTCGTCTCGGCGGGCATCGCGGGTGAGGCGATCGCCTCGGTACTCGTCGGCCTGTCCCTGCTGCTGTTCTTCCGCAAGCACCCCTTCTCGATGTTCATGCACACCTTCGGCGCCGAATCGCTGTCCGGCGGCTCCGTACCGGTGGCCTTCCTGACCGTGCTGGCCATGGCGGGGTGGGCCTTCATCGGCTTCGACGCCTGTGTGTCGACCGCCGAGGAGACCAAGGACGCCGGCCGCCAGGTCCCGCGGGCCATGTGGTGGGCGCTGGTGTCCGTCGGCGCCGTGGTCATCCTCAACGCGGTGGCCGTCGCCGTCTCCTACCCCGATACGGCCACCGCCGTCGCGGGCAAGGACATCGACCCGGTCACCACGGCCGTCGTCACCTCGTTCGGCTCCTGGTCCGACAAGCCGTTCGTCGTGGTCGTCCTGGTCAGCTTCCTCGCCTGCGCCATGGCATCCCAGGGCGGTGCCGCCCGAGGTCTGTACTCGCTCGCCCGCGACGACGTGTTCCCCTTCTCCCGGCACGTCCGCAAGATCAACAAGCGCCAGGCACCCATCGGCGGTCTGATCGCCTCGACGATCGTCTCCGGTGTGGCGCTGCTGCTCGGCATGAACGCCACCGCGATCGGTTCGCTGATCGCCTTCGGCACCGCGGCCACCTTCGTGCCGTTCTTCCTGGTCGCCGCGGCCGCCCTGATCGCGCGGCTGCGCGGCACCTGGGTGCCCAACGGCCACATCCAGCAGGGCCGTAAGGGCACGGTGCTCAATGTCATCGCCGTGGCCTGGACCGGCTTCGAGGTCACCAACGTCTCCTGGCCGCGCGCGGTACTCGCGCCACCGGGAGCGCCCTGGTACCAGATCTGGGCCGCACCGCTCGGCGTCGTTGTCGTCCTGGGTGCCGGGGTCGCCTACCTGATGATCCGTCGGCCCCAGGACAAGATCCTGGCCGCCGACCCGGAAAGCGGCCGTCGAAGCGGCCCTGGAAGCGGCCTGGAAAGCGGCCCCGATAACGGCCCCCGAAACGGCCGCGATAGCGGCTCCCGAAACGGGCCTGAACGCACCGAGATCGCGGCCGAGCCCGAGTCCCGGAACGCCACGTGAGGAGCCCGCGATGACCGAACCCCGCGACGAGACCGCGATGACCGCACCCCGCGATGAGCCCCCTGTGACCGAACCCCGCGAGGAGATCACGATGACCGACCCCCGAGCGGCCCGAAGCCTGCGGCTCAGCAGGCGGGGCTTCATGACCGCCTCCGCGATGGCCGCCGCCACGGCCTCCTTCGCCGGGGCCGGCACCGGGCGTGCCCAGGCCGCCACCTACAACGGCACCCCGTACACCGTCCCCGGAGAGTGGGCGCCGCACGCCGGCTGCATCATGGCCTTCCCGTGGGACGCCGGCGACAACTGGGGTGACAAGCTCGAGGCGGTGCAGGGCGAGGTTGCCGATGTGGCCCGCGCCATCGCTCGGTTCGAGCCGGTCACCATGGTGGCCAACACCGGAATGGTCGACTTCGTACGACAGAAGGTCGGTCCGACCGTCAACGTCATCGAGTACCCGATCAACGACTGCTGGCCGCGCGACAACGGCCCGATCTTCGGCGTCGACCCCAGCGGGCGGAAGCTCCTCGGTCTCGATTTCCAGTTCAACGGCTGGGGCAACAAGTTCCCGCACGACAAGGACGACGATCTCCCGACAGGCGTCTGCGACTACCTGAAGGTGCCCCGGCTGCCCGTCGGCATGGTCTTCGAGGGCGGTGCGCTCCTCCAGGACGGCCAGGGCACGATCATCGGCACCGAGGAGTGTCTGCTCAACCCCAACCGCAACCCGAACATGACCAAGGCCCAGATCGAGGCCAAGCTGCTCGACGCCTACCAGGCGAGCACGATGGTCTGGCTGCCGTACGGGATGTACGGGGACACCGTCACCAACGGACACGTCGATCTGGTCGCCGCCTACGCCGGTCCGGCCCGCCTGCTGATCAATCTGCCGTCCGACACCAGTGACCCCAACTACGCGCGCCTGAGCGAGAACAAGAGCGTGCTGCAAGCCGCCACGGACGCCCGGGGCCGCACCTTCCAACTCACGGAGATGAATCAACTGCCCACGTTCACCGTGGGAACGGACGAGGTGATCACCTTCAGCTACACCAACTACTACCCCACGGCCACCGGAGTCGTGGTCCCCACGGCGGGCATCCCGGCATCCGACACCGCGGCGCTCGGCATCATCCAGTCCCTCTTCCCCACCAAGCAGATCGTCGGCGTCTCAGCCACGACGCTCGCCTGGGGCGGCGGTGGCGTCCACTGCATCACCCAGCAGATCCCCAAGACGGCCTGACGCGGCCGGTCTGCCCAACCGGCGCCGCACCCCGCCTTCCTCCTCCGCGCCTTCCCGTATGCGAGCGGAGCCCCGTATGCGAGCGGAGCGAGGGGGCGGGGTGGGGGCGGAGTCAGCCCAGCACGCCGGCCAGGGCGCGGGTGAGTACGGCGGCGAAGGGGTCGTGGGAGTTGCCTTCAGGCGGGGTGGCGGCGAGGAGGGCGGCGATGCGGGGGTGGCTGCCGCCGGCGGCCACGTGGTGCAGGTGCGCGAACTGGCGCTGGGTGCCGGGGTGCGCGCCGGCCAGTTCGTTCTGGACGAACAGCGCGGTCAGGGCGTTCAGCAGGGCGAAGGCCTCGAGCTTGCGGGCGGGGTGGGCCGGGTGATCGGCGAGTACGTCGAGTACGTGCTCGAGCAGGTCGATCGCGTGCGGGCCGAGGGTGGGGCGGGTGATGACCAGGGGCGGCAGCCAGGGGTGGCGTCGCATGATCTGCCGGGCCTGGTGGGCGATTTCGAGCAGATCGGCCTGCCAGTCGCCGCTCGGGGCGGGCATGTCGTATGCGGCCGCGGTGCTGTCGGCCATCAGGTCGAGCAGGTCGTCGCGGGTGGCTACGTAGCGGTAGAGCGAGGCGGCGCCGGTGCCGAGGACTGCGGCGACGCGGCGCATGGAGACGGCCTCCAGGCCCTCTCGGTCGGCCAGTTCCACCGCGGCAGCGGTGATCTCGGCGCGGCTGCGCTCGGCCGGACGTCCGACCGGCGCCTGCTCCGGCCGCATCCAGATCACCGGTTTTGATTCTCCTGCCATTGCTACCTCCCGCATGGCCGCCAGCCTAGCTTTCCTATACAGCTTTCGCATACGGTGTTCGCGAACACTGCTCGCGAAAGAGAGGAGCCGCGATGACGCGCTTCGCACACAACGGCGGGACCCGGATCGCCTTCGAGGACCTCGGAGGCACCGGCGGTGACCCGTTGCTGCTGGTCATGGGGCTGGGGGCCTCACGGTTTTGGTGGCCTGACGGGCTGGTCGACGAGTTGCTGCGCCGCGGCTTCCACGTCGCGGCCTACGACCAGCGCGACGCCGGCCAGTCCACCCACCTGCCCGAACACCGTGTTGGCCCGCCGATCAGAGCCCTGCTGCGCCGCGCGGCCCCGGCCTACAGCGCCGAAGATCTGACCGACGACGCCGTCGCCGTTCTCGACGCCCTCAACTGGGAACGAGCCCACCTCTTCGGCCACTCCATGGGCGGGCTCGTGGCGCAGCGCACCGCGATCCGCCACCCGAAGCGCGTGCGCACCCTCACCACTTCCTCAGCCGTGCCCAGTGACGCCACGGGCCTGAGCGTCCTGCGCTACCTGCGCCCGGCGCCGCTGGTCCGCTTCGCCCGACTGCGCTACCCCGAGACCCCGCAGGGCAACCTGGCCCTCGCCGTGGCCCTCGCCCGGATCCTGGCCGCGCCCCGCCAACACCTCGACGAGGACGACGTGCGCACGTTCGTGGACAAGGAGGCCGCGCACCACATCGCCGGCTTCCGCGACCAGAAGGCGCAGAGCCGCCAGATCGGCGCGAAATGGCACGGCGGCCCACTCGCCCGGATCACCGCGCCGACCCTGGTACTGCACGGCGAGGGCGACCCGCTGCTGCGCGTGGCGGCCGCGCGCGACATTGCCGATGCCATCCCCGGGGCCCGCTTGCGCACCCTGCCAGGCGTCGGCCACTTCCTCGCCCGGGACGACGTCTGGGCCACTTACGCCGACGAACTACGCGCGCTCGCCGACCGCGCCGATGAGCAACCACCCACCATTGGGCTCACACACGGGTAACCGGCGGCCCGTCCAACCAGCCGCTGTCGCATCGTCTCCGATTCCGATTCCGAATCCGATCCCGCCCGCCCTTGACCAACTCCGCGATCAGCCGGAGGCCGTTCCCGAGGCACTGCCCGGACTACCGGCCCGCTTGGCCGAAGTGGTACGGCGGCCGCTGGCCCGCATCGGTGGCACCGCGTTGGACCAGACCGTGGGCCGCTGGCCGGCCGATCGGCGTAGCGAGTCCGCGTATGCGCTGCGAGGGGTGGCGGCCGACGGCAAAACCCTCCGCGGCACGGCCAAGGCCCACCTGCGCGGTGACACCCCGTGCCTTGTGCCACCACTTCGCCTTGGCTGTGGCCGATTGCCGAAGATCAGTTGTGCCCGAACTTCCGCAGCTGCTTATGAGCGACGTGCTTCGAGAGCGGCTGCTCCGCCTCATGCGGGGTGGATGTCTTCGCCTGTCCCGTTGTCTCGACGGCGGCGCTGCGTTCATGGCCGCCGGTGCGGGCGCCGCGGTTCTGTCGGCTCTGTTTCTTGCCCACGATCGTGCCTCCTGGCGGATCTCGAACGATGGACCTGGACGGTTACCAGACTTGCATGCGGGCGCGAAGAGTGCATGTCGGGTAGGCGTATCCAGAAAACAGGCGGAGACCGGCGTGATGAGGGAAAGGGGATCATGTAGGAAGCGTGCCGGATTGGGCATACCGAGGGCGTGGGCATACCGAGGGCGATGGCTTTCAGGGACCAGGCTCGGGTTCAGTGAATCCTTGAAAGATTTCATCATCCGAGCGCGTGGCAATATCGGTGAAATAGGTTTCCCGTCGCACGCCGGTAATTATCATCGTCGGGGAAAATCTGGAAGAGCGGGGGTGTGGCTGCCCCAGTCCATCAACGGGAGAACCCTCAGCCTCTCGAATAGACGGAATTCGCACATCCGGCTGCCGCCCGGCTTCTCCCGGCTTCCTCCGGCATCATTCGACTTCCTCCCGATGTGCTGGCGATCATCGCCGGTGGACGGTGCCGGCACCCCCGTCAGCACTCTCACACGCCCGCACACGCCCGCACACGCCTGCACACGCCTGCAGGCGGCCGGACGGCTGGGGCCAAGCGCCGAGAAGGTGCCTGGCGAGTTGAGTTTGCGCACGCCCGTGACCTGCGCGAACGTCAACCTTTGACGAGCCGTCAGGGAAACCTTCCGGGATCTCGGGAAGCCGCGGTCGGGGCAGGTCGCCGCGGTCTCGAAGTCCCTTGTTCGGCATGGGCAGGAGGCGCGGTGGAGATCAGACGCCGGGCAAGGATGGAGCGCGACGCGACGTCGAGTGTGATCGTGATTTCGACGTTGTAGGTGTCGTTCATCGCGATGTCGAAGGCCAGGATGGCCTGTTGCCGTGCCACCCGGGTGCCCGAGTAGGGTCGGGAGCTGCGTGATGGCTGACGGCTGCACCCTGGCCTCCCGGCCCTTGTGAGGGCACATGCATACACGGCCTTCCCGGCCCCACCCGGGAAGGGTGCATGACATGCGCACGTACGGGAACCCTCCGTACGCGCCGGGCACCGAAATGCGGCTCCGACGTCTCACGGGCAGTACAGCGGACCCCCGGGTCCGTACCCCCCACACACAAAGAGTCGCGCGTGCGCGGCCGCAGATCAGGAGCACCAGTGCAGGGCATCCCCCACATAGCCAGCACACCGCACGACGGGCGATTGTCGTCCGTACCCCCTGCCCGCAGGGAGCAGCACACGCCGCAGCACACGGGGCGGGACATGACACAGCGCATGCCGCACCGGGTCGCGGCGCCTCGTGTGACCCCGGCGGCACGGCGTCCCCAGGCCGCCGCCCCCCAACTCCCCGTCTTCATCGACCAGTCGGGCTGGCGCAGGCGGACGCTGCAGGGCGTGGCGCTGGCCGTGGGCTGCGCCTGCCTCGGGTATCTGCTGTTCGTCGGCACGCTGATCGGCGGACTCCGGCAGTCCGTCGGCACGCACCCGCCGAGTATGAACGGAGGGGCGCCTTCCGGCCCGGACACCGGCAAGTCGCAGCACGGCCACGGCGCACCGGGCCGAGCCGACGCACACCGGCCGCCGGCCAGGGCCCACGCGGACCGCGACCACCGCCGCCCGCCGGCCGGCAGATCCGCCCCGTCGGCCGGAGGCCTGAAGCAGTGAGCCGGCACTCCGCTGTTCGCCGCCCACCGCGCGGACACTGGCTCGTCCTCGTGCTGGTCCTCATGGTGGTCGCCGTCACCCTCCTCTTCGAGGGCTGGACGACCCACCAGGTCGACGCCGCGCGCAACAAGCCGCCGTGCACCCGGCCGATCCCGCGCGAGGCGGACGACGGGAAGCCGCTGCTGCGGTTCGGCCCGAAGGGGGTCGCCACCGCGGCCATGCCGCCGGGGACCGTCGCGCTCACCTTCGACGGCGGGTTCGACCCGGTGTGGACGCCGCGCCTGCTCAACCTGCTGCGCAGGCACCACGCGCGGGCGACCTTCTTCGTCTACGGGAAGGACGCGGCCCAGCACCCGGAGCTGATGCGGCGGATCCTGCGCGAGGGGCACGAGATCGGCTCGTACACCTACAGCGGCGGCGACCTCGGTGTCGCCTCGCCGCTGCGCGCGCGGCTGGAGCTGTCGCTCACCCAGAGCGCTCTCGCGGGTGCGGCCGGCATCAACACCACCCTGCTGCGACTGCCGCACACCACGGCCGCGGACACGCTCTGCGGCGCCGAGTGGACGGCCGCGAAGCGCGCGGCGGCCCAGGGTTATCTGGTGGTCGCCTCGGACCACAAGGCCCGCAAGCCGTGGCGGGGGGTGGTGACGCAGCACAGCCAGACCGACCTGGGCTACCACGAGGCCGAGGATCTTCTGCAAGACCGCAGCGTGAAACGGTTCACCACCGTCAGCGGCGGGCTGGAACGCCTTTCCTTCCTCGACGAGGTCCCGGTCGCCCAGGAGATCAAGGGCGAGGGCCTGATCTGGTCGCAGCGGCTCGGGCACGCCTTCCTCACCGTGATGGTGTGGACGCTGACCCTCACGGGCGCGCTCGGCGTCCTGCGGATGCTCCTGTTCGCGCTGTTCGCCCGGCTCCACGTGCGCAGGCTGCACCGGTACCGGCCCGGCGCACCACGGCTGCGCGCGGTGCGGGACCCGGTGACGGTCCTGGTGCCCGCGTACAACGAGGAGGCCGGTATCGCCTCCACCGTGTACTCCCTGCTCGTTTCCACCCACCCGCACTTGCAGATCATCGTGATCGACGACGGCTCGACCGACGCCACCGCCGACATCGCCGAGGAGATCGACGACCCGCGGGTGACGGTGATCCGGCAGCCCAACGGCGGCAAGCCCAGCGCCCTCAACACCGGCCTGGCGCACGCCCGGTACGACATCGTCGTCATGGTCGACGCGGACACCATCTTCGAACCCGAGGCGCTGGCCCGGCTGATCCAGCCGCTCGCCCACCCGGCGGTCGGTGCGGTCAGCGGCAACACCAAGGTCGGCAACCGGCGCCGCCTGCTGGGCAAATGGCAGCACCTGGAGTACGTCCTCGGCTTCAACCTCGACCGGCGGATGTTCGAGGTCCTGGAGTGCATGCCGACGGTGCCGGGGGCGATCGGCGCCTTCCGCAGGGACGCGCTGATGGGCGTCGGCGGCGTCAGCGACGAGACCCTGGCCGAGGACACCGACCTCACGATGGCGCTCTGGCGGGCCGGCTGGCGCGTCGTCTACGAGGAGTCGGCGGTCGCCTGGACCGAAGTACCCAGCACCGTGCGGCAGTTGTGGCGCCAGCGCTACCGCTGGTGCTACGGCACCCTCCAGTCGATGTGGAAGCACCGTCACGCGGTGGCGGAGGTCGGCCCCGCCGGACGCTTCGGCCGTCGCGTGCTGCTCTACGTCACGCTGTTCCAGATCGTGCTGCCGCTGTGCGCACCGGTCGTGGACATGTTCGCCCTGTTCGGGGCGCTGTTCCGCGACCCGGTGGAGGCCGCCCTCGTCTGGTTCGGGTTCCTCGCCGTCCAGTTGGTCACCGCCGCGTACGCGCTGCGGCTCGACCGCGAACGGCTGCGCGTGCTGTGGGTGCTGCCGCTCCAGCAGTTCGTCTACCGGCAGTTGATGTACCTGGTGGTCATCCACTCCGTGATCACGGCGCTGCTCGGCACCCGCCTGAAGTGGCACAGCATGAAGCGCACCGGAACCGCCGACCCGTATCTGCTCGAAGCGCCGCCCGCAGAGACGTCCGGAGATCCGCTTGATGAGCCGCCCCCGCGGCGGAGCCTGTCGTCGCAGTGAGGGGACGCAGGGGACGGGAGGGGAACCGGCGAGCGGCCGCTCGAGTCGGACCTGGGACGTGACCAAGGGAGTTGACCATGACAGACCCGCTTGACCAGCGGGCCGGACGCACCACACCCACGGGGGAGCGGGGCTGGAACGGCGACGTCGGGAGCCGTCCGGTGCGCCGGGGGCCGGTGCGGGTGACGGGCGAGCTGTGGCGCTCGGAGCCGGGGGGCGGCCGGGGGCCGTACGTCGACCCGGAGCTGTACGCCGATCCGGATCCGTACGCCGGCCAAGGCCCGTACCCGGCCCCGGAAGGCGCCGCCGAGCGTGAGCGGTTCGCCGAACGCCCCAGCTCCCGCTACGGGCCCCGGCGCGCCCACGCCCGGCAGCCGAAGAAGCGCAGGAGGCTGCGGCGGGCGGTGCTCGTCCTGCTGGCCGTAGTGGCCGTCGCGGCGGGCGGCACGTACGGCTGGGCCGAGACCCGGCTCCAACGTGACGTCGACCTCGGCGCGTACGGGGACCGTCCGCCGCCCGGCGAGGGCACCAACTACCTCATCGTGGGCTCGGACAGCCGCGACGGGCTCTCCCCGGACGACGTGAAGGACCTGCACGCCGGCGGGGGCGGCGGGCGGCGCACCGACTCGATGATGCTGCTGCACACCGGGGCCCACGGAACCAGCATGGTCAGCCTGCCGCGCGACTCCTGGATCACCGTGCCCGGCCGCCTCGACACATCGACGGGAAAGACCAAGCGGCCCGAGGGAGACAAACTGAACGCCGCCTTCTCTTACGGCGGCCCCGAACTGCTGGTGCACACCGTCGAGAAGAACACCGGGCTGCGCATCGACCACTATGCGGAGATCGGCTTCGCCGGGTTCGTGAACATCGTCGATGCCATCGGCGGCGTTCGGATGTGCCTGGACCGGGACATCAAGGACAAGAAGTCGGGCGCCGACCTGCGCAAGGGCTGTCACACCCTGAACGGCAAGCAGGCGCTCGCCTTCGTCCGCCAGCGGCACCAGGAGAAGGAGGGCGACCTGGGCCGGTCGAGGAACCAGCAGAAGTTCCTGTCGACCCTCGCCCACCAGGCCGCCCGGCCCGACACCCTCTTCGACCCGCTGGAGATCGGTCCGGCCATGGAGGCCGGGCTCGACACGCTCATCGTCGACAAGGACATGAGCCTGCGCGATCTCAGCAGGATTTTCCGCGCCGTGCAGAGCGTCACGGGCGGCCACGGCAAGCAGATCAACGTGCCCGTGTCCGGCATCGGGATTCCCACGTCCAAGGGCAACGTACTGAAGTGGGACGCCAGGAGGTCGGCCCGCCTCTTCGACGACCTGCGGCACGACCGGCCGGTGACGGAGACGGGGAAGACGTCCCGGCACCGGGGCGGTGCCGTCAGCCGCGCGCCGTCGCGTGATGACCGCCCACAGCAGCAGAGAGAGCAGCAGGCCGAACGGTGACAGCAGGATCGTGAGGACCAGGAGCGGCCCGGCCCCCTCACCAGTGGGTGGGCGCCGGGCCGCCGAGCCTCGCGGCGTAGAGACGGCCGCGCCAGCAGCTAGCGGAATCCGTCGAGGTCCGGGCTGCCGACCGCGGCCCAGCGATCGGGGAAGACGGGAACGGCCCTGGCCCTGGCCAGATAGGCCGTCAGGGGGGAGAGGGACCGAGCCGGAGCAGCCCGCGGATCGCCGAGACAGACAGCGCACAGGTCGCCGTAGCGATGGTCATCGAGCGACGGCAGGTAGGAGTATGCCCCTCGGCGCGAGTGAGGCGTTCATGTGAGGCGACGATGGTCCCTGCGCGCCGAGTTCGCCCCCTGGTCGCCGTGTGCTGCTGGGCCACTGTCATTACGGTGCGTTGCGCAGCTTGAGAATGTATGTCGCGGTAAGCGCAACGGCACGGTCTCCGTCATGTGACAGATCCGCGAGGGCACGTGACGTCGTGGTCCCCGGGATATCCGCGAGCGCCTGTGTCAGCCGTCGACGTGCGGACGATTCAACGGCGCCGTGGGCGAGGCAGTCAAGGAGCCTGGTAGCGATCTGATCCGCCAAGGCGGGATCACTCGCCAGCGCGCTCAGTGCATCGGCTGCATCGGCGTCGTTCGTCTCCTCGACGATCATGTCGATGAGCGTCGGGACCGCGTCGGCTACTCCACGTGCCCCGAGGGCCAGAGCTGCATACCTGCGGACCACGATGTCGGAGTTCGTGAGGGCGTCCTGCAGCAGTGCGGTCGCCTCACTGTTCGGAATCTCGGCGATGGACTGGACGGCACGTTTCCGTACCTCGGCCACTGGCGAGCCAAGGCCCTCCGCCAGCAGCGCCAATCCGCCATCGCCCGATTGCGCCAGAGCCCATCGAAGGGCTCCGGCGACGTTCGGGTCCGTCTCGCTCAACGCTGCCTCGACCAGAGCTTCCACACCAGCGCGAGATACCCCGGCCGAAATCCTGGCGAACTCTGGGCACCTGACCTCGACCGATCCAAGATCCCCGACAGAGTCAAGGTCAGAGCCTGTTGGTCGGGACAGTGGGAAGGAGCCGTCCAGACACGACGCAGTAACCGTCAAGACTGTTCTGCGAGGAAGGCCACCACAGCGTCCAGGAACTCCGCCTGCCCTTCGACGTTCGCCATGTGCACCGTGGGCAGGACGGTGAACCGCGCGCCGGGGACGGTCGCGGCGAGCTCCTTCCCGTGGTCGGCGGACGTGACGGTGTCGTGCTCGCCCGCGATGACCAGTGTCGGGTTGTGGATGAGCGTGGCCGTGCGGCGCAGGTCGTAGTCGCGCACCGCAGCCCAGCTCCCGGCCACGCCCTCGCGCTGCGTGGCGAGCAGGGTGCGGCGGAAGCCCTCGACAACCTCGTCGTCGCCTTGCAGCATGCGGGCCGGGAACCAGTTGTGCAGGAACCTCTCCGCGGTGACCTGCATGTCGGAGGCTTCCAGCAGTTCGGCGATCGGTCGATCCCACTGATTCGCCGGGCCGAGGTACGCGGCGGTGTTGGAGAGCACCAGGCGGTCAACGCGCTCCGGAACGTGGATCCCCAACCACTGCGCGACGATTCCGCCCAGAGACAGGCCCAGCACGTGCACCCGCTGCAGGCCCAGGGCATCCAGCAGTTCCACCACGTCGCGCCCCAGTCGGTCCAGGGAATACGGGCCGCTCGGGACATCGGAAGCGCCGTGGCCGCGCGCGTCGTAGCGCAGCAGCCGGAAGTGCTCGGTCAGAGCCGACACCTGGCCATCCCACATGTGGAGGTCGGTGCCGATGGAGTTCGAGAGCAGCAGCACCGGCTTGTTCTCGTCACCGTCGAAGCGGTAGACGATGCGGACGCCATCGCCGGTGGTGATGGCAGTACGGGTCTGAGAAGTCATGTCAGCTCCAGTGATCTAGCGGGTATGCGCTCAGCCTATGAACGCCACCTGCAGAGTTCTATTACAAAGATCGAACGAGCCCTGTAGGTTCGCTGGACAATGTCAAACTTCACGCTCCACGAGTTGCAGTGCTTCAACGCCGTTGTGCTCGACGGCGGCTTCCAGGCCGCCGCCGAGCGGCTGCACCGCTCGCACCCTTCTGTGTTCGCAGCAGTCGCCAAGCTGGAGCGCCAGCTGGGCCTGGACCTGCTGGATCGCTCGGGCTATCGGGTTCAGCTCACCGAGGCGGGGCACGCCTTCCACCGCAAGGTGCGCTTCCTGCTGCACGAGGCCGAGGAGCTGCAGACCTACGCCGCGCAGTTGGCGATGGGCGAAGAGGCCGAACTGCGAGTGGTGCTAGGGGACCTGTGTCCACTCCCACCGGTGTTGGAGATGCTCAGCCGCTTCTTCGCGCAGTGCCCGCAGACACGACTGCACCTGCAGTTCGAGACGGTCACCGGCCCCTGGGAGCGGCTGCTGGAGGACGAAGCCGACCTCATCGTGCACCGCGTCCCCAAAAGCGACGTGCGGATGGAGTGGATCGATCTCGGCCGCGTCGCGCTGGTGCCCGTCGTGGCGCCCGGTTTCCTGCCCTTCCCTCCGGACACCGACATCACACCGCAGCGGATGCATGCCTTCACCCAATGCATGGTCCGGGATTCGGCGCGGCATCCGTCGGAGCAAGGCCATTTCCTGGTCGAAGGCGCGCCCCGGAGCTCCGTTCCGGACCACCTCATGAAGAAGGAACTGATCTTGCACGGCATGGCGTGGGGACACGTGCCGCGGTTCATGATCGAGACCGAGTTGCGTGACGGACGCCTGCTTTCCATCGCCGGACGGCACTTTCCCGGTGTGGTCGAGGAACTCTCGGCAGCTCGCCGGCGCGACCGGCCGCACGGGCCGGTCGCTGACCAGCTGTGGGACTTCTTGGCCCGCCATGCACCGGTCCTACGGCCGACGCTAGGCCATGTGCCCAAGGCGAAGAAAGCACCGGAACACTACAGGTGACATCGCCACGATCGCCATTGGGGTGTACCAAGGCCGCTTCTATGCATCGTCAAGTGGGTTGGAGACGTTCACTGTTCGGAAGAGTTCGCGGGTGAGGTAGCGCTTGAGGGTTCGGCGGATTTCGCGGTCGGTGCGTCCTTCGGCTCGTCGCCGGGCGATGTAATCGTGTGTTCGTAGGCAGAGGCGCCATCGTGTGAGGACGATGTCGTGAACAGCGTGTTGAGTTGCCGATCGCCGCCGGTCGAGTCTGTGGCGGGTGGTCCGGCCGCTGCTGGCAGGCAGCGGGCTGACGCCGGTGAGGGCGGCGAAGGCTGCTTCGTTGCGGCACCGCCCGGCGTAGGGACCAGGACACGATCGTTGCTGTCGCGGCGGTGTTGCCCAGGGGGGCCGGTCGGCTGTAGCGGCGCCCCCAGTCCTCATCGACCAGCTCGTCCAGCAGGCGAGGGGAGGTGCTGGCGACTTCTTCCAGTGCGGCGCGGACAGCCTCGGTGATCAGCTCCAGGCGGGTCAGGTCACGCACCGCGGCCAGGACGTGGGTGGAGTCGGTGCGCTGGGTGGTGCGCTCGTGCACCAGGCCGGCCTCCTTGAGGCGGGCCGGCGCGAGGTCGAGGAGGCGGTCAGCACGGTCGCCTTTGGCGAGACGATCGCGGAAATCGGCCGGCACGCTGTGGTGGAACCCGGGGTCATCCAGCTCCATGGCCATCGCGTATGTGAAGTCGATGCGGCGGCGGACCGCCTCGGCGGCCTGCCTGTCCGACAAGCCGAGCAGGAACTGCAGCACACAGACGGTAGCCAGTTGAGCAGGCGAGAGACCTGGACGCCCGTCACGCGAGTACCAGTCGGCGAAGTCCTCGTCGTGCCACAGCCCGCCCAGCCGGTCCCTCACCCATATCGCCGTCGTACCGCCCGGGTTGCTCGCCCGCGCGACCTGCGCAGTCAGAGGCGGCACTTGCTCACCGGAACGTGGGCGGAGGGACAACGGGCGCCTCGACAGCTGCATCGGGCATCGGAACTACCCGAGCATGCCCGTTGACCATGCTGCCGCACCGCGAAACTCCAAGATCCCCGACAGAGTCAAGCTAAGGCCGCTCCTCGTCGGGGGGCGTCTGCGCGGCCGGGAAGAAGATGCGGCTGAGTAGGTAGGGTGCGCGGCCCGGCGCCGGCTGGTTGGCGAGTAGGGGGCCCAGGGCCGTGAGCAACTTGTGGTTCATCTCGGCGAGTTCTTCCTCGCTGAGCCAGAGCGTGCCCTGGCGGTAGGCGACCGCGTCGCTGACCGGGTCGGCGCCGGGGCGGTCGAGGTAGGCGTTGAACTCTGCGAACAGCACACCCATGGCGGCGGCGAAGGCCCGGCGGTGGTCGTCCAGTGACATCGCGGCGGCCGCGTCGGCGTCGATGACGGGGCGGTCCTGGCGTAGCCGATACCGGCGTTCCACCACGTTGCGCACGCGGCGCTCCTCGGCCACTTCGAGGAAGCCGGCCTCCGTCAGCAGGGCGACGTGCCGGTACATGGTCACCTTCGGGACCTCGGGCATGCGCTCGCACAGCTGAGAGGTGGACAGCACCCGACCGCTGGAGAGCGCGTGCACCACGCGCAGGCGCACCGGATGGAGAAGTACTTCGGTGGTGTCCATGGCTCTACTGTTTCATAAGCGATACCGTTATCGAAGTTGGAAATATGACTGTGGAGGGGACCATGCGTCAGGCAGCGGGGCGGGCAGTGCAGGTGAACGGCCGGTCCGTCTACGTCGAGGAGTCCGGCAACGGGCCGGACTGGGTGGTGTTCGAAGCGGGGCAGGGGCTCGGGCGCACGTGCTGGGACGCGGTGCTGCCGCCGCTGGCGGACCGGGCGCACCTGGTGGCCTACGACCGCGTCGGCTTCGGCCGCAGTGGCCGGACGACGGTCCAGCTGGGCATCGACGACATGGCTGCCGACCTGGTCGCCATGGTCGAGGCGGTCGTCCCCGGCCGGTTCGTGCTCGTCGCGCACAGCATGGGCGGACTGGTCGCGCGCCGCGCCGTGGAGAGCCTGGGGCCGCGGCTGCAGGGGCTGCTGCTGCTCGACCCGACACCGGAGACTGCGCCCGCCTACGACACGTTCGACCAGACCGCCGCGAAGGTCGACCGCGTACTGAGCGTGTCGCAGGCGCTGGTCCGGTCCCGCCCCCTGGCCCGCATGACCAGCGGGAACATCCGCCGCATCTTCCCCGCGGACACCTACGCGGCCATGCTCGCCGAGGACTTCGTCCCGACCGGCATCGCGCAGACGAGGAAGGAGTTCAAGGCCGTGGCTGCGGCCATCCCCCAGTTCCGCGCCGAGCCGCCCACCCTTCCGACGTGCCCGACGGTCCTCCTCTCGGCATCCCGCCCTGCGAGGGGCCGGAAACAGCAGCACACCGTCCTCGCCGATCATCAGCAACGTTGGGCCGAGACGCTGCCGGACGGCCGATTCGAGGAGGTCGACTCCGGTCACTTCATCCAGGCCGAGCAGCCGGGGATCGTCGCGGACCGGGTCGGACGCCTCCTGGACCGGACGCCGGACCGGAGCGCCCGATCGGCCTGACAGCCTTGCGCCCCCACACACAGCGGCGCTCAGTCGGCATCCACGAGGCCGACCGGCCTTCTCATCCATGCCCCTTCCATCGCACAGATCAACGAGGTGAGCCTCGTCCGTCGCTCTTGGGCCGACTACTGCTGGATTCATCGCCCTGCCCGTCGCCCGTAGGCGCGCCCGTATAGTGAGATTGCTTTCTTGCAATGCGGGATGGTGCGAGATTGACTCAGGTGGTGGCGCAAGTCCGGAGCGATCTTCGCTCCCCAACACGGTGGAGAATCCATGGATTTGGGGATTTACGGCAGGGTCTTCCTGATCACCGGCGGGACCAAGGGGCTGGGGCTGGCCGCCGCCCGAGCCCTGGTCTGCGAAGGTGCTCGGGTGGTGATCTCCTCACGCAGCCAGGACGCAGTGGATGAGGCTGTGGTGACGTTGGGCGGCCCGGAACACGCCTTGGGAATAGCCGCCGACAATGCCGACGCGCAGGCTGCCGACCAGTTGGTGGCCAGTGCCCTCGAACGGTTCGGGCGCCTGGACGGCGTGCTGATCAGCGTAGGCGGGCCGCCCACTGGCCCGATTACCACGATCACCGATGAGCAATGGCGGGACTCCTTCGAGTCGGTCTTCCTCGGCGCACTGCGCTTCGCCCGCACCGCCGCACCGGTACTCCCGCCCGGCGGATCGATCGGCTTCGTGCTGTCTTTGTCCGTGAAATCCCCCTGGCCGAACATGAGCGTGTCCAACGGCCTGCGCCCAGGGCTCGCCATGGCTGCCAAGACACTGGCTGATGAGCTGGGGCCACGTGGTATCAGAGTCAACGGCTTCGTCGTCGGCTCAATAGCAACCGACCGCCTCAAGAGCCTGGAGCAGGCCAACAACGATCCGGAGCGGGCGCGCGCCGAACGAACAGCCGAGATCCCACTGCGACGCTACGGCACGCCTGAGGAGTTCGGCCGCATGGCCGCCGTCATCCTGTCGCCGACAGCGTCCTACATCACTGGCACCATGATCCACATCGATGGCGGCGCCCTACGCACCCTGTGACGTCACTACGCGATATCTGTGCCGGCGCCACGACCATGCCTATCTGCGCAGCCTCTTAGAGCTGACAAATGCAAGATCGCCCCGTACAGGACAGTGGCTCGTCACAGCGGGCAGCTATCAGGCCCCACGCGATCGAGCGGTACAGCGTCGGCCACCAGCATCCGCTTCAGGTCGATACCGGTGAAGTCGCCATCGCCGCCGGATTCCGGGGATGACGAGGAGTGCCTGGTGACGATCGGCGCTGCCGCCGCCATCCTGTGTGCCTTCGTCCACTGGGTACCTGAGGTGTCAGTGGCGGCTGTCAGGATGACTCTTATGACGATCAAGGACGTAGCCCGGCATGACGTGAGCGAGCAGTGGATCGAACAGGCACTGGAGGGCATCGAGCGGCGGGCCCGCCACCGCTGGCACACGATGCAATACGACTGCTACTCCGATGAGGAGCTGCAGGCAATGCGCGACGAACTCCTCGACCACATAGCCGCCCGCACGGTGGCGGACCCCGAGCCCGGCACCGCCCCGTCACGCATCATCCTGCGCACGGTGGCCGAGTGCGCCCTGGGACTCCTGAGCCTTGGCTGCTACCCCAACGGAGACCAAGAGATCTCCTTCACCCTCATCGACAAGAAGCTCAGCAGCGAAGACACGGACTTCGAGGCCGTTGTGGAGCAGGCAGCCACCGCGAGGACCTGGCTGGCCGCGTTCGCTCTGTCTGTGATCAGCGGCATGGTCTGGGAACGGGACCTGGTCATCGGGCTGCTGCTGCGCGGCGACTTTGCGCCTGACATCCGCAACGGTGTGCCGCACTCGAAGCTGGAATCGACGTCGGACCTGGGCGAACTGGCGGAGATGGACGCCTTGTGCGGCTACCTCTCCCAGGCCGAAGGGCATCTGCCCCGGCACTGGCCGTCGGTAACACTATGCAAGCCGACCGCCGACGAACGCGCCGAGGCAACGCGGCAGCTCGATACCCTCGATGCCCTGACGCCAGATCAGCGCCTACTGCGCGTGCTCTTGGAGGATGACCAGCCGGCTTTCGAACAGGCCCTGGAGCATCGCCTCGTCCAGCACCGGGAGAGCGCACCCTCCGATGCGGCGCCCCGCAGCCTCCTGCCGCACAAGACCATCGCCCTGGCCGCCCTGGCAGTCCAAATACACGGCTGGGATTTGCGCATCCGATCTGCCTACCTGCCGCAAGCCATGCTCAGTGCCCCGGAAGGCGCGCCGTCGGTCAGTGGCTGAACCGGTGCCCTCACCACTGTCTCGGGCGCTGCCTCAGCACGAGCCGTGACCGCCCACTGGCTGGCTCACCCCGTCTAAGAACTCGCGCAGATTGGTGCGGCACCCCTGGCAGGTAGGCAGGCACAAGTCAGCCAGACTGGGCGATGGCGCGCAGGGCGTCGAAGGTCTCCTGTTCGTCTTGCTGGTCCCCGTAGTCGCTGAGTTTCACGACGACGGTCCTGCTTGCGGGGTCGACATAGATGTACTGCCCGTACACGCCGAGGGCGGAGTAGTCCTTGCCGTTGCCGCCGGGGGGATGCCACCACTGTGCGGAGTAGCCCCAGCCGTCGACTTTGTGGGGTGCTGGGGTGGCGATGCGCTTGATCCATGCCGGGGGGATGATCTGTTTGCCCTGGGCGCGGCCGTTGTTCAGGACGAGCTGGCCGAGCTTGGCGTAGTCGCGCGGGGTGGCGTTGATGCAGCAGAACGCCTTCTCGTCGCCGTCGTCGTGGTCAAGGTTCCAGGTGGCGCTGTCCTGTGCTCCCATCGGTGCCCAGATGTTCTCTGCCAGGAGGTCGGCCAGTGGTCGGCCTTGGACCTTGGCCAGGACCTGGCCGAGGAGTTCGGTGTTGATGCTGCGGTAGGCGCCTTGGCTGCCCGGCGGGAACTGCAGGTCGCGATGGTCGTGTGCGAAGGCGGGCAGGTCGCGGGTGAGGTACATCCGGGCGGTGCCGGTCAGCGGGTAGTACTCGTTGTAGTTCTCCGGGACGTCCACGCCTGAGGTCATATCGAGCAGGTCGCGCACCGTGATGGCGTCGTAGGCTCCGCCGGTCTTCAGTTGGGGCAGGATGTCGACCAGTCGGTCGCCTTCCTGGAGTCTGCCCTGCTCGATGGCTTTCCCGGCGAGCAGGGAGACCACCGACTTGGCGGCCGACCAGGAGGACAGGCGGGTGGTAGGGCCCACCCCTTCGCGGTACCACTCGTGGGTCAGCCGGCCGTTCCTGAGGACGAGGAAGGCGTTGGTGTGGGTGGTGGCCAGGAACTGCTCGGTCGGCACCCGCTCGCCCTTCCACGGCACGGTGGCAGGAAGCGGCTCGTTGTGGATGGGCAGGGGTGCCGGTGTGGCCGAGGCGGGGATCGTGCGGGTGGCGAACAGGTCGCCCTGCCGTGAGGGCTCGGTGTTCAGCAGTTGGGCCAGCGCGGTCGGGGAGGGGATGTCGAGCAGCGCGGTGGCCGTGTAGGAGCCGGCCACCAGCACGCCAAGCGCCACCAGCAGCGCGATGAGCGTGCGCTGTAGTGCGCGCCGTGCCCGCGGCTTCGCAGACCGCGAGGCGGCCGGGGTACGGTCGGTCGGCGCGGCTACCCGGGTGGCGGGGCCGGCGGCGGGAGCGGGCCGGTGGTTCACTGCCGGCTCGGAGTCGCTGCCCGGCGGGGCTTTCCGGTCCGTTTCGACAGCCTCGTCGGCGGCTTCCTCGGCAGGGTGGTGGTCAGGCATCTGCGTCCTTGGGGGCGGTGCGGGCGGTTGCGTCGACGGCCAGCCAGAATGCCTTCATCAGTGTCTGGAAGACGGCCTCGTCGTCCTGCGCGGCCAGGTGGGGCAGGTGCGTGGTGATGGCCGGATAGCGCTCGGGGGAGATGGTGGCGTATGCCCCGGCCCAGGCGTGCTCGTCAGCGGCGCGCACCTCCTGCGGGAGTGCGGCATACCCGGCACGCATGCCCGCGTACGCCAGCACGGTGTCGGCGAGCATCCGTTGGTACCGGGCCACACTGCCCTCGTCCAGACCGATCTCCTCCAGCGCCGCGAGCATCATCTCCATCGCGGCGAATTCCCCCGGGCCGCGGGTGGTCCGGCACGCGACGGCCGCACCGACGTACGGGTGGGCCTCGAAGACCTCTACCAGGGAGCGGGCCAGCTTCTGCAGCACTTCCCGCGGCCCCAGACTGTCGGGCACCCGCTCCACGGCCATGGTCAGCAGCCGGTCACCCACAGCCAGCAACAGTGCGTCCCGGTCCGCGAAATGCCGCCACACCGCCGACCGGTCCACCCCCAGTTCCTCCCCCAGAACCCGTCCGGTCAGCCCGTCCGGCTCCGCCCGCGCCGCGATCCGCACGGCGGCCTCCACGATCAGCTCCGGCGACAACCGCACCGCCCGGCCTTTGCCCACAGCCATATCCGCCCCACCCTCTCAATCATCAGCGTTGTCATCAATGATGACAACGCTGCGGTGAGTGGTCAACTCCAGGGCGGCACGACCATGTTGCGGCGACGTTCGGCAAGGGCCTCAGCCGAGCGCAGGTAGTCGAGACGATCACCAAGACCTGTGCCTGCCTTGCCGCCGGCCCCACCACCGCGCTCTGCGATCAACGGGGAGATCTGTGCCTGTTCTTCCGTCATGGCTGACCGAACCACTGTGGGGCCAGTTCTCGGCGTTGCTGCCCGAGCGGCCCCGCCTACCACCCTGACCATCCTCTGCGCTGCCGCCGTCCGCGCATCAAAGACCGGATCGTGTTCGACAAGCTCCTGCAGGTGCTGCGGTTCGGCTGCTCCTACGATGCGATCTCTGACACGACCTGCTCGGCCAGCACCAGCCGCAGCCGTCGCGACGAGTGGATCCGCCTGGGCATCTTCAGGAAGTTGAAGCAGATCGCGATCGACTCCTACGACCGCATCGTCGGCCTAATGCTGGATCAGGTTGCCATCGATGGCTCCATCACCAAGGCCCCCGGCGGCGGTGAGGTCGCCGGGCGCTCCCCGGTCGACCGGGGAAAACAGGGTCTGAAGCGCTCCGGCATGACCGACGGCTACGGAATCCCGCTCGGCCGTGTTCTGTCCGGAGCGAACAGCCACGACTCTCTGCTGCTGGCTCCGACCTTGGACCGCCTCGCGTACCTCAGGCCGCTGCCCGAGGACATCACGGTGCACCTGGACGCCGGATGCGACTCGAACAAGACCCCCGCCCTGCTCGGCGAACGCGGGCTGCACGGCCAGATAGCGCACAAGGGCGAGAAGGCCCCGATCCAGGCAAGCCAGCGGTGGCACGTCGAGCGCACCCACGCCTGGCAGAACGCCGTCCGCCGCATCTCCCACGGCTACGAACGCCGAGTCGACGTGATCGACGCCTTCTTCGACCTCGCGGACACGATCATCATCGTCCGCAGTCTGATCAGGCGATCCTGGACCACCCACCGCTGGGACAACCGCCCGAGGCGACGCCCGTGATCCCGCGCCTATCCGCGCGGGCTCTAAGGGGTGCCTTCCGGTTCGGCCCGATCCGGGACGGACGACAGGAGGTTCCGGAACACCAGGGCGCCGGCAGGCCGTCCCGCAGGTGTTCCGTAACCTCCCATCTCCGTGCATCCCAGCGGTGTGGAAGACCCGGAGATTTCGTGATGAGAGAGGAGGCGCGTCTCCAGGATGACTCAGGAGAGCGCCGCTTGGCGGGTCATGCGCCTCCAGGACTGAGCGCCGGCGCGCTGAATGCAAAGGAGCCCCGGACGCACTGTCCGGGGCTTCTTGCTGTTCGGGTGTCAGGCCAGGAGGAACGCCGCGGCGGTGGCGGCGCCGAGGGACGCGCCGGCCACCGTCTGGGCGACGGTGTGGTACGTCAGTGCCACACGGGACCAGCACACGGCTGCGGTGAGGATGTAGGCGAGCAGCCACCACGGGGAGTGGACGACGGCGAGCATCGCGACGACGGCGGAGGCCACCGCGCTGTCCACGCTGATCTTCCAGACCAGGTTGATGGTCAGGAGTCCGATGGTCATGGCCCACAGGGCGAGCATCGCGATGAGGATGCCGGTCGGCGCACGTCCAAGGACCATGGCGAGCGAACCGAGGCCGATGGACGCCAGGATGACGACGAAGATGGGGGCCCGCTTCGTGCGGTCCACCACGTGACGGTCGCCCCAGGTGCCCCGCTTGCGCTCCCACTCGATGTAGGCCGCGGGGATGATGCCGGCGCACAACGCGCCGAGCAGACCCCAGGGGATGCCGGTCCAGTCGCCGGCCGCTGCGATGCCGATGCCGAGCATGCCGGCCAGCAGGACGTTGCGAGGCTGGAGTATGTCGGTGACGGTCCTGGCCGCCGTCGTGATGGTCATGCGGTTGCTCCTGCGGTGGCGAGCAGGCGCTGCGCCTGGGATGGGTCGGTCTTCCGGAAGGCATTGGCGACATGCCGCAACCAGGCGACTTCGCCGTCCTGGTCAGTGGCCTGCTGCTGCTCGAACGCCGCGACCGGACCCGCAGGCGCCCCTCCCGCCTTGGCTGCGAGCGCGGCCTTGATCCAGTATGCCTGAGCGACAGCACCGTGGGCTTGCGGCCTCCCGCGGCCGGACGGAACGCCGCCGTGCCGCAGGTTCTCGGCGTGGCGAACTCTCTTGAGTTCCGGGTTGGGCCCGAGCGAGGTCCCGCCGAAGTGATGCGTCGGTGATAGCGGCGTTATCACCTGCTGCCACCCCAGCGCGACGCGGGCCCCAGCCTCCCAAGGAAGCTGGGGCCCCACCCATCCATCGCCGCGGTCTGCAGCCGCCTGTGGGATGCCGCGCTGCGGAGTACCGCTCACCCAACAGCTCAAGCAGACGTGGAATCTCCTGCTCCGGCATCATCCGTGTGACCGCGGCAGCCACGGACCGCGCGTCTCGCCAGTGGATCGCGTCAACCTCAGAGTGCTCGCCCGCGGATCCACCGTCTGCTTTTGCACTACGCGCTGCCGGCACTGGGGCAGCCTCAGTCTCCCCCGCGGTGATAACGGCGTTATCACCCCAGCGCTCCGCGGATCCACCATCTGCTTCTGCGCTACGCGTTGCCGGCATCCGGCCCCCCGGTGAGAAGCCCCTAGGTAATCTGTGGGACTCACTCCCCAGGCCCGAGTGATGGTGGGCCAGGCTAATCCGGGGACATGGCGGGACCGGTGAAGAGGCGGCACACGGGTCAGCTCTCCGCCTCTGCCCGTCGCGTCCGACTCACGCCGGCCATTCCTGGTCCCCCCGCCACGCGACGTACGTCATCGCGGCCAGGCCGCCGTTCGCCAGACCCTTGTAAGTCACCGTCCGGGCGGGACCGAGTTCGTGGGCGACCTGTCCGGCCAGGTCTCTGCCCTCGTGGAACAGCTGTTGCCAGGTGTCGTCGTACTTGCCCTCCACCCTGTCGCGGATGTCCAGATTCAGAGTGGTGTCGATCTCGTCCGCCCACCCGTACAGCGCGGCGACGAGGCCGTCGGACAGGTTCAGGGCCGCAGCCGGATCATCGGGGAAGAAGTCCCCGAATCCTTCGGAGCGCAGCGGACCGAACTGGAACTCGCCCTCGACGGTGAGGTCCACCGGGTGCGGAGGTGTGCCGTGACTGTCGCGCTCCCAGTGCAGGCGCTCGCAGCCCCAACACACCCACTTCGACGTCCGGCGGAGTTCGTCCCAGTAGCGCACTGCCCATGACGGCCCGAGGTTCCCGGCCAGTCGCTGAGCCGCCACCAGGCCCTGCTTCACATGCTTCCGCAGTTCCGGGCGGGAGGTGGATCCGCTCGGCGGGCGGGACCGCGTTACTCGGCGCATCGGAAGTTTACGGGGCGCCCAGCACCCCCAGGCCGGCCGGCACCTATGCGACGCCGACATGATCCACACCCAGCCCAACCAGGTCAGACCATAAAGAACAAGCTCAGCTCAGCCTTCGGCGTCCTCGTCGTCTACGTCGTTCGTCCACCGGCAAGCGGCGGACGGTAGTGCGGGGCCAGGGGGCTCGGACGATGCTTTTCCGGGGCCGAGTTGACCTACCAAGTGGCTCAATCCACGCTCCCGTCAGCGGCCTTGGCCCGGAACGCAACCGTCCGGATCGGACACCACCGACAAGATCGTAAAAAAGTTCGATCAAGCCCCCTGTCTGGGTGTTAGCTTGTAACCGGTGGTCGGATGACTGCCGTTTTATACGTAAGGAGGCTGTTATGGAAGAGCAGACCGAGCTGTCGAACGTAGAGCCGTACGCGCCCCCGATGCTCGTCGAGGTCGGCGAGTTCAGCGAGGACACGCTGGGCTTCATCGGCTGGGGCAAGGACATCTTCGGCCACTACGGCGGCTGATCGTCGACAGCTGACTCTCAGGAGCAAGCAGAGATGACCGGTACTGGGTTCGTGGTCCTGCCGGATACGGCGTCCGCAGCCGAGGCTCGCGCGGTGGTGCCCTGGGCGGCACCGCGGGTGTACTCGCATGCGTCAGGACGCCCATGGCTGGCGGGACGGTGGTCACCCGGCGAAATCCAGGTTGCCACCGCGGGCCCGGTTCGAGTGGCGGTGATCGGGGTCTGCCCGGTCACCGCCACGCGGTTGTCCCAACTCACCGCGCGGATACGGACGGTGTCCGATGTGGACACCCTGGCGGCGGCGCTGCCGGGCTCCTGCCACGTGGTCGCCTCGGTCGACGGGCAGCTGCGCGTCCAGGGCAGCCTGACCGGACTGCGCCGGGTGTTCCACGCCCGGGTGAAGGGTCTGACGGTGGCCGCGGACCGGGCCGACGTCCTGGCCGCGATGACCGGCGCCGGAATCGATGAAGATGCCCTGGCCGTACGGGTGGCCTGCGGAGGTCTCGTCCCGTCTCCGCTCAGCGACCGGCCCCTGTGGAAGGGCATCTCCCCGCTGGCTCCCGACCACTGCCTGGTCTGGGACCGCGAACGGGCCCGCGAGGTGCGCTGGTGGCAGCCACCGGCCCCCGAACAGCCGCTGTCGGCCGGGGCGCAGGCCGTACGGGAGACGCTCGCCACCGCCATGCAGGACCGCGGACCGGCCGAGGGCCGGTTGAGCACGGACCTGTCCGGCGGCATGGACTCCACCTCCTTGTGCTTTCTCGCCGCCCGCAACGTCCCGGACCTTTTGACGTTCCGCTGGGGCGAGGCCGAGGCGGGCAACGACGACGCCGCCTTCGCCGCCCACTCCATCGGCACCCTCGACCGGGCCGAGCATCTGGTGGTGCCCCCCGCCGAACTCCCCGCACTGTTCGCCGACGCGGACACGCCGATCGACGCCGAAGAGCCCTACCCCTTCGTCCGTACCGCCGCACGCACACACCACACCGCGCAGCTGCTCGCCGACCGCGGATCGCGCCGCCATCTCGCCGGCCACGGCGGGGACGAACTCTTCACCCCGTTCCCCGGCTACCTGCACCAGCTGCTCCGCCGCCGTCCGCTGACCGCGATCCGGCACGTCCGCGGATACGCCGCACTCAAGCGCTGGCCGCTGCTGCACACCCTGGCCGCCCTGGCGCACCCCGGTGACGAGGCGGCATGGTGGCGGGCGCAGGCCGATCACCTCACCGACCCGCCGCTGCACAAGCGCCGCCCCAGCCTGGGCTGGGGCCTGTGGCCCTTGCGCGCCCCGTCCTGGGTCACCGGCACGGCCGTCGAGGAAGCCCGGCGCGCACTACGGCACACCGCAGGCAGCGCCCAGCCGCTCTCCCGCGACCTGGGGCAGCACCAGTCGCTGCTCGCCGTGCGCACCAGCGCCCCCTGGTACCGCATGCTGGCCCGCCCGTTCGCCGACGCCGGCGTCCAGCTCGACTCGCCGTTCTTCGACGACCGCGTCGTCGAAGCCGTCCTGCGGGTCCGCGTCCACGAGCACTCCGGCCCCTGGCGCTACAAGCCGCTGCTGGCCGAGGCGATGCGCGGCATCGTGCCCGAGACGGTGCTGGGCCGCTCCACCAAGGGTGAATTCAGCGAGGAAGCCAGCTCCGGACTGCGCCGCAACCTGCCCGCGATTCTCGACCTGTTCGCCGACTCCGCACTGGCCGCCCACGGCCTGATCGACCCCGGCGAACTGCGCACCCGCCTGCTCGCCCCGCAGGCGGACAACGCCATGGGCATCGCCCTGGAACCCCTGATCGGCTGCGAAACGTGGCTACGCGCCGCCACCCGACCCACCCCTGCTTGGAGGTTCGACGACCATGCGTCTGCATCCTGACGTGGTCTCCACCGACACCGACGACGGCACCGTGCTGCTCAACGAACGCACCGGACGGTACTGGCAGCTCAACGCCACCGGAGCCCACGTGCTGCGACAGCTCCTCGACGGCCACAGCCCCGACGACATCGCGGCCGGCGTCGCGACCCGGCACCGGATAGACCGCTCCCGGGCCGACCAAGACGTCACCACCGTGATCGACCAGCTCCGTACCGCGGAGCTGGTGATCGCGTGAGCATGCCCGTCGCGCTGGCCGAACGCCGCCGACTGCCCCCGCACCGCCGCCTGGTGCCCCTGCTGGCGGTCGGCTTCGCCCGCCTGCTCGCCAAGGCCAAACCCGCCCGGCTGCGCACCGTCCTCGAATTCGCCCGCCGCGGCGCGGCCCCGGCCACGGCCGACCAGGCCCTCGCGGCCCGCGAAGCGGTCGTCTCGGTCAGCCTGCGCTGCGCCGGCCAGGGCTGCCTGCAACGCTCCATCGCCACCGCCCTGCTCTGCCGCACCCGCGGCGTCTGGCCCACCTGGTGCACCGGCGTACGCACCCACCCCTTCGCCGCCCACGCCTGGGTGGAAGCCGACAACCACCCCATCGGCGAACCCCACCCCAAGGGCCACTTCAAACCGCTGATCTCCATCCCCCCGCTGCGCCGGGACGAGGCGAAGGCAGGGGCCGGCGTGGACGGATGAGCCGTCCTCGAGCGGCCCCGGCCCGGCCCTACGACGGCTCCCGTTGCCCTTGAGCGGTGTCTGACGGGAAGTCAGGCGTGATTTTCAGCGACAGGAGTTGGGGGCGCTTCGCGGTGCGGCCGTCGCCGGAGGACTGGCCGCGCAGACGGCGTACGAGCCACGGGCCGAGGAAAGCGGCCACCCAGCGCAGCTCGGCTGCCGCCGCTTGCCGGCTTGTGGGGACCGCCTGCGGTGGCAGGGGGAGCGTCCAGGCGTCGTTGCTTCCGGGGAGGCCGACGGCGTGGGCGACGGCCGCGGCGATCCGCTCGTGTCCGAGGGGACTGGCGTGCAGCCGGTCCGCGGTCCACAGCCGCGGGTCGGTGGTGACGGCATGCGCGGCGGTTTCGGCGACTGTGACGTGGTGACGGGCGGCCGCGGCGCGGATGCGGGCGTTGAGGTCGAACACGCGGGCCCTGAGCGGCCGGGCAAGGGGAGCGATCTTCCCCACGTCCGGGAAGGTGAGGGTGACCACGTGGGCTCCGGCGCCCGTGAGCGCGGCGAACATCTCCTCCAGGTGCCCGGCCACCTCTGCGGTGTCCGACCGGGGCCGGAGCAGGTCGTTGACTCCGGCGACGACGGTGGCCAGGTCGGGGCGCAGGGCCAGGGCGGGCCCCAGCTGTTCGGCGCGGACCTCGCCGGCGAGGCGTCCTCGTACGGCCAGATTGGCGTACTGGAGCGAGGAGTTGACGGCCGCGAGGCGCTCGGCGATCCGGTCCGCGAAACCGCGCAGGCCCGTGGTGTCGTCGCCGTCCCCGAGTCCTTCGGTCTGGCTGTCGCCCAGGGCGACGTAGCGCAGGTATTCACCGTTCGGCATGCGTCGCCTGCCTTTCCCGCAGGACGGCGGCGATACGCAGGCACCAGTCGCGGTGGCCCTGCTCGAAGGTCAGGCCGCGCAGACAGGTCAGGTACGGCCCGATCCGTTCGCCCCGGCGCAGGAACTCCTCCTCATCCGCATCGCCACGCATCCGCCGCAGCAGCTTGCCGAGAAGTTCGATCTTGGCCTCGGCCGCGGACGCGCGCTCTTCGAGCTGTCCGATCACCGGCGCGGTGCCGATGCGGTCGGCGGCCTGCACCTTGACGAGCAGGTCATCGCGGATGAACGAGGGCTTCGAAGCGGCCGCCGCGAATGCTTCCAGCTCGGCGATACCGGCGTCGGTGACCTGGAACAGACGCTTGTTCGGCCGGGTCTCCTGGACCACCTGCCGGCCCGTGACCAGCCCTTCCTTCTCCAGCTTGGCCAGCTCGGCGTACAGCTGCTGAGGAAGTGCGTGCCAGAAGTTCGCGACGCCGACGTCGAACGCCTTCGCCAGCTGGTATCCGCTGTACTCGCAGTCCAGCAACGCCGCCAGCACGGCATGCCGCAAAGCCATCGAAGCAACCCCTTCCCTTTTTTCGTCCGCCCGTGCAGCATCATACTCAGTCATAGTCAAGAAAATGACTAATCACATTCATGAGTATCTGGAGGGGTCATGGACACTGCCGCCATGGAGACTGCCGAACGCTTCCGCACCGCCGTGGACAAGCGCGATCTCGCCGCACTGGACGACCTGCTCACCGACGACATCCGCCTCTACAGCCCGGTGAAGTTCACCCCCTTCGAGGGCAAGCCCATGGTGCTGGGGCTCTTCGGCGTACTGCTGCGCACCTTCGAGGACTTCCGCTACATCGGGCACTTCGAGGGCACGGCCGAGACCAGCACCGACGGCGACGAAGCTCCGTCGGCGGTCCTGCTCTTCCGGGCCACCGTGCACGGCAAGCAGATCCACGGCATCGACCTCCTCCAGTTCGACGAGACGGGCCGGGTCAAGGAGTTCACCGTGATGGTCCGGCCCCAGTCCGCCGTACACGCCCTGGGCGAGGCGGTCCTCACCGGCCTGGTCGCCGACGGCCTCGTCCCCGGCAAGGATTAGCTACGACGCGTGCGCACGTGAGCGAGGAGACGGTGCTCAGCATTCCTCGGTGCGTGGGCGCGGGGCCAGGGGTGGTGCAACGAGGTTCACGGTGTGGGCAGTCCGGGCCCTGAGCAGTGCACGTCGGCGCGCGGCACGGTCCCGTCGACCAGGTAGGCCGCGGCCGCATCGTCCACGCAGCGGTTGCCCCGGCTGGCGAACACCCCGTGTGAGTAGTCGTTGTGCAGGGTGACCAGACGTGCGCCGGGCAGCCTGCGCCGTAGCGTGCGAGCGCCGTCGATCGGGGTGACGGGGTCGTGCTCGGAGGCGATCAGCAGGGCCGGCGGCGCCTCGGGGCTGCCGAGGTGTGTGCGGTGGGTGGGCCGGTGGTGCCAGTACACGCACACCGAGGCCTCCATCCCGGTCAGCACCGGCTGCGGATCGAGCCGCCGCATGCGCCGGAGGTCGGCCACGACGTGGGCCGGGGTGGGCGCTTGCCCGTCCGCGCACTTGACCGTGCGGTTGGCGGCCTCGTAGGTACGCGACGCCACACCGTCGAAGGGCTCTGCCGGGCGGAGCGGCTCTACGGTGCCGTCGCGCAGATACGCCCGCAGCCCGTCGGCGAGTCCCGCCCAGCGCTCGGTACGGCCCAGCGCCCGGTACACGGTGCGGTCGAACTCCGCCGCCCCGAAGCCGCCCACGGGGTGCTTGGCGAGGCCGTCGCGCACCCGCAGGTATGCGGCACGTACGGCCGCGGCGCCGGCACCGAGCCCGAAGCGCCTTTCGTGGCGGGCGGCCCAGGCGAAGAACGCCTCGCGCTGACGCAGCAAGGCCCGGCCTCGCCACGCTCACCCTGCTCCTGCTGATACTGGTCGCCGGCGGGCTCGGCGTCCTCGCCGCCCGGTACGAAGGACGGCTCGCGGACCGCGTCATCAGCTCGGTGACCCTGGGCGTCTACGCCGTGCCAGAGTTCGCCCTCGGGGTGCTGCTGGTCGCGCTCTTCGCGCTGCGCCTGGGCTGGCTGCCGCCGACCGCCCCGGTCACGCCCCCGCCCTCCAGGTGGACGCCCTCACCGCCCGCCACCGCACCACCACCGTCGTCCACCCCACGGATCTGCGCCTCGACCCCGGCGCCTGTCTGTCCGTCATAGGCCGCTCAGGCAGCGGCAAAACCACCCTCGCCCGATGCCTCGCCGGGCTCCACCGGACCTACGACGGAGAGATCCTGCTCGACGGCACCGCCTTGCCCAAGAGCCTCCGTCACCGCACCCGCGAGCAATTGGCTGCGGTGCAGTACGTCTTTCAGGACGCCCGCGCCGCATTCGACGACTACCGCCCGGTCGTGGACCAGGTGGCCCGCAGCGCCGTACGCCTGCGCAATGTCCCCCGGCCCGAAGCCGTAACCGACGCCGAACTCACTCTCAGCGCCCTCGGTCTCCCCGGCGACCTCGTACGCCGCAAACCCGGACAGCTCTCCGGCGGTGAACTCCAGCGCGCCGCCCTGGCCCGCGCCCTGCTGGCCCGCCCCAGGGTCCTGATCTGCGATGAAATCACCTCCGGCCTGGACACCGTCACCCGCCGGCGCCTCCTCGCCCTCCTCGCCGGCCTCCTGCAGACCCGCCCGGAACTGTCCCTGGTCCTCATCACCCACGATCGCGACACCGCAACCCTCGCCACCCGAATCGCGGTCCTCGACGCGGGCCACCTCGTCGAACAGGGCCCGACCGAGCGCCTACTCACCGCCCCCCACCACCCACTCACCGCCACACTGCTGCAGCCGTCGCCCGGCGCGTCCGGTGCCCTGCCCGGCGGCCGCGCGGTCTCGTCCCAGGGCACAGCTCGGTAGAGGCCGACCCTGCATCGTGCGCGGCATACCGTCCACACGGAAACGCCATACCAGGTAGCGCCCCCCACTGCCGAAATGGCGCGCTGCCCCGGGATCTGGATCAGCATCAAGAAGCCGGAAGACCTCGTCGTGCTGTGCCGCGAGCGGGGGCCCGCCGCTACCTGGCGCCGGCCCTGCTGTTCGGGTTGGACCGCCCCACCCTCACCCATGCAGTCGGTAAGACCCGCGACAGCTGCAGGTATGCGTGAGCGGAGAATCCTTCTTCTCTGATCGCTAGCGACGAATGTCAGACGCGATCGGTCCCTGCGGCCGCTCTTCACGGGTGTAGGTCACTCGTTCACCCGGCCGGAGAGTCGCCGGCCCGCCGCCCGGCTCCCGCAATTCCGCGTAGGGAGCAAGAACATCGGCCCCGTCTTCGTCCGCCCGGATGATGGCCTCCTGTCGTGCGTCGCTGGCCGCCTGCACGGTTCCAGACCTGCGAATTTTCATCTGAACTCCCGGTGTGGTGCTGTGGGTTCTGCCGCACTTCTCCAGCAGTGAAGGTGGCTTGACGAACGCGCCGCCGCCGAGTGAGATCACAATTGGGCGGCTTCTGCTGTTCCATCATCCTTACGCCTAACCGGTTATTTCCAGGAAAAGCGGCGCGCACTGACTTATTTGCGGCACGGCTACGCTCCGGGCGCATGTCTGGCCGAGTAACCAATCTCGCGCGCCCTCCAGTGAGGCTGTTACGGTCTCGGCAGACGGCAGGCGATAAATGTGCGAGTTGGGTTGCCAGAGCCTGGTGACGCCCGTGCCCCAATTGACCACTGCGGTAACCGTGTAAGCCGATGATATGGGATACGCATTCCATGCCGGAGCCTGCTGGGGTCCCGCGGTGGCGGAGTTCGTCGAGGGCGATGACACGTAATCCGGACAGCGATCCGCAGCCGTCCGGCCAGATTGCTGTGCCCAGGCGCCGTGGCCGCAAGGGTGGCAGGCCCTCCACCTCGGCCGCGCCACGATGAGCTTGCCGGAGTGACACCAGGCGCGCCAACGCCGCCGGGAAGCGAATGGCCCCACACCCACACCGATCTGGCGGACTCTCGCTCTCCTGGGGCACCCGCTGTGTGCCGCACCGCGTGCGGCAGGATGGCAGTTCGCGTCGGGATGTCCGCGGACGTCCCGACGCATTCACAGTCCTAGAGACAAGCAGGTGGCAAGGTGACGCAACATCACATCCGGTGCTCGGCAGAGCCGTTTCTCCGGGCAGTGGGGGTCGGCCGGTGAACCGTGCGCTCACACTGCATGACTTGATCGTCGCCGGGGCCGCGCTGGCCGCCGGCATCGCGGCCGGCCTGTTGCTGCGGGCGGCCTTGCGGTGGCTGGCCGGGCACGCGCGCAGGACGCGGTGGAGCGGGGACGACGTCATCGTGGATGCGCTGCGGTCCGTGGTGCCCTGGGCGGCGATCTGCGCCGGCCTGGCGGCGGCCACCGCTGCGCTGCCGCTGACGGCGACGATCGGACACAACGTCAACCGGACGCTGACCGTGCTGCTCATCCTGGTCGTCACGCTCACCGCGGCGCGGGTGATCACCGGCCTGGTGAGGTCCCTGGCCCAGTCCAGATCCGGAGTGGCGGGATCGGCCACCATATTCGCCAACATCACCCGCATCGTGGTGCTGGCGATGGGCGTTCTCGTCGTGTTGCAGACGCTGGGCATCTCCATAGCTCCGCTGCTCACCGCCCTGGGTGTGGGAGGCCTTGCGGTGGCCCTGGCACTGCAGGACACCCTCGCCAATCTCTTCGCAGGCGTGCATGTCCTCGCGTCGAAGACGGTGCAGCCCGGTGATTACATCCGGCTCAGCAGCGGCGAGGAGGGCTATGTCGTCGACATCAACTGGCGTAACACCGTGGTGCGTCAGCTCTCCAACAACCTGGTGATCATCCCCAACGCCCAGCTGGCCGGCACCAACATGACCAACTTCACCCGGCCGGAACAGCGACTGTCGATCCTGGTACAGGCGGGAGTTGGCTACGACAGCGATCTCGAACACGTCGAGCGGGTCACCATCGAGGTCGTCAAAAGCGTGATGACCGACGTCAGCGGTGCTCTCCCCGACCATGAACCAGCCGTCCGCTTTCACACATTCGGAGACTCCAGGATCGGCTTCACGGTGATCCTGGGGGTCGGCGAATTCAGCGACCAGTACCGGATCAAGCACGAGTTCATCAAGCGCCTGCACCAGCGGTACCGCGCCGAGGGCATCAAGATTCCCGCCCCGACGCGGACCGTGGCATTGCATCCGTCCGACGGGATCGCGATTCCGCACCAGCGTGGGACGTCGGACCTGGTGCCGTAGGGACGCGGTGGGTGGTCTGCCACGGAGATGGACCACGGAAAGTCTTCGTGTTCCGGGAGATTCGGTTCCGGGCTGTTCATGGCTATCTCCTTGGCGGAAGTTCCCACCGCTTCGGGAGCACAATCTTGTTCGCAAAGGTCAGGGGCACGGAGGCCGTTGATACGTATCGGATAGGCGTCTGGGATCCCGATGAAAACTCACACTCGTGCTCCAGAAAATCGGGAACGCACTACCATCCGCTGCACGCCGCCCGTGCCGCTGCACGCTGCACGGGCGAGATTCAGGTGAATCGATCTACTGCGACGGGGAGTTCTCCCGGGATCTGTCCGCCCTTTGCCCCGCGGAATGCTGTCTCAGGGGCCGATTCCGCCATGAGACCGTCACGTCCCAGACACCGGTACCGATGCGGGTACCGGTGTCTGGGACGCATCACGCGACGGTGATTACTTCACGTTGAGGCCTGTCCAGGCGGCGCCGACTGCCTTGTACTCGGCGCTGGTCGTGCCGTACAGGTCGCCCGCCGCCTTCAAGGTCGCGGTACGCGCGGCCTTGTAGTTGGTGGTGGAGGTCATGTACGTGGTCAGGGCCTTGTACCAGATCTTCTCGGCCTTGTCCCGGCCGATGCCGGTGACCTTGGAGCCGTCGTAGGTGGGGCTGTTGTAGCGGACGCCGTTGATGGTCTTGGCGCCGCTGCCCTCGGACAGCAGGTAGAAGAAGTGGTTGGCGACACCGGAGGAGTAGTGGACGTCCTTGTTGCCGACGCCGCTGGACCAGTAGTCGGCCGAGGCTCCGTCCTTGCTGGGCTTGTCCATGTAGCGCAGCGGGGTGCCGTCGCCGTTGATGTCGATCTTCTCGCCGATGAGGTAGTCGCCCGGGTCCGAGGCGTTCTTGGCGTAGAACTCGGCCGAGGTGCCGAAGATGTCGGAGGTGGCCTCGTTGAGGCCGCCGGACTCGCCGCTGTAGTTGAGACCGGCGGTGGCCGCGGTGACGCCGTGGCTCATCTCGTGGGCGGCCACGTCGAGGGCGGTGAGCGGGTGGGAGTCTCCCTCGCCGTCACCGTAGGTCATGCAGAAGCAGCCGTCGTCCCAGAAGGCGTTGACGTAGTTGCTGCCGTAGTGGACGCGTGAGTAGGCGCCCTTGCCGTCGTTGCGGATGCCGTTGCGGCCGAAGGTGTTCTTGTAGAAGTCCCAGGTGACGGCCGCCCCGTAGTGCGCGTCGACGCCGGCGGTCTGGCGGCCGCCGCCCCATACGTCGTCCGCGTCGGTGAAGAGCGTGCCGGTGCCCGACGTCCCCTGCTTGAGGTCGTACGTCTTGTGGCCGCCGCGGGCACCGTCGGTGAGCCGGTAGGTCGATCCGCTCTTGGTGGTGGTGAGCGCGACCTTGCCGCTGTAGGTGCTGGTGCCGGTGCCGGTCTCGATGGCCTCGTTCTGGAACAGCTTCTTGCCCGTGGTCGCGTCGGTGACGACGTGCAGTTCGCTGGGCGTGCCGTCCTTCTGTACGCCGGTGACGACGGTTTCGTACGCGAGGGCCGGCTTGCCCGTGGCGGCCCAGATCACCTTGCGCGGCGCGGCGGAGGTGTTGGTCTTGGCGTCCTTCTGCGCGGCGGCAGCGCTGAGTGCGCTCTTCTTCGCGGCGGAGGGGGCGAGCGCGGCGGACGTACTGGCCACGGATATACGGGCGTTGGTCGCCTTGGTGACGCTCTGGCTGCCGTTCTTGGCCTGGTGTACCACCAGGTCACCGCCGAGGACGGGCAGCCCGGCGTAGGTGCGCTCGTACCGGGTGTGCACCGTGCCGTCCGCGTCCTTGATGACGTCCCGGACGACGAGCTTCTCCTGCGTGCCGAGGCCGATCTTCGCGGCGGTGGCGGAGGCGCTGTTCTGAGCATCCTGGAACGCGGATGCCCGCTGCGCGGCGGAGAGGTGGACCGCCGACGCGCCGGTCGCGTGGTCCGGCTGCGCGCTGGCCGATCCGGCCTGGACGCCGACGGCGACCATGGCGGCCGAGGCGACCAGCGCCGCAGCGCGCAGGGTGTTCTTGCGGGGGGTGGACGAGATCCGTCTCAACTCGGTCTCCCTTATGAGGGCCGCGGGGTCGCGGTCCCAAGAGGTGGCCGGGCAGCCGAGGGGTGGGGTGCCCGGTGGAGCAGAAGTGAATCGCCGTGAGATTGCCATGAGTTGACTTCTTTTGACAGATGTTCAACATGCAAGAAACAATAAATTTACCAATGGGATCGGTTTGTGAACCCTCTCCAGGGCCTGATGTAGGTCTTGCTTTCGGCCCTGGTTCCGCTCTTGTCTCCGCCCCGGTCTCATGCTCTGACGCAGGCCTTTGGTCAGGTTCTGGGGCAGGCCTTGAGTTAGGCCCTTGGTCAGGCTCTTGGGGTTGGGTGCCTGCGGGTGCCGCCCCCAACGACAGCCCGAACGCGGTGACGTCGAAGGCGAACTCCCGGCCGGGACCGGCGCGGACGGTGGCGATCCCGACAGGTGGCGAACCAGACCCACGGTCCGGGCCGGTTGAATCCCACGAACTGGATTTCGCGCGCCCACACCCGGAAGGCTTACGGGAACGGACGCCATTCCTTCAATCGCCGGGTATTCGCCGGGCGTGCGCGGGGCCGCATAGACGGCTTCGGGTGGAAGGGGTGCCGAAGGGGATACGCCGAGCCGAGAGCGACGCCGGCGGGTTCACCGCGCACATGGCCTCGGAGATGCGTGGCCGTTGTGCGGTCTCCAACCCGGGTATAGAGAACTGTTTCACCATCAACTACAACTTTGCCGACTCTTGGTGTAGTTGGAACAGTTTTTACACCAGTCTCGAACGCAACAGCGGTGGCACGAGAGGCAATCGGCACGATGACGAAGCGGAACGACACAACAATCCGGTACGCAAGCCGGCTGATGGCACTGTCCACGGCGGCATTGGGGCTGGTCACGGCGATGGCCATGCCGGCAGCCGCGGATGACGGCCCGACCCGCGAGCGGCTCATAGCCGACTGCGCTTCGGGTGAGGGGAAATGCAGCTTTAACGAGCCGACCCTCGGCAAGGCGTACCTGGGGGACTTCCGGCAGGTCTCCAACTCGCTCTACAACTGCAGCACTTCGGACGCCACGCAGTCGATGGGTTGGTCGGACACCGTGGGCTCGACGGACTCCGCGGGTGTCTCGGTGACCGCCGGCGGGAAGATCGCCGATCTTATCGATCTGAGCGTGACCGCGACGTACAGCCACACCTGGTCGAGTTCGCATACCGAGAACAGCTCCCTGAACATGACGGTGAAGCCCGGTGAGGTGGGCTGGATCTCCCGCGCTCAGGTCATGCAAGCCGTATCGGGGACCTGGCAGACGCACTACGACAGCCCGAAGTGGGGACACTACTTCTGGTTCGTGCCCGACACCGTCACGGGGCCCGCGTCCAATGGCACGGACGGCCAGAGCAATGCCGTAACGGTCAAGACCCGCAAGATGACCACGGCGGAGAAGGCTTCGTGTGCTTCCGGCGTGAAGAAGGATAGGGCGTTTGTGGTGAAGCACTGACGTGCTGACGCGCTGATGTGCTGGAGCGCGATGGGTTCGGGTCCTGTGCCCGCGCCCCCGCGCCCCCGTGCCGGCGCCCGACGCCTCGGTAGCCGTGCCTCCCGGCCGTCGGGGGTACGCGGCTGCGGTGAACTGCCGTACCTGGTCGAGCCGGCGCTACCTCGGCCGGGCTGGCGCAGCGAGTGCTCAGTTCACCGTCCGTGGGAAGCGCCGGCCAGTCGGTGCTGCGGCGAGCGGAGGCATCCGAGGCGAGCCGGGTCAGGGCGTGGGCCAGGCGGCGGCACCGTTCAGGCCTGCAGCCGCTCCCGCAGTTCCTCGACATCGGCGAGGAACCATGTCTGCCGCCCACGGTTGCATTCACGGACGAAGTCCCGCAGCGCCGAACTGGCCGTCGTATGGCGGGAGATGTTGCCGAGTACGACGATCCCCACGCGGGGGCCCGCTGCCGGCGCGGCATCGACGTGACTCACTCTGGTTCGCGTAACTGGCGCCAGGGAACTGGGTCTCACCTCAACTCGCGCATGGCCGATGCCTGCATTGACGGCATCGACCCCGCGTCTGCGTCGCTGACCGCGACTCTTCGCGCTGCAGGGCTGGTTCGGCGCGTACTGATGCATCTCCGGGGGTTGGGGACGACTCCATTCGCGGTATCCACTGCGGACATTGCCCCCCTCCAACTCCAAATGCTTCGATTTTCCCTTCGCCGAGGAGGGGGTAGTGTTTCTGAAATCGAAGCGCCAGCCTGCTTGGAAAGGAACCACCGAGCGAGATGCCCTCGGCTCCCAGACCAGGACGCCCAGTCCGCGGCTCCACCACGGGCCGGCCCCTCATGGCCGCACTTGACCTGTTCGGCCGACGCTGGACCTTGCGGATCATGTGGGAACTACGCGACCAGCCGTTGGGGTTCCGGCCGTTGCAGCAGCGGTGCGATGGCATGTCCTCGAGTGTGCTTCAGCAGCGTCTGGTCGAGCTGCTGGAGGCTCGATTGGTAGAGCGCGGCACTGCTGACGGCTACTGCCTGACGGCGCTCGGGAAAGAGGCCTGCGACATGTTGGGCGGCCTGCACGGGTGGTCCGAACGCTGGGCTGCGGAGCTCGGGACGTGGGCACCTGACCCACCGGATCAGGTGTCATAGCCGGCGCGCGTTGGGGGAGGGTGCGCGGTGGTGAGGAGACCGTAGAGACTGTGGTGCGAGCGTTGTCGCCTCGAGATGGCTCAGGCGCCGAGGCGGGTGGGGCCGTCGTCGCGCCGGTGGCTGTGGCCCTTCGGCGTGTCCGGGTGGCGTCCCGAGTCGATCGATGGGCTTGAGGACCTTCGGAGGACGTCCCGAGAGCCCGTGGGACGTCCCCTTCTCTTCGCGTGAGCCGTCGCCCCCGCAAGGCCTATCGCCCCCGGCCCTGTGGCACGGCTCGGCGCCCCGAATGCCCCGCCCTACCGCTCGGCGGCCGGCCGGTAGGTGCATACCTGCACCCCCGTGCCGCTGGTGACCGTGGAGACCAGCTCGAGCGTGCGCAGCGCACCGTCGTCGAGGAAGATCGTCTTTCCGCCGCCGAGCAGCACCGGCATGATCATGAGCCGGAGCTCGTCGACCAGGCCCTCGTGCAGGAGGGTGCGTACGAGCGTGGGGCTGCCCATGACCAGCAGGTCGCCACCATCTCTCTCATGCAGTTCCCGGATGCGGGCTACGGCCTCGTTGCCAGGGATGCGCGTGGTGTTCTCCCACGTCAGCCCGTCGTCGCCCAGCGTCTGGGACACGACGTACTTCGGGATGGCGTTCATCTGGTCGGCGAACGGGTCGCCGGCTCGCTCGGGCCACGCCGCGGCCATCGTCTGCCATGTGCGGCGCCCGAACAGCAGCGCCTCGGCCTTGGTCATCGCGTCGGTAAACGCACCGCCCACCACCTCCGGATCGAAGAACGGGTGCGACCACCCGCCATGGGCAAAGCCACCGTCGGTGTCCTCGTCGGGTCCGCCCGGCGCCTGCACGACGCCGTCCAAGCTCATGAACTCACTGATGACGATGCGCATGGGACTCGCTCCTTTTCCTCGCTCCGGGGTTACGGCAAGAGAGACTGTCGCGCCACGCCGAATTCATCGCGCTCATCCGATCCTGCGGCTGAGTGCCCACTTGACCATTCGTCAGATCGCCATGCCGTACGAGGCGTGATCATCCACGACCAAGATCCGCGTGCGCAACAGTCCTGGCGGCGAGGCGTGGGGAGTGCAGAATGCAGTCCTGCGTCGGTATGTCTCAACCGTCCGCCCCTGGAGCTCGCGGGTCCCGTCAGCTCCAGAGCTGGGAGGTGACGACGGGGGGCGTGTCGGCCGGCCTGCCTGCTGGGTAGGTGAGGGTCATCCGAGTGTAGTGCCACTGCCCAGGGTGACCGGGGCGGTGCTGTGGGTGGTCGAATCGTACGTGGACGCGGTAGCTGTGGAAGTGGCCTGCTGCGCAGAAGGGTCGGCAGTCGTTGACCGCATCGCTTCCCTCGGCGACAGCGGACTGCGGCTGCCATTGCGACCACCGGAGCGATTTGAGGACGTTGTTGCCGTCGCCGCAAGCGAGCAGGAAGGCGCCGGGGCGGACCTGTGGTTGCCCGGCGCAGTCGATGGCAGCTACACGGGCTCGCGTCGGCGGCCCCGAAGAAGCGGAGGCGGGCGCCGGTACGGTAGCTGCTGCAAGTGCCGCCCCCGCACAGATCAGGAATGCCGCCTTTGCCCTGTGACCTCGCATAACCGCTCCTCAACCGCTTCGCATGGGTGGACACCGGCTGCGGCGCAGGGTGCGGTCTTTGGTACGGGCCGAACGTCCCCGCGGGGCTGTCGTTGCTCCTCTGCCGACACGCTACGACCAGTCGGTGGAATAATGCCACCCCAATGGGCTGCAAACGCGCGAGACGGCGTGTTCGGGACATCTGCCTGGTTCTCGCCGGAATTCTCGCCGGAATCGACGATCATGCCGCTCGCTCGCTCCTCTGCGAAAGGCGCGCCCCATCGCTCACCTGCGGAATGTCTGCCCCACCGCGTCGTCGTCGGCCGACCAGGGTGGGGTGGAGCCATCCGGCGTTTGCCTGGATGGTGCGGCCTGTCGGTGAAGTCCCCCCGGGCGTCATGGCGTTGATGATGCTGCCGCGCCGGCCGTGTTCGGGCTGAGGCGTGATGGGTGGGTGCGATGCATTCGGCCGTGGCCTTACTCGACGCATAAAGGGCGTGGAAGGAGACCGTCTTGGGGGCGCGCACTCCGGCCCGCCGCCTGGCCGTCGGCCGGGGCGTGGCGCGTCGCGATGCCTCCAGCGGCACATACGTGAAGCTCGCGTACGACAGACCGGCAGGGGTCGTCGCCGGAGCCCTCGTTCGTCGGTCTACGGCGTTGGGTGCACCGCAGCGAGCGAGGCTGCGTACACCTCCAGCGCGGACTGCGGCTTTCGCCCGAGCAGTTCGCGCAGCGTGTTGTGCTCGATGCCGGTGCCGTCCAGGAAGCCGCCCGCGATCGCCGAGTACGTCCCCACCAGCATCGGCACCTGGAAGGGCAGGGCGTCCCCGGCCGCGATGATCGCCTCCCGGGTCCGGGCGAGCGAACCGGGCTCGTACGCACCGCCGACCGCGGCCGCCAGCTCGGCGCCGCCCAGGGCTTCCTCTCCGACGAGCTCGTAGGTGCGTCCGGCGTGCTGCCGCGGGGCGGTTACCACGCGGGCCGCCACCTCCGCGAGATCCTCGCGGGCGACTGCGGCCAGACGCCCCTCGCCCAGAGGCGCGGCAATCGTCCCGTCGGGGCCCGGTGCGGCGATGGCGGCGAGGAACTCGGCGTACAGGCCGTTGCGCAGGACGGTCCACTCCAAGGAGCTCTGGCGGAGCCTGCGTTCGGTCCAGCGATGGGCGAGTGCGTACGCCAGGTGGTCACCGTCACCGCTCAGGCTCGTGTAGACGACGTGCCGTACGCCCGCCTTTTCGGCCGCGGAGAGGGCCGCGTCGTGACGGGCGATGACGACGTCGTCCTCGCCGTAGCCGGCGGAGATCAGCAGCAGCGTGTCCACGCCGGTGAAGTCGAGCGCTGCCGGGTCATCGAAGTCGACGCGCCGTTCGGCCGGGGAGCGGGGCGTGCGGGTGCCGAGTACCACGTCGTCGCGCGCCGCCAGTTTCTTGGCGACGAGCTGTCCGAGTGCGCCGGTGGCGCCGGTGACCAGAATCATGAGAAGTCCCTCCTGAGCTGTGTGGTTCCATCCTCAACAGAGGAGCTCACTCGCATAAGGAGGCACTTTCATGTCAGCAGGGCACACCGTGGTAACCACCCCTACAGCCACTCCTGCAACGACCCCCACAGCCACTCCCGCAACCAGCCCGGCCGTTCCGGTGGCTGCCGAGCCCGTGATCACCTGCGAGACGCCGCAGGACGAGTGCGGCGTCCGCGACGTCCTGGACCGGTTGGGCGACAAGTGGTCCGTCTACGTCGTGGTCGAACTCGCCTCCGGCGTCCGCCGTTTCAAGGAACTCCAGCGCGCCATCCCCGGTGACATATCGCAGCGCATGCTCACGCTCACCGTCCGTCGCCTGGAACGCGACGGCCTGGTGAAGCGCACGGTGTATCCGACGATCCCGCCCCAGGTCGAGTACGAGCTGACGGAGATGGGCCACAGCCTCACCCACCTCGTCAAGACCCTCGCCGACTGGTCCATCGCCCATCGCCCGGCCATCGCCGCCTCCCGCGAGGCATGGGAGGCGGCCCATCCGGACTCGGACGTTCGCTGACCGCACGGGACCGACGAAGTGAGGGTTTGGTCCTCGGGTGTCCCCGCCCGCCATCCCACTTCGCCAATGGACTTGAACCCGGGCATCCGGCTGTGACACCGTCAACTATAGTTTAGGGAGATCGAGAGGGGGCGGCACACCGTGGCTCAAGAAGACGAGAGGCCGGGTACCGGGATGTCGGAGAAGCCGACCGTGCCCGTGCCGGGCCCGGGTGCTTCGTTCGCCGACCGCTTGAACTATCTCTTCGACCGGGTACGGCCGCCGGGCGCAAAGGAGTTCAGCAACGCGCACGTCGCCCGGACGATCTCCTCCTACGGCGACGACAGTTTCACCGGCGCCTACCTCGGCATGCTGCGCAACGGCCAACGGACCCCGACCATCACGCTGGTGCCGCTCTTGGCCCGGTTCTTCGGCGTGGAGGCCGGTTACTTCGTCGAGGACGAGATCACGCGGAAGGTCACCGCGCAGTTCGAGCTGCTGGGGAAGCTGAGCCGGGCCGGCGTGAAGCAGGTTGCCCTGCGCGCGATCGGCCTGTCCGACGAGAGCCTGGGCGAAGTGCTGAAGGCCATCGACGCCGTACGCGAGCAGGAAGGCCTGCCGGCCGAACCCGAACAGCCGTAATCCAGTGCACTGTCCGTTCCAGCCCTGCCGATCTTGAGAGGAATCCGCATGTGGCGCCGACGCCGTGACCGCGAAGCCGCTGACGAGGTAGAGCGGCGCAGCCGGGAGTTCGTCGAAGATCTGGATCTTCCTCCCGTCGGCAGCGTCCAGGACCTGGTGCCCTTTGTGGGACAGCGGCTCGACCGCTCGATCCGTCTCATGCCCGTAACCCCCGACGCCTCGGACCCGGATGCCCTCCAGGCATCCGCCCCCTGCGGCCTGTGGCTGGCCACGGAGACCACGGACTACGTGTTCTACGACCCGAGCATCAGCCGGGCCCACGCCGACGCCATCATCGGGCACGAGCTGGCCCACATGCTCAAGCGTCACCCCGGCGGACTCCAGGTGCCGGCCGGGAATCTGGGCGGGCTGATCACGGACATCGATCCCGCCACCATTCAGCTGGTGCTCGGCCGCACTCGTTACGCAGACCCCGACGAACTGGAAGCCGAGATGCTCGGATCCCTTCTGCTGGAGCACGTGAGCACGTCCCGCTCGGCGGCGTCCCGCAGTTCACGGGACGCCGACCCGATAGCCCGCACGCTGCTGCGCTGAACGGAAAAGGCTCCCGTGAAAGACGTCCTGCATCCCCTGTGTCTGGCCATCGCCGGGTCCGGATTCCTCTTCCTGCTGCGTGACCTGCGCAGGGACCGCCGCGACCCCGCGCTGGTTGCGCTGGCCTTCACGTACCTGTTCTCCGCGCTCAGCTACGCGGTATCCATCACCTGGGTATGGGTGCGCATCGACAGCACCCTGGGCGTCACCAACATCGTGGTGCCCCTGGCTCAGAGCTGCGTGGTCCTCGTCTTCGCCCTGCAAGCCATCGTCCTCGCCCACTGGTCGAAGCCGCTCGCCGCGGCCCGGCGCCGCAGCCGCGCCCTGCTCGCCGCGGCGGCCGCCGTCATCGTCGGCATGGTCGTGCTGTTCGTGCTCCTGACGCCGGCCACACAACGGCCGGTCGACTTCTCGCTGTACTACGCCCATGACCCGTTCTTCCAGGCGTATATGACGCTCTACATCGGCACGTACACCGTGGCGGAGGTCTACCTCGCGCGGTCGTGCTGGAAGTACGCACGGGACGCGGCCAGCGCGTCGATCGTCGGCGGTCTGCGGCTCATCAGCGTCGGCGCCGTCATCACCCTCGGTTACAGCGCCATCCGTATCGGCGCCGTCCTCGGTGCCCTTTTCGGGTTCAGCGTGAAGAGCCTCGACCCGTACGCCTGGCTGTGCGGCGACGTCGGCTCCACCCTCACCCAGATCGGGTACTTCCTGCCCACCCTGGCCGCCCGGACGAAGTCCGCCCGTGACTGGGCCACCGCGCATGTCCGCTACCGGCGCCTGCGTCACCTGTGGAGTGCGATGGACCGGGCCGACTCCGGCATCGCCCTGCGCCGCCCCACGCGCCAGCGCGACGACATCCTGCACCGCCGCAGCGTCCACTTCCCCCTCCTGCGCCGCCGGGTCGAGATCCGCGACGGACAGAACATGCTGCGCCGCTACCTCGACCCGGCCGCCCGTGCCGACTCCGAGATCCGCCGCCGCGCCGAAGGGCTGACCGGAGCGAAGCTCGCCGCGGCCGTTACCGCAGACCAGATCCACGACGCCCTTGTCCGGCACCACCAGAACAAGCCGGTCGACACCCCCGCCGACTACGCCGATGCCGAAGCCGAACTGCCGCTCGCCACCACCGAAGAGGAGCTGCGCCACCTCCAGCGTGTCGCCTCGTTCTTCACTCCACCACGGCCGGCGGCCCCCGACGCCTCCACCCCCACATCAGGAGCCCGCACGTGACCCTCCGCCGCACGCTGCTCGTCGCCTCCACGGCCATCGTCGCAGCGGCCACCATGACGTCCTCCGCGGCCGCGCGCTCGCGCGGCGGCGCCACCGCCCAGCCCGCCCGGTCCACCGAGCCCACCCCGCGCAAGGCGCTCCACCTGGCGCCCGCCCGCGAGCAGATCTCCGCGCTGCGCCGGGGCAGAGTATCCAGCCGCGACCTCGTCGAGCAGTACCTGGAACACCACGCCAAGGCCAACCCGGGCCTGAACGCCGTGGTCACTCTCGACGCCGAGGGCGCCCGCGCGGCCGCGGACAAGGCGGACCGGCACCTGGCCGAGACCGGCAAGCCCCTGGGACCGCTCCACGGTCTGCCGCTGACCGTGAAGGACGCCCTGGAGACGCGCGGGATGCGCACCACCTGCGGCTCTCCCGATCTCGCCGACCACGTCCCCGACCAGGACGCCGACGCCGTCGCCCGGCTCCGCGCGGCCGGTGCCGTCATCATCGGCAAGACGAATGTCCCGACGATGTGTCAGGACATCCAGACCAGCAACCCCATCTTCGGCACGACGAACAACCCGCACGCGGCGGACCGTACCGCCGGCGGCTCTTCCGGCGGCCCGGCCGCCGCTGTCGCCGCAGGTCTCACCAGCCTCGAGGTCGGCAGCGACCTTGCCGGCTCCCTGCGCCTGCCCGCCGCCTACTGCGGTGTGTACGCCCTGCGCACGAGCTACGGCATCGTCTCCACCCGTGGCCACATTCCCCGCCCGCCGGGCTGGCTCACCAGCTCCGACATGATCACTCTCGGCCCCCTCGCCCGTACGCCCGAGGACCTCGATCTCCTCCTGGACGTCCTCGCCGGGCCCGCGCCGTCCGACGCCGCCGCGTGGAAGATCGACCTGCCGGCGCCGAAGCACAGCCGCCTGCGCGACTACCGGGTAGGCGTCTGGCAGGACGATCCGTACTGCCACGTCGACAAGGACACCCGGGCCCTCCTCGAGACCGTCGCCGGGCTCGTCCGCTCCGCCGGCGCGACCGTCGACGACTCCACCCGGCCGGTGAACCTGGCCGACAGCGACAGGCTGTTCCAGCGCCTCATGTACGCCACCGCGAGCGCCACCGCCACCGACTCCGCGTTCGCGGCCGACATCGAGGCCGCCGACAAGATCCCCGCCGACGACCCGCGTGGTCTCTTCCTCCACTCGCGGACCATGCGGCACCGGGACTGGATGCTCGCCAACGAGGAGCGCGAGAAGCTGCGCGGCCGCTGGGCCGACTACTTCGCGAAGCACGACGTGCTCATCACGCCGGCCGCGCCGACGGCAGCCGTCGCCGACCAGACCTCCACCCCGGTCCCGAGCCGGTACATCACGGTGGACGGCGAGAAGCGGCCCTACTTCGACCAGACGACCTGGCTGAACATGACCAGTCACGTCCGGCTCCCCGCCGTCATCGTCCCGGCCGGGAAGACCGCTGACGGGCTGCCGCTGGGCATCCAGATCATCGGCCCGTACCTCGGGGACCGCACGGTCATCGATGTGGCGAAGCACCTCGCGCAGCTCCTGCCGAAGCCCTCGCAGCCGCCCGCGTTCGCGGCGTGACGAGGAACCTCTGACCCGGGCTTGTCCTGCCCCCACGGGGGTGGGGCGGGACAAGCCCGCACCGCAAGAAAGTTACGGCCTTTCCAGCAACTGATCAGACAGTGCGGGGAGTTGACGTCCGTCGACTTCCCATGAGGGGGAGAAGATGACGTACCGCGAAGGCGCATGGGTGTGGGACAAGGAGCGCGCCAAGGTCGGCCAGGTCATGGAGGAAGCCGAACGCTATGGCGAGGTGTACCTGCGACCGCCCGACGGCGGTCGAGAGTGGTCCGCCAAGCCGGTCGTCCTGCGACTGGCCACCAGGGCGGAGCGTGCGGCGGCCGGGGTCACGGCGGCCGCATGACGCCTGGCGCGCGGAGGCGAGGGGGCTTCGAACCGCCGACCTGCCGATGTGCCGCACCGCGTGCACGGTCCGGTTGGCGGTCCCGGACATCCACTCGTCGTGCGCCGATACCCTCTGGGGATGGCTCGCAGAGGAAAGAAGGCGCGGCGCCTCGTCGTCGACGGGGAGACGTTCCTGTGGTCGTTGGGCCACACCCATCGCGCGCTGGGCGACGGCCGGTACGAAGGCTGCTGCGAATCCCTCGTCATCCGCCGGTTCAAGGCCAGAGGGTGTCTCCGCATCGCCTTCCGGGAGGGCCGCGGCAGAGTCGTCCCGGACGGACTGATGCCCTCCGGGGCGGTCGGCACCGCCGAGGGCGGGCACCTGAACCTGCACGAGCCGGGCACGGTCAGGGCCCTGCTCGACGAGGCTCGTGCCAAGGGGTGGCACCCCGAAACCCCCTTGGCCGCGTGGATGGACGGCTGGACCCTCTTCGACGCCGTGGCCGCTCGTCGCGGCGCGACGCCCCACTCCGTCGAACCGGCGAACGAGCGGCAGTAGAAGGTGGGATGGACAGTTCAAGAGGTAATGGGCGGTGAGGACTCCTTGGCGCCCGGCGGGGTGAGCGTCGGGCCGATGGCGAGCAGAGAGCCGGGGGTGCGGCCTCGCCCCCAGCCGATGTCGCGACGGTAGCTGCCGAGGAGGCCCGTACGGTCCAGGTGTCCCTCGTCGCGTACTGCCGGGTCGTCGGGGAGGGGGTGGGTCTGGGGTGCGACGTACAGGGCGTCGGCCGGGCAGTTCGCCTCGCACTGGAAGCAGGTCTGGCAGTCGGAGCGGCGGGCGAGCACCGGGATGCCGTCCGTACCGCGGTCGAAGACGTTGGTGGGGCAGACCTTGATGCACTTGTCGCAGGCGATGCAGCGTTCCGCGGAGACAAGCTCGATCACGACGCCACCCCCAGCGCCGCCGCTACGGGCTCCGGGCGGGTCCACACCCGGTCGAGGCCGCCCGTGACGATGCGGTGATGCTGCGCGGGGTCCTGCGCCGGGAAGTCGAGGCGTTTGGCCATGCCGCGGGTCTCGGTGCGGGCGAGCGCCGAGGCGTACATCCAGCGGGCGTGCGCGGCCATCGCGGCCGCCTGCCTGGCCCGTACGACATCCCCGCCCCCGGCCTGCACAGAGGCGCGCAGCTGCGCCCAGACGCCGTCAAGTACGTTCAGCGAGGCGGCCAGCCGGTCGCCGTGGCGCAGATAGTTCTTCTCGTACGGCAGCACTTCGTCCTGGACCGCGGTGACGATGTCAACGAAGCCGTCGGCGGGACCCGGTGCGCCGGTCGGCCGGAGTCCCGCGCCGCCCGCCGCTGTCAGGGGCCGGGTCGCGGCGCGGACGCCGAGGGAGCGGGCGTGGCGGACCGCGCCCTGGCCCGCCCAGGTACCGGAGGAGATGGCCCATGCGGCGTTGTGACTGCCGCCGCCGGTGAAGCCGCCGCAGATCAGCTCGCGGGTCGCGGCGTCGCCGGCCGCATACAGCCCCGGGACGGTGGTGGAGCAGTCGTCGCCGGTGATGCGGATGCCACCGGTGCCGCGCACGGTGCCCTCGGCGAGCAGCGTGACGGCGAAAAGCTCGGTGAAGGGGTCGATGCCGAGGCGGTCGAAGGTGAGGAAGAAGTTCGGCTGAGCCAGTCGCATCGCCCGCCGGGCAGCCGCGTCGGCCCGGTCGAGGCGGCAGTACACCTTCTCGCTGAGCAGCGCCCTGGCGATCACGGACCGGCCGCCCTGGCTCGCCGCGCCCTCCAGGACCGTGCCGTCCTCGTGGTAGAAGGTCGCGAAGGAGTAGAAGGCGGTCTTGGTGACCGAGGTGCCTTCGGGTGCGATGCCGTACGCGTTGGAGAACTCCATCCCGGACAGCTCCGCGCCGGCCTCGGCGGCGAACAGCGCGCCGTCCCCGGTGTTGACGTTGCAGCCCAGCGCGCCGCTGAGGAAGGCGCAGCCACCGGTCGCCAGGACGACCGCCCCGGCCCGTACGCGGTAGGGCGACCCGGCCTGGCGCCGGTGCCCCCTGGCCCCGGCGACCGCACCGGAGGGGTCGGTGAGCAGCTCGGTGACCGGGCTGTGGTCCAGGATCCGCGCCCCGGCCCGCTGGACCCGGATACGCATCCTGCGCATGTACTCCGGGCCCTGCAGCCCGTTCCTGAGCGGCTTGCCGTCCGGGCCGGTGGGAAAGGGGTAACGGCCCGCCGCGGCCAGCTCGTTCATACCGGCGTACGTCTGGTCCAGCACCCGTTCCTTCCAGCGCCGGTCGGCCAGATATCCGCCCAGCGCTTCCCTGCTTTCCAGGGCGGCCGCGCGGGCGGCCGGTTCCGGGGGGACGTACCAGACACCCGTGCCGCCGGAGGCGGTGGCGCCGCTGGTACCGCAGTAGCCCTTGTCGGCAAGGACGACGTCCGCTCCGGCCTGCGCGGCCTTGAGCGCGGCCCAGGCGGCGGCGGGCCCGCCGCCTATCACCAGGACGTCGGTGGTGAGGTCGAGTCCGGTCATAGCGGCCGTCCCTCTCCTGAGGCGGCCGCGGCCAGCCGGTTGGCGGGGCGCGGCAGGCCATAGTGTTCGCGCAGGGTGCGGCCGGTGTACTCGGTGCGGAAGAGCCCGCGCTGCTGGAGGATGGGCACGACGTGGTCGACGAAGTCCTCCAGGCCGCCCGGCAGATGGGGCGGCATGATGTTGAAGCCGTCGGCAGCTCCTTGCGTGAACCACTCCTGGAGCTGGTCGGCGATCTGCTCCGGGGTGCCGGCGAAGACCCGGTGGCCGCGGCCGCCGCCGAGGCGGGCGATGAGTTCGCGCAGGGTGAGACCGTCGCGGCGGGCGAGTTCGGCGACGAGCGTGAAACGGCTCTTGTTCCCGTTGATGTCCCGCTCCTCGGGCAGCTCGGGCAGCGGCCCGTCCAGGGGCAGCCCGGTCAGATCGGTGCCGAGCATCCCGGACAGCTGGGCGAGCCCGTACTCGGGGACCTGAAGCTCCGTCAGCTCCCGCTCCAGCGCGCGGGCCTCGGCCTCGGTCGCGCCGATGACCGGGCAGATGCCGGGCAGGATCTTCAGGTGGTCCTCGGCCCGGCCGTGGCGGGCCAGCCGGGACTTGAGGTCCTTGTAGAAGGACTGGCCGTCGGCGAGGGTCTGCTGGGCGGTGAAGACGGCCTCGGCGTACTCGGCGGCGAACTCCTTGCCGTCCTCCGACGAGCCGGCCTGTACCAGCAGCGGGTGGCCCTGCGGGGTGCGCGGAACGTTCAGGGGGCCCTGCACCCCGAAGTACTCCCCGCGGTGGTTGATCTCCCGCACCTTGTCGGTGTCGGCATAGACGCCGCGCTCACGGTCGAGCAGGATCGCGTCGTCCTCCCAGCTGTCCCACAACTTGGTGGTGACCTCGACGAACTCCCGCGCCCGCTCGTAGCGCAGCCGGTGCTCCAGATGCTCGTCCTGCCCGAAGTTGCGGGCTTCGTTCACGGTGCCGGAGGTGACGATGTTCCAGCCGGCCCGGCCGCCGCTGATGTGGTCCAGGGAGGCGAACTTGCGGGCGGTGTGGAACGGCTCGTTGAAGGTGGTCGACACGGTGGCGATCAGGCCTATGTGCTCGGTGACCGCGGCCAGGGCGGACAGCAGGGTGAGCGGCTCGAAGCCGCCGAGGGCGTTGTGGCGGACCTTCCCCCACAGGGCCAGGCCGTCGGCGAAGAAGATCGAGTCGAGCCGGCCGCGCTCGGCGGTCTGCGCGAGCTGCTGGAAGTAGCGCAGATCGGTGACGCGTTCGGGCTGGGTACGCGGGTGGCGCCAGGCGGCGTCGTGATGGCCGGCGTTCATCAGGAAGGCGTTGAGATGCAGCCGGCGGTGGGTGGTTGCGGGCATGAGGGCTCCTTGGAGCGGGGGTGAGTGGGCAGGGTGGGACGACGGGTCAGCCGGCAGCCGGGACGCGCCAGGAGCTGAGCCGCCGTTCCACGGTCACCAGGAACTGGTTGAAGGCCACGCCGATGGCGGAGATCGTGATGATGCCCGCGTACATCTGCGGGATCGCGAAGTTGTACTGCGAGGCGTTGATCAGGTAGCCGAGCCCCGCCTTGGCGCCGACCATCTCGGCGGCGACCAGCACCAGGATCGACGCCGCTCCGGCCAGCCGGATGCCGGTGAACATGACCGGAACCGAGGACGGCAGGATCACCTTCTGGAACAGCTGCCGTGCGGACAGGTCCATGGACCTGGCGAGGCGGAGCAGGGTCGGGTCGACATTGCGTACGGCGCTGATGGTGTTGAGCAGGATCGGCCAGAGGCAGGCGTACGTCACGATGGAGATCTTCGATGTCTCGCCGATCCCCAGCAGCAGCACGAACACCGGCAGCAGGGCGAGCGCGGCCGTGTTGCGGAACACCTCGAGCAGCGGACCGAGCAGGTCGGCGACCGGCCGGTACCAGCCGATCAGCAGACCGAGCGGGACGGCGACGGCCACCGCCAGACCGAATCCGCTGAACGACCGTGCCAGGCTGGCACCCGTGTTGTCGGCCAGCCGGCCGCCTGCCGCCAGCTCCCACCAGGCACCGGCGACCTCGCTGAACGGCGGCAGGAATGTCCGGTCGACCAGTCCGAGCCGCGGCGCGGCCTCCCACAGGAGCAGCAGGGCGGCGACCGCCGCGGATTTGGTGACCCCCCTCAGCAGCAGGTACGGCAGCCGGCGGACCGCCCGGAACGGTGCCGGGGGTGACGCGGACGGGGAGGGGGAGGGGGAGGGGGAGGGGGAGGGGGAGGGGGACGGGGAGGGGGACGGGGAGGGGGACGGGGTGGTGTTGGCGGCTTCGGTGGCATCGACGGCGCTCGCCGAGCTCGGCGTCAGGGTCTTCTCGGTGGTTGCGTCGGTGGCCGTGCCGGTGGTTGCGTCGGTGGCCGTGTCGGTTGCGGGGCTCATACGGAAACCTCCTCCTTCTCCAACTGCTGGGCCCTGGCCACCTCGTCGTGCAGCAGCGACCAGATCTCGTGCCGGTAGCGCGCGAACTCGGGACTGGAGCGGAGGTCGTCCGTCGCCGTACGGGAGCCGAAGACAATCGGTACGACCTGCTTGATCCGGCCGGGCCGGGACGTCATGACGGCGACCCGCTGCCCCAGATACACGGCCTCCTCGATCCCGTGCGTGATGAAGACGACGGTCTTTCCGGTGCGCTCCCAGATCCGCAGCAGTTCGTCCTGCAGCGACTCCCTGGTCTGGGCGTCCAGCGCGGCGAACGGCTCGTCCATGAGCAGCACATCGGGGTCGTAGGCGAGGCTGCGAGCGATCGCGACCCGTTGCCGCATTCCGCCCGACAGCTCGTGCGGATGGCGGTTCTCGAACCCGGACAGGCCGACCAGGTCCAGAAACTCCCTGGCCCGTGCGGCGCGCTCGCGCCGTGGCACCCCGGTGGCCTCCAGACCGAACTCGACATTGCCCTGCGCCGTGCGCCACGGCAGCAGTGCGTACTGCTGGAAGACGATTCCGCGGTCCAGACCCGGGCCGGTGACGGGCTCGCCGTCCAGAAGGATCCGACCGCCGGTGGGCGCAGTGAGACCACCGAGCAGATCCAGCAGAGTCGACTTGCCGCAGCCGCTGGGGCCGACCAGGACGACGAACTCGCCCGCCGCTATCTCCAGATCGATGCCGTCAAGGGCAGTGAGCTGGGTTGCCCGCCGAGCCTCTGTCCGGCCCTTGCCCGCCTGGCCTTTCCCCGCCTGGCTTTTCCCCGTCCTGCCTTTCCCCGTCCGGCCTTTCCCCGTCGGGTCCTTGACGGTGAAGTCCTTCCGTACGCGCTCGAACGCGATCTTGGGTGTGGTGGATTCCGGCATGGGGTCAGCTCCCGCTCGTCGAAGCGGAGGAGGATGGTGCAGCGGACGGTGCACCGCTGCCGCCTCCGCCGGTCGCGTTGAACTCATTGGTGTAGAGCTCGGACAGCGTCACCTGGTCCTTCTCGATATCGCCGCGCTTTGCCAGCCAGTCGATCCAGAGCTGGAGTTCCTTGCCGGTGATGCGGCCGCCCTTTTCGGCGACGCCGTACGACTTCCAGTACTGCAGGGGGGCGACCTCCTCATTGCGGCCGCGCTTCTTCACGATGTCCGTCATCCGGGCGATGACCTCCTTGCGTGGAGTGGTCCGGGACCACTCGATGGCCCGCCCCACCGCGGTGACGAAAATTCGTGCCGTGTCGGGGTTCTGCTGCAGGAAGCGGTCCGTCATCACATACGTGCCGGCGCTGAAGGCGCCGAGCAGTTCGTAGTCGGTGAACAGCCGGCGGATTCCCCCCGTCGCCAGGGCTTTATCGCGCAGAATGCCGCCGAGTACGGCCACCTCGATCTGGCGCTTGCGCAGGCTCTGTTCGGTGTTGACCGGAGGCACCACCAGCGGTTCGACCTTGCCCACCTGCCCCAGGGACAGGCCGCCCCGCTCCAGATAGATGTCGAGCAACGCCTCGGCGTGGGCGCCGAGGGTGTTCATCCCGACCTTCTTGCCGATCAGGTCGCGGGCCGAGCGGATCGGGCTGTCGTCGAGTACGTAGTAGCCGTTGTAGGCGTCCTTGTCGGAGCCGTAGTAGCTGATGACAGCCTTGATGGGAGTTTTGTTCGCGGCCAGTTTGACGACCGCTCCGTTGAACGCCCCGCCGAAATCGGTCTGGCCGGTGGCCGCGGACTGGATGTCCTGCGGGCCGCTGATCGTGTTCCCGACCCACTTCAGCTTCACGTCCTCCAGATAGCCGAGGTCCTCGGCCAGCTCGGGCAACGTGACCTGACCCGCCCAGCCCTGATATCGGAGTGTCTTGGTCTGGCCCTTGCCGGACGTTGCTCCGGTCGCCGTCGTGCCGCAGCTCACTGCGACCGCCGAAAGACCGAGCAGAGTGAGGAACTGTCGTCGGGTCGATGCGTTCAGCGTGGCCATGGGAAGGTCCTGTTCACGTTTGGTGGAGCGGCTGGAGTGTGTTCCTGAGCCGCCGAGATCATCCGGGGACGTACAACGAGACGGCTTACGTCGCAGCCGGTCAGTGATAGCCATGGCGCCCCGGCCGGAAATGGTGCGCCCGGGTTCTTCTTCAGCGCATAACAAGGAAAGGGCTGCTCGCCAGAAATGCCTGCGGGAAATCCGCCATTCACGGAAGCGGGCAAGAACCCAACGGCGCCGACGGCTCTGGCGAGGACCGTCCGGTGGGCAACTGCGGCGCAGACGAGATCAGCAGGCGCTATACGCCGTCGCCCGCGTCAGCGGGCCGGCGTGAACATGAACCATGGGCGTCAGCATGAATCATGGAAAGAGTCAGGAGACGATGCCGGCCGGCAGGGCTAACGACCAGCGGCACAGATGGCGCTGGCCTGACGTCGCAGATCGACGTGCAGGCGCGCGGCGAATTTCTCGGACTGGCTCACACCCGAGAGATTGACAGCGAAAATCAGCCACGTCAACGCATCTTCCGGATGCGTCTCACATTCCGAATTCCCTGTCACGTGCAGGAAGCACGGCGTTCACAACCGCGCTGCGCCGAAGCCCCGCGGGGCCGTAGACGGACGGGCCCGTCCAGCCGATCCTGACCCGCCTTGACCCGCCTTGCCTCGTCTTGACCGGGTGATGGGTTGGCGCGGCGGTGTTGATCACTGCGCCCAGTTCGGCGTCCAGGTCTCGGTGTCGCGGTGGCCGGGCTGTGTGGAGCCGAGGTAGCGGCGGAGAGCGGTGAGCGCGGGGTGCGGGTTGTCGCTGCGCCAGATCAGTGAGTGCGGGTAGACCGGTGTCGGATCGTGGACGGCAACGCGCCGCAAGTCCTGGTCGGCGGGCCAGACGAGGCGGGTCTGTTCGCCGACGAAGGTCGCCAGCACCGAGGAGTCGGCGATCGTGTCGAGGAGCGGCTCGGTGCCGAAGTCGGGACCGGTCGCCTCGATGGTGAGCCCGAATGCGGCGGCGAGGTCGTCGTAGTAGGCGGCCCACTCGGTACCCGTGACGATGCCGGGCATCCAGATCCGGTGCCCGGCGAGCTGTGCGGGTGTGACCGCGCGGGCGGCGGCGAACTCGTGGGCCGGCCCGGTCAGGAGCTGGATGCGCTCGTCGAAGACCCGGACGGACTCGATGCCGTCGGGGAGCTGCCGCGCGGGCAGGGTGACCGCGCGGAATGACGCGTCGATCGCACCCGACCGGACAGCGGCGATGGCCGCCTCGGCGTCGAAGAGAGTCACGACGTCGAGTCCGGTCTCGGGATGCGCGCGGTGGAAGCCGCGCAGCAGATCTGCCGGCGCGAGCCGCCGCCCGATCACGTCGACCCGTAGCGCGCGGCTGCCGGGCCGCACGGAAGCGGCTGCCCGCTCTTCGGCCTGGAGGAGATCGCGGGCGTGGGGAAGAAACGCCTGCCCGTCGATGGTGAGCTGGGCTCCGCGCGCGGTGCGGGTGAACAGCCGCACACCGAGATCCTTCTCCAGCGCGGCGATGCGCTTGGAGACGGCCTGCTGGGTGATCGACAGGTCGGTGGCGGCTTCCTGAAATCGCCCCCCGTCCGCGACGGCGACGAAGGTGCGCACGGCATCGAGATCCACGCCGGCCATCCTAGTCGCACAACACATGGTTGTGGCTTGGGACGAGGAACGGTTGTTTGATCTGCTGACCCGTTGCTGGCTTTGATGTCCTTGGTCAACATGAGGTTGTGTGAGCGCGACACGAGGGGTGGGCTGGGCATGGGAGCCAGGCGGTCGCTGGGGCGGCAGTTCGGGTGGCTGTGGGCGGCGTATGGGGTCAGCGCCTTCGGTACGTGGCTCGCGTTCGACGCGTTCCCCATGATCGCGATCCTTGTGCTGCATGTCGGGCCGACGGAGGTGTCGGTGCTGGCGGCTGCGGGGCTGGCGGTCGGGGCGGCGGTGGCGGTGCCGCTCGGCCCCTGGGTGGAGTTCCGCCGCAAGCGGCCGGTGATGGTCGCGATGGACCTGGTCCGCTTCGCGGCGCTGATGAGCATCGCCGCCGCGTACGCGCTCGGCCGGCTCAGCTTCGTCCAGCTCCTGGTCGTAGCGGTCGTCGTCGCCGCGGCCGACATCACCTTCAACGCCGCCGGCGGCGCGTGCCTGAAGGCGCTCGTCCAGCCGCAGGACCTGCTCGCCGCAAACGGACGGTTCGAGTCCACGACCTGGACCGCCACGGTGCTCGGACCGCCGCTCGGCGGGGCCGCGATCGGGTTGTTCGGTCCGGTGATGACCGTGGTGGCCGATGCGTTCAGCTACCTGCTCTCGGCGGCAGGGATCCGCGCGATCGGCGGCGCGGAGCCGCACCCCGTACGATCCGCTGCGCCCCGATCCGCTCCACCGCGATCCGATGCGCCACCACGGCGCCGAGCCGCCGACCTGCTCGAAGGGTGGCGGTACATCCTGACCGACCCGGTGCTGCGCCCGCTGTTCCTCAACACGGTCCTCGTCAACGGCCTGATCATGGCGACCTCGCCGCTGCTCGCCGTCCTCATGCTCGGCCACCTCGGCTTCGCGCCCTGGCAGTACAGCATCGCCTTCGCAGTCCCCTGCATCGGCGGCCTGATCGGGTCGCGGCTGGCCCGCCGGCTCGTCGCGCGGTTCGGGCAGCACAAGGTCATGTTCGCCGCTGGGGCGCTGCGCGCGTGCTGGTCGTTCGGGTTGGCCTTCATCCGCCCCGGCGCCGCCGGGATCGTGCTCGTCATGGTCGTCGAGCTCGGGCTGATCACGTGCATTGGCGTGTTCAACCCGGTGCTCGCCACCTACCGGCTCGACCAGACACCGACGGACCGAGTCGCCCGCACCCTGTCCGCGTGGTCGGTCACCAGCAAAGCCACCACCGCGGTCATGACCGGGCTATGGGGCCTGCTGGCCGGCATCACCAGCCCCCGCACCGCGATCGCGATCGCCGGCCTCCTCATGCTGACCACCCCGCTCCTGCTCCCGCGACGCGACCACGCACCGCACCACGAAAGGGAATTGACCCAAAGCCACCCATGACACCGCACCATGCGGCGTGGTCGCCGCCGGGCGGCCCACCCGGCATTGCCATCGCCAACGCCGCCGCCTTCACATGGACCCCGGCTGAAGGCCGAGAGCCGCGGCGGCCGCAATCAGGTGACCCCCTCGTCCGTGGTACCGCCGTGTGCCGCCGGCCAGGGCATGCGGTGGACGTCGGTGATCTCGAAGTCACCGGGAGTGGGAAGGCCCTTGGGCCGGGTGATGAGCCGGGCCTCCAGCCCGGTGCGGGAGGTGCCGGAGGGACCGGAGCGTGCTGTGTCCTTTAAGGCGAGCCTCGGCCGCGGCCCGGTGCAGAGCCGTCAGGCTCCCCAGCGAACCGCTCACCCCGGCCACGACGCGCCGGCCGCCGGTTCCGCCCATCGGGCCACGCTCCTCGTCCTCGTACTGGTCCTGGTCCTGGACCTGTGCCGCGTCTTTGTCTCCGCGTTCCTGTCGCTCCCCATCGAAATGCCGCAGGTAGAGCGATCGCCATGTGTTGGCGATTTCCTGACGCGGGGAGAGGACACCATGACGGCTTCATGACGACAGCGGAGAGGACGGCGAGCCAAGCTGGAGGGACGGGCCCAGCATGTCGGCGTCGAGGACCCGATCAGAAGTCGTACGGCTTGGTGGTGTTCCAGTTCGTGACGTCGGCGCTGGACCAGGTGAACTTCGACGGCATGCCCTTGCTGTCGAAGGCGTCCTGCTCGGTGGCCGGACCGGTGTCGCCGGTCTGGTCGCGCAGGGCGATGGAGAAGGTCACCGACGTGTGGGTCGTCGCGCTGTCGGTGAAGAGGTTCACGGCGGAGTAGACCGTGCCGCCGGGGCGGACCGTGATCCGGGCGTTGCCGCCAGGGGCGTCCTTGGCCGAGTGGTGCAGGACGTTCGACGTCTTCCCGAGCATGATCGACGGATACGAAGTGACCCAGCAGGGCTTGGAGTCGGCGTTCTTCGCGGTGATCAGCAGGTGCTCGCCCTGTTGCTTCGGGAAGCGGTGCAGTACGGAGTACGAGATCTCGTCGCCGTGGCACTGACGGGTGTCGGCGGAACCGGCGGTGGTGACCTTGCCGGAGTCGGCACGCGAGCCGGAACCGGACGTTCCCTTTTTGCCGCCCGTCCCCGCCGTCCCCGACGCCTTGTCCGAGTCCTTCGAGTCCTTTGTGTCCTTCGAGTTCTGCGAGCCGTCGGCCGTGCCGCCGCTCTGGCTCACGTCGGCGGCCTTGGTACCGCTGCCGCCGTCCGAGCCGCCGCAGGCGGTCAGGGTCAGGGCCAGTGCGGCGGTGGCGGCGGCCAGGGCGGTGGTGGTGAGGCGGGATGTACGCATGCTGGGTTCCCCCGTGCGGTCGTGCGGGACTCGTGGAGCCGTTCCCGCTGTGGAGACCAGCCTGGCCGGGCCCGCTGGCGTTTCGCTTACGCACGGCTGACGTCCCGCTGACGCCACCTCCGCGGCCGCCGGCTCACGTCCGGGCCGTGAGCCGCACCATCGCCGTGTCGTAGCGTGCCTGCAGCCCCACATCCGCCGACACCCGCAGCAGCGCGCCCAGCGCCCGTACCGCACCGTCGTCGTAGCCGCACGACTCCGCCTGGCGCGCCGCTTCCTCGAGCCGCCGGACGCCCTCGGTCTCGTCACCCATACCCAGCAACGCCTCCCCGGCTGCCGTGAGCAACAGCACCCGGGACGCCTCCGAGGTGTCCGAGGGGTCGTCGAGGGCATGTGCGGCGATGGACGTCTCGAGGGCCGACTGCCATTCCCTGGCGTCCAGTTGGTGTCGGGCGAGGTGATAGAGGGCCAGCCGCTCGGTGTGCCGGTCGTCGGCGCCGCGAGCCAGTCGTGCCGCCTGTGCGCATCCCTCGGCTGCCTCCTCCAGGCTGTCGAGCGCCGCTTGCGCAAGCGACAGATTGACCAGCGCGGTCGCCTCGCCGCGGGCATCGCCGGCCCGCGCGGCGAGCACGGGGGCGGCTTCCAGATGAACCAGCGCCTCACGGGTGCGGCCCTCTTCGGTCAGCACCCATCCGAGCAGGGCGAGGATCCGTGACTCGGCGCGGGCGTCGGCATCGGCCCGCGCCGCTTCAAGTGCCGTCTGCAGCAGGGGAGTCCAGCCGTCAAGAACCCGCCACACCATCTGCGGCCACATGGCCAGGACGAGCCGCCAGGTCCTGCTGTGCAGTCCGGCGGTGTGTGCGGCGGCCGCCGCCAGAGTCAGGTCGTCCCGTTCGGCCGCGTACCAGGCCATGGCCTGGTTACGGTCCGTGAACTCCCGTATCGCCCGCGGGGGATGGAAGTCCGCGGGCGGCGCGAAACACGACTCGTCGCCGGGCTCGGCCGCGCCGGCCGCGGCAAGAGCCGTGGCCACACTGTGGTCGAGCACCCGCACCAGGGTGTCGGGCCCCGTGTCCAGGCTGCGCGCATAGAGCCGTACGAGATCGTGCAGTGTCCAGCGGTCCGGCGCGGCCCGGGTGACGAGGTGCGCCGCGGCGAGCCTGTCCAGCGCGGCCTCGGCCGTGACCGGGTCCGTGCCCGCCAGGGCCGCCGCCGTATACCGGTCGACGTGCGTGCCGGGATGGCGGCCGAGATGCGCGAAGTGGTGCGCGGCGTCTTCGGGCAGCCGGCGCACGGTGAGCCTCAGCGCCGCCCGTACGCCGGTGTCCTCCACGTCCAGCAGGCTCAAACGGCGTGACTCGTCGGACAGTTCGTCGCTCATCGCGCCCAGCGACCAGGCCGGCTGGTCCGCCAGCCTGGCGGCGGTCACCCGTAGCGCGAGGGGAAGCCCGCCGCACAACTCGGCAAGCCGCCGAGCGGCCACCGCCTCCGCGAGTACCCGTTCCTTTCCGAGCACCGCGGCAAGCAGGGCCGTGCTGTCCTCCGGTTCGAGGACGTCCACGGGCACGGGACGGGCGGCATCGGAGGCGATCAGGCCGCGCAGCCGGTACCGGCTGGTGATCACGGTGACGCAGCGGGCGCCGCCCGGCAGCAACTCCCGGACCTGCCCGGAGCCGCGCACATTGTCGAGGACGACAAGGAGGTGACGGTCGGCGGCAAGAGACCGGAACAGCGCGGACGCACCGCTGGCCGACTCCGGAATCCGGCGCGGCGCAACCCCCAGCGTCAGGAGGAACTCTCGCAGCACCTCGACGAGGGTCGGCTCTCCCGTCTCGCTGAAACCACGAAGGTCGGCGTAGAGCAGCCCGCCCGGGAACCTGTCGCGGTTGCGGTGGGCCCAGTGCACCACGAGCGCCGTCTTGCCCACCCCGGCGGGCCCGGTGACCAGGCAGACGGGCGCTTCGCCGGCGGCGGCCCTGGAGAGTGCGGTGAGTTCGCCGGTGCGCCCGTGGAAGCCGCGCGGCATGCGGGGGAGGAGGTCAACTGTGCCTGGATGGAGGGGAGTTGATGCATCGAGCTCGGGGCCCTGTGCGGCGACGGGTGCGGCCTGCGCCGGGTCCGAAGCCGGGGTCTGTGCCAGGTCCGAAGCCGGGGTCTGTGCCGGGACCGAAGCCCGGGTCTGCGGCGCATCCGCATCCTCCCCGCGCAGCACCACCGCGTACGCGTCCGCCAGCTCCCGTCCCGGGTCGACCCCCAGCTCGTCGGCGAGCAGCCGCCGGGTGCGGTGGAACCAGTCGAGCGCCTCCGAGCGGCGCCCCGCACGCTGAAGCGCCCTCATCAGCCCGGCGGACAGCGATTCGCGCAGTGGATGGACACCCGCCTCCGCGCGCAGCACGGCCGCGGCACGGGCGTGCTCGCCCATCCGTGTGTAGCCCGCGGCCAGCAACTCCACGGAGGTCAGCCGAAGCTCCTCCAGCGCATGCGCGGCGGCCTGCAGCGGTTGACTCGGATACGCCCCGGTCAGTGCGGGCCCCTGCCACAGCGACAGCGCCTCCTGAAACATTGCCACCGCGTCGGCCGGCGCACGCTGACTGCGGGCCAGCGTCACCAGCTCTTCGAAGCGGTGGGCATCGAGCAAGGACTCCGGCATCCGCAGGACGTACGCCGTGCCCTGAGTGACCAGTTCGACTCCGAACACGTCGGCGTCCGCACCGGCGAGCAGGACCCGCAGGCGTGACACGTGGCCCTGGATGACACTGCGGGAGCGCGGCGGGGGTTCGTGATCCCACAGCGCGGCCGTCAGCTGGTCGACCGGCACCGGGTGGTTGGGCCTCAGCAGCAGAGCGGCGAGCAGGCTGCGCCGCTTGGCGGGACCGAGCGGCAGTTCGCCGGCCTCGGTGGCGACGGAAACCGCTCCGAGCAGCCGGAACTCCACTGACGCAACTCCTTGTGGGGGAAGGAGCAAGATTACCGGAGGTGGGGTCGAGCGCGGTCCGGCGTCGTCCACGGGACCACCGGCGCTGGTGCCGGCGACTTCCTTCGCGGTCGGACCGCAGTCCTTGGCCCGAACCGCGCCAAGGACGACAACGGCCCGGCCGAGTGGTTGCCGCAGGCCAAGGACGGCACCTGCACCTACACCACCGACCGGGCCTCAAGACGCCCGAGGCACTGCTCGATATCTGCATCCGCTGACCCCGCAGCCGGCACAACGATCGCGTCACCGCGTGTTTGCCGGGGAGCGCGGGGCATGCGACGGCGGCTATTTCGCTTGCTGGACCTGTGCCGCGATCTTCTTGGTCAGGCCGAGGCCGGCGGCGCCCATGTCACTGGACTGGACGTTGTAGAAGGTGGTGATGACGACCTTCCCGACCCGAGTCGCCACCAGCGTGGTGCCGCCCTCCCACTCAGGTGCGGAGACGACGGCCTTGAGGGTCTGGTCGCCCACCTTCGGAACCTTCGTGGTCTTGACCGTCACCGCGGCGGTGGTGCCGCTGGAGGTGTCCTTGAAGTGCGCGCAGTGCGTGAGCACCTGCTCCAAGCGCGTCATGGCCTTTTGCGCGTCTGTGCCTCTGAAACTGTCGATCTCCTCGTTGAACTCCTCCTGGGAGGCGTTGGCGAAGTCGCCTTGGGCGAACGAGGCGCTGTGAATGCCGCTGGTCTCGATCCAGGCACTGGCCTCCAGCTTCGGGCAAGCGCTTGCCAGGTCGACAGCTGCGCTCGACGACGGGGCTGCGAAGACGTTCCCCGTGTCACGCGTGACTTTCGGGTCGGCCTTGTACCCCTTGGGCAGTACCCCGGCCGGAAGGAGCAGGGACTTGAGCCGGGTGCCGTTGAGCAGGCCGGCGTTCGGGCCGTCGGCAGATGACGAATCTGCCGTTCGACTGGCTGACGATGCGGACGAGGCCGTCGAGGGCTTGCTGGTGCCACCGGAGGAGCACGCGGCGAGGGCGAACGGCAGCGCGGCGGTCGTAGCGACCGTCACCAAGGCACGACGAAGCTTCATGAAGCCTTCTTCTGGGTCAAAAAACGAAGTCAGGAAAGCAAGAGAGGCCGTCGCGGTATGGGGGTGGGCGGTGCGGCAGGCGCTGATCGTAAGGCTGTGCGGCCATGGCGCCCAGACATCCGCCGCTGACTGGCGAGGGGCGGCCGGGGCATTGCAGGGGGAAGATCTCAGCGAAACCGGGCAGTTGCCCCTGGTTGTCGAGATTTTGCTATGGCGAATGTCACCGCGCCACGCGCCCTCGGGGCAACGGCGCGTGGACACCCTGCCGGTCAGCGGCGAGCATGAACCACATGTCTCAGCAACCTGAGCCCGGAGAATCGGGCGATGCTCTGTCCGAGCGGCTTACCCGTATCGAGGAGCTGCTGGTGCCCGCCCGGTCAGGGATAGGGCAGGCGGGGCGCCGGTTGCTGCCGGCGTGGCGGCGGGTGACACAGGGCGAGCCGCGCTGGCCGTCGACGCTTGCGGTGCTGGCGGCGATCGGGCTGCAGTGGCTGCTGCCCGAGCGGCTGGCCATTCATCCGGAGTGGCTGCTGCCGTCGTTGGAGACCGCGCTGCTGATCGCGCTCGTCGCTGCCAATCCGTACCGGATCGAGCGTGTCTCGCGGCTCTACCGGTTGGCGGGGCTGGCGCTGATCGCGATGATCAGCGCGGCGAACGGCTGGTCCGCGGTGCATCTGGTGATCGAGCTGGTCCAGGGAGCCGGAGGCGCCGACGCGGGACCGCTGCTGATGAGCGGCGGTGGTATCTGGCTCACGAATGTCATCGTTTTCGCGCTCTGGTACTGGGAGTGGGACCGGGGCGGTCCTGTCGCGCGCATGCAGGCCACCCGGACGTATCCCGATTTCCTCTTCCCGCAGATGCAGGCACCCGAACTTGTGCCGGAGCACTGGGAGCCCGCATTCCCCGACTACCTGTATCTGTCCTTCACCAACGCCACGGCGTTCAGTCCCACGGATGTGATGCCGCTGACCCGTTGGGCGAAGATGCTCATGCTCTTGCAGTCGGCGATCTCGCTGCTGACGGTTGTCCTGGTTGTCGCCCGCGCGGTCAACATCTTGAAGTGATCGCACGGATCCACCGCGGCGCAAGCGCCGACACCGCATCTCGCTTCGACTTCGGCTTGCACACCGCTACCCCGTACACCTCTAGCGCGTACACCTCCAGCCCCTATGTCTCGCAGGCGTTGAACGTCTTGCGCATACCCTAGGGGGGTATATGCTTCGGGAAATGCTCGGCTCCGGGCTTGGCATGACTACCCGGTGCCTGGCCCCAGACCTGGTGCCCGGCCGCACCCGACGTCCCGAGGGGAACCAAAATGAACACGCCCCCGATGACCACGCCCCTGAAGATCACCGCCTTCGTCACCGCGCTCGCCGCGTCCTTCGGTGCCGCCTACGGAGTGGGCAACGCCGTCACGCCCCTCACCACGGCCCGCGGACCGGTGGCGCATGCCGGACACCACGGCACCGGCACGCCGGAGGGAGGGCCGGGGGGAGGAGGGGCCCACGAGGAGGAAGGAGGGGTCCACGAGGAGGGTGGTCACGACGCGCCGCCGGGCGGACTGCAGGTCTCGGAGAGCGGCTACACCCTCGACCTCAAGACCCCGCGCATTTCGGCGGCCGAGCCGGCCGCACTCCGCTTCGCCATCCGCGACCGCGCGGGCCGGCAGGTCACCGCCTACCAGCGCGCGCACGGCAAGGAACTCCACCTGATCCTCGCTTCCCGGGACCTGGGCACCTACCGGCACCTGCACCCCACCCGGGCGGCCGACGGCACCTGGAGTACGAACGCCGAGCTCCCGGCAGCCGGTACGTACCGGCTCTTCGCCGACTTCACTCCCGCCGGCCAGGGTGCCAAGAACCTCACCCTGGGCACGGACCTCGCGGTCACCGGCAACTACCGGGCTGCCCCGCTACCTGCTCCCTCGGCCGTAGCCAAGGTCGACGGCTACACCGTCACTCTCGACGGCGAACTGCGCTCGGGGGCACCGGGCGAGCTGAACCTGAAGGTCACCAAGGCCGGCCGCCCGGTCACCGACCTCGACCCCTACCTCGGCGCCTACGGCCACTTGGTGGCCCTGCGCTCCGGAGACCTGGCCTACCTGCACGTCCACCCCAACGGCGCCCCCGGCGACGGAAAGACCAAGCCGGGCCCCGCCATCTCCTTCACCGCCACGGCGCCCAGCACCGGCTCGTACCGTCTCTTCCTTGATTTCCAGCACGAGGGCAAGGTCCGCACCGCGGCCTTCACGGTGCCTGTGGGGCACGGTACGGACCGGGCGGACAACGACCGCGCCACGGGCGGGAAAGCCGAAGCGGGTGAAGCTCACCATCGGCACTGATGAGTGCGCTGGGAAGCCTGATCGGGTTCGGCGGTGCGGAGTGGCCCCGATCAGGCTTCGCTGGGCCGGACGGGCCGTTGCCCCATCACGCCGAGGGGCGGTCCGAGCGCGAGGCCGTTACGACCACCGGCGCCAACCGCCCCGCCCCCCCCGCAATCCATCGGCGACCATCTCCACCAGCCACACCGCAATATCCGGTGACCACTCCCGCGTACGGCAGCCCAACCGCATGACCTCATGCATTCCCTCGGCATGCACCACACGGCCGAGATCGAGATCCAGTCCCGGCAGACCGCCGGCCGCCACGGACGGGGAGACATCCACCGCCCCCTGCGCCATCTCCCGCACCGCCTCGCACACGGTCACCGCATCACCCCTGCCCGGCCCACCCTTCCCAGGGCGGCAGGAGACAGTCACCACCACTTCGTGCCGGGCATCCGGATCCGCCAGGCCGAACCACGGCGCTAACTCGATCTGGTGGAAAGCGGTGTTGCGCTTGGTCGCCTGCAAGGGCAGCAGGGCATGCAGGCCGGTGAACGTCACCGCACCGACGCGAGCCAACGTCTCGGACAACGCCAGGGCGATCGGCCGGACGGGAAGGCCGGGACGCGGAGGGGCGGTAAGAACCCCGGCCTGCAGCCAGGCCAACTGGTGAACCCGGCCATCCTGTGTCCAGTCACCGCCGACCTCTTCATGAGCCCACGAGGTGGGCTTGTGGTGAGCCGTGACCTTTCCGCCCTCGTTCAGCCAGCTACTGAGGGTTTGCCAGCCGTAGGAACCGGCCCGATCGACCGCACGTGCCGCAGTACAGCGTCTGCGTCGAGGTGATCTTCTTGTGATCGTCGTCCGGGTAACCGACGAGGTCGACGTCGATGACGCTGCGGAACGAGTGCTTCGCGATCAGGTTCGTGCATTTCCAAGCGGCCGACGCCCGCTTAGCGCTTCCGCCACCGGAGTCGGAGTTCCCCCTCAGCGTTGGGTCGTGCAACGACTGAAACACGCCCAACCGGACTTTCCGTTTTCGTGCAGTCGTTTCAATCTTACGTCCTCGCGTGCCAACCCTCGGCTGTCCACGGCTCGTTGGTGACGTCGATGCCATCGCGGCCCGGCCGGGCTGCCGTGGGCCGGAGGGCGGCGCATCGGCCCGATGAGCGCGGCGGCATACTTGCCCGTCGGCGCGACGTGTTCATTCCCGCATGTGAGGAGCAGTCATGGCCGATCAGCCCACCGCTGAGAAGACAACGTTCCGGACGGTCTTCGAAGTGGGCGCCGATGCCCTGGCGCAGACGCAGCGCATGGCCGATACGTTCCAGCACGCGATCGCCCCGGCGACCGTGGACTACGACTTCGGTGAGATCAGCCGCGTGGCGGGGGAGATCCCCGACAGCTCGACGGTCAAGATCACCCGCGGCTGGGGGCTCCAGGAGACCGCTCCCACCGGCGTCATGGTGCTCTCGCTCAGGGAGGCCGTCCGCCAGGCACTGGCGCAGCCCTTCGGAAACCCCGCCTTCTGGGAGAAGGCCGAGGCGGCGCTCGCCGACGTCTTCGTCGGTCTCGGCGAACAGGAGGGCACCCACCTCTCGTTCCACGGGGACGCCACCGACAGCACCAGCTACTACTACAACCTGCTGTTCGCGCTCCAGGACGAGGAGACCGAGGGCTTCATCCACGCCGTCGCCTTCTGCGTCAATGTGACCATTGCGCTGGACGGGGAGAAGGCCCGCGCGCTGGCCCTCGACGACATCGCACGGTTCGCGATCCGGCTGAACGCGGTCGGCGTGCGGCAGGCACTCCGGCCCGCCGCCTGACCTCCGGCCGGGGCGTGGCGTGACGCCATGCCCCGGCTCGCCGTATCGCCGTGGTTCTCCGGACGTTTCCCGCCGGCGGGAACTCGACGCCCAGTCGGGCCGACTAGTGGGCTGTGGAACGGAGCGAGAATCGGTCAGGTCCCTCAAGGGGGCGGCGGGTGAGCGGTGCGGGCGGCCTCGATATGCGGTTTCGGGGTGTGGTGTGCCGGCACGGCCGCCTGGAGGCGGTGAACGGTGTCGATCTGGAGGTGGGTGCTGGTGAGCGGATCGCTCTGACCGGTACGAACGGGTCGGGCAAGACGACGCTGTTGCGGGCGGTGCTCGGGCTGCACCGGCAGGTCGACGGGGAGATTCTGGTCGGCGGGCGGGGGAGCCGTAGCGCCGCCGAGTGGGCGTGGCGGCGAAGGGCGTGCGGGTGGATTCCGCAGCGGCCCGCGGCCGGCCGTTTCCCGTTGCTGGCCAGGGAATTGCTGGCGAGCAGCGGTGCCCCGGCGGAGGCGGCGGACGCCGCTGAGCGGCTGGGCGTGGGTGAGGTCGCGGACCGGCCGGTGGGGAGTCTGTCGGGGGGCCAGTTGCAGCGTATGCACCTGGCGCGGGCGGTGGGGTGCGTGGCGGCCGGAGCGGGCGTGCTGCTCGCGGACGAGCCGACCGCGGCGCTGGACTTCGTGGGGCAGGAGGAGGCCGCGTACCTCCTTACCTCGCTGCCGGTGACACTGCTGGTGGTGACGCATGACCGGGCGATGGCGGCGCGGTGCGACCGGACGCTGGAGATGGCGGCCGGCCGGCTGCGGGAGGTGTCGTGAACGCGTGGGGGCAGGTCGGTGACCTGCTGCAGTTGGTTCCGGTGCAGCGGGCGGGGGCCGGACTGCTGCTGGCCGCCTTCGGGCTGCCGGTTGTCGGTGTGGTGATCGTCGGTCTGGACATCATGCCGGTGCGGTTCGCGATGATGCATGTGGCGCTGCTGGGCATCGCGGTGGGTCAACTGGTGGGCCTGGACCCGGTGTTGTGTGCGCTGGTGGCGTGTGCGCTGGCCGGTGCGGGGGTGGCTCCGCTGGCCCGGACCGCCGACGGCCTGTCCGGGGCGATGGGGCTGCTGATGAGCCTGGCGATCGCCGCCGCGCTGTTGATGCTGGCGCTGTCCGGGGTGAATGCCAATGGAGCGTTCGCGCTGCTGTGGGGGTCGATCCTGGCAGTGCGGCCGGCCGACCTTGCCGTGCTGGGCGTACTGGCCGTGGCCGTACCGGCGCTGTTCGTCTGGCGGCGCCGCGAGCTGTCTCTGCTGCTGCACGACCGGGAACTGGCGATGTGTTCCGGTGTGGCGGTGCAGCGGCTGACCGTTGTGCTGCTGGTTCTGGTGGCGGTCGCGGTGGCCGGTGCCCTTCGCCTTACGGGGGCCCTGCTGGTGGACGCGTTGACCCTGCTTCCGGCTCTCGCCGCCCGCCGCCTCGGGCGTTCGCTGGTGTCGATCACGCTCTGGGCGATCGGCATCGGCGTCGTCGTGAACGTCGTCGGCTTTCTGATCTCGCTGGCCTGGGACCTGCCGCCCGGTCCGGTCCTTGTCCTCGCCGCGGGGGCGGTCGCCCTTGCCGCTCATCTCCTACCCGAACGGAGAACCTCATCATGGCGCACGTCCGCGTCCTCTTCCGCGTCCTCTTCCGGCCCTTCGCCGCGGTCACCGCACTGAGTGCGGGGCTGGTCCTGCTGACCGGCTGCGGTGACGGATCCGGCAAGGCCGGTACGCACAGGGCCGGCACGTCGGGGTCGGCGTCGTCCGGTCCCGTAGTGGTCGCCACCTCCAGCTGGGAGGCGGCGCTGGCCAAGGCGGCCGGGGCCAAGAACGTCAGGTCCATCGTCCCCGCCTCGATCCGGCACGCGCCCGACTACGACCTGAAGCCGTCCGACCTGACCGCGGTCGCCGGCGCCGACTACGTCCTCTACGCCTCGTTCGAGCCGTTCGCGGGCCGGATCAAGGACGCGGCGGGCTCCAAGGCGAAGCTGGTCGAACTCACTCTGGACAACGCGCCCGCGACGACCAAGGCCGAGGTGACGAAGCTGGGCAAGAAGTTCGGCACGGAGGGGGCCGCCGCTCGGTGGAACGCCACGTTCTCGACGGAGTGGAACTCTCTTGCCAAGCAGGTGAAGGCCACGTGGCCCGGTGGCAAGACCCCGGCCGTGGCGGCGCAGATGTTCACGACATGGGCGGCCAAACTGGCCGGGGCGAAGGTGGTCGGTACGTACGGCCCGGAGGCGGTCACGCCCGCCCAGCTGTCCGCGCTCTCGGCGAAGAAGCCGAAGTTCGTGCTGGACAACGAGAACATGTCGACCGGGACCGTACTGCCCGGCTCGGGTGCCAGGCAGCTGAACATCGTGAACTACCCGGGCTCGGACCTCGACCTGCTCGCGGTCTACCGCAAGGCGGCCGGGCAGATGGAGAAGGCGTTCTCGGGTTCCTGAGCAGTCGCCTGGCACGGGATGGGGCGGGGCCGCTGTGTGCGGCCCCGCCCTTCGTGGCATCAGCCTGCCTGTGCATGGTCGGTGGGGAACTCCGCGGCCGCCCTCTCCCGTAGGGCGATGCGGTCGGGCTTACCCGCCGGGGTGAGGGGCAGTTCGTCGGTCACCAGCAGCAAACGCTCCGGATGTTTGCGGCGTTCCAGGCCACGCGCGTCCAGGTGGGCGCACAGGCTCTCAAGTCCCGGCTTTCGTCCGGGCCTTGGTACGACGCACGCCGCGAGCCGTTCGCCCATCAGCGGATCGGGGACGCCGACGCACATCACCTCGCGTACGTCCGGGTGGGAGGAGAGCTCCCCTTCGACCTCGGCGGGGCTGATGTTCGCGCCGCCGCGGATGACGATGTCCTTCAGGCGGCCGACGACGCGCAGGGTGCCGTCGTGGTCCAGCATGCCGAGATCGCCGGTACGGACCCAGCCCTCGGCCGTGCGGTAGCGCATGTTCAGCTCGGGTGCGCCGACGTAGCAGAGCGGAGTCATCGGGCCACGCGCGATGATCTCTCCCGCTTCGCCGGAGGAGTTCTCTTGCCGAGTGGCGATATCTCCTTGTAGCGGGGCGATTCGGATCTCGCAGACGCCGGAATCGGGCCGGCCCACCGCGATCCCAGGGGCGGTGTCCGGGCCGGGGTCCGGGCCTGGGTCCGGGCCGATGCCCGGGTGGTCATCGGGGGCGTTCGGCGAGGTCAGGCCGCTGTGGCAGTTGACGCCGTCGGCGGAGCCGTAGAGGTTGACCACCGCGCAGCCGAAGGCCCGGCGGGCTTCGGCGCGGGTTGCCGCGTCGAGCGCGGAGCCGCCGAGTACCAAGGCGGTCAGCCCGGTCAGCCCGGTCGGCCCGGTCGGCCCGGTCAGCCCGGTCAGCCCGGTCGGCCCGGTCAGCCCGCTCCGACGGGGCGGCGTATCGGCTCCGTCCGGCAGCCGGTCGAGCATCATGCGCACCATGGTGGGCACGCCCAGTACGTGGGTGGGCCGGTGGGCACGGATCGCCTCCAGGGCGGCGTCGGGCGTGAAGCGGTCGAGCAGCACGAGGGAACCGCCGTGCCGGGCGAGGGTGACGGCGGTTCCGTTGCTGCCGAAGGCCGAAGCGAGCGGCACCAGGAAGAGGCAGCGGGGCGGTGTGCCGTCGCGGAGCAGAGGCGCGAGCGCGTTGCCGCGGCCGCCGGCGAGCGCGTTGTGCGAGTACGCCACCATCTTGGGCTCGGCCTCGGACCCGGAGGAAACCAAGATCCGGGCCGCTGTGTCGGGGTCGGGGCGAGCGGGAGTGAACGCGGTCGCGTCGGTGCGCAGGAGGCCGGCCAGCGACAGGCAGCCATCGGGGACCGGGCCGGGGCCGGCTGCGATCACCGCGCGCAGGGCGGGCAGTTCGCCGGGGAGCCGGGACAGTTCGGCCAGCTCCTGTGCGTGCTCGACGCCACGGTGTACGGAGGCGGCGATGACCGCGCGGGCTCCGGAGCGGCCGAGCAGCGACAGCGCCTCCCGCCCGCCACGTCCGACCGGGAACGGCAGGACGACGGCGCCGAGCGCGGCCACGGCGAGGTCCGCTGCCACCGCTTCTCTGCTGTTGGGGAGTTGGACGCCTACGACATCACCGGGACAGACACCTGCATCGGCGAGCCCGGCGGCCAGACATCGTGCCTGGTCGTCCAGTTCGGCGTAACCGACCTCGCCGCGCGCGTCGATGACGGCTATGCCGTGCGGGTCGGCGATCCGTCGTGCTCGGAACAGCGCGTACAAGTCCAGGTCGGGGCAGTGGCCTTCGGCGGCCCAGGCGCGCCGCAGTGTGGCGGGGACCAGATCGTGGAACCGGGAGGGGAACTGGAATGGGGACCGGGGTGAGACGCGGGGTGCGGACCGGGGTGCGGACCGAGGTGCGGACTCGGATGTCATGCGAACCTCCAGGGGGAGGGGACGGTGAGGGAACCGTGGGCATCGCGGGTGAAGGCCCCGCTCAGGCGCGGGTCTTCCGGCAGCGCGGCGAGGTCAGTGGTGACGGCGGTGGCGGATCGGCCCTGTTCGCGCAGGGCGGCGACCGCCTGGTCCGACGTCAGTCCGCGTAGCCGCGCCGACGCGGCACCCGCCGCGCGGGAAGAGGCGTCGGCCGGCGCCACCCATCCATCGGCCGTCGGCAGCGGGCGGCGGAATCCGGCCGGGCGCCGCGGATCCCGGCCCGCCGCGGCCCGCCGCAACTCGGGTGCGGTGAGCGTTTCCGCGGCGCCCAGCAGCGAGGACTCCACCCGTACACCGCGGCCGGTGCGCTCACGCAGCAGCAGACCGGCCAGCACGGCCTCGGCGCCGACCAGCCCGCCCAGTACATCGATCAAGGTCATCAGGGACGGGGCGGGCGGCTCGTCGGCGGGCCGGGCCGCTTCGCCGACGCCGGTACGGGCCTGGACCATGAAGTCGGTGCCCATCGGGGCATCCCGCAGGCGGCCCGCCCAGCCGCTGGTGTACGCGTACACCAGGCGCGCATTGACGGACGAGAGACGGCCGGCGCCCAGCCCGAACCGTTCCGCCTTGCCCGGGGCCCAGTTGTGCAGGAAGACGTCCGCGTCGGCGGCCAGCTCGCGCAACTCCGCCTGTCCTGCGGGGGACTTGATATCGATCTCCACGGCGCGCTTGCCCCGGTTGAGGGCGAGCCAGCGGGCCGAGACGCCCGAGGTGCACGGCGGCATGCCGCGCAGTGGATCCCCGCCGGGCGGTTCGATCCGTACGACGTCCGCGCCGAGCAGGCCGAGCAGATGGGCGGCGAGCGGGGCCTGGATGCGGCGGCCCGCTTCCAGCACGGTCAGACCGGAGAGCGGAAGGGCGCCGGGGAGAAGAGGGCCGGAGGCGGAGGGGGGCCCGGCCTTTGCATACGGGGTCCCGACCTCGCCATACGGCGTCCCGGCCGCGGCATATGGCGTCACGGTCCATGGTGCGGCCGGGGTCGCCTCCGCCGCCCGCTCGGCCAGCGTACGCAGCGCGCACACCTCGGCCCCCGAGGTGGCGGCCGCCTCCCGTATGCGCGTCCAGGAGGCGGCGCCCGCGGTCCGGTGCAGCGCCTCGGGCAGGGGTGCGCAGGCGGTGGCATAACGGAACTGGAAGGCGGGCCAGCCGGCCCGTATCGCCTCCTCCGGCGCGCCGAGTGCGCGCCAGAACCGGGCCCAGGGGGCGGGCTCCAGCGCCTCCAGCTCGAAACGGGTGCCACCTGCGGCGGTGAACGGCGGGCCGCCTGGAGCCGGGGTCACCGCCTCCGCCTCGGGGGCGTTCGCCGCCGCGAGGTACTGGGAAATCGTCAGCAGTGCGGCCCGGTCGGCCCCGGTGGCCACGTCCGTGGCGCCGTCCCCGCCACGCGCCTGGCCCAGAAGCGCGGCGAGGAGGCCCTGCACGGTGAGGACGGACGCACAGGTGGCGGCATAGTCAACGGCGAGCCCCCGGGGACCGCCGGCGCGCCTGCCGTGCACATGCATCATCCCGGTGGCCGCCTGAACGGTTGCCTCGTCGGCGGCGTCCGCATCCGGCAGCGCATCCGCCCAGGCGGCGTGCGCGGTGACCTCGCCCGGTCCCGGGCCGGTCGCGGCGAACCGGGCGGGCCCCGGCTGCGCCGGCGGTGTCCTCGGCACCCTCGCGCCGAGCGACCGCAAGTGGGCGAGAGCCGGTGCGGTGAGAGCGGCAGGACCCCAGACCCGTACGTCCACCTCCTCCAGCGGCCGGTTCGCACCGATAACAGTGGGGTGACCCAAGGCATTCACGGCATTCACAGCGTTCACGGCGTTCCTCTCCGGCGGCGGTGCGCGCCGCGTGTCTCCCACGGACGTGGACGGACGTCGATGGACGCAGACGGATGTAGGCGGATGTAGCGGATGTAGCCGTACGGGAACCAGACGACGACCGGGGCCGACCAACTCCACAGCCAGTAAGTCGGACTGTCGGTTCACCGAGTTCCCGGTGAACGCGGAGGAAAGCCGTGAACTCAATGGATCGCACGCAGGGCACCCCGAGTGCGGGCCCGGCCATCGGCCCCGACCCGTTCGGGCTGCCCGACTGTCCGCCCGAAGTGGCCGAGCTGCGCGGGCGCGTGGCGGCATTCGTAGGGGAGCGGGTGATGCCCGGCGAGCCGGTGCTCGACGCGGGCGGACCGGCCGCACGGGTCGAGCTGCGCAGGCTCCAAGGGGCGGCGAAGGACGCCGGGTTGTGGGCGCTGCCGCTTCCCACTGAGTTCGGCGGGCAGGGACTTCCACTGTCTCGGTACGCGCATCTGGCCGAGGCGGAAGGGGCCAGCGACCACGGCCCCGCCGCCCTCGGTTCGGCGTCCCTGCTGGACGTGCTGATGCTCGGCCGCCACGCCACCGAGCCCGTCCTGGAGCGTCATGTGCGGCGCGTCGCGGCGGGAGAACTGCGCACGTGCTACGCGATGACCGAGCCCGACACCCCTGGCACCGATCCCGCACTGACCACGACCCGCGCCGAAGCCGGGCCCGACGGGGCCTGGACCCTGCACGGCCGCAAGTGGTTCATCACCGGCGCCGGCGACGCCGACCTGGTGACCGTGATGGCCCGGACCGGCGACGACCTGTCGCTGCTCGTGGTCCCCACGTCCGCGCCCGGATTCCGGGTGGTGCGCGAACTGCCGGTCCTTGGCACGGGCGGCCAGTGGGAGATCGAACTGGACGGCGTCACCGTGCCCGCGGACCACCTGGTCGGCGAGCGTGGCCAGGCGCTGCGGATCGCCGGGGAGCGGCTGCGGCTCGGTCGCGTCCTGCGCTGTCTGCGCTGGCTCGGACAGGCCGAGCGGGCCTTTGACCTGATGTGCGTGCGGGCCCGGTCACGGATCCAGTCGTCCGGTCCGCTGGCCGACCGCCAGCTCGTACAGCAGCTGGTCTTCGATGCCTTGCTGGCAATCCGCACGACCAGGCCGCTGGTGTACGAGGCGGTGGCCCGCCTGGAGGCGGGCGGCGACGCCCGAGTGGAGACCGGGCTCGCCAAGGTCGCGGCGGCCCGGATGCTGCAGCTGGTCGCCGACGCGGCGATCCAGGTATACGGCGCGGCCGGGCTCGGGCCCGATACCGCCCTGCCGGGGCTGTTCCGTACGGGGCGCGCGGCCCGGCTGCTCGACGGCCCGGACGAGCTGCACATCGCCGCGGTGGCCCGCCGGGTCCTGCGCGGCTACGCCATCCCCTCGTGAACGGCATCCCATCCGAATGCCATCCCTCGTGAACGGCGTCCCCTCCGAATGCCGTCACATCGTGAACGGCTCCACCAGCCCGGTGAGCAGCGCCAGCCCCCACGCGAAGAAGAAGTCTCCCCAGATCAGCTCATGGCGAGTGGCGAGGCCACCCGCGGCGTCGTAACAGCCGTCCAGCAACGCACCCGAGGGGGACAGGTGCGCTTCGGCCAACTGGCGCAGCATCAGGCGCCCTCGGTCCGCCAGGCGATCGCCCTCCTGCCCGTCGCCCGCACTCCGCGCGAGCCTGGCCAGCTTCAACGCGGCCACCGCCTCGATAGCGGCGGCGGAGGTATCCACCAGGCCGCTCGGGTGCCCCTCCTGAGCGAGCGGGACCAGTCGTGCACCGGGGGCGAGGCGCAGCGCGGTCAACTGCCCGGCCGGCTCGCGCAGCTGGTCGTCCCCGAGCCAGTGGAGCCCGTCGGCCACCCCGAGCAGCAGCCACGCCGCCGTACGGCTCCAGCCAGGCGCCGGCTTGGAGCGGGCCGTCCAGGCACCTCCCGGTCGGGCCTGCCACGCGGGACGGGGCGGGTCCTGGGCGAGGCACAGTTCAAGATGCCGGGTGAGATGGCCGTGCGCAGCGGCCTTGCCGTCGCCCGTCGCGTGCGCCAGCAGGGGTACCAGCCCCGGTACCCCGTCCGCCCGCGCCAGCATCCGCGGCCCGCCGAACGCGTCGCCCCATGGCACCACCCCCCACTGAGGTTCGTACGCGGCAAGGCAGGCCCGCGCCGCCTCCGCTCGCAGCTCGGCCGCCGCCGTGTCGCCGCCCGGCCCGGCGCCCAGTGCGGTGCCGTACCAGAACACCAGGCCGCGGGTGGCGGTGTCCCGCTCGACCCAGTACCTCAGCCGCTGGGTGCAGTCGGCCGCCGCGGCGCGGTGGTCCGGGCCGCCCGAGGACAGCGCACGCAACCACAACAGCCCGGCCCAGAAACCCCCGGTCCACGAACCCCGTGAGGTGGACTTCCATGAGCCGCTGTCCGGATCCGCGTACAGCGGGAAGCGCGGACCGACCGCGTCCGCCGTCACCGATACCCGCTCCCACAGGGACGCCAGCGCCCGACCGGCCCAACCCGCCTCCTCCGGCGACGTGTTCATCCCGCTTCCCTCCGGCGACGGGACATCAGCGGCACCGCAACCATCGCCGCCGCCGCGAACTCGGCCGCCACCAGCAGCCACCCCGGCGCGTAACCGGAGGCCGAGACCAGCGCACCGAACAGCGGTGGGCCCACCGCAAACCCGGCGAAGAAGCCCGCCGACACCAGCGCCGAGTCCTGCCCCGCACGGCCCGGCGCCGCGCGTTGCAGCACCAGGACCATGGACACCGCGTTCGCCGACACCGCGAACGCTCCGACGGCGAGCGCGGCCACCCACACCAGCGGATGCGCCAGGACCGCGACGGCCAGGAGCAGCGCCGCGCCCACCGCACCGGCCGCCAGCAGCATGGGCAGCGCCTCGGCCCGTCCCGGCCGCCCCGCCGCACGCGACCACCCCACACGTCCGCCGATGCCGGCCACGCCGAGTACGGCCACCAAGGCGGCGGCCGTGGTCGGTGAGAGCCCCAGCCGCTGCGAACCGAACAACGCCAGGTAGGTGTTGACCGAGGCGATGCCGCAGCCGAGCAGCAGGGAGAAGACGGCCAGCCGTCGCGTCACACCGTACGAGGACGATGCCGGGAGCGGCCCCCGACCCTTCGCCATCGTGTCGTGCGGCAGCACGCGCGCGGCCCACACCGCACCCAACGCCGCCGCGCCGGCCGCTGTCCACACCGCCCCGCGCCAGCCCACCCCCGCCGCCAGCAGCGACAGCGGCAGTCCCGCCACGAAGGCACCGACCTGTACCCCGGACTGCTTGAGCCCGGTGACTCCACCGCGGCGTGCGGCCGGAATCGCGGCGAGGATCACCTTGTTGGTGGCCGGATTGGCCAAGGCCTGCGGCAGCCCGCCGAGTGCCACCGCCAACAGCAGCGCCGCTGTGCCCCGAGCGGCGCCGATCAGCGTCAGCGAGACGGACGCAAGCAGCAGCAGCGCCACCAGGCAGCGCCGCGGACCCACCCGGTCGACCAACCGCCCGGCCGCCGGTGACAGCAGCGCTGCCGAGCCGAAGCCCGCAGTCGTCGTCAGACCCAGCACCGTACGGGAGACCCCCAACTCGGCCACCAGGCGCGGCCCGAGCGCGCCGACGAGGAAGAGCTGCAGCATCGAGAACGCCATCGCGGACGTCAGCAGCAGCGTCACCGCCCGCCCCGCGCCTCGCGACCGGGCTATGTCGCCACCGGGCCCGGCGGCCTCCGATTCCGTCCCACGCTTCACCCGCACGCAGCCCTCCCGAAACTCCGCCCCGTGTGGGGCCCGGCCCAGTCAGTCGTACGGGCCGGGCCCCCAGTTCCCGGTCACCGGCCCCCGACGGCTCCGTGGGCCGAGGACCGCGAATCCGTCAGCCGGCCGGAGCGGAAGTACGCCGGCGCGCGATCATGCCGAGAGCGATGTCCACGACCAGGAACGCGACGAGCGAGATGCCCAGCAAGGGCACCGCCCAGCCCACCACCCCTACGCCGAGCGCGAGCGGAATCAGCACGGGCAGCGGAATCTGCCGCCACGCGCCGCGTGGCATCGGACGTCCGAAGGACAAGGCGCGGTCGCGAGTAGGACGGCGCTGCCACCACATCCGGTAGCCCCAGACAGTCAGGAAGATCAGCGCGAGCGCGAGCGCGGCCAGGGCGATCTGGTTGACGATGCCGAAGAGGGTTCCGGTGTGCAGGTCGATGCCGTAGCGGGTGAGCTTGGCCAGGACGGGATAGTCGGCGAAGCGCGAGACGTCGGTGACCTGGCCGGTGGCCGGGTTCACGGCGATGGCGTCCTGCTTCTCGGGCCAGCTGCGCTGGACCTGCTTGACGACATAGGCGGTGCCCTTGGCCGTCGGCAGGTCGATCTCGACGGGGTTGGTCAGCCCCTCGGCGCGGGCCGCCTTGAACACCTTGTCGACGCCGACATCCGACGCAGCGGATCCGGATCCGCCCGGCGCGCCGCCGGTCCGTCCGTCCCTTCCGTCCATCCCCGGCATGCCGGGCATCCCCGCCATCCCTGCGGAGCCGCCGTGGTGGGCGTGTTCCTCGGCCACGGCGGTCGACACGCTCGGGGTCGCCTGCCCCAGGGACTGGCGGAGCTCGTCGATGTTCGCCCCGGCGTACGCGGACCAGGTCAGGCCGGTCGCGGAAAGGAAGAACAGGCCGACCGCTGCCCACAGCCCCACCGCGCCGTGCCACGACAGCGTCCGGCGGCGGCCGGTGGCGGCGCGATCCGGCAGCGCGAGGGCCCGCAGCTTGCGGTTCGTACGCTTGCGGCCGATCCACAGCGCGAGACCGCCGCCGGCGACCACCCACAGCCAGCTGGCGGCCAGTTCGCTGTAGAGCCGGCCGTTCTCCCCCAGGTGCAGGTTGCGGTGGAGATCGTCGAGCCAGGTGCGCAGCGGCAGGGCGCCCGTGGAGCCGTACGTCTCCAGCGCGCCCCGGACGTCGCCGGTATACGGGTTGACGAAGACGGCGAGCTGGTGGTCGGCGGGCACTCCCGGCACGTCGGAGAGCAGGACACGAGTGGTGTCCCCCGGCAGCGGCGCCGGGCGTACGGCGGCGACCTCGCCCTCCGGGTGCGCCATGCGGGCGTCGGCGACCTGCCGGGACAGCGGCAGCGTGTGCGCATCGGTCGGGACGGTCAACTCATGGGCGTAGAGCACCTTCTCGGCCTGGAACGAGCCCGCGTACAGCAACCCGGTGACGGCGGCGACAAGGAGGAAGGGCGCGATGAGAACACCGGCGTAGAAGTGCAGGCGCAGCACCAGCGGGCGAAGGGCGGACCATCCGGTACGGCGTACGGCCGCCCGTTGCTCGCCGGAGCCGACGGTGTCCGAGGTATCGCCGGTATTGCCGGTCTCGCTCGATGCGAGACGTTGTTCAGTGGGCACGCGGGTGCTCCCAGCTCGAAGGTGATGTGGCCCAGTCCGCTGCCGTGCCGCTTCAGGGAGTCGGGTAAACGGAAGCGCCAGTTCCCGCTGTGTGGTGTGAGGTGGCCCATACGGCAGCTTGTTGAGATCTGCACCGCACCCACCCTCCCGGGGGGCGCGAGGGGGATGGCACGATGTCCGGCATGACCACAGGGCCGGTCTCACGTGCTGCACGAGCCGCGATCTTCGCGGCCGTGTGCGTGACGACGGCGGCTCTGGGGCACGCGTTGATGTCCGGGCAGCCCCTGCAGTGGTGGGCGCCGGCCGTCGCATTCGGCGCCACGGGCGCTGCCGCATGGTGGCTTGCCGGGCGGGAACGCGGAGCGCTCGTCATCGTCGGCTCCACGGTTGTGGCCCAGCTCGGACTGCACTCGCTGTTCGGTCTGGCGCAGGTGTCCACGGTCGCCGGCGCAAGGGACGTCTCGCCCGAAAAGCAATGGGCGGCGCGATTCTTGTGCGATGGGTACGAAACCGGCCCTACGCCCGAGTCGCTCGCGTCGGTGGTCCGGCTGCTGCGTCAGATGGGCCTCGGCCCGGAGACCACCCACGCGCCTCCGCCGACGCCGATGGGCGGCATGCGGGGGATGAGCGGTATGGCCGGCATGGCTGACATGCCGGCCACACACGCCGCACACATGGGCCATATGGGCGCGATGCCGGGCGACATGGGCCAGATGCCGATGATGCACTCCGGCCAGGGAACCCTCGGCATGTTCCTCGTCCATGCGCTGGCCGCGCTGGTGTGCGGGCTGTGGCTGTGGCGCGGGGAGGCGGCCGCGTTCCGGCTCGCCCGCAGCGTGGCCGCGGTGCTGTTCGCGCCCCTGCTGCTGATCCTGACGACGCTGAGCCGGCCCGGTCCGAAGCCGTCCGCGCGCCCGGTAGCCGGCGCCGGTCATGTCATGCGCCTGCGCGGGGTGCTCCTGCAGTACGTCGTCTCACGCCGGGGCCCGCCGCGGCTTTCGGTCTGCTGCTGACCGCTCGTCCCGAGTTCCCCGGCATCGTCCGGGATTCTCCGATGTCGTCCGGGAATCAGGGAATCTTCCCTTCCCCTTCTGCAAGGCGCATTGATCCGGTGGCGGGCGGAGTACCGGCGTGTCCGCGCGGCTGCCTCCCTCATACCTCCGTGAGCGCTGCCGTCCCACACGCCGGCCCTTGGCCCCGCGGCCCTTCGGCCTGCCCGTAGACGTACGCCCGTCCAGACGCGCCCGTCGGCTGTCTCCCGCCGACCGTCGCCACCGGCCTTCGTGCGTACGGGTACTCGGAGTGCCGCTCACCGACGGGCCGTGCCATGCCGTGGTACGGCCCGCACCCTCCGAAGGACATGTGGCGATGATTCCTGCCCTTGTTGGTCCGGCCCGCGGAAAGCGGACCGCCGTGGACGATGAGCAGCTGACCGGCTTGGCGCTGGCCGCGCGAGACGGTGACCCCGTCGCCATCGAGCGCTTCATCCGCGCCTCCCACCGCGATGTATGGCGATTCGTGGCGCACTTGAGCGGTGACACGAACGGCGCCGATGACCTCGCCCAGGAGACGTTTCTGCGCGCCCTCACCAGCCTGCCGAGATTCGCCGGGCGCTCCTGCGCCCGCACCTGGCTGCTCTCCATCGCCCGCCGTGTGGTGATCGACCGCTACCGGTCCGCCGCCGCCCGTCCGCGGATCGCCGATGTCGACGACTGGCAGGCGGTCGCGGAACACCGGCAGCCCAGCGGACTGCCGGGATTCGATGACGGGCTGGCGCTGGGCGAGTTGCTCGATGCGCTTGATGGCGAGCGCCGCGAAGCGTTCGTTCTCACGCAGCTGGTCGGAATGCCGTACGCGGATGCCGCGGCGGTCGTGGGCTGCCCGGTCGGCACCGTACGGTCCCGCGTGGCTCGCGCTCGCGCCGACCTCACGGGCTGGCTGAGGTCTGCCGAAACCTGCGCGCGAGTTCCGCACACAGCCGCGGCGTAACCGGGCGCCAGGGGACGGGGGGTGCGAGAAGCGACCGTTCGCGAGGGGACCTGGTCACTCATCCGTGTGTATGTCGTCATCGGCGGTATGCATCACAAAGCGGTCGGAAAAGGGTGTTTCCGCATCTATCGACAGGAGAGCGCTATGCGAGTACGTACCACTTTGACGGCCATTTCCCTGGCTGCTGTTGCCGTCCTGACTGCTGCGGGTGCAGCTGCCGCCGAGAGTGGCAGGGACTCGTACACCATCGTCCAGACCGCTGACAGCGGTCCCGGTCCCCTCGGGCACGAAGGGATCAACGGGCGCGAAGGGATCAACGGGCACGAAGGGATGAGGGGGAACGAAGGGATCAACGGGAACGAAGGAATCACCGGGAACGAAGGAATCGCCGGGATGAGCGGAAACAACGGAAACAGCGGAAACAGCGGAAGCTGGGACAGCAAGTCCACCTTCGGTCCCAATGGCATGAGCTGAGCCTCCGCTCACCACTCCCACCAGAGCACTTCGGACAGCGGCGGGCGGCGGCGGAGTCTGTGACCAGGCTGACGGCCGCGGCTCATGCCGCCAACCGCTCCCCGTCGTCCCGCTGCCGTGCCGGTGGCGGGACGATAGGGCGCCGGGGGTGGCGGTGATCGGGGCGGACAGCTCCGTTCAGCGCTGCCCCTTCTCCCACAGTGCGGTGATCCGGCCCATCGCGTCGACGGCGCGGGCGGTGCGCCGGTCGTCCGTTCGTAGCCGGTTGCTGAACTCGACGTGCAGGAACGGCACATCCTCCGCCGCGGCCTTGGAGCCCTGCACATTGGTGTGCCCCTCCAGCGGGCACGAGCGGGCCCATGCCCGGCACACCGCGAATTCACGAGCCCGCAGCGCGTCGGCGAGCGCGCGGCCCTCGCCGAGTGCCACCCGGCCCCGCCCCGTCGAAGCGATCACGTCGTAGCCGGGCGCCGACTCGTCGGCGAAGCCGTGCACCTGAAGGCCGGGCAGCCCGCGCCGGGTGAGTTCGGCACAGACGGCGTCGAAGACGGTGTCACGGCGGTGCGCCACATCGGCCGCGTCACCGTGGCCGGCTTTGCGATGTGCGCCGGCAATCACCAGTACGCCACCGGACGAGCCGCGCAGTACGCCCACACCGAGCCGTTCCGAGGCGCGGTCCGAGACCGGGTGCGGGACCTGCACGGACCAGCGGGCGGGGCCGTCGAGCCCGACGTACAGGCGCCCCCAGCCACGCGGCCGGGGGCTGTCGTCGGTGGTGTCGGAGACCTCCGCGTACCGCCGCCCGGTGGCGCCGTCGGTGACCGTGCGCACCGTGAAGTCGACATCGGAGAGACGGCGTTCTGCCTGTTGGCGATCGCCGTCCAGGAGCAGGGCGACACCGTCGGCGATCGTGGCACGGTCCTGGCGCGACGGCCTCCGGTAGCCGGTGTCCTCGTTGAATCGCGCCGTATAGCCCGTGACCCGGGCGAGCAGGTCCGCGTCGGCCGGTGCGCTGCTCCCGTCCCGGGGCCTGCCGTCCTCGTGGTGCGTTTCCCGGCCCGGGGCGAACGACGCCAGGACGAGGAGCGCGGCGCCGACGGCCAGCAGCGTTGTTGCAATTGTTATCGATATTGTCCGATTGGCCGTCATAGTTGTACAAAGATAACCCGGTGACCAGACGCCCCCTTCGCACTGTCCGCCGGATGCCGGCAGGCATGGCCCTCCTCGCGCTCCTTGCCGGGACGGCCGCCTGTGGCCCCTTCGGCTCGGACGACGCCAAGTCCGCCGCGCCGGACGGCCCTTCGTTCACCGTCGCCGCGGCCGGTGACATCCTGATCCACCCGGAGCTCACCGAGCAGGCGCGCAAGGACGCCAAGGTGACGGGCCGTGGCGTGCACGGGCTGGACTTCGACCCACTGCTCGCCGGGGTCAAGCCCGTCATCAGCAAGGCCGATCTCGGGGTCTGTCACTTCGAGGCCGTGGCGGGCAAGCCGCAGGGCCCCTTCGAGAGTTTCCCGACCTTCCGGGTGCCGCCGCAGATCGCCACCTCGGTCAAGCGCGTCGGTTACGACACCTGCTCCAGCGCTTCCAACCACACCCTGGACCACGGGGCCGCCGGCGTCACGAACACGCTGAACGTGCTGGACAAGGCCGGCCTGAAGCACACCGGCTCCGCGCGCAGCGCGGCGGAGGCGGCCAGGCCGCTGATCATGGACGTCAAGGGCGTCAAGGTCGCGCAGCTCTCGTACGCCTCCATGTTCAACGGCAACGAGATCCCCAAGGACAAGCCCTGGCTGGCCAACCAGGCCGACTTCGAGAACATCGCCGCGGCCGAGAAGCGGGCCCGCAAGGCGGGCGCCGACGTGGTCATCCTGAGCATTCACTGGGGCCGCGAGAACCAGCCCAACCCGAGCCGGTCGCAGCTGGCCCTGGGCCGCAGGCTGGCCCGCGAGACCGGTATCGACCTGATCATCGGCCACCACGCGCACGTCGTGCAGCCGATGGAAAAGGTCGATGGCACCTGGATCGCGTACGGACTCGGCAACGAGGTCGCCCGTCACGAGGTGCCCACCGGGCTGACGGAGGAAGGCGTCATCGGGTGGTTCGAGTTCGCCAAGCGGGCCGGCAAGTGGGAGGTGCAGGCGAAGTACGTGCCCACCTTCACCCAGATTCCGCCGGACCCCGATGCGTCGGGCAAGGTGCCCGAAGGGGCGGTGCGGGACCACCGCCTGGTGGACGTCGCCGCCGCCCTCAAGGACGGCAAGGGCCTTACCGCGCAGCAGCGCGCCCGGTTCCGCCTCGCCTTCGAGCGGACCGAGGGCACCGTGCTGAACCTCGGCGCGGCCAAGGACGGCCTGGAGCCGCTGGAGGAGCTCCCGCGCTGACCCGGAAGCCGGTGTGTCCGGCGCATCCGGTGCGCCCGGTATGTCCGGCGCGTTGCTTCGGTATGCATCGCCACATCTGATCCGTCTTACATTTTTCTCACTCTGTGCAACCTTTTGGCCAAGTCATGGGTCAGACGCTTCTGGATCGCACGCCCGTGCGCTTTTTCAGCTTTCCCGGATTGGAGCTCCCCCTTGGCCGCTTCGCGTACGAAGCGGCGGCACAAGGTCCGCCGGAGGGCCGACATGTCCTTGCTGGGTGGCATACGTCCCCCCATCGCCGTGCTGTCGGTCCTGCTCCTCGCCCTGGCGGGCATCACCGCCCTCACTCTTGGCCGCGTCGGACACGACCGTGTACCCAAGGCCGTCCTGACCTCCCAGCAGCACTTCGCCGAGGACGGCGCGATCGCCCTGCGCGCCTCCGTCGACGAAGGCGTCACCGACCTCACCCGGACCGCCGCCCTGTTCAGCGCGGGTGCCCCGGTGCCGCCCGACGCGGTCCTCGACAAGATCGGCAACGTCTACCAGAAGTGGATGGGCACCGCCGTCGTCGAGATCAAGTCCGGCAAACTCCTCGCCGCCCGCGGCGAGAACGTGCCGCTGACCGTCGTCGACCGGGCCAAGCTCGGTGGCAAGGACGGCCTGGCCCCGCGCATGGTGCGGCTCAAGAACGGTGAAACCCGGCTGCTCACCTTCGCCCTGCTGACCTGGGAGGGCCGGCCGCAGCAGCTGCTCGTCGCCTCCAGCAGCCTGAAGTTCCCCGGCATCAGCCTCGGCGAGTTCCGCTCCATAGCGGTCATCGACCGGGCGGGCACGATCTTGAGCAGCGACGGCATCCCCGCGCCCGAACAGGTCAGCACCGCTCTGCAGCGCAAGGAGATCAAGGAGTCCCACCGACAGCTACGGGCCTTCGCCGAGGCGGCGTCCGGCAAGGCCGCGCAGCACCCCCTCACGGCGAAGGAACCCGGCACCGGCGGATTCCTCGGCGTCAGCGGCAGCCTCAGCGGCGACCGCTTTCTCGGCGAGCGCTCCCTCGCTGGCTACGCCACGCTCGCAGCGCCCCAGGCGGGGGAGTCCACCGTCGCCACCGGCCTCGGCCTGACCGTCGTGGCCATGGTGAAGGTCGCCGAGGACCCGGCCACCGCGAGCAGCCCGGCCTTCGGACTGCTCGCCGCCGGAGCCCTGTTGCTCATCGGCTGCCTCACCGTCGCCTTGCTGCTCGGCACCGTGCAGCGGCCCCTGCTGCGGCTGTTCCTGGAGAGCCGTCGGCTCACCCGCGGTGACCTCACCCGCCCGGTGACCGTGCCCCGGCGCGGCGAGGCCCGCCGCATCGGCGACGCCCTGGAGCGGCTACGGCGCCGGCTCACCGGCGAGAGCCCCGCAGACGAGCGGACCGGCAAGGTCCCGCGGTTCGGCGCCCGCACCCTGGTCGCCGCCGCCGGCGTGCTGCTGCTCGTCTGGGCGGGACCGCTCCTGCTGCTGCTCAACCGCGCCGGCGACACCGTCGTCGTACCGCAGCAGATGGTCAACGACCAGCGCGAGCGCACCGACACCCTCAGCGACCGGGTACGCCGGGCCCTCAACGAAGGCCACGCCGACCTCGCGTCGGTGGCCTCGCTCATCGGTGACCGGACCAAGCCCGCGCAGATGACCGAGGTGCTGGAACGCACCCTGAACGAGCACGAGCGCTACCAGAGCCTGTACGTTCTCGACGCCACGGGCGAGGTCCTGGCACGGGCGGGCGAGCTGCCGCACCGGCAGCGTGGCGAGGGTCCCGGCACGCAGCTGATCCGCGTGCTGGACGACCAGGGCAAGAAGCCCGTGATCGTCGGCCGGGCCGAGCTGCCCGGCCGCCACGGCGCGGCCGTGGTCGGCGAGTTCCGTATCGACTTCCTCAACGGGCTGCTCAGCCGCCCGGGTCTGGGCGAGGTACGGGTGGTCGACGCCAAGCGCCGCATCGTCGGTGGCAACAACGGCTACCTGGCCTTCGGGAAGCTGCCGGGCGATCGCATCGACGAACTCGTCGAAGGCACCAACCAGAAGGTCGGAAAGAGCCCGCGCCCCAGCGGCGTCCTCTTCCGGGACGGCAGCGACATCCAGATCGCCGCGGCCGCGCCGTTCGTCGGCGGCGGCGCCGCCAAGTCGCTCGGCTGGACCGTCGTCAGCTGGCAGCCCGCCTCCGGACTCGCCATCCCCGAGTACAGCTATCAGAACCGCACGGTCCTCGCGGGCCTGCTCGGCATCACCGCGGCCGCGGCCTGCCTGGGCTGGCTGCACATCGTCGTCGTACGCCCGCTGCGCGAACTGGCCCGCCAGGCCGAGGCCCTGGCCGACGGCGACCGCAAGACCGTGCTCTACCCGCGCCATCACGACGAGGTCGGAGCCGTGACCCGCAGCCTCGAACTGATCCGGCAGCAGCTCCAGGACCGGCAACGCGCATGCGAGCGCGTCCCGGCCGGCGCCGGAAGGAACTAGGACCACCCGTGCTCTTCCTCTACACCGTGCTCGTGGTGTGCGGAGTCATCCTGCTGATCGCCGGAATCGTCGAACAGCGACGGCACTTCGTCAACCTCGACCACATACCGACCCGCGTGCTCGTCAATGGCATCCGCGGAAAGTCGTCGATCACCCGCCTGTGCGCGGGCGCCCTGCGCGGCGGCGATCTGACCACGGTCGCCAAGACCACCGGTACCGCCGCCCGGTTCATCCACCCCGACGCCACCGAGGAACCGGTCTACCGCAAGTTCGGCATCGCCAATGTCGTCGAGCAGATCGGCATCGTGCGCCGCGCGGCCGCGTACCACCCGGACGCGCTCGTCATCGAGTGCATGGCCGTCATGCCGGCCCTCCAGGAGATCAACCAGTCCAAGCTGATCCGCTCCACCATCGGCGTCCTGTGCAACGTCCGTGAGGACCACCTCGCGGAGATGGGCCCGACCCTCGACGACGTGGCGCGTTCCCTGTGCCGGTCCATGCCGGAGGGCGGCATCTGTGTCACCGCCGAGCAGGACCGCTTCGCCATCCTGCAGGAGGAGGCCGACGCCCGGGACTGCAAGCTGATCTACGCCGACCCGGAGACGGTCAGCGACGAGGAGCTGCGCGGATTCAGCTGGTTCACCTTCAAGGAGAACGTGGCGATCGCACTGACCGTCGCCGAACTCGTCGGCGTGGACCGCGAGACCGCCCTGAAGGGCATGTACGGCGCCCCGCCGGACCCCGGAGTCCTGTCCGTCGAGCGCTACCTCACCCCCGACGGCAAGAAGCTGCGCTTCGCCAACGTCTTCGCGGCCAACGACCCCGAGTCGACGCTGATGAACATCCACCAGCTGCTCGGCCTCGACGCCATCCAGCGGCCGCTGAACGTCGTCATCAACTGCCGCCCCGACCGCGTCGAGCGCAACGGCCAGATGGGCGAGATCATCCCCGACCTCGACCCCGACCGGGTCTTCGTGATCGGCCACCCGGCCAAGTCCGCCATCGACGCGATCCCGGCCGCCTACCGCGACCGCGCCGTCGACCTGGGCGGCGACCGCCGGGACCCCGAGGAGTTCATGGCACAGCTCCTCGACGGGCTGGGCGCCGACTCCTCGCTCGTCGCCATCGGCAACATCCACGGGCAGGGCGAGGTCCTCCTGGAACACCTCGCCGAACTCCCCCCGGACGAAAGCGCCGACGACGCGGCCGAGCGGGCCCCGGACACCCGGCAGGCCGACACGGTGGCGCTCTACGCGCCGCACCTCGACCCGTACCAGCCGTACTCGCCGGCGTACGAGACGCGGTACGCACCGCAGACCCAGACCCAGACCCAGACCCAGGCCCAGGACCCGGCACGGCGCGGCGATCAGGACCCGGATCCGCAGGGCCCGCCTCCACCGGATGCGTCCGGGCCGCAGCTTCACCAGGAGCCCGCCCGCGCGCCCCGGCCCCGGGCCGCGCAGCCGCCTCAACAGGCCCGCCCACGCGGCCCGTTCGAGCCTCGCGTCCCGCCCACCCCGCCCACCCCGCCCACCGAAGACCCCCAGCAGTGGCACAGCCCAGGAGAGCAGCGTTGATCCCCTCCGTCCTCACGCCCGAGATCGCCGCGGTCGGCATCGCCATCGGGCTGCTGTTCTCCCTGGTCTGCTACCTGACGACCAACCTCTCGCCCGGCGGCATGATCACCCCCGGCTGGCTGGCCCTGACGCTCGTCGAGGATCTGCAGCGCGCCGCCATGGTGGTCGGGGTCACCGTCCTGACCTACGTCGGTACGTTGCTGATGCAGAAGTTCGTGATCCTTTACGGCAAGCGGCTGTTCGCCGCCGTCGTACTGCTCGGCGTCACGCTCCAGGCGACCGTGATGATCGTGCTCTCGCTCGAATTCCCGCTGATGTACGCCAACCAGACGCTCGGGTTCATCGTGCCGGGCCTGATCGCCTACCAGCTGGTCCGTCAGCCCAAGGGCCCCACGTTGCTCGCCACCGGCTCGGTGACGCTCATGGCCTATGTCGTCCTCACCGCCGGAATTCTCCTCGGCGTCATGCCGTCCGTCTGACCCCGATCGGAGCCGATCTCATGAGTCCCCAGAAGAAACGCCCCGTGCTGCACGCCGTGACGGTGCTCGCGCTGCTCGGTGCCAGCGGATACCTGACCGTGGCACTGCGCAAGGACGAGCAGGCCAAGGTGCCCTCCGTGCAGGCAGTCACGGATACCCCCGCCCTGGAGTCGAGCACCGGGCAGCAGGGCGGCAATCAGCCCTGGGAGCGCCTGAAGAATCCCGAGCGCTCGGTGCTGCGCGGCGAGGGCGGACAGGTGCTCGCCACCTTCACGGACGGCGCCCGCACCGCCACCCTCAAGGGCCCCAGCCGCACCTTCACCGAGCCCGCCAACACCACGTCCCGGGTGGTGACGGAGGACTGGGTGCGCCTGATGCCCGAGCCGTGGCGCAAGGGCGCGGAGAGGGAGAAGTGGTTCAAGGACTGGTTCAAGGAGTTCTACGGCAGTGAGGAGGACGACGTCTTCGCGTACGCCTTCCAGTACGTCGAGGGCGCCCCGCTCAAGAAGGACGACGAGGGCGTCGCCTACGCCGGTGACGCGAACTTCGGCCCGCTGAACCCGGATGGCAGCCAGGGCAACGATCTGCGCGACGAACTCTCCGACTTCTACGACTACTTGGGCACCTCATACACCTTCCGCGACGGCGTCGCCCAGCAGCCTGAGGCCGCGCGCGCCCGCTCCGTTGACTGCTCGGGTTTCCAGCGTCTGGTGTGGGGCTACCGCGCCCGCTACCCCCTGGCGTCCTCCGACCACTCGAGCGACGGCCTGCCCCGCACCGCCAACGGCATGGCCCGCTCGAAGACCGGCGCCGACGTCATCCCGCTCAAGGGCGTCGGCGCCGCCGACCGCCCCAAATCCATCGACGTCCTGCAACCGGGCGACCTGGTCTTCTTCAAACTCGACCAGCGCACCAAGCAGCGCCTCGACCACGTCGGCATGTACATGGGCCACGACACCGACGGCCACATGATCTTCGTATCCAGCCGCGAGGAGGTCAACGGCCCGACCATCGGCGACAAGGGCGGCACCTCGCGCCTGGACGGTAACGGCTACTACGCGAGCACGCTGCGCAGCGCCAAGCGGCTGTGACCCGAGCGGGGTACGGCAACGAACACCGAGGGCCGTACGGGATCTCTCCCGTACGGCCCTCACCCATGACCCCTCACCCATGACCCCTCACCCATGACCCCTCACCCATGCCCCCTCCCCATGAGCCCGCGCCGTGCGCGGCCGCCGGCGTCAACTCCGCCGTTGTGGAACTGGCAACAACCGGCGACCGCCCCTCAGGCGGCCCTGATTTTCGGGAAGGCGAATTCGTCGAGAACGATCCCCACGGCGATGGCCACCGGAATGGCGAGCAACGCGCCGATGATGCCGAGCAACGCCGCGCCGACCAGCACCGCGACCACGGTGACGATGGGCTGCACTTGCACTGCGTACTTCATCACGCGGGGCACGATGAAGTAGTCCTCCGCGAGACGGAAGACGGTGTAGAAGGCGGCCGTGCCGATGGCGATGGGGAGGGAGACCGACAGCGCGACGAGGCTGACGACGATTCCTCCGATGGTCGAGCCCACCATCGGCACCAGGTCCAGCAATGCGACGAGAACACCGAGCGCCGCCGAATAGGGAACGCCGGTCGCGACGCACCAGACGAATGTGGCCAGACCGGCGATTCCGGAGGTGACGACATTCCCCAGCATGTACCAGCCAGTCCGAGTGAGGATTTCCTCGGTGAGCGTTTCCATCTGTTGCCGGCGGCTGCCCGGGACGAACCGGAAGCAGAAACTTTTGATCTGCGGCAGACCGGCCATGAAGTACAGCGCCACCACCACGACCACCAGGATCGCCGTAACGGTGCTGACGACCACTTGACCCGCCCCGAGAAGACTTCCGACCACACGCGGGGAGGCGCCGGAAGCGAACAGCTCACGCATCTTGCTGAGGAGATGGAATCGGGCCTCAAACCTCCCCAGAGCGGTGTGGTTGTCGTGGAGCTGCCGAAGCCATCGGGTCATGGCATGGGCGAATGTGGTGACCTCCTCAGTGACCGGCGGGATGACCAGCGCAAGGAATCCCGCCAGCGAGACGACGAACGCCAGCAGCACCACTGTGACCGCCCACCCTCGGGGCAGCCGGTGGCGTACCAGCCACCGCACGACCGGGTCCAGGCAGACGGCCACGAAGAAGGACAGGAACAGAAGGACCATCAGCTCGCTGAGCCTTAGCGCCTCGTGTGCCAGCCAATAGGCGAGCGCACCGCCGAGAGTGGCACTGAAGCCTGCGGTGAACCAGGACCGCAGGCTGCCACGGCGCCGCCCTGCGCCTCTCCATTTCCTACCTGAGGGCGGCTGCCCGCCCTGAGAACTCTCGGATGTCATCTCGCTGTCCTGGCTTTCGGGAGCTAGGCCTGATCCAAACGACAGGCCCTAGGCCTCAGGCGAGCCTTTGGGGCACGCCCAGGGTGATGCGACCATTGGACAACTACGGCCGCTGTCCACACGCTCACCGACGCGGCAGGAACACGGATCTCTCACCGCCGACACCAACAGCCAGGGGAACAAAGCACAGGGTGTATATCATGAAATGGTGCCGGAATAACCATTGAATAGCCCTTGAATAACTCTGGAATATCGCTGGAATGGCGTCGGAATATCGCTGGAACAGCGCATGGGGAACAGCGCATGGGTTGAGCGGCGCTTCTGGAGGGCGGGCTGGTGGCATGCGAGCGCATCCGCCGCTACACCCGAGCGCAGATCGACCGGCATACCCCATCGACCGACCTTCTGGCTCCCGGTCAGCGCCGTTCGCCTGGCATCCGGCGCGCATCTGGCGTGGACTGGTAATGACGCCGAGCGCGACAGGCGCGAAGCGGCCGAGCCGATACGACCGCGGAGAAGGACGACATGCCTGCAGGAGCCAGTAGGAAACGTGAGCGGCAGTACGAGCACATCAAGGAGAACGCGCTGGTGCATGGCGTCTCCGAGAAGCGTGCCAAGGAGATCGCCGCGAGGACCGTCAACAAGGAACGCGCCCGCTCCGGCGAATCCAAGACCGCAAGCAGGACCTCCACGAAGGACCCGAAGTCCGCACCCCAACGGGGCGGCGAACGCTCCCACAGCGGCCCGCAGGGGCCGACCAAGGACCAGCTCTACGAAGTGGCCAGGAAGAAGAACATCGAAGGCCGCTCCACCATGAGCAAGGACGAGCTGCGTAAGGCCGTCGGCCGCTGAGGACGGAAAGCCCGGCCTGGACGGGCGAGAGGGCGAGAGGGAGTGCGATGCGATGTAGACCCAGCTTCTCGAAGCCGTAACCGACGATCAGCCGGGTCGCGCCCGCAGCCGCGTTTCGTCGGGTTCGCCATCGTCGTGGCTGCCGGTCAGCCGCGTCACCTCCGGGGCCCGGAACATGGGCATCAGCGCGTGCACGTCGTGCGCCGTGACCGGCCGGAGCAGGACCAGCTCTCCGTCCAGCGTGGGCTTGAAGCGGAAACCGGAGACCGGAGACCGGAACCGGAACGTTCACCTGCTCGGTGACCCCCTGTAGATGCACGCCGCCAGGGGGGCGTGGACTTTCCAGTTCAGGGTCTCGTACAGCGCACGCCCCTCGTCCGTGGCGCCCAGGACACCGAGCTGCGCGCCTGCCGCCACGGCGTGGTCGGCGAGGGTGCGCATCACGAAGTTGCCCAGGCCGCGGCGTCGGTGGGCTTCCTGGGTGATGACGCGGTCGATGACCGTGGCCTGGCCGAGGACGGCCATCTGCCCCTGGGCGGCCAACTCGTCTGCCGTGTCGTGGACTCGGACGTGGACGACGCCGTCGCCGGTCTCGACGGTCGTGGTGTAGCCGTCGGGCGTCACCGGGCCCGTGGTCCGCAGATCTGTGGCCATCAGATGGCCCGTCTCGTCATCGTCCACCACCCAGTCCTGCGGGAGCCAGCGCCTGACCTCCTCCGGCTCCGCCGGCACCTTGAGCCAGGTGTGGGGCACGGTCACGGAGGCGGCGGCCTCGCGTACCGCGGACTCGGTGGCGTCGGCCAGTACGTGGCGGCCCACTTGGTCGGGTTTGGCCACCTCGATGTAGAGCCCCCAGGGCTGTTCGGCCGGACGAGGCGTGTGGCGGGATATGGCCCAGCCGGACGCCCAGGTACTGACGAGTTCCGGAAGCATTGAACCTCCTCGAGTTAAGGCCGCGTAAGAGTCACTCAATGAGTGTGCACATTACGTTACGGTGGGGATGTGACTTCTTCTTTATTCCGGCGACTCGTTCTCCCGCGGTGACGGGACCCAGATGACGGGGCAAGAGGCGGAGACGGTCCAGGCCCGCCTCGCTGACGGAGCGTCCGCACCCGGATGCAGGCCGTGCGGCAACGGCTCCGGCCCCGCGACGGCCCGGCCGTTCGAGCAGACGTATGAGTAGTGATCAATTCCGGTTATAGTGTTATCAGTTGAGTGGCCGGGGCGTGTGCTGCCCAGGTTGCTCGGCTCATGACTGTGTTGTCGCCTCGGGTGGATGAGGTACGCCGGACGGTTGTCGTCCCTGCCGCGTCGCATCCGGGGCGCTCCGTAGGTCCCCCACGATTGAGGATGCTGATGGTTCGTACTGCGTCGTCACCCGGAGGCTCATTTTCCGGCTCCGTTGCGGCGTGGTCGGCACCCGCGGCCCTGGCTGCCGTGGCGACCGCGGTGGCCGGGGCGCTGGTGCCGGCCACGGGCGCGGTGATCTGGTGCGGTGCGGTCGCCACGGGGGTCATCGCCCTTGTGTCGGCGGTCGCGGCACGGCGAGGCCAGGCTCTGTCCGCGGTGCGGGCCGAGGCGGCCGAACGGGAGGCGCTTCTCCTCCAGCATCTGCGGCAGCAGGAAGCGGCGACGATCCGTCTGGCCGAGCAGCAACTGCCGGTAGCGGTCAGCAGGCTGCAGGAGGGCGAGTTCGCGGAGGATGTGCTGCAGTCGCTCCCCGCTGCACACAACGAACTCAGCCCGCAGTTCCGGGCGGCTCACGAGGCGCTGCTCCGCTCGGTGGTCGAGGCGGTGCAGGCCGAGGAGACCATGCGCGACTCCGCGCAGCGCGGTGTGGTCAATGTCGCCCGCCGCGTCCAGGCCATCGTGCACCAACAGGCGACCGACCTGCGGGCGATGGAGGACCGGCACGGCCAGGAGCCGGCGTTCTTCGCCGACCTGCTCAGGCTCGACCACGGCACGGCCCTCATCGGCCGGCTCGCGGACAGCATCGCCGTCCTCAGTGGTGCCCGGCCGGGACGTCAGTGGAGCAAGCCGGTGCCGCTCTACAGCGTGCTGCGCGGTGCCATGTCCCGGATTCTCGACTACCAGCGCGTGGAACTGCACTCCGTCGCCGATGTCGCCGTCGTCGGCCCGTCCGTCGAACCGCTCATCCACGCCCTCGCCGAGCTGCTGGACAACGCCACGCGCTACTCGCCGCCCAAGACCCGCGTCCATCTGACCGCGGTGGAAGTGCACATGGGCATCGCCATCGAGATCGAGGACGGTGGCATCGGCCTCAGCGAGGAGGCCCGAGCGCGGGCCGAGCGGATGCTGACCGAGGCACAGGCCGGCATCGACCTCAAGGACCTGGGCGAGTCACCGCGTCTGGGGCTCGCGGTGGTCGGCCGTCTGGCGCGGGCGTATGACTTCCAGGTGTCGCTGCCGCCCTCGGCGTACGGGGGAGTGCGCGCCGTACTGAGCGTGCCGAAGGCGTCGATCACCACGGCGCCCGCGCCGGGCAGGGCGCACGGCATCGGCGCCGCCTCCGGTCCGCGTCCGACAGCCCGCCGCACCGCCACGCCGGCTCCCGACGCCACACGGGACGAGACCCCGATCGAGCATTCCGCGCCACGGGCCGCGATGGAGGACACCGGTGCGTTCGGCACCGTCGAGCGAGGGCACGCCGGGGAAGAGACCACCGGGACCGAGGTGACCCCCAGCGGCCTGCCGCAGCGGCGCCGGCGCGCTCCGAGCCCGGACCGCAAGCCGGCCCCCGCCAGGCCGGGCCCCGCGGCCACAGCGCACGAAGAACCGGCCCCCGGCGTTTGGATGGCTGAGCTGCGCAGTGGCCTCTCCGGCGAACAGCCGAAGTCGGCACCCGCCCGGATCAGCAACGACACGTCAGACAAGGGTGAGTAACCGATGCAACAGCGCGCGGACATGGACTGGATGCTCAAGGACCTCGCGGAGAGCGTCCCCCAGACCCGCCACATTGTGGTGTTGTCGTCGGACGGCCTGTGCATGGCCCGCTACGACACGAACCCGGACACCGCCGACCGCCTCGCCGCCATCGGTTCCGGGCTGCAGAGCCTGTCCGGGGCGGTGGCCTCAGAATTCCCGCACAGCAACGGCCGGATGAGGATGGTCGTCATCGAGGTCAGCGGCGGCTTCATGTACCTGATGGCCGCCGGTGCCGGCGCGCATCTGGCCGTACTCGCCGACGAAGGCGTGGACGCGGGACTCGTCGGACAGTGCATGCGCGACCTGGTGGCGCGGATAGGCGCCCATCTCACCAGCCCGCCGCGGGTCGACGGGCAGACGCCGTGAGCGAAGCCGGCCAAGGCTGGGACGAGGGCGGCCCCGAGCGGTTGTACGTGATCACGGGGGGCCGCTCTCAGTCCGACGAACAGGCCGACCTCGACCTCGTCACGCTGATCGTCTCCCGCGAGGAATCGCAACTGGGCATGCAGCCCGAACTCGCCGCCATCCTCCGGATTTGCCGGTCGCCGCTCTCCGTCGCCGAGATCTCCGCGTATTTAGGGCTGCCGGCGAGCGTGATCGGCGTGCTCCTCAACGATCTCCTGGCCGACGGGCGGGTGGAGGCCCGTGCACCGGCCGCCAAACTCCCCGACATAGCACTGATTGAGGCGGTTATCGATGGTCTCCAGAAGCTCTGACACCGTCACGGAGCCTCGGCGCGAGGACCAGCTGCCGTCGACAGCCTCCTCGGCGGTCAAGATCGTGATCGTGGGCGGGTTCGGCGTCGGCAAGACCACGCTCGTCCGCTCGGTGAGTGAGATCAGGCCACTCACGACCGAGGAGACGATGACGGAGGCCGGCGCCGACGTCGACGATGTCTCGGGAGTCGAGCGCAAGACCGCCACCACCGTGGCGATGGACTTCGGCCGCATCAGCCTCAACAAGGAGCTGGTGCTCTACCTCTTCGGCACGCCCGGCCAGCAGCGGTTCTGGTTCCTCTGGAACGGCCTCTTCGAAGGAGCGCTCGGCGCCGTCGTCCTGGTCGACACCCGGCGGCTCGAAGTCAGCTTCGATGTGATCGGCCGCCTGGAAGAGGCCGGTGTGCCCTTCGTGATCGCCGTCAACGCCTTTCCGGACGCGAACTCGTACCCCGCCGAGGAGCTGCGCAGCGCACTGGACCTGCCCGACCAGGTGCCGATCGTGGTGTGCGACGCCCGCCAGCGGGCGTCCAGCCGGGACGTCCTGATCACACTAATGCGCTACCTGCGCTCCTTCGCCCAGACCTCGGAGCCCACGTGACCGCCAACCTCCCCGAGCACGAGACCGATTACCACCTGGCTCCGCCGCCCGGCTGCCCGGCGCACCGCCAGGCCTCCGAGGCCCCCGCCCCCGGAGGCCTGTACCGGCTGCACGACCCCGCCGTCCAGGCCGACCTCGTGGGCGTGTACGAGAAACTGCGCGCCGAGTACGGCCCCGTTGCGCCCGTACTCGTGCAGGGCGACCTCCCGGCATGGCTGGTCCTGGGGCACCGCGAGAATCTGGAGATTCTGCGCACCCCAAGCGTCTTCTCCCGCGACTCACGTCACTGGCGGGACATGGCCCAGGGCAGGGTGTCGGCCGACCATCCGCTGGCGCCGATCACCACCTGGCAGCCGCTCTGCGTCTTCGTCGACGGGGAGGAGCACAAACGCCTCCGCGGCGCCGTCACCGACAGCCTGGGCCGCTTCGAGTCACGCGGCATCCGGCGCCATGTCACCCGCTTCACCGACCAATTGGTCGACGAGTTCGCCGGAACGGGAGCGGCCGACCTGGTGAGCCAGTTCGCCGCCCAGCTTCCGCTGCGCGTCATGACCCAGCTGTTCGGTATGCCGGACGAGAACGGTCCGAGCCTGGCAGCCGCTGTCCAGGACGTGCTCAGCGGTACGCAGACGGCCGTGGCCAGCAACCACTACATCACCCAGACCCTCCAGCAGCTGGTCGACCGCAAGCGTGCGCATCCCGGCCACGACTTCCCGTCCAAGCTGATCGAGCACCCCGCGGGCCTCAGCAATGACGAGATCCGCGAACATATGAGGCTCATCCTCACCGCGGCGAACGAGACCACCGTCAACCTGATCGCGAACACGCTGCGCATGGTGCTCACCGACCCGCGCTTCCGTGCGCATCTCACCGGCGGACACATGACCTTGCCTGACGCGCTGGAGCAGGTCATGTGGGACGAGCCGCCGATGATGACGCTGCTGGGGCGCTGGGCCACCAGCGACACCCAGCTCGGCGAACAGGCCATCAGGGCAGGAGACATGCTGCTGCTCGGCCTGCGCGCGGCGAATGTGGACCCCGCCATCCGCCCCGACCTGACGGCAGCGGTGCACGGCAACCGCTCCCATCTGGCCTTCAGCGGCGGCCCGCACGAGTGTCCGGGCCGGCATATCGGACGGGCGATCGCCGACACGGCCGTCGACACGTTGCTGACCCGTCTCCCCGATCTCCAGCTGGCCGTTCCCGAGACGGAGCTGGTGTGGTCCTCGTCGCTGATGTACCGCCACCTCGAGGCGCTGCCGGTGCAGTTCACGCCGAGCCGTCGTCTGTAATCGCGTCGACCGCCTGTTTCTGTGCTGCCCCGGGAGCGGGGCCTCGTCAGCCGCCTGGCTTCCGGGTGGGCAACGCGGCTCGCTCCCGGGGCGTTTGGCGTGCCGAAGGGGCGGCAGGCTGCCATCGGAATGCCGACGGGCCTGGGGGTGGGGACGCCCCTATCCCTGTCAATGTGATCCTTATTGCGCCACGGAAGGGCGTTAATTCTGTCTTAAAGTGATGCTGATGTGGGCACGGATGCAGGGGAGCACCGATGGGGTGGGGCGGGCGGGTGGAGACAGCTCACCGCCGCTCCCGTAACGGAAGGCGTCAAGTGCCCTTGTCGGACGAAGCGCATGTGGACCAACTCTGCGGTCCTCCTTCGGTGTTGCCCTCGAGATCGCTTGACGGGTCAGGTCCTGCGGATGCGGCGCTGTGCGCCGACGGCCCCGTATGCCTGCTCCGAAGGTGTTGCGCGAGATGAGCTGACCTCCGCCCGTGGCTCGGAAAGCATCCGAGCCATGGGCTCCGGCCTGTGGTGAGGACCCGCCCCACGGTCGCTCCGGAACTCGCCTGCCCTCGCAGCCCCCCGGGGTGCAGAAGGCCGCCCCCTCGGCGTTCTGCTGCCCCGTCCCCGTAAGCCATTCCCCCCCGTGTGGAGCCCTGATGAACACCAGCATGCCCGTCGCCGCCGTGCGGACCCCCGCCCCCGCCCTCGCCCCGCCGGGCGCTTCCCTTACCGGCCTTCTCGCCCGCCGGACGGCCCGTACGCCCCAGAGCCCGGCTGTGCAGGACGGCCACCGGACCTACTCCTATCGGGAACTCGACGACTGGTCGCAGTCCATATCAAGGGCCCTCCGCGACCGTGGGATACGGAGAGGGGAGGCCGTCGCCGTCCTGGGCGTGCGCTCGTGGGAGGCGATGGTCACGATGGTGGGCGTCCTGAAGGCCGGAGCGGTATGCGTCCCCGTGGACGTCCACTACCCCTCGGCCCGCACGGCCGAAATGCTGACGGACGCCCGCGCGCGACTGGCCGTCGTGCTTCCGGGGCACACCGATGCAGTGCCCGCCGGTGGCGGACCGGTCGAGTGGGTCGCCTTCGACGCGCTGCTGACGACGGACCCAGCCCCCTCCGCCTTCGGCGACAGCCCGGCTGCCGCGGGCCCGGCCGCCGTGGAGCGCGGGCCCGACGATTGCGCGTACATCCTCTTCACCTCCGGCACCACCGGACGCCCCAAGCCGGTCGTCTTCCCGCACCGCGCCGTGGCCCGGCTCGCCGACGGGGCGAATCCATGGTGCCCCGGGCCGGGCAAACGCGTCCTGCAGACCTTCGGCCTCTCCTTTGACGGCTCCCTCTTCGAAACCTGGGCGACTCTGATCAATGGGGGCTGCCTCGTCGTGGCCGAAAGGGACGTGTTGCTGGATACGGCCCGACTACGGTCGCTGATCCGTACGGAACGCATCACCCATGCCTTCCTGACCACCAGCCTGTTCCACCACGTGGTACGCACCGACCCCGCACTCTTCGGTTCCCTGGACATGCTGCTGATGGGCGGCGAGGCCATGGACCCGGACCTCACAGCGGCGGTGTGCGCGGCCGGGCGCCCCCGCCACCTCATCAACGGCTACGGGCCGACCGAGGGCGGCATCATGGTCACGGCATACGACGTCGACCATGTGGCGCCCGGCGCTTCCTCCATACCGATCGGGCGCCCGGTAGCCGGGAGCACCTGCCATCTGCTGCGCGCCGACGGCAGCCCGGCCGGCATCGGCGAGGAAGCCGAGATCTATATCGGCGGGGACGGCCTGGCCCTGGGGTATCTCGACCGGCCCGCCGAAACCACCCGGGCCTTCGTCATCCGGGAAACCGCCTCAGGGGAGACGCTTCGCCTCTATCGCAGCGGCGATCTGGCGCGCCGGCGCCGCGACGGGACCCTCGAATTCCTGGGGCGGACCGACCGCCAGGTCAAGATCCGCGGCTTCCGCATCGAACTGGAGGCGGTGGAAGCCCTGCTGCGCGGGCACCCCGACGTCGCCGAAGCCGCGGTGATCGTCCGCGGCAACGATGGGATCGGCAAGGGGATCTGCGCCTTCGTCACTCCCACGAACTCCGTCCGCCCCCCGGATCCGGCGGCACTCCGCACCCACCTGTCGGACCGCCTCCCTGCGCACGCCCTCCCCACCCCGATCACCGTGCGAGAACGCCTGCCCCTCACGGTCAACGGAAAGACGGATTACGCGGCCCTGAGCGAGGACGCGGCTTCCAGTACGGGCATGAGCATGGGCACGAGCACGAGCAGAGGAAGGACCAGGGGCATGCGTATCGGTACGGCTACGGCGGCTACGGGTGCGAGCTCGTGCCGACCCCTGGGAGACGAGGCAGCCGCCTACCCTGACGGCGACACCCTCGCGGGCATCTGGGCCGAAGCGCTCGGCGTCCCGGTGTCCGACGGCACCGACTTCTTCGCCGAGGGCGGCAACTCCCTCTTGGCGGCCCACACGGTCACCCGCACCATTGCCGCCCTCGGTCTCTCGACCGCACGCTTCGCGCCGCTGCTGCAACGCCTGCTCGCCACTCCCACCCTCGCCGCGTTCCGCACGGCGGCTCACTGTTCGCCGGCCGTCCAGGACGACCGCGCCGAAACGGACTTCGAGGCCGACGCCCGCCTGGAACCGCTTCCTCCCGCCCTTCAGACCCCCTCGCCCCAGCCGTTTCGCGCCCGCCACATCCTGCTCACCGGGGCCACCGGCTTCGTCGGGACGTTCCTGCTCGAACGGCTGCTGAGGGACACCGACGCCACCCTCCACTGCCCGGTGCGCGCGGCTGACCAGCCCCAGGCGCTCCGTCGTATCGACGAGGCGATGAGAAGCTACGGCCTCCGGCTCACCGAACCCGGTCGGGTCCGCCCGATACCCGCCGATCTGGCCCGCCCCGCATTGGGTATGCCCAGTGCTACCTACGACCGGCTCGCGGATACCGTCGATCTGATCGTGCACAACGGGGCGCACGTCAACTTCCTCTATCCGTACGCCGAGTTGCGGGCGTCGAATGTGGAAGCCGTCCGCACGCTCGTCCAGCTGGCAGGGCCCCGCCGTATCCCCTTCCACTACGTATCCACGACAGCTGTGCTCGCCGGAAGCGGCGTCGGCGGCGTACGGCACGTCGACGAGAGCACTCCTCTCAGCCACCCCGAACTGCTCAGCATGGGTTACCCGGAGACCAAGTGGGTCGCCGAGCGCATGCTCGGGCACGCCGCCGGCGCCGGACTGCCGGTCACCATCCACCGTCCCTACGAGATAACCGGCCACAGCCGGACCGGCGCATGGAACACCACCAGCGCCATCTGCGCCGTCTTCGACGCCATCGTCCGTATGGGGGTGGCACCCGCGGTGCCGCTCCCTCTCGATCTCGTACCCGTGGACGCCGTCACGGACGCGATCGTCGGCATCGCCACCCGTCTCCCGCATCTCGGCGGCGTGGTCCACCTGACCAACCCCCGGCCGGGGTTCCTCAGCGACATGGTTGACCGGATGCGGTCCGCGGGACACCACATCGACGACGTCAGCTACGAGCAGTGGACCGACGCGCTCGTCGACCATGTGCACGCCCATCCCACCTCGCCCATTGCGCCGTTCACCCCGCTTTTCCTCACCCGGGCCAAGCAAGCCGAATTCAGCGTCAAGGAGATGTACTTCGACACCGTCTTCCCCGAGGTGAGACGTACCCGCACCGACCAGCTCTGGCCGTCGTGGCACGCCTCCTGCCCGCCGGTGGACGACACGATGCTGGACCACTACATCGCCTGTCTCAAGCACAACGGCCTCCTCCTCGCCCGCGCCTGATCCACCACGGCCGACCACCGGTCCCGGGCCTCACCGGTGGTCGGCGTCGTTGCCGGACGGATCGTGCGGAACCCTTGGCATTGATAGTGCAATGTGAAATGTTATTGACGTGCTCACGAGAAGAACCTCGGACGTCATCGTCGTCGGAGCGGGCGTGGTCGGCGCGGCCTGTGCCTACTACGCAGCACGAGACGGCCTCTCCGTCACCGTGATCGACCGCGGCGCCGTCGCGGGCGGCACCACGGGCGCCGGCGAGGGCAACCTCTTGGTCTCCGACAAGGAGCCCGGACCCGAACTGGAACTCGCGCTGCTGTCCACCGGGTTGTGGCGGGAGCTGGCCGAACTGCTCCCGCCGCAGGTCGAGTACGAGCCCAAGGGGGGCCTCGTCGTCGCCTCCGATGAGGCCGGGATGCGAGCCCTGTGCGACTTCGCGGCCGGACAGGAGAAGGCCGGAGTGCGGGCGGCGGAAGTCCCACCGGACCGGTTGAAGGACCTGGAGCCACATCTGGCTCCCGGCCTGGCAGGCGGCTTCCACTACCCCCAGGATGCGCAGGTCATGCCGGCCCTGGCCGCCGCGCATCTGCTGCGCGCTGGCGGTGACCGGGTGCACCTCGGACTCGGCGAGGAGGTCACCGGTCTGCTGACCACGGCGGACGGATCGGTGCGCGGGGTGCGTACGGTGTCCGGCGAGGCGCATGCCCCGTACGTGGTCAATGCGGCCGGTACCTGGGGCGGCGAGTTCGCCCGACTCGCCGGCGTCGAGCTTCCGGTGCTGCCGCGCCGTGGCCTCGTTCTCGTCACGGAACCGCTGCCGCGGGTGGTGCGGCACAAGGTGTATGCGGCCGACTACGTTGCCGACGTCGCCAGCGGATCGGCGGCGCTGCAGACCTCGGCGGTGGTCGAGGGCACCGCGGCAGGCCCGGTCCTGATCGGCGCCAGCCGGGAGCGGGTCGGCTTCGACCGTACGTTGTCGACCGAGGTGCTGCGCCGCCTGGCGGCCCAGGCCACCGCACTGTTCCCGTTCCTGGCCGGGGTCCGGGCGATGCGCACGTATGCGGGCTTCCGCCCGTACCTGCCCGATCATCTGCCGGCCATCGGACCCGATCCGCGGGTGCCGGGGCTGCTGCACGCCTGCGGCCACGAAGGCGCGGGGGTCGGGCTCGCCCCGGCCACGGGACTGCTCATCGCGCGGTCGGTGGCCGACGACGAACTCCCCCTGGATGTCGACCCGTTCCGACCCGACCGCTTCGAAGCCGCAGCCTGACCCGTCAACCATGAGACCGCTCCGAGAGGAGGCCCGCGTGGCTCGTACCCCCGCCGAACTGGTAGCGGCGAACCCCGGCTCGACGTTCGAGATCACGATGGACGGCCGTCCGGTCACCGCCCTGCCCGGCCAGTCCGTCGCCGCGGCCCTGTGGTCCGCCGGCATCCTCGCCTGGCGAACCACCCGCAACACCGGCCGCCCGAGGGGAGCCTTCTGCGGCATCGGGCAGTGCTACGACTGCCTCGCCACCATCAACGGAGAGCCCAACCGCAGGGCCTGCCTGGTGCCTGCCCGCCCCGGCGACGCGATCATCACCCAGGAGGGACACGGCCATGCCCGCCTCGGCGTCTGACCCGTACGACCTCGCGGTGATCGGCGCGGGCTCCGCCGGCCTCGCGGGCGCCGTCACGGCCGCCGGGCTTGGCCTGTCCGTAGTCCTGCTGGACGCCTCGCCCCGGACCGGCGGACAGTTCTACCGGCATCCGGCGCGAGCCCTCGGCGCGGCGCGGCCCGAAGCCCTGCACCATGACTGGCCGGCCTTCGCCGAGCTGCGCCGCCGCCTGGAGCAGAGCGACGTCAGCCATCTCTACGGACACCATGTCTGGGCCGTCACGAAGGAGGGCGATGAATTGGAGGAGGGCGGTGGGCTGAAGGGCGACGGTGATTTGAAGGAGGGCGGTGGGCTGAACGAGGGCGGTGACCTGTGGGTGGTGCACGCCGTCACCGGGGCTGACGGCAGCGCGGAGCGGTCGGTGCCGGTGCGGGCCCGTACGGTCCTGCTCGCGACCGGCGCGTACGAGCGCCAACTCCCCTTTCCCGGCTGGACCTTGCCGGGTGTCGTGGGTGCCGGGGGAGCGCAGGCCATGCTCAAGTCCGGCCTGGTGCTGCCCGGCAAGCGCATCGTCGTGGCGGGCAGCGGGCCCCTGCTGCTCGCGGTCGCCTCCGCGCTCGCCGCCGCCGGCGCGCGGGTCCCGGCCGTGATTGAGGCGTCCGGCTATCGGGGATACGCCCGCCATCCCCGCGCCCTCGCGGCCAACCCGCGGAAACTGGCCGAGGCGGCGGCCCACGGTGCCGCTCTGCTGCGGCACCGCGTACGGCTGCGCACCCGCAGCGCGGTCACCGAGGTGCACGGCACCGACCGAGTGGAGGCCGTGACCGTCACCCGGCTCGACCGCGACTGGCGGCCCGTACGGGGGACAGGCCGACGGATCGCGTGCGACGCGCTCGCTGTCGGGCACGGCCTCGCCCCGCAGATCGAACTGGCCACCGCACTCGGCTGCGCCACCCGCACCGTGGCTGACGGAACATCCGCCCTGGCCCTGAACGGCCTTCAGGAAACCTCGGTGCGTGGCCTGTGGGCGGCGGGGGAGACCGGGGGCGTCGGCGGCGCACAACTCGCCTGCGTGGAAGGAGAGTTGGCGGGCCTCGCGGTAGCCGCCAGACGGTCCGGGCGCCCCGTCCGTGAAGGGCGTGTGCGCGAGCTGCAACGTCGCCGGGACCGGATGCGCGCCTTCGCCGATGCGATGGCCCTCAGTCACGCACCGGCGGCGGGCTGGACGGACTGGCTGACCGACGACACGGACGTGTGCCGCTGCGAGGAAGTGACCGCCGGGACCATCCGCGAAGCCGTATCCGACCTCGGGGCCCGCGACGCACACACCGTCAAACTCCTCACCAGGGCCGGCATGGGCTGGTGCCAGGGGCGGATGTGCGGAACGGCGGCAGCATGTCTCGCGGCAGGCGAAGGCACCGTGGAAGCACCCGCTGAACGCCGTCCGTTCGCCGTACCCGTTCCGCTCTCGGCGCTCGCTTCGCTCGACGAACCCACCGGCATCCGGACCCACGCCACCCCAGGCATCGACGACTGACCCGCGGTCCGCCCTTGTGGACGCGCACACCCAGCCACAGGAAACATCGCACGTTACGTCATAGAACACGTGTTATGTCATAGAAGGAGAAGGGTTACTGGCATGGCCGTCACCGATTGGAACAGCACCCGCCCCTGGCGCGGGATCATGGTCGCCACCGCGCTGCCCCTGCGCGACGATCTGTCCATCGACTACGACGCATACGCCGAACACGTCCGCCGGCTGATCGAGCAGGGCTGCGACGGTGTGGTGCCGAACGGCTCGCTCGGCGAGTACCAGACCCTCACCGACGAGGAGCGGGCCCGCGTCGTGCGCACCGCGGTCGACGCGGCGGGCGAGGGCACGCGGGTCATGCCCGGAGTCGCCGCCTACGGCAGCGCCGAGGCCCGACGCTGGGCGGAACAGGCGGGCGAAGCGGGCTGCGGCTCGGTCCTCCTGCTGCCCCCGAACGCCTACCGGGCCGACGAACGGGCCGTCCGCGCCCACTTCGCCGAGGCCGCCAAGGCGGGGGTACCGGTCGTCGCGTACAACAATCCCCTTGATACGAAGGTGGATCTGACGCCCGCGCTGCTGGCCCGGCTGAGCCAGGACGGCAGCATCGTCGCCGTGAAGGAATTCAGCGGCGATGTACGGCGCGCGTACGAGATCGCCGAACTGGCCCCGGAACTGGACCTGTTGATCGGCGCGGACGACGTCCTGCTCGAACTCGCCGTGGCCGGTGCGGTCGGCTGGATCGCCGGATACCCCAACGCCTTCCCCGCGAGCTGCGCCGAGCTGTACCACGCCGCCGTCGCCGGGGACCTGGCCACCGCCCTGCCGCTCTACAAGTCCCTGCACTCGCTGCTGCGCTGGGATTCGAGGACGGAGTTCGTCCAGTGCATCAAGCTGTCCATGGACCTCGTCGGCCGCCGCGGTGGCCCCACCCGCCCGCCGCGCTTCCCGCTCACGGGGGAGACCGAGGCCCAGGTGCGGGCCGCCACCGAGAAGGCCCTCGCCGACGGCCACCGCTGACCGCTTCTGTTCACTGCTTCCGCTGACCGCATCTCTTCACGGCTTCCGTCGGCCGCATCGTGCCGCTTCGAAAGGACTCATCGTGCGTACGCGTCATGTCTTCCACGCCGTCGATTCGCACACCGAGGGCATGCCCACGCGCGTGATCACGGGCGGCGTCGGTGTGATCCCCGGCGCCACCATGGCCGAGCGCAGGCTTCACTTCCTCGAGCACCTCGACCACATCCGGACGCTCCTGATGTACGAGCCGCGCGGACACTCCGCCATGAGCGGCGCCATCCTCCAGCCGCCCACCTGCGCCGATGCCGACTTCGGCGTCCTCTACATCGAGGTCTCCGGGCTGCTGCCGATGTGCGGCCACGGCACCATCGGGGTCGCCACCGTCCTCGTCGAGTCGGGCATGGTGCCGGTGAGCGAACCGGTCACCCCGGTGCGACTCGACACCCCGGCCGGCCTGGTCACCGTCGACGTACATGTAGCGGACGGTGCGGCGACGTCGGTCACGCTCACCAACGTGCCCGCGTTCTGCGCCGGTCTGGACCGCAAGGTGGACGTCCCGGGGTACGGGAGTGTCACCTACGACCTCGCCTTCGGCGGCAACTTCTACGCCTTCGTCGAACTCGACGCGCTGGGGCTGCCGTTCGACCGCGCCCGCAAGGACGACCTGCTGGCCGCCGGGCTGGCCATCATGGAGGCGATCAACGCGTCGCCGGCCCGGCCCGTCCACCCCGAGCAACCGGAGATCGCCGGAGTCAAGCACGTCTATCTGGCCGCTCCCGGCTCGGACGCCCATCACTCGCGGCACGCCATGGCGATTCACCCGGGCTGGTTCGACCGCTCTCCCTGCGGCACCGGCACCTCGGCGCGCATGGCACAGCTGCACGCCCGTGGTGCCTTGCCCCTGAACCGTGACTTCGTCAACGAGTCCTTCATCGGGACCCGCTTCACCGGCCGGCTCGTCGCCGAGACGGAGGTCGGCGGGCTGCCCGCCGTGGTACCGACCGTCACCGGCCGCGCCTGGATCACCGGCACCGCCCAGTACTTCCTCGACCCGGATGACCCCTTCCCCGGAGGCTTCGTCCTGTGACCGCCGCCGCGACCCACCCGCCCACCCGCCCGTTCGGCCGCCTTGGACGCGGCGCGGGAGCGGCGCGGGAACTGGGCCGCGCAGCCCTGGAGTTCTCCGCCCCCGGCCCTGCGTACACCCTGTCACCAGCGAAAACAATGTGACATTCTATGCTGATGATCCGCTCCGGCATGAAGGGATCACCACCGTTATGGGGCACCTGAAGCATCGCGATCTCAACGCCACCCGGGAGCGGCTGCGCGACCAGGTCGCCCACGCCCTGCGAGCCGCACTGATCTCCGGTGAGCTGCGGCCGGGTGAGGTGTACTCGGCACCGGTCCTTGCGGAGGACTTCGGGATCTCCGCCACACCCGTGCGCGAGGCGATGCTCGACCTGGCTCGCGAGGGACTGGTCGAACCCGTCCGCAACAAAGGCTTCCGCGTCACCGAGGTCAACGAGCACGACCTCGACCAGTACACCGAGATCCGCGCGCTCATCGAGATCCCGATGATCGGCCGGATCACCCGCTCCGCCGCCCGTGAGGAGCTGGAGGCGCTGCGGCCGGTCGCCGAGGAGATCGTGCGGGCCGCGCGCGACCACGATCTCATCGGTTACCTGGAGGCCGACCGGCAGTTCCACCTCTCGCTGCTCGGCCTCTCCGGCAACGAGAAGCTCGTCGAAACCGTCGGTGACCTGCGCAAGCGCTCGCGTCTGTACGGGCTCACCGCCCTGGACCAGCGCGGCGAACTGATCCCGTCGGCCGAGGAGCACCTGGAACTCCTCGACCTGATGCTGGCGGGGGATGCGAAGGGCGCGGAGGAGTGCATGGCCAAGCACCTCGGACATGTCCGCTCGCTCTGGGCCAAGACCGGGACCGCGGAGATATCCGGCAAGTAGCGGCCGCACTTCACACCGCGACGCCCTCGCATGCGACGGGAGCGCCCACAGTCGCCCCCCTGAAATTTGAACGCGCTCGCGTGGTACGGGAGTTGGCATCAACCGCATGTGCGGTCGTCTCGTGCCCGGCGATCAGCAACGCCTGGCCGGTGGCCACGAGTTCGGTGTCCGTGAGCCGTCCGCCCTTGGCGTCGGTCGCGGTGAGCAGCGAGCTGAGCAGGTCGTCGCCCGGTTCGGCGCGCTTCGCGTCCAGGTGCGCGGCCATGTACGCAGGGAACTCGCTCTGCGCCGTGTCGATCTCACGTTGGCCGTACCGGGTGAGGTTGAGCAGCATGTCGGACCAGCGGGCGAACCTGTCCCGGTCCGTGTCGGGGACACCGAGCAGATTGCAGATCACCCACACCGGCAGCGGGAACCCGACGCTCGCCGATGGCAGATGAGGTGAGTGAACGCCGCCTACGAGCTTCAGCCAAGCGACTGACTTAAAAAGTGGCGCGAGGCGCACGGCGTACACGGTGTACGCGAACGAGCCGCTTCGCTCGCCCGTGGGCCTGCGCCGAGGCCGTATGTGGGGGAAGCCTCGGCGCAGGCGGGCGGGGAGGCGCCGTGCATGTCTGCGCCTCCCCGGGTCGTTCAGGAGCGCAGCGGGCCTTCGCACTGGTAGTCGGCCGTGCCCGTACGTCCGTCGGACCCGACGGTCACCTCGCCGAAGGAGCAGTTCATGTCGGTGAGGTTGTTCACGCCCTTCGAGGAGCGCTTCAGGATGTCGTCGTCGACGGTCTTGGACATGTCCTTGAAGACGGCGTCCGCGTTACCCGAGTCGGTCAGGTTCGCAGTGACCTGTCCGGTGCAGGCGAAGCGGAGCCGCTCGGTCGCGCCGGTGGCTTGGCAGGTGGGGGTGTTGCCTGTCGTCTCGGTGAAGGAGGCGCGTACCTCGTCGGCCGAGGTGGCCTGCAGTTCGGGGAGGGGCGTGTACGTGGTGTCGGGCACGAACAGGTCGTCGACGTGGGCGATCTTTTCGTCGAGGAAGGCGTCGTACGCGCTCTGCAGCCCGGTGTCCTTGCCGAGGCGGTCGCGCCAGGCATCGAAGGCCGCGGGGTCGTTGTCGCGCAGGTGGCGGTACATCTCCCGGAGCAGCGACGGGTGTTCGCTCCACAGGAACTCGAAGAACGTGCCCGCGTAGTTGTAGAAGCGGAAGCCGTCGCCGTCGTAGGTGGCGTGCAGCAGTTGGTCCACGGTCATGCGCGGCCCGCCGTTCGCGGTGTCCGCGATGATGCCCTTGACGAGGGACTTGCGGACCTTGATGCCCCCGTCGCGGGTGCCGCCGTCGAAGAATTCCGCGGTGCCCTCGTCCATCGCGGTGGTGCGGTCGCCCTCGTACCAGGGCCCCTCACCGAAGAGGCCGGGCACCGCCCAGCGGCCGTTGAGGTAGTGCGTGTATTCGTGACGGAAGAGCTCTTCGAGGGTGAGCGTGGAGTCCTGCGGTACGCGCCGCTGGTAGGTGTAGAAGGTGGCGCCCTGCTCGATGTACATGCCGCCGTTGTCGGTGCTGAGGCCGGTCAGCAGCGGCTGGAAGTTCTCGTAGTCGGCGCGCGAGGCGTAAAGCATCGTGGTGAGCGTGGTGTTGGTGTCTCCGGACAGTGGCTCCCGCGTGCCGATGACCCGGTGGAACTGCGTCCTGACCTGCTTGCTCGCGTAGTAGAGCTGGTCGACGGTGTCCCGGTCGAGCGCGGTGCGCACCGTGATGCCGTCGACGCCCTTCACGTCGTACGTGTAGGTGTCCGGGAAGAGGCGGCGCTCGATGTCCGCCTTGCAGGCCTTGTACGGCGCGCAGGCGTCGAACTCGTTCAGCCACGTGGCGACCTTGGCCCACGGGGCGCTCATCTCGCCGAAGTTGCCGGCGACGGTCTCCAGGAGCGGGCCGAGCGCGTCGACGATCTCGGAGCGCAGGTCGCTGATCTGGCCGATGCGGCCGTACTCCAGCAGGGAGTCGCGCACCGCCCAGGCGTTGGGCTGGTCCTTGAGGTGGGTGTACCCGGCGAAGGCCTTGAGCGCGGCCCGGTAGGCGGGGTCGGCGGTCACCGCGGCCTGGAACGCGGTGTCGTTGTTGCCCGGGGAGATGCCCAGGAAGTTCACGGAGAGTGCGCCGAACACGGCTCCGCCCCAGGCGGGGCTCTGGGCGGTGTCGGGGTGGTCCGCGCCCATGGTCGCCAGCACCTTCTTGATGAGCGGGAGCTGGTGCTGGCGCAGGCCCGGGGCACTGGCCGCGATGAGGGCCTCGCGCAGGGTGTTGCCGTTGGTGTCGGTGGCGTCGAAGGTGCGGGCGGCCGTGCCGAAGGCGTCCACGGCCTGGCGCATGGCGTCGACGGTCGTCGGGTCGGTGAGGTCGATCTCGTCGTGCGAGAAGTCGTGGAAGACGGCGGCGTGGAGATAGGTGAGCATCTCCAGGAGGTGGCTGCTGTTCTTGCCGTCGTGGTCCGGGGCGAGCTGGGTGATCCGGCGGGATACGGCTTGGACGTGCTGGGTCGACAGGACGGGGATGAGCCGCGGGTCCCAGGTCCAGATGAGGTTGCGCAGACAGCCGTCGGCGGTGACGGCGGGGTCGGCGAGGAAGTCGGCGAACTCCTCGGGGCTCAGGCCCGTGATGCCGTCGAGGGTGCAGGGCACGGTCGCCCGGCCGACGGTCGCGCGGGGCGTGGGTGCTGTGCTCGCGCGCGGCTTGGGCGTACGGGCGCCAGGGATGTGGGCGCTGGTCAGCCCGCCGGGTGCGGGGAGCATCCGGGCCGCCGGGCTGGGGGCCTTGGCACGGTGCTCGACGTGGTCCTGCGGGCCGCCGCGAGGGACCACCGATGCAGGTGCGGCCGCCGCGGGCGGCGCGGCCTTCGTGTCGGCCGCGAGTGCGGTGCCGCTGGGGGCGGCGGTGAGGCAGAGGGCGACCGCCGTCGCGGAGACGAGCAGCGATCTGCGCAGGGATATTCGTGAGGCACTGCCGGGAGTGGTCGAAGGGAACACCGAAAACTCCTGTGTGAGTTGTGGGGGAGGTGCTCAGCCAGGTGCACGTCGAGACGGTCCGCAGCGGCACCAAGAGCGGTGAGGCACAGGGCAGTTGGGGCAGTGCTGCGGCGCCATGTGATGTGTAAGGTAGTAATGTGATATTGCACTGACAAGGTGTCGGTCGCGTCTTTCTCCGCCTCAGTCCCGCGTTGTCCCGCGTGTTGCGCGCTTGGAGGATCCCGTATGCACACGTCAGAGACCGCCGCCCCACGCGCGGCGAGCCACGATCTGCCCCTCACTCCGGAACTCGAGGAGTTCATGGCGCGCGGCTGGGCGGCGCGTCCGCTGCCCGCCGGCATCCGCTTGCCGGCGGCCGACTTCACCGCCGCCCGCCGCGCCCGGCTCTCGGCCCGCTTCCCCGGCGAGCGGCTCGTCATCCCCGCCGGAGCGCTGCGGGTGCGCTCCAACGACTGCGACTACCGCTTCCGCCCCCACAGTGCCTACGCCTGGCTGACCGGACTGACCGGGGAGCAGCAGGCCGGGCACGCCCTGGTCCTGGAGCCGGACGGGCCGCACGGCCATGAAGCCGTGCTGCACCTGCGTCCCCGCTCGCCGCGCACCGACAGTGGCTTCTACGGGGACCGGCGGTACGGCGAGTTCTGGGTCGGCCGCCGCCACGAACTGGCCGAGGCCGAGCGGATGACCGGCATCCCCTGCACCCCCCTGGCTGCGGAGGCGCCCCTTCCGCCGGGCCGCAACCCCGCGGCGGACGCGGAACTGGCCTCCGTACTGAGCGAGTTGAGGCTGATCAAGGACGCCTGGGAGATCGGTGAGCTGCAGCGCGCCGTCGACCACACCGCCACCGGTTTCGAGGACGTCCTGCGCGCTCTGCCGAGGGCCCTGGCCCACCCGCGCGGCGAACGCTGGATCGAGGGCGTCTTCAACCTGCGCGCCCGCGCCGAGGGCAACGGCACCGGATACGAGACGATCGCCGCGGCCGGCGCCCATGCCTGCGTACTGCACTGGACACGCAACGACGGCCCCCTCGATCCGCGCGAACTGCTGCTCCTGGATGCCGGAGTGGAGACGGACAGCCTCTACACCGCCGACATCACGCGCACGCTGCCCCTGTCCGGCAGCTTCTCGCCCGTCCAGCGACAGGTGTACGCACTCGTGCTCGCCGCCCAGGATGCGGGCATCGCGGCGCTGAAGCCGGGGGCCCGCTTCCGGGACTTCCACCGCTCAGCGATGCGGGTGATCGCCGAAGGCCTCACGGAATGGGGCGTGCTGAAGAGCTCGGAGGGGGACCTGCACCGCCGGTACACCCTGTGCAGCAGCGGCCACATGCTCGGTCTCGACGTGCACGACTGCGCGCAGGCGCGGGCACGGGCCTACCTGGACGGCGTGCTCGAGGTGGGGCAGGTGCTGACCGTCGAGCCCGGTCTGTATCTGCAGCCCGACGACGAGACATTGCCGCGCGAACTGCGCGGCATCGGCGTGCGCATCGAAGACGACCTGGTGATCACGGCCGAGGGCGCACGGCTGATGTCGGATGCGCTGCCGCGTACCCCGGAGGCGATCGAGGCGTGGATGGGGGAGCTGGTCGAGAGCTGACCACTGTGGCTGCACCCGAAAAGACCGGAAAAGGTGGCTCGGCGAGGCGCGGGCGGCGCCGATGCCGGTCGAAACCCAGATTTTTGTGACATCAGTCACTGCAGCCTTCGCCATCAACGAAGCTGAATAGTAGATGGCGTCCAATCGACATAAAGAGATTTGTCCGTACTGACATCCACATGCCTCGCACCAGGATGCGGACGCACGGGTCGCTCGGCGTTCTCGCTCATTCGTCGAGCGAGAACGTGCTTCTGACGGAAAAGCAGAATTCCCGGCAATGCCGGAGTCGCGGCAGCACGCCTGCGCGCTCATTTCAAGGCCCTCAGGCGCTACGAAGCCGGTTAGTAGTAACCCTCATTGCCCGGCGCGCGCGGAGGTCCTAACAATGGCGGCCCGCAAGGCGTCTCCGCAGCTCAGGCGCAGGGTCTGTGCAGAGCCTGCCGCACCGGGGGCGCTCCGCGCTCACCCGAACGAGGTCACGCATGACGAAGCACCGCAGGAAGACGCACTACCGGAAGATATCCATCGCTGCCATCGCCATCAGCGCCGTAGGTGTGCCTTCCATCGCCATGGCCTGTCTGGGCGGCCCGCCGGAGCACCAGGGCCGGCCCCACCACCATGGGAAGAGCGCGCCGTCCCACCACCGGTGGACGGAGGCCAAGCGGGGCCCGGTGCCGACCGCGCACGCGTCGCACACACCCACCGCAACCCCGAGCGCCGCAACCACGAGCGCGCCGTCCCACCACCGGTGGACGGAGGCCAAGCGGGGTCCGGCGCCGACCGCGCACGCGTCGCACACACCCACCGCAACCCCGAGCACCGCAACCCCGAGCGCGCCGAAAACCGCCGCCCCGGCGTCCAGCACCGCGGCCCGCGTAGTGGAACTCGTCAATGAAGAGCGCAGCAAGGTCGGGTGCGCACCGCTGGTCGTGAACGCGAAGCTGACAAAGGCCGCCCAGGATCACAGCAAGGACATGGCAAGCCACCAGAACATGTCGCATACGGGCTCCGACGGTTCATCACCGGACGACCGGATCACGAGCGCCGGCTACAACTGGGGCTCCTACGGCGAAAATGTCGCCTACGGCTACGCCACACCCGAGAAGGTGATGGCGGGCTGGATGTCCAGCCCCGGTCACAAGCGCAACATCCTCGACTGCGGATTCAAGGAGATCGGCGTCGGCCTCGCGCAGCCCGGAAGTTACTGGACCCAGGACTTCGGGTCAGCCCGATAAAAGGGCTCAGGGAGTCGGCCACGACGGGCGAGGGTGAACCTTCGCGGGTTCGCATCTCGAATCCTCCGTACCCGCCCGTCGCACCCGCCCGTCAGGCCGGCCGGAAGGCCCCACCGTGCACTTACGTGCTGGCGGTGGGGCCTTCGGCGCTCTCGAGGCCGCAACTACGGCCGCGGCGTGGGTGTCCCGGCGGATTCCGGCGGCCAGGGAGGCCGGCGCCGACCGCTGGTGGCGAGGTGGTCGGCGCTGCGAAGATTACTGATGGGTAGTCTCGCGTGGAACGCGCCGGACGGGGCGAGACGCCGCGGCCGGAAGCAGCCCCCGACCCGTGACCGACCAGGATGGCGGTAATCCATGGCAGATCATGACTTGACCGGCTTCGACCGTGACACCTTCGCGCACGACGGCGTCACTCGCCGGATCCTGCGGCGCGGTACGGGGCCCGCGGTGATCGTGATGGCGGAAATACCGGGCATTACGCCCAAGGTCTTGGAGTTCGCGGAACGTGTGGCCGCAATCGGCTGTACCGCAGTGCTCCCGGTGCTCTTCGGCACGCCCGGCCGCGACGCCGACATTGCAAACGGTGGCCTGCTGAAGTCCGGGCTCTATACGGCCTCGTCGCTGTGGAAGGTGTGCGTGAGCCGGGAATTCACCGTGTTGGCGACCGGGAAATCCTCGCCCGTAGTGACGTGGCTGCGAGCCCTGGCCGCACACGAGCACCAGCGCTGCGGGGGTCCCGGCGTCGGGGCCGTCGGCATGTGTCTCACCGGCGGTTTCGCCCTGGCCATGGCCGCCGATGAGCGCCTGCTCGCCCCCGTCCTGTCCCAGCCGTCCCTGCCACTGGCTCTCACCAAGAGCCGGTCCGGCGGAATCGATATTTCCGCCGAAGACCTCGCCGCCGTCCGGGGCCGCTGCGAACGTGAGGGCCTTCGGGTCATGGCGCTGCGGTTCCGCGGGGACCGGCTGGTACCGGGCGACCGGTTCGCCTTTCTGCGTCGCGAACTCGGTGATGCGTTCACCGCCGTCGAACTGGACGACTCCGCCGCGAATCCCCATGCCGTGCTGCCGCCGCATTCCGTACTGACCGAGCACCTCGTCGACGAACCCGGTCAGCCGACCCGTGCCGCACTGGATGAGGTGCTCGCCCTCTTCCGTACGCGCCTGCTCCAGCAGCACCGCGACACGGCAGCGGCAACGCCGGCCGCCGGGGGAGAGGAATGACCCAAGGGGCTCTCGACGCCGAGGGGCGTCAGGCTACGACAGGCTGTTCACCGTGACGCCGTCGCCGTGAGAGAGGTCCACGTTCACGGCCCGGGGCCTGGATGCGCCGCGTGTCGTGAACGCGTGTCGTGAACGCGTCTGCGAGGCAGTCGAGTTTGGCCGTCCGTGGCCGTCCGTGGCCGTCCATTGCCGTCCGTGGCTCCAATGATGAGGACGGTGCGGGAACGGGCATGGCCGGTCATGGCCGGTTAACGCCGGTTAAGGCCGGTTAAGGCTGGTCATGGCTTGCCCCCCGAGTGTTGGAGGTGCCGGCTGGGGTCTGCGTGCCCTGGGTGAGGGTGGCTGCGAGGTCGTCGACGAGGGCATCGTCGATGGGCTGCCGTGTGGCCAGGAGGCGGTACCACAGGGTGCCGAACACGATGTCCAGGACGGTGGACGGCGCAGGGCGGAGCGGCAGGTCGCCCCGGGTCCGGGCCCTGTCGATCACCGCCTGGAGCGCATCACGGCGACGCTGCAGAAACGCCGTGCGGAACAGCCTGCCGAACTCCGCGTTGATCTGAGCCTCCGCCATCAGGACACACAGGATGTCGGCGATGCGCTGCTGGCGGGCGAGCTGGAACGTGTCCTCCAGGAACGCCCGTACATCGTCGGTGTACGAGCCCTTGTCGCCGTTGTCGACGTGCAGTTCGGCCTTCACCGCGAGAGCTTCCAGGAGGACGTGGGCTTTCGATGGCCACCAGCGGTAGATCGTCTGTTTGCCGCATCCGGCTCGCTGGGCGACTCCTTCGATCGTCAAGTCCGCGTAGCCGACCTCACCGACCAGCTCGAATGCCGCAACCAGGATCGCCATCTGGCTCTCCTCGCTGCGCTTACGCCCTCGGCGAGGCGTCGAAGGGGGTTGCTTGTTCATGACCATGGAGGCTAGCTTAATTCGAGACGCCACGGTTCGAAATAAGGAGATGGGTCATGTCTCAACGCTCTGCCCTCGTGGTCGGGGGAACGTCCGGAATCGGACTCGCGACGGCTCGCCTGCTCCAGAGCCGTGGAGCGACGGTGCACGTCGCCGGTCGCAGCAAGGAGCGTCTGGACGACCTCGCCGCTACCGATGTCGGTCTGATCGGGCATCAGGTCGACGCCGGGAACGCAGTCGAGGTCCGGGCTCTTGCCGACGCGATCGGCAGTATCGACTGGCTCATCCTGGCGGCCTCGGGGAACGAGGGGCAGGGGCCCGTCGCCGATCTTGACCTGACGATGCTGCGACGCGCGTTCGAGGCCAAGTTCTGGCCTCACCTCACCACCGTCCAGGCTGTCCTTCCGCGTCTTACGCCCGATGGGTCGATCACTCTGCTCAGTGCCATCACCGCGCGGACCGGCATGCCGGGTACCGCCGGCCTGGCCGCCATCAACGGTGCCGTCGAGGCCCTGGTCCGGCCGCTGGCCGCGGAACTCGCGCCGATACGGGTCAACGCCGTCTCTCCTGGGCTCGTCGACACTCCCTGGTGGAGTGGCCTGCCGGACGACGTCAAGCGCGAGTACTTCGCACAAACGGCTGCCACTCTGCCGGTGCGTCACATCGCGACGCCTGAGGAGGTCGCTGAGGTGGTTGCCCTTGCCGCGACCAACACCAACCTCACCGGCGCAGTCATCGAGGCTGACGGCGGCGCGCGTCTTGTCTCGTTGGCCTGAACCGTTGGCCTGAATCGTTGGTCCGACTCGCCCGCCGTGCCTTCGGTGCTCTGTCCCTTGCCGTTTCCCTTCGGGAGGGGCGGGGCACCGAAGGCGAAGCGTCGTGGCGCGTGGCGCGTCCCTCAGTGCCGCGCCCAGGGATGCCGGAGTCGGATCCAGAGGTCCCTGGCTGGCGAATAGCCGACGAAGGTGCCGAAGTCGAGCCAGCTGCCGAGGAATCCGCGTCGGGTGTCCGGTGCGTATTCGGCGATGTATGTGGTGGCTCCGGCGTATTCGCCGCCGGTGGAGAAACCCTGCACCAGGCGGCAGATCGGCAGCAGAAGGGGTGCGGCGAAGCCGATCGCATCGTAGCTGGGCAGAAAACCGACGGCGAAGGTGACCAGGGATACCGCGTGTCGCACAGCCGGAACGGCGGGGCAGGGCGGTGGGCAGTGCGGCGTCGTCCGCCTCGGCGAGGCCCCGAACCCCGGCCCCGGGAGGTATTGGACTGATCGGTCCAATACGTGCTAGCGTCAACGCTATGGCCCGGCCCCGGAAGTTCGACGAGGAGCGGGCGGTCGACGCCGCGATGGTGGCGTTCTGGGCCGCCGGCTATGAAGCGACGTCCACCCAGGATCTGTGCGATGCCACGGGTCTGGGGCGGAGCAGCATCTACAACACGTTCAAGAGCAAGCACGACCTCTTCGAGCGGGCCCTCGCGCTCTACATGCGAACCAAGAACGACGAGTTGTTCACGCTGCTGGAGAGCGACCTTCCGGTTCGGCGGAAGATCCGGGCGGTTCTGCAACGGGTGATCGACGATGAGTTCGCGCCCGGTGCCGACGGCCGCGGTTGCCTGGTCGTCAACACATGTGTCGAGGTGTCGGCCCATGACGCTTCGGTCGCGGCGTCGCTGGAGCGTGACTACGGCCTGCGGATGGAGGCGTTCCGCGCCCTCATCGAGTCCGGGCGGCGCGACGGTGATATCGCCGCCGACAAGGATGCCCGTACCCTCGCCCATCTCGTCATCGCGACGATCGCGGGTCTGCGTGTGTCCGCGCGGGCCGGGGTCGATCGCGCGGCCCTGGAAGGTGTCGCGGATGCCGCGCTGAGCGCCCTCTGATGCGTGTCGGCTGAGGCGTGCCGGCTGGGCGCGTTTGTCCGTGGCCCGTCCGTGGTCTGTCCGTGGTCCGTCCCGCGCTCGGTCCCGGATTCCTCATGGGCTCATTTTGAACTGACCGATCCAAAACCGATCCAAAACGAATGACTTCCCTCTCACCCAACGGAGCACTCTCCCGTGCCACTCGTCATTTACCTTCTCGGCCTGGGCATATTCGCCCAAGGAACCTCAGAGTTCATGCTGTCCGGGCTCCTGCCGGGCATCGCCGATGACCTCGGCGTTTCCATCCCCGACGCCGGTCTGCTGATCTCCGCGTTCGCCATCGGCATGGTCATCGGCGCGCCGTTGCTGGCCGTGGCCACGCTGCGGGTGCCGCGCCGTACCGCGCTGGTCGCCTTTCAGCTCGTCTTTGTCGCCGGGCATGTGGTCGGCGCACTGGCACCGGAGTACGGGGTGCTGTTCGCGACCCGCATCGTGAGCGCGCTCGCGTACGCCGGATTCTGGTCGGTGGCCGCGGCGACGGCGGTGAACCTGGTGCCGCCGGAGGCCAAGGCGAAGGCCCTGTCGGTGGTCACCACAGGGCTCACCCTCGCCACCATTGTGGGCGTGCCCGCCGGAACGCTCCTGAGCCAGCACGTGGGCTGGCGCGCGTCCTTCTGGGGCGTGGCCGCGCTCACCGTACTCAGCGCGCTCTCCCTGCTTGCCGCGATGCCGACGGGGCGCGCCGGGGAGGGTGAAGTGCCGTCCTTGCAAAGGGAGTTGCGTGGACTGGCCCGGCCCGCCCTCTGGGTGTCCTACCTCGTCACCGCGCTGACCTTCGGCGCGGCGGTCGTCACCTTCAGCTATCTCGCACCGCTGCTGACGGAGGTGAGCGGGCTGCCCGCGCAGTGGATGCCGGCGGTGCTCGCGCTGTACGGGGTCGGCGGGCTGCTCGGGGTGACGTTCGGGGGACGAGTAGCCGACGCGGCGCCCCTGCGCACCCTGGTCGTCGGTGCCGGCGCCCTTACCGTCGCCTCCGCCGTGTTCGCGCTGACGGCCGGGAGCCCCGGCGTCGCCGTCGCGCTGGTCTTCGTCCTCGGGTTCACCGGCTACGTCGTCAACCCGGTGGTGCAGTCACGGGTCTTCCGGCTCGCCCCCGACGCACCGACGCTGGCCGGGGCCGTGAACACCTCGGCCTTCAACGTCGGGATCACACTCACCCCGATGCTGGGCGGCCTCACCATCGACGCGGGGCTCGGCTTCCCCTCGGTGGCCTGGGTCGGTGCCGGCGCCGGGGTGCTCGCGCTCGTGGCGACCGGGTGGGCGGCGGCCCTCCAGCGGCGGGCCGCCCGGCGCGGTGCACCCGCCGTCGACCGGCCCGCACCGTGCACCGCGAAGGTGCTGGTGGCCGACGGGAGGCGGTGAGCACGCTCGGCACACCACGGGTACGGGCGGATGAAACGGCCTGCGGCCTGTTGTGAAAGTTGGTGGCCGGACTTCTGGATCCGTGGAATGCCCGGGCACACGCGTGAGTTGATCAGGTCATGACTCAAGGTCCTGCACCCCGCGCCCTGTCCGACGATGCTCTCTCCGAACTGCTGAGTACTCAGCAGTTCGGCACCCTCGCCACCAATAAGCGCAGTGGCCATCCTCATCTCACCACCATGCTCTACAACTGGGACGCCGAAGCGCGCATCGTGCGGTTCTCCACCACTGGCGACCGCATCAAGGTCAAGCAACTCCGGCGTGACCCACGCGCGGCCGTGCATGTTCCGGGAAGCGACGTATGGTCGTTCGCCGTGGCCGAGGGCGAAGCCGAGGTCTCCGACATCACGACCACGCCGGGTGATGCGATCGGGCGAGAGCTGCTCGCGATGGTGCCAGAGGCCGCGAAGCCGCAGGATGAAGCTGCGTTCTTGGAGCAGTTGGTCGCCGAGCGCCGGGTGGTCATCCGGCTGAAGGTGTCTCGGCTGTACGGGACGGCACTCGACATCAACGGCTAAGACCGGTCACAGCCACTCGTTGACGACTGCGACCAGCACTGTTGCCTCGTAGCCGACGGCGAGTTTGTCGGATCTCGTGGCGACCGCGCGGTGGCACTTGAGCCGATTGATGCCGCACCCGACCGCGTGGCGCTCGCGGTAGTCGTCTTGTCGAACATCGGCGGCCGACCGCCGCGAGAGCCGAGATTCTGCCGGTTGCGGACGCGGTCCGCAGGGGCCGGGATGGCCGCCTTGATACCGCGTCTGCGCAGGTAGGCGCGGTTCTCGCGAGAGTCGTATGCCTTGTCGGCCCCGCAGGCTGTCCGGTCGCTTGCGCGGCCGTCCCAGGCCCAGCCTGGGCACCCGGATCGCTTCCGGAACCGTCTCGAACTGCGGGGCCTTTCGCCGCCCCGGCGGCGTGCTGGTGGCCCGGCAAACCGTGCCCGTAACGTTCCGGCACGTCGCGCCACGGGGCACCAGTCCGGGTCCGCCACCGTATGCCGAAACGCCCTGGTCGACGGTGCCGAAACGGCCGGTATCCCCCGGGAAGCCGTTGCCGATCTCGACGTTGCCTCCGGTCACGGTGTCCTTCGGGGTGAGCGTGAAGGCGATCCGGTGCGTGTGGCTGCGGGAGGCCCTCGCCTCGGTGTCGGCGTTGACCACCCATGCCTTGATGCCGCCCTTGGCTGCGGCCTCCCGGCGTAGCTCGACCGCGAACTCCATCTGGATGGGCCCTACTTCGCAACGCATCGACTTCGTGGCCGCGGCGGCCGCCGCCTCCATGAGCTGGCCCCTGATCGCCCCCACCGCGGCGACGAGTTCAATGTCCTCGAAGTCCGGCATGCGGCACCTCCTGAAGTTGACTGACGGATCCGACGTCGGGCTGCCGTGCCTCAGCGGCCGAGGCGCCGCCACCAGGGGGCGGGCGGCCTCGGGGCGCTGAGCGCGGGGTGCCTCACCACGTGGTGTACCGAGTCCGGTGGCAGACATTCGTCGCCGGTGACCCTCAGTTCGCTGGAGGACGACGGGATCAGGACGACCGAGAGGTCAGGGATCCCGGCCAGCGCGGAGAGGTCAACGGTCGCAGGCCTGCGTCCGGAGTGTCGCGTGCTCCAGACATGCCGCCGCCAGCAAGTGCAGGCGCTCACGCTGCGGGGAACTGGCGGAGTCACCCAGGGCGAGCAGGCGGCGCAGCAGCACCGCGCGTTCGTCCGCGCGGGCGTGGCCGACCGCCATCCGCACCACGTCCTCCCACTGCGGCTCGTGGGCATGCGCGGCCACCAAGTTGAGGTCTTGGCCTTCCACGGCGGCCTTGGCCCCGAGGTAGTCCTGAAAGGTAGGCCGACTCGACCCGCTGCCGTTCACCGACGGCCGGCTCGCGGAACGGTGCGCCCGACGGATCTCCGAGGCCGTCCGGCCCGTGTTCGCGGCTGTGGTGAGGTGCCAGCTCCAGGCTCAGATACGCCGTGTCCCGCGGCCACTCGGCATGTTCCCGGCGGCTGAAGTCCAGCCCGAAAATCTTGAGTTCGCTGTAGGACTCGGCGACGAAGGCGGCGTACCGGCGCTCGAACTCGGCATGCGGGTTGTACTGCGGGCCGGAGAGCTCGTCCACGGTCGGCTGGTAGCCGGTGTGCTGCACCAACTGCTGGACGAATTCGGGGTCCGCGAAGAGCACCCGGCTTCTTACGGCTTCGATGCGACCGTGCTGCCAGTTGAACGGATCCGTCACCACCACGCCGGTGATCAATCCCTCGGCGAACAGCGCGGCCCCGGACATACCCGCCCACGGCGACGTGCCGTCCGCCTGCCGGAGCGGCGGCGTGTGCAGACTGTCGAGTACGTACCGAGCCCGGACCATGCGCGAACCGGGTTTGAACGTGCCGACGATCTGTTCCGTGTCGAGTCCGTCCTCGTCGTCGCGCTGCACCTGCGGGAAGCCGATGGCCTGACAGGACTCCATGGGCTCGAGCCCGGAAGGCACGCCCCAGCGCACCGGGGCCAGTTGCTCGGCCTCCTCGGGAGGGATGAGGCCTTGCCTTCTCGGGGCGAGCAGGAGCGCGGCATCGCATTCGCGATCGTGGCGCGACCACACCACCTTGCACTGGACCTCGCCGAGGCCACCGAGCGCCGCCACCTTGACCAAGGCGCGGTTTTTCACCACGTGGCCGGCTGTGAGCACAAGACGGGATGTCAGGAGATAGCCGCTGCCTTGCCGGGCGCCGAGTACGGCGGCGATGCGCATGCGTTCCGGTCCCACGGTACGACCGTAGGGCATGCGGTCCGGCCTGTCCTCGAGATGGCGTCGAACCTGAGACGGAGGCCTGGTGCCCCCAGCGGCACCGGCACCGCCGACTAAAACCTGTATGCGCCGGCCCCTGCAGTTCTGGGATCATGCCGGAATGGGACACAGTCTCGAATCACTGGTTATCCGGCACACCTACCGCCTCCCCTTCCCCACAGGACCCACAGGGGACGGCGGCATCGCGGCGCGGCAGTTCGACGCCGCCCTGATGTCGGTGGGCTTCAAACTCTCGGCGGACCTGCTGGAGCGCCTGTCAGGGCTGTCCGAGGGGGCGGTCGTCGACACCGCCGTGCGCGTACTGCGCACCGTCCGCGAGATGACCGGAGACCACGTCCAGCACAACGTCTACTTCATCGATTTCCCGGCCAACGTGCCCGATACGTTCGCCTTCTGGATGCAGTGCATCGTCGAGGCGCTGACCGACGACGCCTCCCACGACCGTACGGTTGCCCAGCTCCGGAGCGGCGTGGTGGACCTGCTCACCCTGCCGTCGTACGGCAACTACCGCCACACCTACACCGAAATGCTCGCCGCCCACGACGAATTGATCGCGGCGGCCGGCGACCGTATGACGGTGCTGCACCTGGGTGGCCACCTGGACGACGAGGTCACGGCCCTGTACCTGGCCCTGGCCGGAAGCACCACACCGCTGAGCGACGACGACCTCGACGACCTGCGGGTGCTCGCCGCACACTGCGTGCACGGTCCCCAGCCCGAAGCGATCCCGATCCGTGAGAACCGCGCACTGGTCAACCAGGCCCGCCTGGGCGTCGGCGCGGACCTCCTGGTGGACACCGTCACCGATGTGCTCCGCCTCGCCTGCGCTCTGTCGGACGGCGACGTGACCCTCCAGGAACCGACCCGCTTCCGGGCCCTCTCGCGTCCGCTGCGCCGCGCCCTGCTCGCCGGCCTCGACGGCGTTGTCGCCGCCGCCCCCGCCAAGCTGGCCGACGTGCACGCGCACCGCGAACCGTTCAAGCGCCTCGGCGAACGTCTCCACCCGCACGAGTACCCGCGCTGGCCGCACGCCGCCCAGGTGTTCGCGGTGGCCCGGGGCGAGCAGCAGGCCCGCTCCCTCGACAGCCGCGCCGAGGAACTGCTCGGGATGCACGATGTCACCGGAGCGGCGGAGCTCTTGAGGTCCGCGCCCGGCAAGCTGTTCCGCTCCTTGGACCGGCTGCTGCGGATGTGCCTCACCCAGGACGAGCGCAGCGCCGTCGCGGCCGCCGCCGAGCAGGTCGCCGACCGGGTCTCCGGACGGGTCCTCCTGTCGGTCCGCGAACACCTCCACAACCGGCCCGGGGAGACCGGCGAACGCCGCGTCTTCGTCAACCGCCTCGGCCGCGCCTGGGTCACCTCCGACGAACGCCCGCCCGTATTCCCGGACGAACGCAAGCGGCTGATCTCCGCCCTGGACGCCGAGATCCGCCGCCGACTCCCGGCCCCCGAGCACCTGCTGATCGATCCCGACGTCCTCGATGTCGCGCTCCCCCTCAGCGGGAAGGCGACCGCGTCCGGTCTCGGTGTGCTGCCCCGCGGCTCGCTCTCGCCGGTCGACGGCGAACTGCTGCGCTTCTTCGTCTACTGGAAGCAGGCATGCAGGACCACGGACTACGACCTGTCGGCGCTGATGCTCAATGCCGACTACTCGACCCGCTCCTGGCTGTCCTACACCGCCCTGACAGAGGTCGAAGGCGAGCATTCCGGCGACATCACCGACGCGCCCGAGGGGGCCTCGGAGTTCATCAACCTGCGCCTGGGTGCCGTCCGAGGCGCCTTCATCGTCCCGCAGGTCAACGTCTTCTCGGGGGAGGGTTTCGAAGACGTCGAGGAGTCGTTCTTCGGCTTCATGCTGCGCGATGCCGCCCAGCAGGGCCGTCCGTTCGAACCGCGTACCGTGCGCCTGAAGTCGGAGCTGCGTGGCACGGGCAGGGTCGCGCTGCCACTGGCATTCCTGCGCGGGAGCGACGGCCGCTGGCGCGCCAAGTGGCTGCACGTGCACCTCAACGGCACTCCGTCGGCCAACCGCGTCGAGACAAACCGGGTGTCGGTCGCTCTGCTCCTGCGTGGCATCATCGAGCGCGACTACCTCACGGTCCGGTACCTCGTCGACCTGATGGGCGGCGCCACAACCGTGACACTGTGGGACGGCGAGAGCCGCCCGGACGGCCCGGTCACCTACATAGGCCTGGAACGCCCGGAGGGCCTGCACCCGGACTCCCGGATCCTCACACCCGAAAATCTGCGCGACCTGATCCCCGCCTGACTGCTATCGTCGACCACGGCGAGGCCATGAAGGGGCTTCCTTCTCACACTCCTTGAATTAGTCCTTTCGCTTTCCTCGCCCTTGACGTTGCATCAGGGTGCCCCGGCCGAACGCTCCGGGGTGTGCGGTTCGTGGGCCGGTGCCAGGAGGCGCCGGCGGAGGCCGCCTTGTCGAAGCGGTCGGGACGGTGTCCCGGTACGAAGAGCAGGCTTCGGGTGGTGGCGATGCGGTCGCCGAGGGTGGTCATGTGAAGGTCACCTCCGCCGTGGCATGCCGCGCCTCGCGGTGGGTGGCGATGCGCAGTTCGGCACGTCCGTCCGAGGGGGTGCCGCAGGCCAGCAGGCGCTCGCCGGCGAACACCGGCCGCCGGAGCCGGTAGGACAGCGTGCGTACCTGCCGTGCCGGAGCGTGGCGGCGGGCCAGTTCGAGCATGAGCAGGGCCAGCAGGGGACCGTGGACGACGAGGCCCGGGTAGCCCTCCTCGCCCTGCGCGTACGGCGTGTCGTAATGGATGCGGTGGGCGTTTGCGGTCAGGGCGCTGAACCGGAAGAGCAGGGCCGGATCGGGGCGTAGCGGCAGCTGCCACGGGTCGTTGGCATCCGGGGACGTGGGCTCGTCGAGTGCGATGGCGGGCTGTTGTCCGGTACTGCTGCGTCCCGACCGGTAGACGATGTCCTGTTCCTCGACGAGGCGCGTCCGGCCGTGCTGCCGGAACTCACGGCGCTCGGTGACGAACAGCATGTCCCCGGTGCGGCCGTGCTTGGCGGTGACCGAGCTCAGGCTGCTGATGCGTTCGGCCGGTTCGCCGAGGCGCAGCGGCTCGGTGATCGTGCAGCGTCCGCCGGCCCACATCCGCTGCCGGTGGGGGATGGGCGGCAGGAAGTGTCCGTTCAGTGGGTGGCCGTCGGTTCCGAGTTCCCGTTGTGCCGGCCAGTTCAGGAAGGAGAGCCAGTGCCATAGCGGGGGGAGGGGGGCACCGGCTTTCGCGACGGTGTCGGGCAGGTTCAGGACTGCCGACAGGGCCGCCACCGGGCCGGCCGGCAGGGGGTCTTCGTCCGTGACCGGCCCGGGAGACCAGGACTCCACGTACGAGCTGAGCGGGGGAGGGGTGGTCTGCATCGTCCTTGTGTCCTTGTGTCCTTGCGTCCTTGTTGTCGTGTGGGAGGGCTTTCGGACGAGGGGCTCCGCTGACGGCGGCGAGGCTCTCCTCCTCGGTGGTCAGCACCATGTCGTGGATCGAGGGGCGCGCTGCTCGCATGGCAGGCGGCTGCGGCCCGGCGACCTGCGGCTGACTGGCGGCGGCTACGGGTGGGCAGTGGCCGTTCGTCGAGGAATATCGAGGAATGCCCCGACCAGAGCGCCGGCCTCGGTGCGGCATTCTTCGAAGTAGGCGTGCCGGGCACCGGGGAACAGATGTGTGCGGGTGTGAGGGATGCGGGCGGCGAGCAGCGGGACGTTGTCCGGTGGTGTGAGCCGGTCGTGCTCCCCGTGCAGGATCAGGGTGGGCGCGCTGATGCGGGGGAGTGCGTCCCAGGCGTCGTGCGTGTTGCTGGCCACCAGGTGGGCGCGCCGGGCATGCGGGGACATGTCGGGGTCGCCGAGGGTGGCGTACGGGCCGGGGTGGGTGGCGAGCCAGGCGGGGGAGTACATCAGGTCGATGAGTGCCTGTCGTGCGGCGTTCGGGTCGGGTTGGGCCAGGGCGCGACGCACCGAGGTGTCGCGCTCGACGGCGTGCGGGCCGCCGGGAGAGGTGCAGCCCAGCACGAGGCGCCGGACCCTGCAGGGGTGGTGGGCGGCGACCCATTGGGCGACCCGGCCGCCCATGGAGGTCCCGTAGACATCGGCGCGTTCGACACCCAGATGATCGAGGACCGCGATGACATCGTCGGCGAACTGGCGTGTGGAGTAGGGCTGTTGAGGCTTGTCGCTGTTGCGGTCGCTGCTGCTGCTGCCGCCGTGGGCGCCGCTGACGCTGCCGCTGTCGCCGGTGCCGCGGTAGTCGAGGGTGATCGTGGAGTGCGTGGTGTGGAAGTCCTCGCGTATGCCGTCCCACCAGTGGTGGTTGTTCGCCTGCCCGGCCAGGAGGACGAGCGGATATCCGCTTCCCCGGTGCTGGTAGGCCAGTGCCGTGCCGTCATGGGCATGGGCTTGGGCTGGGGCGAGGGAGGGGAGAGGCCGGTTGGCGTCGGTCATGGAAGTTCCTGGGGTTCCTGTTCCTGGGATTTCCTGGGATTTCCTCGGGGCACCTGGGGGTTCCTGTGACGGGGTGTCGCTCGGGCGCTCGGGCCGGCGCGCTGAGGTCACTCGACCTCGGCCGGAACGTCGGCTCCCTGCACCTGGGCGGAGGGCCATCTCCCCTCGGCCACCGCCGAGTTGATCTGACGGACCAGTTCGCGAGCGACGACCTCGACGGCGGGAGGGGTGCGGCGCCCGAACCTCGGTGTGCCGAGGATGATCGAGCGCCACACGTCGGGTTCGCACAGCGGCGCGGCGCTCAGGGTGCCCTGAGCGACGTCCTCGGCGACGCCGACGCCCGGCAGGATGGTCCAGCCGTGGCCGGCCAGTACGAGGTGCTTCTGCACCCGCAGGGAGTTGGTCTGAACGGCGACGTCCATGTCGGCTCCGGCCCGCACCGCCGCGGCGTCGATCAGGCTCCGTAGCCCATGCCCGGAAGCGGGCATGACGAGCGGGTGCGTCGCCGCCTCCGCGAACGGGACGGGACGCTCGGCCCTCAGGCCCGCCGACGGTGGCGCGACCACCCACAGATGCTCGCGCACCAGCGGCCGGGCGTTGAGCGACGGCGTGCTGTCCAGGTTGTAGAGCAGCGTCAGGTCCAGGTCACCCTCGTCGAGCCACTGCTGCAGATGCCCCGAGTAGGCGGTGATCAGCCGCAGCTCGACGCCGGGGTGGTCACGGGCCAGGGCCGTCACGAGCGGCTCCGCCAGCAGGTCGCTCGTGCTCTCCAGCAGCCCGACGGTGACGATGCCCGTCAACACTCCGGGGGTGGGCTGCACCTCGGCGCGGGCCCGCTCCAGTTCGTTCAGCGCGCGCCGCGCTCGGTCCACCATGATCGCCCCGGCCTCGGTGGGCCGCATGCCCTGCCGGGTCCGTTCGAAAAGCGGGACGCCGAGTTCCTGCTCCAGGGTGCGGATCTGGCGGGTTACCGCGGGCTGCACCAGATGCAGCAGCTCCGCGGCGCGCGTGACGCTGCCCACCTCGGCCACCGTGACAATCGCCTTGAGCTGCTTGACGTCCACGGGCCTTCCTTCCACCGCCATCCGAAGCGCGTATGGGGCCATTGCATATTGCTATTTCAGCAACGCTGCCATGAGCATTCATGATGGTACTCCCGCCGCGGGACCCGCACGCTCCTGGAGGTCACCCCATGACCGAGCTCCCCGAAGAACTGCCGCTCTCCGGAATCACCGTCGTCAGCGTCGAGCAGGCGGTGGCGGCTCCCTTCGCCACCCGCCAACTGGCCGATCTCGGCGCGCGTGTCATCAAGGTGGAGCGCCCGGACGGGGGCGACTTCGCCCGCCGCTACGACACCACGGTGCACGGCGAGTCCAGCTACTTCGTGTGGCTCAACCGGTCGAAGGAGTCCGTGACGCTCGACCTGAAGTCGGAGCGGGGGAGGACAGTGCTCGAGCAACTGCTCGCCGGGGCCGATGTGTTCGTACAGAACCTGGCACCGGGCGCGGCCGCCAGGCTGGGCCTGGGCGCCGAGGCGCTCGCCGAGCGCTTCCCGTCGTTGATCCCGTGCTCCCTCTCCGGCTACGGATCCAGCGGGCCGTGGGCGGGCCGGAAAGCGTACGACCTCCTGGTGCAGTGCCAGACGGGCTTGGTCTCACTGACGGGGAACGAGCACGGTTCGGCCCGGGTGGGGGTGTCGGTCGCCGACATCGCCGCCGGCATGTACGCCTACTCGGGCATCCTCACCGCGCTGTTCACGCGGGCGACCACGGGCGTGGCCCGTGCCGTGGAGGTCTCGCTGTTCGAGGCGCTGGCCGAGTGGATGAACCAGCCCGCCTACTACACCCGTTACGGCGGCACCCAGCCCCCGCGCATCGGCACCCAGCACGCCACCATCGCCCCGTACGGCGCCTACACCGCGGCCGACGGCAAGGAGGTGCTGTTCTCCATCCAGAACGAGCGTGAATGGGTGGCCCTGTGCGAGCACTTCCTCGGCCTGCCTGAGCTCGTCGGAGATCCGCGCTTCGCCACCGGCTCCGACCGCGTGGCCCACCGCGAGGACCTCAACGCGATCGTGGCCGAGCGGTTCAGCCGGTCGGACAGCGGCGAGGTGGGGAAGCTGCTGGACGAGGCGGGCATCGCCAACGCCGGCGTCAACGACATCGACGCCTTTCTGGCCCACCCCGTGCTCAAGGCCCGGGGCCGCTGGCGCGATGTACGGATTCCCGGGGGAGCGATGGTGCCCGCACTGCTGCCACCGGCGGACCTGACCGGCACCGCCCCGCGCATGGACGCCGTACCCGCAGCCGGAGAGCACACCGAGCACATCCTGGCCGAGCTGGGGTACAGCACGGCCGACATCGACGGCCTGCGGGCCGACCAGGTCATCTGAACCGCCTGCCCAGGGCCGGAACAGGGACGCCAGCGGCAGCAACGCCGGCAACACCAATCGCCCCATTCAGCCCTTTCAGCCCATCGGCCCTTTCAGCGCTTTCGGACCTCTCAGCCCTTTGAGCAAGGAGCGTCACAGCATGAGCACTCTCGACATCCTCTCCGAGGACGAGCGGTGCATCGTCAGCACGGTGCACGACTTCGTCGACAAGGAGGTGAAGCCCGTCGTCCAGGAACTGGAGCACGCCAACACCTACCCCGAGGTTCTGATCGAGCAGATGAAGCGGCTCGGCATCTTCGGCCTGGCCATCCCCGAGGAGTACGGCGGCACCCCGGTCTCCGCCCCCTTCTACGTCCTGATCACCGAGGAGCTCGCGCGCGGCTGGATGAGCCTGGCCGGTGCGATGGGCGGCCATACCGTGGTCGCCAAGTTGCTGCTGCACTTCGGCACCGAGGAGCAGAAACGGCGCTATCTGCCCCGGATGGCCACCGGCGAGATCCGGGCCACCATGGCCCTGACCGAACCGGGCGGCGGCTCCGACCTTCAGGCCATCCGCACCACCGCCCGCAAGGACCCGGACGGCTACGTGGTCAACGGTGCGAAGACCTGGATCACCAACTCCCGCCGCTCGCAGCTGATCGCCCTGCTGTGCAAGACCGACCCGGAGGCCGAGCCCGCGCACAAGGGCATCTCGATCCTGCTCGTCGAGCACGGGCCCGGTCTGACGGTCTCGCGCGACCTGCCCAAGCTCGGCTACAAGGGTGTGGAGAGCTGCGAGTTGTCGTTCGACGACTACCGGGCGGCGGCCGATGCCGTACTCGGTGAGAACGAGGGCAAGGGCTTCGCCCAGATGATGAAGGGATTGGAGACCGGACGGCTCCAGGTGGCCGCCCGCGCGCTCGGCGTCGGACGGGCGGCACTGGAGGACGCACTCGCCTACGCCCAGGAGCGGGAGTCGTTCGGCAAGCCGATCTGGCAGCACCAGTCGATCGGCAACTACCTCGCGGACATGGCCACGTCGCTGACCGCTGCGCGCCAACTCACGCTGTACGCGGCCCGTGAGGCCGAGGCGGGCCGACGCGTCGACATGGAGGCCGGCATGGCCAAGCTCTTCGCCTCCGAAACCGCGATGCAGATCACCCTCAACGCCATGCGCATCCACGGCGGTTACGGCTACTCGACCGAGTTCGACGTGGAGCGCTACTTCCGCGACGCGCCGCTGATGATCGTCGGCGAGGGCACCAACGAAATCCAGCGCAACGTCATCGCGAGCCAGCTCATCAAGCGCGGAGGCCTCGACGCATGATGCCCGCGGTCGCCGCCGAGAGTCCCACGGTGAGCGGCTAGGGCCGCTCATGGAGGCGCCGCCGACGAACGAGGCCGTTCTCACCGCAGACGGCGTGGATCTCCCCGGGCCGTACCACCAACCACCGCATCGACGTCTGCCGTATGCAGGGCCAACTCCCGCCTGAGCGGCGCCCGTTGACGACGATCGAGCCCGGTGCCGGCTACCCCGACGGCCTGCCCGTCGACACCGACGGCTGCGTCTGGGTCGCCCTGTGGGACGGCGGCCATCCGCCGCTACACCCCACGCGGCGACCTGGACCGCACCCTCCTGTGGGGTCCGGCGCGAGGCGGCTCGGCATGGAGCGAGCGCGCCTGGGCCTGCTTCGGGAATGACCTCGAGTCGGCCGTTGCCGAAGGCGTCGGCGTATGCGGCGCCGTGGGCAGGGGTGACGAGCGCGGTGAGAGAGTCCAGTGCGCCGCCCCGGTGGACCGCCGCACCGACCACGGCGCTGCCGAGAGGTGTGCTCAGACCATGGGCCGCGTGCAGAACCCGGTCACGGCAGAGGCATGAGCCGGTAGAAGACGGTGGCGACGAGATCGCGGGCGTACTGCGGGTCGAGGAGGCCCGGACGGAAGAGGACGCGGTACATCAGGGGAGCCACGACGTGGTCCATCACGGTGTCGGTGTCCGGCACGTGTTCGCCGCGCTGCGCCGCGCGGGTGAGGATGGTGGTGACCTGGTCGATGGCGTAGGCGGAGCACTGTCCGGAGTTGCCGCCGTCCGGATCGCCGGCGAGGGCGTCGCGGATGTAGGAGCGCCCTGGAGGGGAGGACATCTCCTCCAGGAAGTCGGCGGCCCAGTGCTCCAGGTCCGCGCGCAGGTTTCCGTGGTCGGCCGGCGGCGTCTCGGGGCGCAGCCGTTCCACCGCGACGTCCGAGAGCAGTTCCTGGAGGTCCCCCCACCGGCGGTAGATCGTCGACGGGGTGACGCCGGCGCGTGCGGCGATCTGGGGGATGGTGAGATCGGTGCGCCCCTGCTCGGCCTGGAGTTCGCGCACGGCTGCGTGCACCGATTGCTGCACGCGAGCGCTGCGTCCTCCGGGGCGGATCGCTGCTTTCGGTCTCATGCCTGTCACCTTAACGCAAATTCGTTGCCGCAACCGGTGCCCTTCGCTGCGGCATGGGCCTGCTTCTCTCTCGTCGGGAGGCGTCCGTCAGGTCCGGCCCGCGCGGTACATCAACTCGATAGATCCCTTCGAGGGCCTGCGCGGAGCCCGGCAGGCGCCACATGCCCGCACTCACTCCGTGCCGCTAAAGCCAAGTAGTTGCTTTAGTGGTCCGTACGTCTTACTCTCCACTAAAGCAAAGGAAATGCTTTAGCCTGCTGAGGAGACGGAGAATTCCATGAACGGGTCAACCCCGTCCGCGCACACCACCGCCGGCGGCTCCGCGCCGACCTGGGTCATCGGCGACCTGCGCGTACACCGCGTCGACGAGACGGAACTTGCACCACAGACCGGCCCCTGGCTGCTGCCCGACGCCACCCCCGACGTCGTGAGCGGCGCCCCCTGGCTGCGGCCGGACTTCGCCACGCCCAGTGGTGTTCTGCGCCTGGCCAGCCACAGCTTCGCCGTTGAGGCGAACGGCCTGCGGCTACTGATCGACACCGGCATCGGCAACGGCAAGACCCGCGCCAACCCTGCGTGGGACCACCTGGACACCGCCTACCTCCAGCGGCTCGCCGGGGCGGGCTTCGCGCCCGAAAGCGTCGACCTGGTCATCCTGACTCACCTGCACACCGACCACGTCGGCTGGAACACCCGCGCGGACGGGGCGACTTGGGTCCCCACCTTCCCGAACGCCCGGTATCTGGTCTCCCGTACCGAGTGGGATTACTGGGCGGGTGCCGACATGGACGAGCCTCGCCGGCAGATGTTCCGCGACTCGGTCCACCCGGTGCGGGACGCAGGCCTGCTCGACCTGGTCGACGTGCCGGACGCGGGCACCGACGTGGCCCCCGGAATCCGCCTGCTGCCCACGCCCGGCCATACCCCGGGCCAGGTCGCCGTAGAACTCCGCAGCGCCGGCCGCTCGGCCGTCGTCACCGGCGACTGCGTCCACCACCCCGTGCAGCTGCACCGCCCCGGCATCACCAGCTGCGTGGACATCGACCCCGACCAGGCCATCCGCAGCCGCCGTGACCTCTTCGCCGCGATCGCCGACACCGAGACCCTGCTCCTGGGCAGCCACTTCCCGCCCCCGACCGCCGGCCGGGTCACCACAGAAGCCGACGCCTACCGCCTGCTGCCCGTCCACGAAGCCGCGTCATAGGGAAGCGGGTCACATGTTTTTCGCGCCTGCCTTGATGGCCTCGCGGATGCGGGTGTACGTGCCGCAGCGGCAGATGTTGCGGATCTGGTCGAGGTCGGCGTCCGCGATCTCGCGGCCTTCGGCGGCCGCCTGCCGGACCTTGGCGACGGCGGTCATGATCTGACCGGGCTGGCAGTAGCCGCACTGGGCGACATCGAGGTCGAGCCAGGCCTCCTGCATGGGGTGGAGGTCCTTGCCCACGGTCGCGGGCAGCCCCTCGATCGTGGTGATCTCGTCGTCCGGCGCGATCTTCGAGACGGGGACGGAACAGGGGTTGAACGCCTTGCCGTTGATATGCGACGTGCAGGCCTGGCACACGCCGAGACCGCAGCCGTACTTGGGCCCTGTCACGCCGAGCAGGTCGCGCAGGACCCAGAGCAGGCGCACATTGTCCTCGGTGTCGACGGTGATCCGCTTGCCGTTCAGCATGAAGGTGTGGCTGGGCATGGTGGCGTACTCCTCAGAAGGCGCGGTCGAGTCAGAAGGCCCGGTCGAGACCGTCGGTGGGGGACTGGGGCGTGGACGGTTCGAGCGGCAGCGGCTCGAAGCTGAGGGTCTTGTGGTTGATCGGGAAGCTGGTCGGCAGCGTGTCCGTGGCACGCGCGTAGGCGCACGCGATGGCGGCGAAGGCGGGAGCCACGCCGAGCTCACCGGCCCCGGAGGGCTTGTCGCTGGTGCTCGGCATGACGACGACCCGCAGTTCGGGCGGGGTGTTCCACTGCCGGGTGTAGAAGTACTCGTCCCAGCTGCCCTCGAGCGGGATGCCGTCCTTGATGTGCAGGCTGGAGGTGAGCGCCAGGGCCAGTGCGTCGTTCAGGCAGCCCATCATCTGCGCCTCCAGGCCGCGGGGGTTGATGGGGAACCCGGCGTCGATCACCATCAGCGCCTTGGTGACGCGCGGCCCGGTCACGGCGTCCCGGATCTTCCGGTTCACGGTCTCCGGCCGGCAGTCGATCTCGACGAGTGTGGCGACCGCACCCCGGTACTCGGAGTGCAGCCCGATGCCCTGCGCCACGCCCGCGGGCAGCGACGTGCCCCACTCGCCGACCTCATCCGCCTTGTCCAGCACGGCACGCAGCCGCTTGTCCTTGAGGAACTCGCGACGGAACGCGACGGGGTCCTTGCCCATGCGGGAGGCGAGCTGATCGACGATCAGTTCCCGTGCGCAGGTCACGTTCGGCGAGTAGATGTTGCGCATGCTGCCGGTGTTGAACTGCAGCGGCACCTCGTTGAGCAACTGCGTGGTGAGACCGAAGTCGTACGGCGAGGACTGGGTCAGTTCGAAGATCGTCTCGGCGAAGGTCGGATTGCCCACGACGGGCAGCTTCGCCGCCGTCGACGTGATCATCTCGCCGAGCCCGTGCCCGAAGTCGGTCTGGGTACTGGTGTGACGCTGCTCGTAGCTGAGGACCTCACCGAGCGCGTACGTGGCACGCACGCGCGATATGCACATCGGGTGCGTACGGCCCTGGCGGAAGTTGTCGGTACGGGACCACGACAGCTTGACCGGCTTGCCCATCTTCTGCGAGATCTCCGCGGCCTCGGCGGCCACGTCGTGGAACAGATGCCGACCGAACGACCCACCGCCCTCCACCACGTGCACCGTCACGGCGTGCTGCGGCAGACCGAGGCGGGTCGCGATCTCGCGCTGGGCGACGATCGGGACCTTGAGGCTCGCCCAGATCTCGGCGCGGTCGGCACGGACGTCGGCGATCGCGTTGTCCGGTTCCAGCGGGCTGTTGCTGGCGAACGCGAACGTGAACTGCGCATCGATCTTCTTGGTGAGCAGCGGCGGTACGACCATGGGGAGCGCAGCCGCCTTGAGCTTGCGCAGCACGGTGTCGTCGGACTCCCCGTCCACGGTGCCCGGCCCCCAGGTCACCTCCAAGGCACGCAGTGCGTCGATGCACTGGCCGAACGTCTCCCCGCGCACGGCCACCCCGTGCCTGATCGTCACGACGTCGGTGATGCCCGGCATCCGCCGCACGGCGTCGGCGTTGTGGACCGTTTCCACCGTCCCGTTGATCGTCGGCGGTCTGCGCACCATGGCCGGCTTGGCGCCGGGGACCTGGTGGTCCATGCCGAACTGCTTCCGGCCGGTGACGGCGTCGAGCGCGTCGATCCGGTTGCGGGACGTGCCCAGGATCGTGAAGTCGGACGGATCCTTCAGGCGGGCGGCAGCCGGCAGCACCTGCGCGCTGGCCGCCGCTTCGGCGAGCGACGCGTAAGTGGCCCGCTTACGCGAGCCGTGCAGGACGACGCCGTCCCGGGTGGTCAGCTCCGAGGCCGCAACACCCCACTGTTCGGCGGCCGTTGAGACAAGCCGTTGCCGGGCGACCGCCGCGGCGGTGCGCACGGGAAGGTAGATGCTGCGCATCGAGTTGGAGCCGCCGGTGAGCTGATTCATCAGCAACTCCGGGCGCGCATCGGCGAGCGAGACCCGCACCTTGTCCAGTGGCAGGTCCAACTCCTCGGCAACCATCATCGCGACGGCCGTGGTCATGCCCTGGCCGACCTCCGCCCGCGGCACGGCGAACGACGCGGTGCCATCGGAGTGCACCCGGACGGTGATCAGGCCCGAGGTCGGGGCCGCCGCCAGATTCTGCAGATCTCCCAGGTCGAAGAGGTCCTCGGGCTGTGGCGGGGACGGCACCGCCGCCTCCGCCGCCGGCCCGTCCACCGCATCCAGGCCGAACCGCACGCCGACGGCGAGGGTCGGCGCCGCCAGAATGTAGGCGAGCATTCTGCGGCGGCCGAACCCCTCGGGCGCCGACTGCGGATTCTGTGACGAACGGCTCTGCTCTGCCATGCGGTTCCCTCCAGGAGGCTGAACGGGCGGACACACAGGGCCCGTTCTGCACCCCGGAGCCTGCCACGGGTCGCGGGAGCGAGCCATAGTAACGCTGCCCCTGGTGAGGATGGTGAAGGTGGTGAGGGCGGCTGCTCTTGCTGCCTTCCTGCTCTTGCTGCCGGTGCCTGGGGATCAGGCCGGCTTTTTCAGCAGCTCGGTGACGAGCGGGGCGGAGGAGGCGGAGGTCTGGCCGGTGACCAGGTGGCGGTCGACGACCACGTTCGGCGCCCACGGCTCGCCGACCTGGACGCTGACGCCGGCCTCGGTCAGCCGGTCCTGGACCAGACACATGGGCCAGACACATGGGCCAGGCACCTGAGGACAGTCGCGGCGCGCCGGGCAAACGTCTCCGCCGCAGCGTGTGGCCTGGGCGGCACCCATAGCCCAGGCCGCCAGCCGGTCGAAGGGATACGCTCGATTTGTATGCACGCGTTCCGATCTTGCGGAGGCGGCCATGAGCCAGTACGACGAGTACACGACTCCGTCGCAGGCCGAGGGCGAGAGGCTGGAGGAGGACATGGATCCGGCTGAGGAGCGACACCCCGCGACGACCCGCACCCAGCCGTCACAGGCGGAGGGAGAGCGCCGAGCGGAGGATGACGAGGACTGACAGCGGTAGAGCTGGCAGCGGTAGAACCGAGAGCGGTAGAGCTGACGGCGGCAGGACTGACAGGAGTAGTGCTGTCCGGGGGCCGCTCTTCAATCCGTCGGCCGTGGCTTCGATTTCCACGGCTCGGGCCGTTGGCCGTTACGGGCCTGCCGCGCCCGAGCGGTCCGAACGCCCGGTCCCGGGGAGCGCCCGTACCTCCGTGTCAAAATGGGAGCGCCGTTCGCTCCGCTCCATCGTTCTCCGTACAGATCCAACCGAGGTTGTCTCCGTGCCCAAGCCCGTGACCCGCGAGCCGTTGCGACGCAATTCGCGGTCCAACCGGGCGCGCATCCTGGCCACGGCCCGGCAGGAGCTCGGGCGGAACCCCGACGTCACCTTGGAAGAGCTGGCGCGAGCCGCCGGTGTCGTGCGACGCACCCTCTTCGGGCACTTCCCGGGACGTGCGGCGTTGCTGGAGGCGCTGGCCGAGGAAGCCTCCGAAGCCCTTCGGAGCGCGGTGGCGGCAGGAGCGGAGCCGTCGGAGCCGGCCGAGCGTGCGCTCGCGTACTTCGTGTACTCCATGTGGCCCGTAGGGGACCGCTACCGGATGCTCCTGGCGCTCGCTCGTCGGGATCTGGGCGCCGAACGCGTGGCCGAGATCCTGGCGCCGGCCCGCGACGAGACCGCGGCCATCCTGGAGCGGGGGCAGCGGGACGGCGTCTTTCACGCCCATCTGCCGCCCGCTGTGCTGAGCGCCGGATTGGAAGCCATGACGGTCGCTCTGCTGGAGGCGGTCAACACCGGGGGGCTGGAGGATGACGGGACCCGAGTCGCCGTCGCCACGCTCATCGCGGCCGGTGTGCCGGAGAAGCGGGCGCGCGACGTGGTCGGCGACGTCGCGTCCGCGGCGCTCGCGGAGTCGGTCGCCGACGCCTGAGTCGTCGTACGGCTGCACGGCCGTCGGCTCCACCTTGACTGTCCCGGCGCGGACCGCCGGGGCAGCGTCGTCTGATCTTGTCGCGCCGTCGCATGGCGGCATTCCTGGGCTGGGTTGAGGCCCGACCGCGTCCTGGACAGCCGGTGTCGACGCCGCACGGCGCCGTGGCCCGTGCGGGGCCGGTCGACCGGTCAATTCCGTGCCTGGTGCCTGGTGCCTGGTGCCTGGTGCCTGGTGCCTGGTGCCTCGGTGTCGGGGTGTCTGGGTGTCTGGGTGTTCTTGTGTCTCCGTGGAAGTGAAAAGGCCGCGCTTTATTTGCACATCGATGGGCAAGAAATTAATCTGCTCATCGATGTGCAAATAATCCGTCCCCGAGGAGCCTCCGATGCCCTTCCTTGCAGACACGCCCGTCGAGAAGATGGCCGGGCCGTACGCACGGCGCTGGTGGGCCCTGCTGGTTCTCTGTCTGAGCCTGCTGATCGTGGTCATGGCGAACACGTCCCTGATCGTGGCCGCACCGGACATGACGAGGGACCTGGGCCTGGGCAGCAGTGACCTCCAGTGGGTCATCGACGGATACACCGTCCCGTACGCCGCGCTGATGCTCGTACTCGGCTCGATCGGCGACAAATACAGCCGTCGCGGCGCACTCATCACGGGTCTGGTGATCTTCGCGGGCGGTTCGGTGACGGGCAGCCTGGTCGACCAGACCGAGCTGGTCATCGCAGCCCGAGCGATCATGGGCGTCGGCGCCGCCGTCGTCATGCCGGCCACGCTGTCACTGCTGGTCGCGATCTTCCCGAAGGCCGAGCGCGCCCGCGCCATAACGGCCTGGACCGCCACCTCGGGCCTGGCCATCGCCGTCGGCCCCCTGGTGGCCGGCTGGCTGCTGGAGGACCACGCCTGGGGCTCCACCTTCCTGATCAACGTACCCATCGCCGTTGTCGCCGTGGTCGGCGCGCTGGTCCTGGTGCCGCCGTCGAAGGCGGACGGCATGGGCCGGATCGACTTCGTGGGCGGTCTGCTGTCCATCGTCTCCGTCGGCAGCCTGGTCTACGCGACAATCGAGGGCCCGCACTTCGGCTGGGGCGTCGGCCCGATCACCGCAGCCGTGGTTGCGGGCGTGGGCCTGCTGACCTTCGTGTGGTGGGAGCTGCGGCACCCCCACCCCATGCTGGACGTGCGCAAGTTCAGGCTGCGCCCCTTCAGCGGTTCCATGCTCGCGGTGCTGTTCTTCTTCTTCGGCACCTTCGGCGCGATCTACTACTCGACGCAGTATCTGCAGTTCATCCTCGGCTACGACGCGCTGGAGACCGGCGTACGGCTGCTGCCGCTGGCCGGAGCCGTCTTCGTCGGCGCCGTGGTGACCGGATGGCTGACCCCGCGGCTGGGCATGAAGGCGCTGGTGACGGCCGGCATGGTGATCGGCACCGTGGGCGTCTTCCTGCTCGTGCAGGTCGACAAGGGCTCGACGTACACGGACTTCCTGGCGCCGATGATGATGCTGGGGGTGGCGATCGGTCTGAGCGTGTCCCCGGCCACGGACAGCATCATGGGCTCTTTCCCCGAGTCGGAGCTGGGCGTCGGTGGCGGTGCCAACGACACCGCGCTGGAGCTCGGCGGCTCCCTCGGCATCGCGGTGCTGGGCTCGCTGCTGGGCACGGCCTACCGGGACGAGCTGACCGGCCTGGTGGGCGGCCGGCTACCGGCCGCCGCGATGGAGACCGCCAAGGACTCGGTGGGCGGCGGCCTGGCGGTCGCCGAGCGGATCGCCCAGGATCCGTCCGGCGGACCCCAGCGGGCCCAAGCCGTGGCGGACGCCGTCCATGAAGCCTTCGCTCACGGTGTCGCCCGGACCAGCCTCGTCGGCGGGATCATCATGGCCGCCGGCACGTTGCTCGTCCTCGCCGTCCTGCCCGGCCGCCGGGGTGCCGGAAAGCGCGGGCCGGCGGAGGCGGCGGCAGCCGCGGAAGGCCGGGACGAGCAGTACGCCGACTCCGGCCAGTAGTTCTTGCCGGTCTCGGCGGCCGCCGTCAGACGGGGTTGGGCAGGGGGCGCCGGGCGACCTCGCGGGCGTTGTCCGGCGGGACGCCCACATGCGCAGGACCGTCTCTGCCGGGTTCGCCGAGGCCTCGTCACCGTCCAGGCCGGGGCGGGCGAACCTCAGCTCCAGCAGGGAGAGGAGGGCCCCGCCCATCGCGGACACGGTGATGGTTGGAGGGGCGGAGAGGCAGCGGCCCGAGGCGATGCCGCGTTCCAGGTCGCGCGGGTCGTGCAGGGTGCGGGGACGCGGTGGGGCAGATGTCGGCCGTCGGAGGGTCAGGCACGAGAGCGGGGGGCCGGAAAAGCATGTGCGGAACGGGAATCCGGTTGACAGGCTGAGGCCATGAAGCACCAGCACGACGACATCCCCGGCTCCTCCGCCACGCCCCGGCCGACGGAGTGGATCACCACACCCCTCACCGCGGACCTCCTGCGCGGCGCGCTCGACCTGGAGCGCACCGAGCACGGGGTGCTGCCACACCGGCTGCCCGCCCGTGCCCGCGCGCAGTGCGCCGACGGGCAGCTGGCCATGGCGGAGGCCCAGCCCTCCGGCGTGCGACTGGTCTTCCGCACCCGGGCCACCGTCGTCGAGCTGGACACGCTCCCCACCAAGACGGTCTACAAGGGCGCCCCGCCCCGTCCCGACGGCGTGTACGACCTGCTCGTCGACGGCCGCCTGGCCGGCCGGGCGAGCGCACCCGGCGGCAACGTCCTGACCGTGGACATGACCACCGGCTCTGCTGAGACGCGGCCCGGCCCGGTCGGTACCGTCCCGTTCCCCGGTCTGCCCGACCGGGTGAAGGACGTGGAGATCTGGCTGCCGCACAACGAGATCACCCAGCTGGTCGCTCTGCGCACCGACGCCCCCGTCGAGCCCGTACCGGATAGGGGCGGCAAGCTGTGGCTGCACCACGGCAGTTCGATCAGCCACGGCTCCGACGCCGCAAGCCCCAGCACGACCTGGCCCGCGCTGGCCGCCTCCCTCGGCGGGGTGGAACTGATCAACCTGGGCCTGGGCGGCAGTGCCCTGCTCGATGCGTTCACCGCCCGCGCCCTGCGCGACACCTCCGCGGACCTGATCAGCATCAAGATCGGCATCAACCTGGTCAACGCCGACCTGATGCGGCTGCGTGCCTTCACCCCGGCGGTGCACGGCTTCCTCGACACCATCCGGGAGGGGCACCCCACCACGCCGTTGCTGGTCGTCTCGCCCGTGCTGTGCCCCATCCACGAGGACACGCCCGGCCCCAGCGTCCCGGACTTCAGCAACCTCAGCGCCGGGAAGCTGCAGTTCCGGGCCATGGGTGACCCCGCGGAGCGCGCCGCCGGGAAGCTGACGCTCAACGTCATCCGGGACGAGCTGGCCCGCATCGTCAAGCAGAGGGCGGCCGACGACCCCCATCTGCACTACCTCGACGGCCGCGACCTCTACGGCGAGGCGGACTTCGCCGAGCTGCCGCTGCCCGACCAGCTCCACCCGGACGCCGCCACACACCGCCGCATCGGCGAACGCTTCGCCGATCTGGCCTTCCGCACCGGCGGACCGTTCGCCGCCGAGCCGGCCTGAGACGCGCACGCCTCATCAGCCCGCGCGTTGTGCCCCGTGTTGTCCGCGCGTTGCGCCGCGTGCACCGTTGCCCCGGGTGACCGCGAGCAGCGCCATGTCATCGGTGTTGCGGCCGTCGGCGTGGTGGCGCACCTCGGTGAGAAGGGTGTCGAGCAGCGCGTCCGGGTCGGGAAAATCGCGCCCGGTCAGCCGGGCCGCGGGGTCGTAGAAGTGCCCGGCGCGGTTCCGTGCCTCGGTCAGGCCATCGGTGTACAGGAGGAGAGTCGCGCCCGGGGGGAAGGGCAGCGTGTCGGTCCGGTCCTGGTCGGCGCCCAGCTCCGCCAGTCCCAGAGGCAGGGCCGGTTCGGACGGTTCCGCGCTGCGCACCTGGCCACCGTGCAGCAGCAGAGGCGCCGGGTGACCACGGTTGAGCAGTCGCAGTTCCTCGCCGCAGGGCGGGATCTCGACGAGCACGCCGGTAACGAATCCCTCGGTCCGCTCGGGCCCCGTCCGCCGCTCTTTTTCCCGTAGGAGCGCCCGCTCCAGCCTGGCTGCGATCCCGACGAGCGTGGACTCCTCCTCGGCGGCCTCCCGGAACGCCCCCATGGCCACGGCCACCACCTTGACCGCCTCCATGCCCTTGCCCCGTACATCGCCGATCAGGCAGCGTACGCCGTACGGGGTGTCCTGAGCGCTGTACAGATCACCACCGATCTGTGCGTCTTTCACGGCCGCCTTGTAGCGCACAGCGATCCGCAGAGGCCCGATCGAGGCCGGCAGCTGCGGCAGCACGGCGCGCTGCACGGCGAGGGCGATTCTGCGTGCGGACTGCAGGCGCACGTTGCTGTAGTACATGAGACGGTTGACGACGATGGCGAAGGCCGAGACGGTCGCGACCGCCGCCAGCTCGCTCAGCCCACCGGAACCCAGGATGAAGCCGAAGTGCGTGAGCAGCGCGAAGTCGGCGACACAGGCACCGATGCCCGCCAGGATCGTCGCGCGCAGCGACAGCAGTGCGGCGGCTGTCATCGGCGCGGCGGTATAGAAGGCTTCCCCGCTGAAATGCGGAGGCGTGTGGTAATCGATGAGGGCGCCTCCGACGAGCAGGACGACGGGCAGCAGCTGGAGGTGGCGCAGACACCAGCGTTTGACGGCGGTGCGTCTCGCGCTCGGTGCCCTCACGTACCCGCTCCCGCTCTGTCGCGCCGTACAACATGCTCAAGCATCCTCGGGCCGGATTACGGCTGCCAGTCGTGGAGCGGCCGTATGGGTAGGTGTGTGCCCGTACCGCTGCGCGACGCGATCGATGTGCACCACCGCGCCCGGAAGGCGCCCAGGCGGCCCAGGCCGGGGCCCGCTCGCCGAGCAGTACCGCCGCAGTGGTCGGCATCGATGCGGGCACCCCGCCCGCGTTCCTGCTCGCCCTGCGCCGGCCCTTCCACGCGGCGGACCCTTCATGGTCCGCTTTCGCGGCGCCATCGTCGAGTGCCGATGGTGCCGGCCGGTCAGGATGCCGTTGCTGCGGTGTCCGGTTGCTTGGCCAGTCGTTCCGTGGGCAAGTGGCGGGTGAACGCGAAGCCGGCGAGCGTAATGCCGGCGGTGGCCAGGATGGCGGCCTTGAGGGCTCCGAGCTGTGCTTCGGCGTACGCGTCCACGACCGCCTCGGCTTCCGATGGCGGCAGCGCGGCGGCTGCGGTGGCGGCTCGTACCTGGTCGGTGCTGACGAAGCTGACCCCGGCCTCGATGACGGTGCCGACCTGCTGGTGCACCGCTTCCGAGATCTTGGGGTTGTCCTCGATCTGGGACGTGAACGCGTGCACCAGGGCCCCGATGAGGAGGGAGCCGATGAGCGCGGTTCCCAGGGAGGAACCGAGGTTCTGGGCGGTGTACTGCAGGCCGCCCACCTCGCTGCGGTCCGACTCCCCGACGCTGGACTGGGTGACGTTTCCCAGCTGCGAGGCGAGCAGTCCCATGCCGAGGCCCAGTACGGCCATGGCCAGCGCGAACGACAGATTGTCGAGGCGGGGCTCGATCGTGGCGAGCAGCCACAGGATGGCGACGAACAGCACCAGCAGCCCGAGCCGCACCACCGTCCGGGGGGCGGCGATCCGTCCGAGGAGGGGACCGCACATGGCGGACAGCAGCATGGTGATCGAGACCGGCAGCAGCCGCAGGCCGGTCTCGAACGCGTTGAGGCCCTGCACGACCTGGAGGTAGAGGGGGATGGTGAAGAACAGGCCGAGCAGGATGAGGTTCTGACAGAGCAGCATGGTCAGGCCGGCGCGCAGCGGGGGGATCGTGAACAGCGAGAACCGCACCAGCGGATCGCGTGCCCGAGTCTCCTGCCGTCTCTCCCACGCCCGGAACAGATGGAGGATGACGGCGCCCGCGGCGATGACGAACACGGTGAGGGAGAATCCGAAGACGGTGACCGGGGAGTTGCGGGGCCGTAGCCATCCCCAGGAGCTGCTCTGCAGCACGCCGAGGACCACGAGCGCCAGGCCGAGTGCGGACAGTACGGCGCCGACGCCGTCGAGGCGGATCCGCGGTCCCGTTCGCGGGTGATCCTGCACCCACCTCATACAGCAGAGAATGACCACCACCACGATGACCTCGGCGGCGAAGACCAGCCGCCACGTCAGGTATGTCGTCACCCAGCCGCCGACCAGCGGCCCGACCGCGATGCCCGCCCCCGACAGCCCCCCGATGACCCCGTAGGCGACGGCCCGGTCCCGGCCGCTGTAGGTCCCGGCCACGAGCGCGGCCAGGGCGGGCAGGACCAGTGACGCGCCGAGCCCCTCGATGACCGACCAGCCGAGCGTGAGCACCCACAGGACCGGAGCCAACGCGGTGAGCGCGGACCCCACGCCGTACACGACCAGGCCGATGACAAACGCGCGGCGGCGGCCCAGCATGTCGCCGAGTTTGCCGCCGGTGATCATGAAGGCGGCCATGACCAGGGTGTAGAGGGTGATGACGGCCTGGATCGCGGTGACCTCGGTGTGGAAGTCCTTGACCAGCTGGCTGATCGACACGTTCATCACCGAGGTGTCCAGCACCATCAGGAACTGGGCCGTCCCGAGGATGAGCAGAGCCCGCCAGCGCCCCATGGCGTCGCACCTCCTCAGGTTCCGCGGCGGCCAGCCGCAGTCCGCCGCGGTCCGTCGTAGTCGCGGCGGGCCGGGAGCGGCATCAGGATCCACCGGAGCATAGATTTGTCCCTGTACAGGGCATTCGGTGTCTTTGGTGGCCTCGAGTCATCCGTACGGGGTGCCTCACGCGCCGATCGGTCTGCTGAACGCTCGCAGCCAGGGACCGCCATCGCGGCAGGGGGCTGATGCTTGGCGCTCGTGTCCGTTCAGTGCTGGAGCGCGACCTTGAACGCCACGATGACCAGCCCGAGGAGAAGGTTCACCGCACCCGCGACCAGGATCAGACGGCGTGAGGCACCGGAGCGAACGGCGGCCAGAGTCGCCCAGCCGACCTGTCCGCCCAGAGCGACGGCCAGTGCCAGCCACGCCGTGCCCTGAATGCCCAGTCCAAGGAGTGGACTGATCGCCACGGCGACGGCCGGTGGGACGGCCGCCTCAAGGATCGGCCGCTCGTCGGCGCACATGCGGCGAACCTCCCGCCAGCTGACGGACTGCTGCGCCATCCGGGTTCCGAAGAGGCGGGCGAAGACGTGCGAGGCCCAGAACACCGCACCGGTACACAGCAGCAGCAAGACGAGTTCCAGCCGCGGAAACGAGCCGAGTGCGCCGGCGCCGACCACCACGGAGGCGGCGAGCAGTGAGCCGTATACCGCGCCGCTGTAGTCGACATGAGCGGCACCGGCCGGCGGCCGGGTCTGCGCGTCATCCGAGCGGGTCCGTTGTGTCACGCTTCCAGGATCCCCGACCAGGTGCACTTCGCACGGCCACAGCGTGCGTCGGCCGGGGGAGCGGCCGGCGCTGATCAGCCGTGGTCACGCCCCGCCGCGGTCCGTCCCACCGTGAGGGCCAGCCTGCGCACCCGGCGCCAATTCATCGGCGGCTTGCCGCGCGGCACGCCGGGACGGTGGCGGGGCAGCCGTACGCGCAGGGCGCCCGGCTCGATCCAGCAGCGTACGGGGGCGGGCACGGTGAGCGCCTCGCCGTCGACACCGACCGGAATGACGGGTGCGTCGGCGTCGATGACCACCTCCTGGGCGGCGACCGAGGTCAGTTCGGGCCCACGCCTGCCGCGAAGCATCGAGGCCGCCTGGACCGCGTTGTCGACCTTGACGCCGAGCACTCCCAGGACACCGGAGTCCAGCCGTTCCCGGCGCCCCAGACCCGCGGGATCTCCCATCCGGTAGGGGTTGTTACTCACCAGGACGGCTTGGGGCCCGTCGACGGTCACGGCGGCGGCGCGCACCTTCAGGCGCGGGCCGATGTGGTGGGTCAACAGGTCCGGCAGCATCTGAAGGGTCGTACGGGCCTTGTCGCCGCGATAGGCCGGGCTCTGCACCACCGTCGCGTACGCGCCGAAGGAGGCGTTGTTGACGAAGACGCGTCCCCGGCCTTCCGCCGCGGGCGCCCCCACGTCGATGAAGCCCAGGTCGATGCGCAGCTCGACGCCGTCGGTGAGCGCCTGAAGGCACGCCGCGGGATCCTCCCGGTCGAGGCCGAGGTCCAGGGCGAAATGGTTGCGGGTCCCGGCGCAGATGACGACGAACGGAACGTCGCGCTCCGCCGCCACGTCGGCGACCAGGGCCTGCGTGCCGTCGCCGCCCGCGACACCGAGCAGGTCGGCGCCGTCGTCCACGGCCCGCCTCGCCAACTCGGCCACGTCCTGCGGCTGCGCGGGGTCCAGCACAACGACCTCGGCGCCGAGCGCCCTTGCCTTGTCCACCAGATGGAACTTCCCGACCTTCCCGCCGCCCGAGCGCGGATTCATGATGAGGAAGGGGCGCTTCGCAGGAGTGACCGGGTGTTCCGGTGTACGCGCCGGGCCGGCGTCCGGGCCGGTGTCCTGTGCCAGTGCCGTTCTGCCCGTGAAGACGGCAAGCGTCCACAGGGCGAGCGAGACGAGCACCACCCACAGCAGCCCGGCGATCGCGTAGAGCACCAGGACGGCGACCGGTGCGGCTGCCGCCAGTAGGAGAGCGAGCACCCTCGCCACACCTTTGCGCGCCAGCACCCACCACAGGCCGCCCGCCGTGGCGGCCAGCCCGGCCAGCCCCACGCCCACCAGCGCGAAGCTCCGAAGCCCGGCGAACACCAGCAGGACCAGCAACGCCGCCGTTCCCGCCGCCAGTGCCAGTCGTGCGGCCCAACGCCTGTCCACGCGATCGAACCTCCCGCCGATTTCGCCGCCCCTCCCTCCTCCAGCCGCCCCTCCCTCCTCCATTCGACTCTCCTCCATTCCACGGGCGCATCCCGTCAAGCGCATCACCAGGCGCGGACGGCCCGCACCACGGCGTCGCGTGGCGATCAACGGCCGAGGACGTGACCATGGAAATACCGGCTCCTCGACACGAGCCGGTGTACTCAGCGGCGGGAGCGGAGACGGCGCCCGGCAAGGCACCGCCCCTGGCCCCCTTGGGTGGTGCCCATGCTTCCAGCCAGTACCTCAGCCGGAGAGAGCGGCGAGAACACCGCTGTACCGTCCGTCGCCGTACCGTCCTTCGACGCAGCCGGAGCGCCGCTGGATCCGGCCGGGGAACCGCTGCTCGCGGCGAAGCTCTCGGTCCCGACCGTCGCCCGCGGTTTCGTCCGCAGACAGCGGCTCCTGGACCGGCTCACCGAGGGCACGAACGGGCCGCTCACCGTCGTCACGGGCGCGGCAGGGGCCGGCAAGACAACCCTCGTCTCCTCCTGGGCACAGTGGGGGACGCCACCCGGACCGGTGGTGTGGGTGACCCTGGACTCCGATGACACCCCCGGTGTCTTCTGGGCCTACATCGTGGAGGCACTCCGCCACCGGCTTCTCGGGCTCACCGGCGACATCGGCATGCCCGCCTGCGCCGACAGTGTCGATCACTCGCTGCTGGTCCGCCTCTGCTCCGTCCTGGAACGGCTGCCCGAGCCGGTGGCCCTCGTACTCGACGGCCTGGACAAGGTGCCCGGCCGGGAGGTGGCATCGGACCTGGGATTCGTCCTGGACCACGCCGGGCCGCAGCTGCGCCTGGTCCTGACCAGCCGGACGGACCCCTTGCTGCCGCTCCACCGCTACCGTACCGAGGACCGGCTCTACGAAATCCGGGGCGCCGACCTGGCGTTCACCCCGCACGAGGTGGCCGCGCTGCTGCGCGGGCACGGCCTGATGCCGGGCCGGGAAACCGTGGAAGCCCTCACCAGCCGCACCGAGGGCTGGGCCGCCGGGCTGCGGCTGTGCGCCCTGGCCATGGAGGGGCCGGGCGACGCGGACGGTTTTGTGCGGTCGTTCACCGCCTCCGAGCACGCGGTCGCCGACTATCTGCTCGCCGAGATCCTCGAGGCCCAGCCCGCCGCGACCCGGGAGCTGCTGTTGCGTGTCAGCATTCTGGACCGGGTGCACCCAGAGCTCGCACACGCGCTGACCGGACGCGCGGATGCCGAGCGGATCCTGACGCGGCTGACGCGCGCCAATGCCTTCGTCGAACCCCTTGCCGACACGGGGTGGTGTCGCATCCACCCGATGTTCGCCGCGGTACTCCATGCGCACCTGCGCAGCCGGCATCCCGGCCTCGAACCACGGCTGCACCGCCGGGCCGCACGCTGGTTCACCGGCTCCGGCCAGGTCACCGAGGCCCTCGTCCACGCGGCCGCGGGAGGGGACTGGCAGTACGGCGCCATCGAGGCCGTTCAGCACCTGATGATCGGACGTCTGCTGGCCGACCCCGAGGCCGACGGTCTCGAAGCGCTCTTCTCCCGCATGCCGGCGGACATCCCGGGAGCCGAACCGGCCCTGGTCGCGGGAGCCTGCCACCTGTCCCGGCGCGACGCTGCGGGCTGCCGCGCGTGCCTGGCGCGGGCGGAGCACCACCTGCAACGCAAGGGAGCACGGCCCACGCCCGAGGCACGGCTCACCCACGCCCTGCTGCGGCTGCTGTCCGAACCGTACGAGCAGCAGCACGAAGGCGCGGACGGCATGGCGGCGGCCGAAGAGGCGGCACGGCACGTCGGGGAACTGACGGCGCAGCTGCCGCGGTTCCGGATCAAGGAGCACCCCGAGATCGAGGCACTGCGACGCCAGGGGCTGGCCTGCGCCCTGCTGAAGTCCGGACACCTCGACGACGCCAGGACCGCGTTCACGGAGGCCGTGCGGGCCTGTACGGCCGACGTGCCGCAGCTCGTGCGGCACCGGTGCCTGGGGCGGCTCGCTTTGGCCGAGAGCATCGAGGGGGCGCTGACCGCAGCGGCAGACCACGCCCGGTACTCCCTCGCCGTCGCCGACCAGCACGGCATACCCCAGCCCCACCGTTCGGGCGCCGGACACCTGGCGCTGGCCATCGTGGCATGCGAACGCGGCGATGCCGGCGCCGCGATGCACCACGTCGACCAGGCCGGGGCATGCCCCGGCACCCGCGACGACCCGGTTCTGACGACCGAGTCAGCGATCCTGTGGTCCGGGCTGGAACTGGCGCGGGGCCGGTGGGCAGCGGCCCTCGAGGACCTGGACGAACTCGGTCCGTCCCCCCTCGTCTGGCCCGCCGAGCGCCTGGCCGTCGCGCGCTCCACCATCGCCCTGGCCCGCGGAGACCATGCGACGGCGATCTCCGCCTTGGACGGGACCGAATCCGCAGGCCCGTCCAGGACCGTCGCCCTCGCACTCGCCCATCTCGCTGCCGGACACACCGAGACCGCTTTGCGCCTCGTCGCACCGATGGATGACTCACCCGGGCTGAGCCTGCCCGATCGCGTACGGATCCGGCTGCTGCGGACCCGCGCCGCGATGCTGAACGGCGACCGGCCGGCCGCTCACGCCCTGCTCGCCCAGGCTCTGAACGCGGCACGCCCCGAACAGCTGCGACGGCCTTTCACCGATGCCGGACCCTGGATGCGGCACCTGCTCCACCGCCCGGACGGCCCGCTCGGCGTACATGCCTGGCTCACCGCACGGCCACCGGACCGTCCGGACGTCCCGATCCTGGTCGAACCGCTGAGCGCTCGAGAACGGGAGGTGCTCGGGTACCTGGAGCGGATGATGACCACCGACGAGATCGCCGCCGCCCTGCACCTGTCCGCCAACACCATCAAGACACATCTGCGGAGCATCTACCGCAAAATGTGCGTCTCTTGCCGTCGGGAAGCGGTCGAGCGCGGCCGGGAACTCCGCCTTCTGTGAGCCTGCCGGCCCTCCCGTGCGCTCGCCTGCCGTGCGCTCACCTGCTGTGGGTGATGCCCTCCCGTCGCACGGCGGGCAGCATGCGGAATGACGGCTTTCCAGGCGCGGGGAGGACCGGTGGGACGCATGCGTTACGAGTTCCGTGTCACCGGTCATGTCTCCACGGTCCTGGCCGAGGCGTTCCCGGAGCTGGACAGGGTGCTGGCCCCCCGGCAGACGCTGTTCTTCGGCGCGGTGACAGACGAAGCACATCTGTACGGGCTGTTGAACCGCTTCCGGGATCTCGGCCTGCGCGTCGAGGAGATGCGCCGCCTCGCGGACTGATGCCGGGAGCGGGGAGGCACGACTACGACGTCTTCGCCGAGGCTGCGCCGCACTGGCCGGATCACCGCCGCAGCCGGCGGATCCGGCACCGGGCACTCACCCGTCCCGGGCGATGCGGAGCAGTCGCGGCGCCGGTCACGGTGGAGACCACCGCCCGGCCAGAGACCATTCCGCGTGTGAAGGGAGGAGCCGATGGCTCCGTCCGAACCCGCCGCCTCCCAAGGCCCCGACCGGCCCGAAGCGGAGCCCGCCCTGAGCCCGACCGAACGTGCGGAGTACGACAGGCTGCGCAAGGCCGCCGCGGGGCGCCACCGGCGCCTGCGCTACGCGGCAGGATCCCTCTTGCTGGTACTGGTCTTCCTCCTCGCCCCGCTGGCTGTCGTCGCCACCTGGGTGAACGGGCAGATCGCCGACACCGACCGGTACGTGCAGACCGTGGCGCCCCTTGCCTCCGAGCCCGCCGTGCAGCATGTGGTGACCGACCGGCTGACCCATCGCGTGGTCGGCAACGTTGACGTCAAAGCGGTCACCGAATCCCTCGCCTCGGCACTCCAGAAAGCCGGCGCGCCACCCGTGGTGGTGAAGCACACTCCGGCGCTGGCCGGCCCCCTGCAGAGCGCGCTCACCTCCACTGTGCACGGTGTGGTGTCGAAGGTGGTGACCAGCGACCAGTTCGCCCAAGTGTGGAAGGAGGCCAACCTCCGTGCCCACGCTGCGGTGGTGAAGGTCCTCACCGGCGAGGGGAGCAGCGCGGTGCAAGCACGGGGGAACACCATCGTCCTGGACATCGGCACCGTCGTCGACAAGGTCAAGCAGCGCCTGGTGGACGCCGGATTCGAAAAGGCGGCGCACATCCCCGCGTCCGACCGGACCGTTCCGCTGGTGCAGATCGACAAGCTCCAGAAGGCACAGGACGCCATGCGCGTGCTCGACGTCGTCGGCACCTGGCTGCCCGTCGTGGCCCTTGCGCTGACCGCACTCGCTGTCTGGGTGGTGCCCGCGCACCGAGTGGCCCTGATGAGCGCTGCGATCGGGACCGGCGTGATGATGATCGCGCTGCTCATCGGCCTCGCAGTCATGCGCGGGGTGTATCTGGACTCCGTCCCGCCGGCCACACTGCCCCGGGACGCGGCCACCGCCATCTTCGACACGCTCGTCCGCTTCCTGCGCCAGAGCACCCGAACCATCCTCGTCATCGCGGTGATCACCGCCCTCGCGGCCTACCTGTACGGGCCCGGCCGCGGTGCCCGCGCCGTACGCTCCGGCGCCGCCCGGAGTACCGGGGCGGCCGGCCGGGCCCTGGCCCGCTGTGGCCTGCGCACCGGCGGCGCGGGCCACTGGCTGGACACCCACCGCGGCTGGACCACCGGCGTCGCCATCGCCGCAGGCGCGGTCGCCCTGGTGCTGTGGAACTACCCCACCCCGGCATCCGTCGCGCTCGTCCTGGGCATCGTGGCCCTCGTCCTGGTGCTTCTCGGCATTCTGGCCGCAGCGGCCGACAGACCGGGCCCGGCCTCCGAGGACGCTGGGACAGGCACCGCGAGCGCCCGCGACCGGTGACGGTGAACTGACCGGCCAACCCGAGACCGCCGGAGTCTCACCCGCGCCGGGTGAGGCGTCCGGCCCCCCGTAGCGCGGACACTCGGACACCACCAGGGACGGCATGGATGGGAGAAGGAAAATGGAAAGCCCCGTGTACATGGCTTATGACTATCCGCTTCTGGGCGCGTTCTGGACCATGCTGTGGATCTTCCTGTGGGTCCTGTGGTTCGTCCTGCTCTTCCGGATCATCGGTGACATCTTCCGCGACGACACCATGAACGGCTGGGCCAAGACCGGGTGGCTCGTCGTGGTGATCGTTCTGCCCTTCCTTGGCGTCTTCGTCTACGTCCTCGCCCGCGGCAAGGGCATGGGCAAACGCGAGGTGGCACACGCCCGCGCCCAGCAGGAGGTATTCGACACCTACGTGCGGGAGACGGCACGCGGCGGAGCACGATCCAGTGAGGTCGAGGAACTCGCGAAACTCTCGGAGATCCGCGCCAGGGGCGACATCTCCGATGAGGAATTCCGCCGGGCGAAGGAAAAGATTCTGCACTGACCGCGGCACGAGCGACGGCGACGCCGCGGGCACCGGTCCGGGACCGGCCCGCAGGGGTGAGGGGGAACGACCGCCGTCCGGCGCCATCCGGTGACGTTCGCCGGTGTCCGGTGGCGTCCGGTGGCGTTCGCCGGTGCGGTACGGGGGAGGCGAGGCCCGGAATTCCGGACTGGGTAGGATCTGCGGTATGCAGAAGCATCTGTTATTTGTGGCTCTTGTCGGGCACGGGCATGTCAACCCCACCTTGCCGTTGGTCGAGGAACTCGTACGGCGCGGGCACCGTGTGGACTACGCAACCGCAGTGGAACACTCCGATGCGGTCACCAAGGCGGGCGCCCGCTGGGTGGAGCTCCCGACACCGGAACTGTTCCCGCCGCCCAGCGAGTTCGGTCCCGAAGCGTTCGGTGTCTTCATGGGGCAGCTCTTCACATCGATGAGCGCGGCCTACCCCGTCCTGCGAGAACACTGCCTCACCGCATCGCCGGACGCGATCTGCTACGACACGATGAACTGGCCGCCCCGGGTTCTCGCCGAGCAACTGGGTCTGCCCGCCGTGCGCTGCGTTCCGAACCTCGCCTCGAACGCGTCGTATTCGCTGTTCGCCACGTTCATGGCCGGGCTCGGCGACGAGAATCCCGTCATGGCCGCGGTCGCCGCCGGCTGTGCGGAATTCACCGCCGAACACGGAATCGCCCTCGATCCGGCAAGCCTCCTGGACATGACGGAAGAACTGAACCTCGTGTTCATTCCCAGGGAGTTCCAGCCCGCCGGCGACACCTTCGACGCACGGTTCCACTTCGTTGGCCCCTCGCTGGGCAGCCGCGAGCACGCCGAACCGTGGTCGCCGGCCGACCCCGAAGCGCCGGTACTGTTCATTTCGCTGGGGACGGTCTTCACCGACCGCTCCGAGTTCTACCGCACCTGCATCGAAGCCTTCGGTGACGGGCCCTATCAAGTGGCCATGACCGTAGGCGATTTGGATCCCGCTCTGCTGGGAGATATTCCGTCCAACTTCGACGTCCGACCGCGATTCCCCCAGCCGGCCGTGCTGCGACATGCCGCGGCCTTTATCTCCCACGCCGGTATGAACTCCACGATGGAGTCCCTGTTTTACGGCGTCGGACTGATCACGGTTCCGCAGATGCCGGAGCAGGCCGCCAATGCCGGGCGAGCGGAGGAACTGGGGCTCGGCGAACAACTGGACGCCACCAAGGTGACCGCCGAGTCGCTGCGTTCCGCGGTCGCCCGAGTCGCCTCCGATCCCGCGGTACGAGCCAACCTCGAACGGATGCAAAGGGTCGTGCGGGAGAGCGGCGGAGCCGCCCGGGGCGCGGATCTGATCGAGGAGCACCTGCGCTGAAGGGCGTCTCGTGACGCCGCGATCGGGAGAGGTGGATCGTGGTCCCTCACCGGAATGTCTGTCGACCTTGCCCTCAGCGTCATCCGCGATACGCGCTTCCTGAGCCTTTCTCAGGGCACCGATGGCAGGCCGATGGTCAGATCTTGGTGAAGCACGCCGTGAAACCGACGCCCCGGCCGGGGGAGACATGAACGCTGTTGTCGAAGTGCGACCTGCATTTCGAGTCGGCGCCGGTCAGCCTTTCGCTCGTCTTGTACTCGGCTTCGGCGGAGGCGCAGTCGACCGTTTGCGTCAGAGCGTCCTCTGCCGGGCCCAGGAACTTCACACAGTCGCCGACCCGCGGCGGGTTGTACTCCTTGTTCACCTCGGCCTGTGCGGCCCGCGAGGCCTCCGCCTTGGCCTTCCCGCCGTTGGGCTCGGTGGCGCCCTTCCCCATGTACCAAGCCGCCCCGCCAACGACGGCCAGGACCACGGCGGCGGTGAGCAGCGCACGCGGGGCCCCTCGCCGCCCGCCCGGCCGCCGCGGCTGATTCGGGCGGGGCGGCGGCGGTGCGGACATGACTGAGTTCCCCCGTGGTTGGCTGCTGGTGCGCACATCATCGTGATGACGACCTGTGCAGGCTAACCGTCGTGTGTCAGCCCGTCAGTCAGCGACCCCAGAAGGCGGCACCGCACCGAATTCCTGGGCAGTCGGCAGCAGACGACGGGGATCGTGATGCTCAACCTCCTGCGCTTCGCCACCGACGGCGAGCACGGTTACGCGCAGATGCTGCGCGATGACGACTCCCAACGCGGCACCCGCCTGCGCACCGCAGCCGTCACTGAAGCGGTCCTGCAGCCCACCACCGACGCCTCCGGATCCGTCTGGCCGGTGTGAGCGCGGGCAACACGACAGGCAGCGGCCTCAGTAGGGAAGCGCAGCGCGGCAACGTCAGCCCAACGTCTGCGCAGGGGGAGGGGCGCGCCTCAGCTCACCGGGCTGTCGCCGTGCACCTGGCGGTGCGTCAGTGCCCACCAGATCTCCGCGAGGTCGGCCGGGTCGCGCAGGCTGGTGCCGGTGATCTCCTCGAAGCGCCGGAGGCGGTTGCGCAAGGTGTTGGGGTGCACGTAGAGGGTCCGCGCGGTGGCCTCCAGGCGCAGCCCCTGTCGTAGGTAGGCGGCCGCCGCGTCCTCCAACTGAGCGCCGTCCTCGCCCCGTTCGGCCAGCGGTGCCAGGCGCAGTTGCACCAGCTGTTCACCCACGGCCGGCATCGCCACGACCGTGGCCCGCAGTCCCAGTTCCTCGCGGGTGAACGCCCCGACGAGCCCGCAGCCGACGGCGGCGCGGAGCGCCTGGGTGGCCTTGGTGAATTCCGTGGCGAGTCCGGACGCGGGCGCCGGGGCACCCAGTCCCACGACCAGCCCGCGGCACAGCCCGCCCGGCCGGCAGGACAGCAGCCCGGCCGCATCCCCGTCCACGATCGTGACCAGGGGCTTCCCCGCGGCGTCCAGGACAAGCCAGGGGCGCAGCAGATCGACGGTACGGGCGAGGACGCCGTCACCGGAGTCGCGCACACCGCTACCCGAGGTCCCTCGGGGATGGCCGGAGCCGGGAGCGCCGGGCAGCCGTGCGCGGAAGGGGAGCCGGAGGGCGGCGCTCCGCTCGTCTGCGCCGACCGCGTCCACGACGTCCGCTGCCATGACACCAGCCGGGTCCACGACGCCGGCCCCCACGACGTCCGCCTCCCCGAGCAGCAGCGCGCGGACCAGCGCCGTCCGCCGGCGGTCCGCCGCCGCTCCTCCCCGGGCGCCGGCTCGGCAACTGCGGATGATGTGCAGGGTGTTGGCATCGGCCCAGATGCGGAGTGTCTCGGCGATCGGCAGCAGGTCCTCGGCGGTGCCGTGCCGGGCCGCCATCTCCGTGCCGAACCGCCGCCAGACGATGTCCGTGCCGATCCGGTACGCCGAGATGAGGTCTTCGACGGGCAAGGAGCGGGCCGGCGCCGTCACCTCGTCGAGATGTGTGGTGGGGAGGGTGCCGTACGTCCGGCCGCCGCCGCGCCCGGATCCCAGCGGCGACCGGCGCTCCTCGTCCGACCAGCGTCGCACCAGCGACAGCCCGTTGCGCAGGGATGCCCGCACCCGCGGCCGGAGCTCGTCGGCCGACACCACTGCGTAGGAAGGGAGTTGGTCCCGGAGAGCGTGGATGACCTCGTCGGTGAGGCCGTCGATTCCGGCGTGCAACGCGGCGACGGCCTCCGGCACCGTTGTGGAACTCTCCACCCATCCCCTCCCGACTCGGTGTCTTTCCCCATGGCGAAAGCGATCATTCATCGCCATGCTACGAGCAAGCCGCCCGAACCCCTACAGATGTTCGATCTTGGACGACTCTTCCGTCGTCATGAGGATCCGTCCGTTCCGTCCGTCGTTCGGTACCCGGCCCCTGCAACCCCCCCCCGGTCACCCCCACACCAGCAAGGAATTCCATGGCCGTTTCCTGGCGCCGTATCGCGGTGCCCGCCGCCGCGGTCGGCGTACTCGTCCCCGCCGCCCTCGGCACCCACGCCCTGCTCGCGGACTCCGGTAGTTCCGGCGCACCCCCGGCCGGCATACGGGCCACCGGGTCCGCGGACCCGGAGAGCGTGCCGGACGGCAGCGCCGGAGCCGCCGGTCCGGAGGGCGCCGCCGTCGTCGCCCAGCCCTCCGACGCACCCGCCGATTCCGGCCGTTCGGTCCCCGTGCGGCTCTCGTCGTACGACGCCCGCAGCCAGCAGGCGGTGGTGAAGCCGTCCGCCGGCAAGACCGTGCGCACAGGGGACGTCATCGCCGCCGCGCCGAACCGGCACGCGCCGTCGGGGGCGCTGTTCAAGGTGGGCAAGGTCACCGGGTCCCGGGGCGGCGAGGTCCGGGTGACCACGGTTCCCGCGACGCTCTCGGAGCTGCTCGGCGATCAGAAGGTGGACCGGCGGGCGGCGCTGCGCGCCGGTGAACTCACCGTCAAGCCGCTCTCTTCCGGCGTCACCGTGCAGCATCCGCCCGCCGGAAGCGGCCAGGGCGGCGGCGCCTCGGCCACGCCGTCCGACGGAGCGAGCCCGTCGTCCGGCGACGCCGACGCCGGTGCTCCCACCGCCGGCGCCGGCTCCGACACGCCGACCGGGGCCTCGCCCAGCCCGTCGGCCGCCGCCTCCGAGTCGGCTTCCGGGGCGGCGCGCACCCAGCTCACCCGGCCCGGAGCCCGCGTGGCCCACGCCGCCCCGCGCGGCGGTGCGCTGCCGCCCGACGCGGCGAAGGCGCTCACCACCCTGCGGCTCGGGGTCAATGTGCCGCTGCCGAAGGGCGTGGAGGCGACTGGTACGTCTCCGGCCCGGCTGTCCGGCAAGGTGACGTTCCGGCCCGAGCTGATCTTCCAGTACGAGAAGCGGGGCGGGCTGAACCTGCTGCCGCAGCGCGCGGCCGTCGGCCTCGGCGGCTCCTACGCCTATGGCTGGCAGGTGCACGGCAAGGTGCGCGGCACCGCCGACACCGGGCAGATCGCGGTGCCGCTGGCGGTGGTCACCGGCAGGCACGTCTTCTGGGTGGGCCCGGTCCCGGTCGTGGTCAGCACCGAGGTCACCTTCACCTACCGCTTCACCGCCGGCGGGCGCATCGTGCTCGACGCCGACCAGCGCACCTCCGGTTCGTTCGCCGTCGGTGCGTCCTACGACCGCGGACACGGATGGCAGCCGCTGCACACGGCGCACCAGCAGACCAAGGGCGCCGCGCCCCGGGTGGCGGGCGCGGCCTCCGCGACGGCCCGCATCGGGGCGCACGCCCAGGTGTTCCTCTACGACACTGCGGGCGTGGGCGGCGATCTCTCCGTTCACCTCACCGGGCGGGCCGCGGCGGCCACCGGCGGCGGCGCTCCGGCGTGGGCGCTCAGCGCGGGCTACGACCTGAAGACCGAGCTGATGCTGCAACTGAAGATCTTCGGCATCCAGATCGCCGACCTCAGGACCACCCCGTTCGCCCTGCATGACGAGCGCAAGCTCTTCGGCCACGGAAAGCTGCCGCCTGCCTGAGCCGGCGGCCGGTGGTCTGCTTCCTCCTGTCCGGGCCACCGGTCTCCAGATGCTCCGTCCGCCCGGGTGAGCCGTGTCTCACTCGGGCGGCGCCGCTTGTCTATGCAACGAGTTGCATAGAAGGATCGGGGCATGGCGCTCGAGCACGCGATCCTCGTCTCCCTGCTGGAGAAGCCGGGTTCCGGCTATGAGCTGTCCCGGCGGTTCGAGCGGTCCATCGGATACTTCTGGACCGCCACCCACCAGCAGATCTACCGCGTTCTCAAACGCATGGAGAGCGACGGCTGGATCGATGTCCGTGAGGTGCCGCAGCAGGGCCGGCCGGACAAGAGGGAGTACTCCGTCGCCGACCCCGGACGGACCGCCCTCTCCGAGTGGCTCCACGAGCCGGTCGAACCCGAAAGCGTCCGGCACGACCTCGCCGTGAAGATCCGCGGCGCGGCCTTCGACGACCCCGCCGCACTGATCCGCGAGGTCGAACGGCACCGCCAGGCGCACACCGACCGGCTCGCGCACTATCTCGCGGGGGAGCGGCGTGACTTCACCGGACCCGAGACCGACGAAGCGCTCGATGCCGGCCAGGAGCTCCAGCACGTCGTACTGCGCGGCGGCATCGCGTACGAACGCATGACGATCGCCTGGCTCGACGACGTCCTCGCCACCCTTCACCGACTCCGTCCCGCACGCTGAAAGCCGCGCGTGCACCGCGGCCCACCACCCCTCGGCGCCACAGCCCACCACCCCTCAACCCCCAAGCCGGAAAGGCGAACACTCATGGCGGACCCGCTGCTGTTCAACCCGCGCACCTACGACCCGGCGCACTTCGACCCCGAGACCCGCAGGCTGCTGCGCGCCACCGTCGACTGGTTCGAGGCGCGCGGCAAGCGCAAGCTGATCGAGGACTACCGCTCCCGCGCCTGGCTGGCGGACTTCCTCGCGTTCTCCGCCAAGGAAGGCCTGTTCGCGACGTTCCTCACGCCCGCCTCCGCCGCCGACGGGCAGCAGGACAAGCGCTGGGACACCGCCCGGATCGCCGCCCTCAACGAGATATTCGGCTTCTACGGACTCGACTACTGGTACGCCTGGCAGGTCACCATCCTCGGCCTCGGCCCGATTTGGCAGAGCGACAACGCCACCGTCCGCGCCCGCGCGGCCGAACTCCTCTCCCAGGGCGAGGTGTTCGCGTTCGGCCTCTCCGAGAAGAGCCACGGCGCCGACATCTACTCCACCGACATGCTGCTGGAGCCCGACGGCAACGGCGGTTTCCGGGCCAGCGGCTCCAAGTACTACATCGGCAACGGCAACGCCGCCGGACTCGTCTCCGTCTTCGGCCGCCGTACCGACATCGAGGGCCCCGACGGCTACGTCTTCTTCGCCGCCGACAGCCGCCACGAGGCGTACCACCTGGTCAAGAACGTCGTCGACTCCTCGAAGTACGTCAGCGAGTTCCGCCTCGACAACTACCCGGTCGGCCCCGACGACGTCCTGCACACCGGCCGCGCCGCCTTCGACGCCGCCCTCAACACCGTCAACGTCGGCAAGTTCAACCTCTGCACCGGCGCCATCGGCATCTGCGAGCACGCGATGTACGAGGCCGTCACCCATGCGCAGAACCGCATCCTCTACGGCCGCCCCGTCACCGCCTTCCCGCACGTACGCCGCGAGCTGACCGACGCCTATGTCCGCCTCGTCGGCATGAAGCTGTTCAGCGACCGGGCCGTGGACTACTTCCGCTCCGCCGGCCCCGACGACCGCCGCTACCTGCTCTTCAACCCGATGACGAAGATGAAGGTGACCACCGAGGGCGAGAAGGTCATCGACCTGATGTGGGACGTCATCGCGGCCAAGGGCTTCGAGAAGGACACCTACTTCGCCCAGGCAGCCACCGAGATCCGAGGCCTGCCGAAGCTGGAGGGCACGGTCCACGTCAACCTCGCCCTGATCCTCAAGTTCATGGGCAACCACCTGCTGAACCCGGCCGAGTACGAGGCGGTGCCGACCCGCCTCGACGCGGCCGACGACGCGTTCCTCTTCCAGCAGGGACCCGCCCGCGGCCTGGGCTCCATACGCTTCCACGACTGGCGGACCGCCTACGACGGCTACGCCGAGGTGCCCAACGTCGCCCGCTTCCGCGAACAGGCCGACGCCCTCTGCGAGTTCGTCACCACCGCCGCCCCGGACGAGAAGCAGAGCCGCGACCTCGACCTGCTCCTCGCGGTCGGCCAGCTGTTCGCGCTGGTCGTCCACGGCCAGCTGATCCTGGAGCAGGCCCGCCTGACCGGCCTCGAAACGGATGTGCTCGACGAGCTGTTCGCCGTCCTCGTACGTGACTTCTCCGCGCACGCCGTCGAGCTGCACGGCAAGGACTCCGCCACCGAGGAACAGCAGCGCTGGGCGCTGGGCGCGGTCCGCCGCCCGGTCATCGACGACGCCCGCTCCACGCGGGTCTGGGAGCGCGTCGAGGCGCTGGCCGGTACGTACGAGATGGCGCCGTAACACCCTCCGCACCACCCGGCCGCTTCAGCCTGTCGAGGAGCGGTTCAGAGGGACGCACGGTCGCCCTGCCCGGAGCAGCACACCGCTCCGGGCAGGGCGGGCATCAGCGCCACTCGCCGCCGTGATCGCGGCGGCGGAACGGGGACGGCCCGCCGCCCGGTCCGCAGGGAATGAGGCCCTGGGACGGGGCGGCGGGCCGTTGGCGGGCGCGGCCGGGTGGGCGCGGGCCTAGCGTGAGGCGGAGTGCGCTTGTTCCGGTACCGACGTCTGCGACGGGTTGTTCCGAGGGTGCTGCGGGTTGAGGAACCACTTGCGGGCGGAGACGAGCCACCAGGTGCCGGCGAAGACCAGCACCACACCCACGGCGAGGGGCGCGTAGTTGAACGTCTCGATGGTCACCGGACTCAGCTGGGGCAGCATGAACAGAACGGTGATGATCACGACCCAGGTGACCGCAATCAGGCCCACGGGCTTGGACCAGCGCCCCAGGTGCCAGGGACCGCGCCGGAAATTCTCTCCCTGGCGCAGCCGAAGCAGGGTGGGCACGACGTAGGCGATGTAGAGGCCGATCGTCGCGATGGAGGTGACGGCGGCGTACGCGGTCGTGTTGAACAGATACGGCAGACCGAGCACGAACGCACCGCCGGCGGCCAGCCACACGGCGTTGGTCGGTGTCCGGGTCCCCGGGTGGAGCTTGTGCCAGACGGAGGAGAACGGCAGCGCCCCGTCGCGGGAGAAGGCGTAGATCATGCGGGAGTTCGCGGTCACGGACGCCATACCGCAGAACAGCTGGGCGCCGATGATGACAAGCAGCATCAGCTTGCCGGTGCTCGCGCCGAGGGCGTCCATGAAGATCTGCGCCGGCGGGACCCCGGTGCCGGACTTCAGGGCGCCGGTGTAGGACTGGATGGCGAAGGTCAGGCCGAAGAGAAGCACGAATCCGGCTGCCCAGGACACGACGATCGAGCGGACGATGCCCTTCGGCCCCTCGACCGAGGCGTTCTTCGTCTCCTCCGTCATGTGGGCGGACGCGTCATAGCCGGTGAAGGTGTACTGCGCCATCAGGAGACCGATGAGCGCGACGTAGACCGCGGAGCCCCAGCCGGTGTTGTTGACGAACTCGGTGAAGACAAAACCGGGGGACTGGTGCTTGTCGGGGATCACCAGCAGGGCGCCGACAATCACGACGACGCCGATCAGATGCCACCAGACCGAGACGGTGTTGAAGAAGCCGACGACGCGCACGCGGAAGGTGTTCACCACGGCGTGCAGCAGGAGGATCAGCCCGAAGAGCGTGATGGTGTGGATGGGGGTGGCGGCGTAACTGAACTGAAGGTTCAGGTAGGCGTTGAGGAACGACGCGGCGCCGAAGTCAATGCCTGCGGTGACCGCCACCTGGCCGAGCGTGTTGAACCAGCCGGTGAACCAGGCCCAGGCCGGCGCGGACTTCTTCGGGGCGAGCTTGTGCGCCCAGAAGTAGAGGCCGGCGGAGGTCGGGTAGGAGGAGCAGACCTCCGCCATGGCCAGGCCGACGAAAAGGGTCATCAGACCGACGAGAACCCAGCCCCACATGATCACGGCCGGCCCGCCGGTGTTCATCCCGAACCCGTACATGGTCAGGCAGCCGGACAGGATGCTGATGATCGTGAACGAGACGGCGAAGTTCTGCCGCCCGGACATGGAGCGGTCCAACGTCTGGGTGATACCGAGTTCGGCGAGGCGTTCCTCCTCCGTCTGCGTAACGCTGGGAATGTCCAATGGCATGGCTGGGCCCTCTCCATGTTGGTGGCACGGTGAATTGCGGAACGACATCGGTCTGCCGGTCTCGAGGCGGCGCTACGGTACGGACGCCTTGACCGCCCAGTTCCGATGACGGGTGAAGAGCTGTTGAGCGTCTCCGCAGTAGCTCCACGGCACATCCGTGGCATACGGTCCGATGGCGTCGAACACCTCCGCCACCGCCCGGTGCTGATTCGCGAAGGACATCGCGTGGGCCAGGTAGTTGGCGTCATCATGGAAGGCGGCATGCGGCCTGGTTGGAGCCCGGTACGTCCACCAGTTCACCCACGCCTGCTGGGTCGACGGGTTGTCGGTCCAGGGATGGACCGTCAGGCCGTACCGGTGGCCTTCCTTCTTCATCCGCAGGCGGTGCGACTCGGCGAGCGCGACCAGCGGCAAGATGTGCAACGGCATGCCACGGGGGGCATGGGCGCACCGGTCCTGCGCCCAGTGGAACATCTCGCCCGCCACGCCGTGCCAGTCGGGGAACATGTAGGTGAGGATCTCGTGGTGCGCTTCCCTGTTCCACGGGTCGCGTGCCTCGACCTCCTGCCACACGCTCTGCACCGTCTCCCGCCACTGCCGGTCGCGGTCGGGGGAGTGGAAGCGCAGCAGGGCGAGCATGACGACGTACGGCGTCGGATCGGCAGGCAGGGCATCACCGGCGGCATGGCACAGCTCCCACGCCGCTTCCATCTCCGTGCCGCTGCCTTGCCCGCGCGGGCCGGCCATCGAGCGCAGGGCCTGGACGGTGGCGAGGAGAGCCAGGGCATGCGGAGAACGCGGTTCGGCCTGGGCCCAGGTGTCGGCGAAGGTGAGCCGCGCCCCGGCGCGGGCGAGTACCTGGAGGCGGAAGATCCGGCGGTCCCAGTCGGTACCGGTCGCGGTCAGCAGTTCGCGTGCGCCTTCCCATCTGCCCATCGCTGCGTCCTCCACCACCGTGCGCAACGGGGAGTCGTCCCGTGCCGGATGCCGGTCGAATACCCGTTTGCGTTTCACAGCTGTCCCGTCACGGTCTTCTCGGGCGAGGGGAGCAGTTCCTCACCGTGCGCGAGGGCGGCATCAACGGGCACTTTTCCTGCCTCCAGGTGGGCGTCCGCCGCGGCGGAGTCCGACGTACGGGCGAGCTCGTCACGCTGAGCGAACGGCCATGGGACCGGCAGTCCTGGTCATGGGACACCGGGGTCCGGCAATGGCGTTCATCCGGGCCGAGCATCGGACGCTTCGGCGGATCCGCGGGGTAACGCGTGCACAGGCCCGGCCTCAGGGCGCAAGTGGGCGCCGGTCCCGGTATCGGACCGGCATCCTTTCGGCCATGAGGGGCAATCACCGGAATCTCCTGTACGTGGGGATACATGTCCTGTGCGCATAGCCTGTCAACTTCGTTCAAGAAGTGTCGGCTTGAGAGGGAAGACTATTCACTGCGGCGCGATTGCGCCCATTCCTTGGCGATAAATCTCGTTCGATTTCATCTCCAGCGATAACCCAAAGCCCTAAATACCACCTAAAGAGGGTGATAGCGGAAAGAATTGCTTGAATGTTCATCGAGTGGCCCTGTGGCGGCGCGAGGGCGGCGTCGGCGATCCTCGTGCGGGCTCCCCGGAGGCCCGACCGCCGCGGACATGCTTGCGGTCTGCATACGTCAAGCGGAGTTCCGGACTACGATTTCCGTGTCGAAGATGCCTGGACACCTGGCGTGGCATCGATCCGGATTCCTTCGATCCGGTCCTGGAAGAGCCCCGCCAACACGAAGGCCACCCCAAGGGGCGGCGGCGGAGGTGTATGCCCAGGCGCGCAAAGGCCGCCCTGCCCCTCTGCGGGCGTACGGGCGTACGGGCATACGGGCGTACGCGCCGGGTCTTCGGCTGATAGCCCCTTTTCGCTTCATCGGGATGAACTGGCCGAACGTCCACACGTCAACGCGGATAAGTTCCGCGAATTCGCGTCCCACATGAGAGATTTCGCGCAGAAGGCGGGTGACAACCACAAAGATTCCACTGCGACCGCTAAGCAGCTGGCGGACGTCTATCAGGGCACGTCGTATGAGGCGTTGCCGGCCAAATGGGGGCAGCTGCCGGAAAGTCATATGACAGAGGGCTGGCCAATACCTGTCACGCGGGGGCGAGTGCTCCGGAACTCGCCCCGTACACCCCACCCCCCATTGAGCGCCACCGCCCCTGGGCCTCGGAGGACGGCCGCCGGCTGTTGAGACGGGGCGGGGCTTCCTGAGTGCTCGCCGCGTCGGTGTCGAGCCTTGAACGGTGTCGATCAGTCTGCGAAACCCTTGTCATCGAGGATTTTGTTGATGCGAGCGCGATGCGCCTCTTCCCATGCATCGAGGGATTCGTCGGCCTCCTTGGCCAACTTCGCCTGGGCGGCGAGGAGCACCTGCTCCTGACGGGCGCGGGGAGTGACCACAACGCCCTCTTCGTCGGCCACCACGATATCGCCGGCACTCACCATCACACCGCCGCACCGCACCCGGACATTGAGCGGCTCAACGGCCGCCTTGGTGCCCGGGATGGGGATAACTCCCCTGGCAAACACAGGAAATCCCCTCTCGCGCACCTCGGCGAGGTCACGCATCACTCCGTCGGCCACGATTGCTGCGATCCCGCGACGTTGAGCGACGGCACACACGTTGCCGCCGGCAAGGGCGTAGTCCACGTCACCCGCTTCGACGACGATGATCGAGCCAGGTTCCGCGCGATGGATAGCCGCGTGCAGCATGAGGTTGTCACCAGGAGGACACCGCACGGTGAACGCCGGTCCGGCAACTCGCGGGATCGAGGGCCACAGAGGGCGAATGCCGATATCCATGACCTGCTCGCGTCCCAGAAGGTCGGCAAGAGTGGTCGGGGGAATGTCTTTGAATCCGGTGACGTCGTTCATGTTCCTCCTTCATTCGGGAGCCCCTTTCGCAACGAACGGGGCCTGGCGCTATGGGGGCGTTTCCAACTCCAGTGTGAGGAATGCTAGTTGGATGGACCTGCCGGAACGAGGAAGCTCCTGGTAGACGGGTTGTCGACCAAGATCAACCATCTACCGGGAGCCTCGCGTGGTTGTCCACCCGTCGGCGATCGCCCTGTCCGGTGCGAGCTCAGACCCTCGGCGGCGCTGGACGCCGCGCACCCCGGCGCCGCCCATCGAGAGAATGGGGTCGGCTTCCTGCTCGCCATATCCGTGATCCCTTGGGCGGCGGGGAGGGAATGGGGAATGCGCCGATCGCCTTTGCGCTGCATTACGGGACGGCCCTTATGGCACAGAAAGCAATCACCCTACGTATAGCTGGCCTCGCTGACGGTTAGTCCGCGGAGTCCGTAAGGCACACCACCGCAAAGGCCGACCGCAAGGCCAGGAAGGCCCGTAAGGCCCGCAAGGCGCCCAAAGCCGCCGGGACGCACACTTCCTTCCCCCGGAGCACACGTAGGTGACAACTGCGGCAATACCCGGGTGGGGCATTCACACCGCCCGAATATGGACAAAGACGCTAGCCTGTGAGAAGGGCCCGTCCCTGCGCGACCTCCCTCTTCCCTGCGGAGGGGGGCGGGCGGCAGGGCGTCGCACCGAGATTCCGCGCCCGTCGTGAGGCAGCCCCCCGGCCTTCGAGTGGCAGGTGGGGCGTCGACTCTCCCGGCCGGTGACTGCGGAGGAGCCGTGACCGACGCGCTCGAAAGGAGTTCTGCGATGAGCGCAGCCGAGTCCTCCTCTGCCCGGGACGCTCTGCAGCAGGATGTGACGGCTGAGCCGGGCGATCTGCTGGATGTACTCAACGTAGCCGCTGTCATGCTCGACGGTAACGGGCGGATCGTCTTGTGGAGTCCTCAGGCCGAAGAGCTCTTCGGCTACGCGGCTAGCGAGGCCCTTGGCCAATTTGCCGGACGCCTGCTGGTGAACGAAGAACACCTGGAACTGGTGATCCACCTGTTCGCCCAGGTCATGGCGGGCGAGGGGAGCTGGGCGGGCGTCTTCCCCGTGCGGCACAAGGACGGCAGCACCAAGCTGGTCGAATTCCGCAACATGCGGCTGGAAGACCAGAACAAGGACCTGTACGCCTTGGGGCTGGCGACCGGCCAGGCGACGTTGCGCGGGGTGGAGCGGGATCTGGCGCTGTCCACCCGGCTGGTCTCCCAGTCTCCGATCGGTCTGGCGGTCCTGGACACCGATCTGCGGTACGTGAGCGTCAATCCGGCGTTGGAGCGCATCAATGGGCTGCCCGCTGCCGACCATGTGGGCCGCAGTGTCCGCGAGGCTCTTCCCTTTTTGGACGTCGAGGCCATTGAGTCCGCGATGCGGAAGGTCCTGGCCACCGGTACCCCCATCGTTGACCAGGAGTCCATCGGGCACACCGCCGCTGATCCGTACGAGCATGCGTGGTCCGTGTCCTATTACCGGCTGGAGGCATCGAACGGGAAGGTACTGGGGGTAGCTATCTCGGTAGTGGACGTCACCGAGCGGCATCGCGCCACGGTCGAGGCTATGCAGGCCCGGCGGAATCTGGCGCTCGTGGCCGAAGCTTCCCTGCGGATCGGGACCACGCTGGACGTTGATCAGACTGCGCGGGAACTCGCCGAGATGTCCGTGCCGACGCTGGCCGACGTGGCCGCCGTACATGTGCTCGACGGTGTCCTGACCCACCTCTCGCCTGTCAACTCACTCGACGGTCCGGCACCATTCCGTGTCCTGGCGGTCTCCACCGCATCGACGGCGGAGTCGGCCGCCGTCGTCGACCCGCCGGGCGAACTCGCCCAGTACGGCGCAGACCGGCTGGTCACTGAGTGCGTGCACACCGGCCGGCCCGTCGTCGTGCCGCATGTGGGCGAGAGCGATCTGCCACGTATCGCCCACTGCCCTGAGGCCGCCGACCGCCTGGCCCGAGCCGGGCTCCACTCCTACCTGGCGGTGCCGCTGATCGCCCGCGGCAATGTTCTCGGCGCCCTCGACCTCAGACGCACGAGCAATCCACAACCGTTCCGCCACGACGACGAGGTTCTCGCCGGCGAGCTCGCGGCGCGGGCGGCCCTGTGCATGGACAACGCGCGCTGGTACGAGAGCCAACGCCACACCGCTCTCACTCTTCAGCGCGGTCTCCTGCCCGAGTGCCCGGAACCCCGGCCAGGACTGGAGATCGCCTACCGCTACCAGCCCGCTTCGGTCGCCAGTGAAATCGGCGGCGACTGGTTCGACGTCCTCCCCCTTGCCGGCGACAAGACCGTCCTCGTCGTCGGTGACGTCATGGGCAGCGGCGTCAGCGCCGCCGCCACCATGGGGCAGTTGCGCAGCGCGGCCCGCGCCTTCGCCGAACTCAACCTCGAGCCCGACCAGGTGCTGCACCATCTCGACAACCTCTCCGACCGCATGGGGCAAACGATCACCACCTGCATCTACGCCGTCTACGACCCCCACGATCACCAGTGCCGCATCGCCAACGCCGGACATTTGCCCCCTGCGCTGGTCCGCCCCGGTCAGGAAGCGGAATTGCTCGACCTGCCCACCGGCGCCCCGCTCGGCGTCGGTGACGTGCCGTTCCACACCACCACGATCACCCTGCACCCCGACGACGAACTGGTCCTCTACACCGATGGCCTGGTCGAAACCCGCAACCAAGCCATAGATGAACGTCTGGACGCCCTCCTCGCGTTTCTCACCGGACCTCAGCGGTCCCTGGAGGAGACCTGCGACGTGCTCCTGTACACGCTGCGCACACCTTGGGAGCACGACGACGTGGCCTTGCTCATCGTCCGAGCCTGCCCGTACACGACCGACGCGACCGACACCGACGCGGCAGCACCGGGCTGACGGGGCAGCGGCGCCCGCAATCGAGCCACTGCCCGCCCCGCCGGGGCCGCGCCACGCGCGGCGCGGCCCCGGCGACCTCACACCCGGTCGGCGGCGATCATCAGGTACTGGAAGCTGCCGTTGCGGTACGCGGTCAAGAAGGTGTCCTCAATGCCTGTGACCAGGTGGTCGGCCTGCCGGCGCAGCTCCCAGTACGGAAGCGCGGCCTCCGTCAGATCCTGAACGTGCACGGGGACGAGGCGGTTGCGGGCCATCGCGCGGAAGTACGCCGAGCGGGGGTGGATGTCGCAGATGTAGTGGGCGTTGATGAGGGAGACTTCGCGGGAGGCGCGCCCGTAGGCGTCGTTGTAGCAGCCGGTGATCACCACATAGCGTCCACCGCGCCGCAGCAGCCGCGCGTGCTCGGCGAACAGCAGGTCCAGCTCGACGTACATGCTCGACTCGTTGTTCCAGGACGCCGCGTACGCGCCGGAGGTGAAGCCGGTGTCGAGCATGTTGCGGTGGTGGTAGCGCACCTTGTCGTCGATGCCGCGTTTGCGGGCCTGCTCGTTGGCGAAGCCGGCCTGTTTGGCGGAGATTGTGGCCCCGTCGGTGTGGCAGCCGTGGCGCAGGTGCGCGACCACGCTGCCGCCGCCGCGTCCGCACCCGGCGTCGAAGGCGCGGTCGGTGGGAGAGAGGTTGCCGAGGTGGGAGGCGAGGAGTTCGGCCTGGGCGTGTTCCAGGCGGTGCAGTTCGCCGGTGACCCGTTCGCGGCGCTGGTCGGGGTCCTGCTCGTCCAGCACCGACCAGTCAGCGTCCCCGATGCCGTAGTGGTGGTGGTAGAGGTCGTCGATCTTTCCGAGTTCGAGGTTGACCGGGTTTTCCTCGGCGTTCCAGTAGTCCGCAACGCGGGACTGATATGTGGACTGGGTCGGCACCGGCGTGCGGGTGGTGTCGGCGTGAGCGATGGTCAACGGTGACTCCTTGCTGTGGAGCGGGATCGGTCTACCAGTAGTTGGGCAGCTGGTAGCGGTCGGTGTTGGTGGCGTGCCACTCGTGGTTGCCGGACACCCAGTCGGCCAGGCCCTGGACGTACCTCTCGACGAGGGGTGAGGTGGCGGACAGCGGGACTGACTCCGTCTCGAACGCTTCCATGATCTGGTTGTGGATCTCGACGCTCTTCAAGTAGGCGGCTTTCAGGCCGCGTTGGTCGTTGGCGGCGACCACTTGGGGCAGGTTCAGGTGGTTCGGATCGCTCGCCAGTTCCTTGGTGAAGGAGTACAGGTCGTTGACGATGGTCGTGGCGTTGCTGGCCAGGACGGTGATCCGCTGGATCTCGGGGCGGGCGTAGAGCGCTTCGGGCAGTTCGTAGCCGTCCACGGCGTCGACGAGGGACAGGCAGGGGCGGAAGTTGTTGAACTGCCGCATCACCATGTACTCCCAGACCTGAGGCACATGCCGCGTCTCCGCCCAGGCGGCCTCGGCGAGATAGCCGAGGTGCAACCGGGCGATGTCGTGGACGAACCGGTCGGTCTGGCTCGGGGTGGCGAGGGCCGCGTAGTCCTTCAGGGCCCAGTGGTATGAGCGCAGTGGCCCGTCGGCCTGCACGCCGCGGCACCACTCCTCCTCCATTTCGACGGTGCCGTGGAAGGGGTCGAGGGCCGACTGGGCCATGATCAGCCGGCCGCCCAGGCCGCGGTGCGCGCCACCCTTGCCCTCGTCCTCTTCGCAGTAGCAGTTGTCGACGATGTTCTCCGCCAGCAGCAGCTTGCCCGCGACGGTCAGGTGTTCGAGGTCGGCCGCACCGGGATGCTGCAGGACGACGGCCCGGCCGAACTGGAACTCGGTGAAGTCCCCGGTCCACTGCGCGGGGAACAGATCCAGTTGGCGGGCCCAGGCCTCCAACCTGCGGTCGATTTCTTGGGCCTTTTCCGGGTCGGCGGGGGCGACGGGCCGGTACCTCAGCCCGGGGATGGCTCCGCCGCGTCGGGTCCGCGGGGTGCGGGCGACGGTTGGCGGGCCGGGCATCGAAAACGCGGCGGTGGCGGTGTTCGGGGGCGTGCTCATGATGCGTACTCCACAGCTGGTCAGTCGGCGCTCCGGCCGAGCTGGACGTTCTCCAGGATTCCGGCTGCGTCGGGCACGAGGATCGCCAGCGAGTAGTAGGCGGTGACGAGGTAGTTGATGATGGCGGCCTTGTCGATGCCCATGAACCGGACGTTCAGGCCGGGTTGGTACTCCTCGGGGATGCCTGTCTGGAACAGGCCGACGACACCCTGGTCCGCCTCTCCGGTCCGCAGCGCGATGATGCTGCTGGTGTGCGCGTCACTGATCGGGATCTTGCCGCACGGGAAAATCGGAACTCCGCGCCAGGCGGGAACCTCGTGCCCCTCGACATTCGCCGTGCCAGGCACCAGACCGCGTTTGTTGCACTGCCGGAAGAAGGCGGCAATCGCCTTCGGGTGGGCCAGGAACAGCCGCGTCTTGCGGCGCATGGACAACAGCTCGTCCATGTCGTCGGGGGTGGGCGGGCCGGTGTAGGTGCTGATGCGCTGCCCGTAGTCGGTGTTGTGCAGCAGTCCGAACTCCCTGTTGTTGACCAGCTCCCACTCCTGGCGCTCGCGGATCTCCTCCACGGTGAGCCGAAGTTGCTGCTGTGTCTGGTCCATAGGGTCGTTGTAGAGATCGGCGACGCGGGTGTGCACCCGCAGCACGGTCTGGGTCAGGGAGAGCTCGTACTCGCGTGGGGCGAGGTCGTAGTCGACGAAGCCGGCGGACAGCGTCGGCTCGCCGACATGCCCCGCCTGCACCGGCACGTCCGCCTCTCCCTTGCGGTTCATGGGGAGCTGCTGCCGCTCCGCGTACGCCGTCAGGTGTGCGCCCAGGGAAGGCACCCGGTCGGTGAACTCCTGGATCACGTCCCAGGGCAGCACCAGCAGTACGCCCGCGGTTTCGGCCCGGACCGAGGTCAGCCACAGTGGGTCGGGCCGGCCGATCGCCTCGTCCCCCATCTGGTCGCCGTCCGTGACGACGCCGAGGACTTCCTCCTCGCCGTACTTGCCGACCGCGTAGCGGACGAACCGGCCGTGGACGACGAGGTACGCCTCAGTGGCCGGCTGCCCCGCCTCGAAGAGGACCTGGCCGGCCCGGACCTCCCGGACACGGAAGCGGCCGGAGATCTCCCTGAGGACCTCGGTGTCGGGGTAGCCGCGCAGGACGGGCAGCTCGGTGAGCGTCTGTGGAATCACCCTGATGTCGTCCGCCCCGTTGTGCTCGAACTGGACACGGCCCCGGCCGACGCGGAGTTGCAGACGCCGGTTGACCCGGTAGGCGCCGCCCTTGACGTCCGCCCACGGCAGCATCTTCAACAGCCATCGGGAGGTGATGGCCTGCATCTGGGGCTCGGACTTGGTCGTGGTCGCCAGCTGGCGCGCGGCCTGTGTGCTGAGGCTGGTGAGCGCAGTGTCTGCGGATGGGTCGAGAGCGGGCTCTTCGGTAGCGGAACCGGTGACACTGTCCGGTACGGACACATTCCCTCCCGGGACGTGAACAGAAATGAGGAAGACGGCCGGTGGTGAGCCAGGTGGCCCGTGCGCAAGATCAAGCGAAACAGGCGGGAGCACACGCCGGTACGGCGTGAAGGGGGGCGGACTCGCGTCCAGGAGGCGCAAACCCCAGATCGAGGCAGACGGCGCACGACCGTGCCGCCGCACGCCCTCAGGCCGCCGCATGCCCCGGGTGCACGGGTGCACGGGTGAACAGGTGGACACGCGCACCGGGCGCCGGACCGGCACCTGATGGTGGTCCGGCGGATCACGGATTGCCGGGACCGCGGGACCAGCGGGACTCGCCCTGCAGACGTGTGACGTACCCGATTGAGGAATCCAGGTAACGGTTAGTCATCCGCAAGGCCGAGGCGGAGATGCGCGGCTGCTGTACGGGACGAGGGAGCACGGTGCATGCCTTTCCGCGAGAGTGAAGAGCGTCTGGCGCGCAAGGCTCGCCACGCAGCTGAACGCGGATTCCATCGACTGGATGAACGACTGCCCGCAGCCGATGCGGGGAAGCTGCTGCGCAAGGCTTTCCCGGACCACTGGGCTTTCCTGCTGGGCGAACTGGCGCTCTACAGCCTGATCGTGCTTGTCCTCACCGGCATTTTCCTGACGCTGTTCTTCGACCCGATCATGGCGGAGAGCACCTATCACGGCTCGTACGTCCCGTTGCGCGGCACCCGCATGACCCAGGCCTACGCCTCCACGCTGAGGCTGAGCTTCGATGTGCGGGGCGGGCTGCTGATCCGGCAGATCCACCATTGGGCGGCTTTGACGTTCGTCGCGTCCATCGGGGTGCACATGCTGCGGATCTTCTTCACCGGTGCCTTCCGCCGACCACGCGAGGGCAATTGGGTCATCGGGGTGACACTGTTTCTGCTCGCGCTGCTGGAGGGGTTCTGCGGCTACTCACTGCCCGACGATCTGCTCTCCGGTACCGGGTTGCGTACCGCGGACACCATCATGGGATCCATCCCGGTCGTGGGCACGTACCTGTCCTTCTTCGCCTTTGGCGGCGAATTTCCAGGGCATGACATCATTCCGCGCCTCTACACGGTCCACATCCTGCTGGTGCCCGGCATTCTCATCGCCATGGTGACGGCACATCTCATCCTCGTGGTCTTCCTCAAACACACACAGTGGCGCGGTCCGGGAAAGCTGAACAGGAGCGTCACGGGGCAGCCGATGGTGCCTCAGTGGATCACTAAGTCGACCGGCCTGCTCTTCATCCTCTTCGGATGCACGGCCGTCCTCGGCGCGGTGGCCCAGATCAATCCGATCTGGAATTATGGCCCCTTCCGCGCGGACCAGGTCTCCACCGGCGCTCAACCCGACTGGTACGTGGGATTCCTGGAAGGCGCGTTGCGGCTGATGCCCCCATGGGAGACCCAGCTGTGGGGCCACAGCATCATGTGGAACGTGTTCCTGCCCGCCGTCGTACTGCCAGGACTGTTGTTCATGGCTCTCTACCTTTACCCCTTCTTCGAACGATGGCTGACCGCCGACCACGGCGAACACCATCTGTGCGACCGGCCGCGTGAACGGCACACCCGAACTGGCCTGGGAGTGGCCGCCCTCGTGTGCTACGCGGTCCTACTCCTGGCCGGCGGCAACGACATCATCGCCTTCGGCTTCGAACTGTCGCTGAACACCCTGACGTGGATTTTCCGGGTGGCGGTCGTGACTGCGCCGCCGCTGTCGTTCCTCATCACCAAACGGATCTGTCTGGCACTGCAGCGGCGTGAACGGGAGAGGCTCATCGAGGGCGACGAAACGGGCCTGGTGAGCCAGTCGGTTTACGGCGGTCTGGCCGAAGGGCGAAAGGCATTGGCCCACCAGGAGCAGTTCACGCTGCTCGCACGGTCGAACCCGGCACCCTCGGGACTCGGGGCCGGGGCGGACCGGCGTTCCGTGGTGCCGGAGGCGCTGCCTCGGCGCGAACGTCTGCGGGCGATGTTGGGCCGCTGGTACTACCGCGACCAGGTGGAAATGCCGGCAACTGCGGAACAGCAAGAAAAAATCGCTGCCCTGAACGCACCGCCGCGCGACTCAAGGTGACCACGCACCCGCCGGCTCACCACAGCAGCAGTGCCCTTGCCTCGCAGCTCACCCGACCCGCGGTCCACAGCACCTCAGCTGTCGCGGTTTCCGTACTGAAACACAAAACCGAAGACGCCCGCGGCCAGCACCCCGATGCCCATCAGGAACAGCCACGCCCCGTAGATCACGCCGAGCGCAGCGACCGTGAATCCCACAGCGGTAAGCATCGGGTAGATGCTGTGCGGCGGAAAGAAGTCCAGGGGGCCGGAGCGATCTTGCACCTCGGCCTCCTTGCGGTCCTCGGGGCGGAGGCCGCGCCTGCGGTACTGCATGAAAAGGAAGAAACAGACCAGCGACGCCATGATGCAGGCGACGATCAGCGCAGCGGTCCCTGCCGGCTCGCTGTCCGACCACCACGCGTAACCCACAGCGGTCCCACCGAAAAAGAGCGCCACGCCGCCGAAAAGATATGTCTCGATTTTCATGGGCTCACTCGCTCAGGGGGTCAGGAGTGGGCTTGTCGTCCGTTCGCCCGCCGCCAGCCGGGCTCAGGGCGACTCCGCCCGTTCCGAACTCCGGGTGATGCAGGTCGAAGGCAGGGGAGTCGGAGCGTACTCGCGGCAAGGTGTGGAAGTTGTGGCGTGGCGGCGGACAGGATGTCGCCCACTCAAGAGATCGACCGAAGCCCCAGGGGTCGTCCATTTCCACTTTGGCGGCATAGCGGCGGGTGCGCCAGACATTGAACAGGAACGGCAGCGTAGAGGCCCCCAGAAGGAATGAGCTGGCGGAGGAAATTGTGTTCAACGTGGTGAAGCCATCCGTGCTCAGGTAGTTTGCATAGCGGCGAGGCATTCCCATCTCGCCCAGCCAGTGCTGTACCAGAAAAGTTCCCTGGAACCCCGTGAACAACATCCAGAAATGCACCCTGCCCAGTCTCTCGTCGAGCATTCTTCCGGTCCACTTGGGCCACCAGAAATAGAACCCCGCAAACATTGCGAAAGCGACCGTGCCGAACAGAACGTAATGCAGATGAGCGACAATGAAATAGCTGTCGGTGACGTGAAAGTCCAGCGGTGGAGAGGCAATGAGTACGCCGCTCAGCCCACCCAGCAGGAATGACACCAAAAATCCGATGCTCCAGAGCATGGGTGTTTCGAACGAGAGGCTGCCGCCCCACATGGTGCCGATCCAGTTGAAGAATTTAACCCCGGTCGGCACAGCAATAAGGAATGACATAACGGAGAAGAAGGGCAAGAGCACGGCCCCGGTCGCGAACATATGGTGCGCCCAGACCGAAGCGGAAAGCATCGTGATGGAAATGGTTGCACCTACCATGCCGACATACCCGAAGACGGGCTTACGGCTGAACACCGGAATGATTTCGGTAATGACCCCGAAGAACGGCAGGGCGACGATATAAACTTCGGGATGCCCGAAAAACCAGAACATGTGCTGCCATAGCACGGCGCCACCGTATGCGGCGTCGAAGACATGAGCCCCGAATTTACGGTCCGCTTCCAGGACGAGGAGCGCGGCGGTCAGCACCGGAAAAGCCAGGAGGGCAAGAATGGAGGTGAACAGTACATTCCAGGTGAAGATCGGCATACGGAACATCGTCATGCCTGGTGCCCGTAGACAGACAATGGTTGCGACGAAATTTACCGCCCCCAAAATCGTGCTGAGCCCGGCAACCACCAGGCCCATGGTCCACAAGTCTGCTCCCTTGCCGGGAGAGAAGACCGGTCCGTTGAGCGGTGCATAGGCGAACCAGCCGAACGACGCGGCGCCACCGGGAACCAGGAACCCGGAAACCACCATGAGCCCACCGAGCAGAAAAACCCAGTAAGTAAAGGCATTCAGCCGGGGGAAAGCCACATCCGGGGATCCGATCTGGAGCGGCATCACCGCATTGGCGAAGCCCGCGAACATCGGTGTCGCGAACAGCAGCATCATGATGGTGCCGTGCACGGTGAAAAGCTGGTTGTACTGCTCATTGGACACGATCTGTAGGCCCGGACGCATCAGTTCTGCTCGCATCAGCATGGCCAGCGTTCCGCCGAGCAAGAAAAATCCAAAGGCGGTCACCATGTACATGTTGCCGATGACCTTATGGTCCGTAGTGGTGATCCAGTGCACCATCATCCGGCCGGGAACGGAGCGGTCTTTCTGTTGTTCCCCGCTATGGACGGCTCGCTCAAGCTGCGCCATCGGACTCCCTGTTCCTTGCGGGGCAGCGTATATGACAATAACTCTCCATCGCCCCTTATGGTGCCTACCTAATACCATGCCGACGACACGGCGGGCTCTTCCCGACATCATTGAGAGGGTATTTTTGCGCGCTTTCACGTCGAGCGGCGTAAACCATTGTCCGGTGGGTTGCCCGCCCCTACTGTTCGAGCCGATGGGTGTTCTACCCCGCCCCGGCCGTGGGCGACGTTCCGGCTCGCCGTGTCCCTCGGGACGGTGTACCGGCGAAGCCTGGGATGCGGCTCCAGGAATCGGAGCGACCGTGTCCGTTGTCGTCGTCCACGTCAATACCGGTTGAAAGCAAGGGAGTTGGCCGGCGGAAGATCACATCCCAGGATCGGACGCGGTCGCTCACTCCCCGGGCGCCCCGCCGCGCGGATCGGCCGTGCCGTCGGCCGGTGGCGAGGGCGGCCGGCCGGTGAAGGCACGCAGGGCCAGCTCGATCCTGACTTCCTCGCTGTCCAGGACCGACTGCAGCCGGCGCAGGACGATGTCGTCAATGGTGCGCTGGTCGCGCAGGCGGATCAGGGCGCTGCGTTTGACGCCGATCAGGGCGCGGCGCAGTTCCAGCCCGGCCCGCACGCCGGGCCCGGTGGCGTCGGACGGTTCCGCGTCCTCAGTGGCGTACTCGTGCAGTTCGCTCAGGATGGCGTTGGCGGTCTCCGGTGGTGCGTCCAGGCGTTCGGCGAGGTCGGGAAGCGCCTCCATCGCGGCGGTGACGATCTGGCGATGTGCGCGGCGCTCCTCGGTGGTCTCGATGGCATCGCCGTGGAGCCCGGACCAGCGGACCACCGCGGGCATGGTCGTCCCCTGGACGACCAGCGTGACCAGGATGACGGCCACTGCGGTGAACACCAGCAGGCCGTGTCCCCCAAGCGGCCGGCCCGCGGCCGTGGTGGTCGGGACAGCGAGGGCGGCCGCCAGCGACACGGCCCCGCGCACCCCGCTCCAGGCGACGGGGAACCGTTCCCGGGCTCCGGAGCGCAGCGTGCGCTGGACCGGGCGGCGGTCGACGACGCGGAGGAGGTAGGGCACCGAGTACAGCCACAGCAGGCGAGCGGCGATCACCACGCCGCCGACCAGCAACGCGGTGACCACGGCGTGTCCCAGGGAGACGGCGCTGATCGCGCTCACGATGGCGGGTGTCTGGATGCCCACCAGGACGAACAGGGCACTGTTGAGGATGAAGGTGCTCACCTCCCAGAAGCCGTTGATCTGCACTCTGGCGCCCGCATTAGGCACCGCCTTCCCGATGGGGCAGGCACCCCTTTCCCTGGTGGTTCAGCCCTGGGCGAGTTCGGCCAGGGCGTCGAGACGGGTAGGCGTCCAGCCGAGCTCGCGGCGCGCCCGGTCGCCGCTGAACTGCTGGTCGAGGGCGAATGCCTCGGCGATCGGGCCCATCCGCCGTACGGCCTCCTCGAGGGTCAGCGACTCGATCCGGTCCGGGCATCCGGCGGCGTGGCTGAGGGCCCGGGTGACGTCTGCCAGCGGAAGGTTCTGGCCGCTGACCCCGGCGTAAACGGAACCGGCCGGGGCGTTCAGGGCCAGGACGTATAGCTCGGCGATGTCGTCGACGTGGACCAGCGCCCAGTGGTTGGAGCCGTCCCCGATGCAGGGCACGGCACCTGCGGTGCGCCCCGGCTCGACGAAGAACGACTGAGCCAGTCCGCCGGAGCGGCCGTAGACCAGCCCTGGCATCACCACCACCGGGTGCTCTCCGGTGGCGGCGCGGGCGAGCACCCGCTTCTCGTTCTCCAGCCGCCAAGCGGTGATGCGCGGCGGGCTCAGCGCGGCGTCCTCGTCGGCGACCCCGTCGGTGTCTCCGTACACCCACACCCCGCCCGTGTGCACATAGGGACCGCTTCCCACGCCGTCCTGCAGCGCCTCCGCCGCTGCGCGGTCGACGTCCGCGGTGCCCTCGGCGTAGTCCACCCCGACGTGGATGACCCCGTCGGCCCGGCGGGCCGCCTCATGGAGGACATCGGTGTCGGTGAGCGCCCCTGCAACCGGGGTGGCACCAAGGTCCGACACGGTGCGTGCCGCGTGCACGCTGCGCGCCAGCGCCGTCACGCCGATGCCGTGCCCGGCCAGTGCCCGGATGGTGGAGCGGCCGATGTAGCCGGAGCCGCCTGTGATGAAGATCTGCATCGCTCTCACGGTCCTTGTCGATAGCGGCCGAGGATTCCGCCGCTCCTCCACCCTGGCCCCGTGCCGCGGCAGGCGTCCAAGACCTCTTCCGTCAGCGGTGATGCCCCCAGAGCATCAGTGCTGGGTAGCGGCGATGTCGGCGAACTCCGGGAGCAGGGGGGAGCGACGGCCGGCGCTCCAGGCAAGGCAGACCTCGTTGGGGCCGATGTCGTCGATGGGCACATGCTCGACATCGGTATGGGTGTAATAGACCGCGGTGGACAGCGGAAGGACGAGGACGCCCCCGGACGTCGCGACGTGTTCCAGCTTCTCCTCGACGGTGGCGAACGAGGGCCGCGGCCCGGCCTCCTCGCCGCCGGTCCGCTCGGGGAGGTCACGCCACTCGGGGACGGCGTCGGGGTCCTGCAGCAGCCGCTCGGGCGCCAGATCAGCGATAACGATGGACTCCTTGCCCGCCAGCCGGTGGTCCGCCGGCAGTACGGCGACGCGGGGCTCCCGGAAGAGCGGGCGCAGCTCCAGGCCGCGATGGTCAACGGGCAGCCGCACGAAGCTCACGTCGAGAAGGCCCTCGTGCACGCCCTGGACCTGGTCACCCCAGGAAGTGCGCATCACCTGCACACTCAGCTCGGGATGCCTGGCGGAGAAGGCGCGCACCGCGCCGGTCACGGTGATCCCGGGCATGAAGCCGACCGTGAACGCCGAAGATCCGTGGGCGGCCTGCTGGACCCGGTGGCACAGGGCCTGCGCGGTGGCCAGCAGGGGGCGCGCGTCCTCCAGCAGTTGATGGCCGGCGGCCGTCAGCTCGGTGGTCTGCTTGTTCCTGGTGAACAGCTGCGCGCGCAGCTCCTGCTCCAGCGCGCGGATCTGCCGGGACAGCACCGGTTGCGTGATGTGCAGCCGCCCCGCGGCCCGGCCGAAGTGCAACTCCTCGGCCACAGCCACGAAGTAGCGCATCTTGCGCAGATCGACATCCACGACATCTCCCACCGTGTAGACGCCATATCTCGCACCACGTAGACGCCATGCTCCAGCCTAGTTCGTCCGGACCGTGTCGTCGGGGAGATCAATTGAGCAGGTTTGGCCAACCGCTGAGCACCAGGTGGGGAAATGCGAAGAGCGCCATCGATGGAGAACGCAGGTGAGCAGATCAAGGTCTGGTTCCGGTTCGTTCCTCGCGAGGGATGCTCTCTGTCGGGGGCGTCAGCCGCGGCTGTGGTCGCTCGGCGGGTCGCTCAGGCGGTCGCCGTCCACTCGGGTTCCGGCCTGCTTGATCTGGCGGAAGACGGGACTGATCTCCATGCCTTCGACGCCGGGCAGGGTTCCGACGCGGTCGGTGGTGAACTCGAAGAGTCCGTCGAGGTCGTGGCAGTGGACGGCGGCGTGGAGGTTGTACGGTCCGGACACTGCGGCGGCGAATCCCACCTCGGGCATCTGCGCCATCGCCCGCCCGACAGTTTTGATCTTGGCTGGGTGAACTCGCATCCACAGGTTCGCTCGGGCTCGGAATCCCAGGGCCATCGGTGCGATCTCCACGTCGATGTGGACCACTCCGCTGGAGAGCAGTGCGTGCAGACGCCGTGACGCTCGGCCCGGGGTGAGGTCGGCAGCCGCTGCGAGGTCGACGAGACTGGCCCGTCCGTCGGCGGCGAGGGCCGCGAGCAGCTTCTCGTCATGGGCGCTGAGCTGCGACGGCTGATTCCGCACGACCGGCTTTTCGGTGAACGGCCTGTCGCCGGGCCCGAGGGCTGACTCCTGCTCGGGGGTCAGGGTTCCGGTGAGTGCGGCCCAGTAGTGCCCGCGTCCGCCGAGGAACTGGCGGAGTATCACCGACGCCTGTAGGTCGAGCACGGCGGCGGTGCGGGGGAGTCGGCGGCCGAGCAGGTCGTCGCGTTGCTCCTGTGATCGCGAGCGCACGGCGAAGGTGACCTCGGAGCCGGCAGCGCTCAGGGCGACCCAGCTGATGTCGTCGCGTTGCGCGAGTGCTTCGGCGATGGCCGTGACGCTGCCGGGCCGGCAGCGCAGGCGCACCATCCACCGGCTCTGCCCGAGCGCTCCCGGGTCGACTACCCCGATCACCCGGATCACCCCGGCACGCCGCATGCGGCGGTAGCGGCGGGCGACGGTCAGCTCGGAGAGCCCCAGGACCGTCGCCACGGTCGCGAATCCGACCCGTGGATCAACCTGAAGGGCACGAAGGATTCGCACATCATCAGGCTCCAAGGTGACGGAATCAGCGATCACCGGACGTGGCATAGCGGCAATCATACAGAAGGTGCCGTTTTCGGACCGTTGTGCAGCGCGCCTGGCCGAGGCTTGCACGAGCACGACGGAAAGAGCGCAGGATCCGTACATGGTTGCCGCTGGTAGCGGTGTGGAGGAGCGTGATGAGAGTCATCGCCATCGAAGAGCACTGGACCACCACGAAAATCGACCGGGCGCTGCGAGCGCGGCCGGCGGGGGCGCGAGACGAGAGCGTGGCGTTGAACGACCGAGGGGACATCCCCGCGCGTCTGCGCGACATCGGCAAGCAACGAGTTGAGGCGATGGACGCGGCGGGCATCGACGTCCAGATCCTCTCGATCGCCCCGCCGGGGACTCACGGGCTCCCGGCCCGCGAGGCGGTAGCGCTGAGCCGTGACGCGAACGACCGCGCCAGCGAGGCCGCCACTCGCTATCCGACCCGCCTGAGGGCAATGACGACGTTGCCGATGTCAGACCCGGACGCAGCGGTGGCCGAGCTCCAGCGAACCGCGGACGCGCCCGGCCACGTGGGGATCATGTCCTACGGCCGCAGCGGCGATCGCCCGCTGGATGACCCCGTCTACGACGAACTGCTCGCGACCGCCGCCGGCTTGGGGCGGCCCGTGTTCCTCCATCCTCAGATTCCCCCGAACGCGGTCCGAGAGGCGTCCTACCGCGGGTTTGACCCGACCATCGACCTCGCGCTGGCCACCTTCGGCTGGGGATGGCATATCGAGGCAGGACTTGCGGCGCTTCGCCTCATCGTGCGCGGCACCTTCGACCGCCACCCGGACCTGCAGATCGTCCTGGGTCACTGGGGCGAGATGCTCCTGTTCGCGCTTGACCGGATCGACAGCCTCTCCACTGTTGCAACCCACCTCGAGCGGCGAGTCGCCGAGTACTTCGCAACCAACATTCACATCGCGACCAGCGGCATGCTGACCCCACGTCTGCTCCGCCATGCGCTGGACTACACAAGCGTCGACCGCATCCTGCTCTCAGGGGACTATCCCTTCCACCGACTCGAAGCCGCGACCATCACCGACTTTCTGCAAACGCTTCCCGACCGCGACGATCAACAGAAGGTCGCCCACGCCAACGCCGAGTCGCTCTACGGCCTGGAACAGCCTCCCTCCGAGGCGGACGTCCAGGTGCCGGTGGGGCTTCAGGAGCAGTCATGAGTTCGGTCTCGGAGAACACCACCCTTCTCCTCATCGGCGCCTCTCGCGGCCTGGGCTACGCGATCGCCGCGGAATACATCGACCGGGGATCTCGTGTCGTGGCGACCGTCCGCGGTCCTGCCCGCACCGCCCTGCACGAGCTGCGAGACACCGCCGGCGGGCGGCTGGAGATCGAGCACCTGGACATCAACGCGCCTGAGCAGGTCCAAGCCCTCCGCGACCGGCTCGTTGCCCGCAGGTTCGATCTGCTCTTCGTCAACGCGGGCGTCACCAATCGTCCGGAGGAGACCACCGCGGACGTCACGACCGAGGAGTTCACCCGCCTGATGATCACCAACGCGCTGAGCCCGATGCGGGTCATCGAAACGCTCAGCGAGCTCATCGCCCCGAACGGCACCATCGCGATCATGTCCTCCGGCCAAGGCAGCATCACCCACAACGAACGCGGCGGCTTTGAGATCTATCGAGCCGGCAAATCCGCCCTCAACCAACTCATGCGCAGCTACGCCGCCCGTCACCACGACGACAACCGAACGCTGCTTCTGATGGCGCCTGGCTGGGTCAAGACCGAGCTCGGCGGCCCTAACGCTCGCCTCACCATCAGCGAGAGCATCCCCAACCTCGTCACGACCATCGACGCACAACGCGGCCGCGCCGGCCTGCAATACCTTGACTACCGCGGCCAGACCGTCGCCTGGTGAAAAACACGGCACCGAGCCGCGGCCCACCCAGCGCGGACCCGCTTACGATCGGGCCGGGCCCCAGCCCTTCCGCTTTGTCGCCCAACCACCCGGCGATCATTTCAGTTGCCGGCGCCGTTTGTTCCGGCCGATCCTGTCCACTTCGCGAGCGAGGAGGACGACGTGGGTTTGATCCTGTTCCCGGGAGACGAAGACACCAGCAGCCCGGACGTCGCCTGGTCCTACACCGGATTCGGTGCCTTCCGGGAACGGCTCGCACGGGCCGAGGGGTTTGTCCTCTCCGAGATGCGGGGATTCGGGGGCGGCCGTCCGTGGAGTGAGGTCTCCACCGTTCTGGAACCGCTCCTCGATCACCCGGACGTCGGTGGTGACGACCTCTCGACTGCCGAGTGCGCTGCGATGCTGCCCCGCCTGGAAGCGATCATCGGTCAATGGCAGCGGGAGCCCGACGAGCCGCTCCTCCAGCAGCACATCGAGGACGCCCAACAGCTGACGGTCGTCCTGCGCCTCTGTATGGACGAGGGCGTCGAGCTCATCTTCCTCTGACGTTGGAGTGCCGAGTCGGCCGAACCTCACCACAGCCGCAGTCAGCGGGTCAGCCGTTAGACGGGCGACGAATAGTCGGCGGCGTTCATCCGCCCGGAGCCCAGACCCTCCGTCCCTGGAGTCGTGCCCCGAGCTCGCACGACGCGGGCGTCGGCCGGCAGGAACGCGTCGGATGGTCACAGCGTGGGGTGGCGGCGGCCCGATGCCTTGGGGGCCTGGAGCGGCAGCACGGCGAGTGGCGATTACCTATGAGGGGCTTGCCTTCGGCAGGATGGGCGTCATGACCGAGATCCGCACCCCCCGCCTCCTGCTCCGCCGCTGGAATGACGACGACCTTGTGCCTTTGGCGGACATCAACGCGGACCCGCGGGTCATGCACTGGATCGACGACGGCTCGGTGCGCGACCTGGACGACACGGCAGAGGACATCGAGCGGTGGGAGGAGGAGTGGGACGACGAGGGCTTCGGCCTCTTCGCCGTCGAGCTGCTGGCCTCGGGCGAACTGGCGGGCTTCACGGGTCTGTCCGTGCCCGAATTCCTGCCGGAGGTAGCGCCCGCCGTGGCGATCAGCTGGCGGCTCGGCTCACAGTTCTGGGGCCAGGGATACGCGTCCGAAGCCGCCCAGGCCACGCTGGAGTTCGCGCTCCAGGACCGTGGCCTCGACCGCGTCATCAGCATCAGCCGGGCGGGTGACGACGCCTCCGAGAACGTCATCCGCAAGCTCGGCATGGTGCTGGAGCGCGAGACGACCCACCCGGTGTACGGCTTTCCGCTGCGCGTTCACGCCATTGATCTCACCGAGTTCGAGGCGTGAACCGGCAGAGTCGTCGGATCGTCACGAGACAGCCGAGCGCATCGTCCACCTCGGGCCGGACGACGGTCGCCACCACGGACAGCTGTGCTGGGAAGTCCTGGCACCCACCGGGTTGCTCGCGCCGCACTGCGGGCACGGCAAACACGGGCACCGTGGCCCACGGAGCCCGGGGCAGATGCAGTCTGCCCCGGGCAGGCGCATCCCTCCCCACGAGGTGTCGTCCTGGACACTGTGGCTCGACGGTGGCCATCGACGAGATCCCCAGCCTGCTGGCACTCGGCAACAGTCGCCGCTGCCCCACTAGCTCTCTACGCGGGGATATCGGAGTCCCACAGCTCGGTACGGCGATCCTCGACAAGAGCGCCGATACGGGTCAGGACCTTGGTGGCGGGGAGCGGATCCACGCAGTCTTCAGCTCGACCGGTCCGACATATCGGTAACTCCGCCCCGCGCACTCACGTCAGCCAACCTAGAGCACTTCCGACACGCCCGAGTAGTGCTTCGTTATGTGGTGTCGTAGGGCTGCCATGGGGTGTGTTGGTGGCAGGTGGGGCAGGTGCCGGTCCAGGTGGCCAGGTGGCCAGGTGGCCAGGTGGCCAGGAGGTGTTGGAGGAGGTCCAGGGCCTGGTAGAGGGGCAGACCCTGGCACGGCCCGCATGGTGGTTGTCGAGGAGCGGACTGACCTGGGGGCTCTGCAGGGACATTTCGCAACCGCCCATTTCCTGCATGCCAGGCAGGTCCTGGACCGTGTCCTGGTTGAGCCCATGACTGCGCGCACGCTGGTGGCCGCCCCCGCGGGGTGAAGATGCTGCCGGGCGCACACAGGGCACAATGCACCGAAAGACCCTGCGGACCAATGAGAACTACCGGGCGTAGTTTCCCCTGGTCCGCAGGGTTTTCACGGCAAAGCCGCAGGTCAGCCCCGCCCTCCCGCCATTCGACCCTCAAGTGGAAGACGGACGCGCCGCTGGTGGCGGTGTGCGGAGCCTGGGGCCGGCCAACCGCTTCGATTCCCTCCCCACAGTCTGAGCGCGAAGTTGAACTGCGGGACCTTTTCGTGTCAGACCCAAGAACCTGACACTCCCGCTTCAGGCTCGTCCGGCATGGGGCCGGCGTTCACCGTAGTCCGCGCGGTCGCAGTCCCGGAAGGTTCGTTTCTCTCCATGTCCGGTTTCGCTGTGGTTCCCTGTCTCCGTTCGATCATGCCCAGCGCCACCCCGACGATGATGATCACGCCACCCGTTACCTGGGCGAGCCGGACCGACTCCCCGTTGATCACGATGGCGCCGATGACGCCGAAGACCGGGACCAGGTTGAGGATGTTCACCGCGACGCTCGAAGCCATCCTGCGCAGGCCGTAGTTGTAGAGCAGGAAGCCGCCGACCGAGCATGCCACGGCCAGGTAGGCCAGCAGGATTGAGGCCGTTGCGCCCGGTATCCGCCAGTCGCCTGCCTCCAGTAGCGATGCGAGCACGAACCCGGCCGCGCCTGCCAGGGTCTGGTAGTAGGTGACGCTCGCGGCGTCCTGGCCGGCGCTCGCGCGCTTGCCCAGCACGTTGTAGCCGGCCCAGGCAAGACCGCCGAGCAGCAGCAGTACGTCCCCCAGCCAGCGTGAACTGCCGCCCACCTCGGCCCCGTTGCGTACGACGAGGAAGGCGCCGATGGTGGCGAGGAGCACCCCTGCCACCCTCGGCAGCGGCATCCGGGTACGGAAGGCGACCAGTTCCACCAGCATCGTCATCAGCGGGTATGTGGCCACGATCAGCGACGCATCGGAGGCCGTGGATAGATCGACGCCGACGTTCTCCAAGACGAAGTACACGGTGATGCCGAGGAATCCGCTCAGGTAGAGCTGCCGCCGCTGCCTGGCGTCCGGGCGGGCCGGGCGGCGTCGGCCCAGCCGGACCAGCACGCCGAGGAGTATTGCCGCGAGCGTGAATCTGACGGCGCCGATACTGAGCGGGCCGACATCGTCGAGGACCCGCTTGGTCACCGCGTACGAACTGCTCCACATCAGCGCGGCCGCCATGACGGCACACACCGCCCCCACCGTCGGTCCGCGTTCCCGCATCTCAAGTCGCCCCTATCCGCAGCCCATCGGCGCCGATCGCATCGTTACCGAATAAACGTCAGCCCATTAGGCTGGAGGCTAACAACATCATCGAGAATGATGTGAAGAGTCCGAATTACCTTCGGAATCCGGTGAGATGGGGGACGCGTGGACGAACTAGATTCGGCGCTGGTGCGCATGCTCCAGGAGGATGGTCGGCGTACCAACCGGGACATGGCCCAGGAACTCGGTATCGCCCCCTCCACCTGTCTGGAGCGCATCCGGGCGCTGCGCAGAAGCGGCGTCCTGACGGGATTCCACGCGGAGGTGGACCTCGCTGCGATCGACCGCGGGCTGCAGGCGGTGATCGCCGTTCGGGTCCGCCCGCCGACCCGTGCGGTGATCGAGTCCTTCCAGACCTTCCTGGAGCAGATGCCCGAGGTCATCTCACTCTTCGTCCTCACCGGGAACGACGACTTCCTCGTGCACGTCGCCGTCCGGGACACCGACCATCTGCACGCCGTGGTCCTGGACAAGCTGACGAAGCGCCCGGAACTAGCCGACGTACGGACATCGGTGGTCTACGGGCACATGCGCAGGAAGATCGTCGGCCCGACGTGACACCGGCGTGAACCTCGCCCATAGCGGGTCACCGGGATTAGGCCCTGTCCGGCGGATCATGTGGCTGTCGGGGTGGGGCGGGAGTTGGGGTTGACCTCAAGTCGAGTTGAGGTTCTAGGTTCGGGTGCACCGATGCCGACGTACCGGAGAGGAGCGACCATGAGAACGCTAGTGCTGGGAAGGACGCCCGCCAGGGTGACGGAGGTGCTGAGCGCGCTGCGCGCGGACGGCTTCGACACGGAGGGAGTGAGCACCGACGAGGAGGCCCGGAAGCTGTTGGAGACCGAGGAGTTCGGGGTGCTGATCATTGGCGGGGGTGTGGAGCCGGACTCCCGCGCAGCGATCAAGGAGTTCGCGGCAAAGCACCGGGTGCGGCGGGTGATCGACGGCGCGCTGACGGAGCCGTTCGACACTTACGTGCGGCGGGAGTTCGAGCCGCTGATCCGGGAGGCCGCCTCCCAGGGTGACGGCCATGGTCCGCCCGGGCATTGATCCAGGCGGACCCCTTTCACCCGCACAGCATCAGCGCAGCCCCGACCTGACGAAGCACTACTAGTGACCTGAGTCAGAGATTCGGTGGCAGTAGGCGGCGATTTTGTCGAGGATTTCGTCGGCTGTTTTCGTCCAGGTGAAGGGTCTGGGTTGCTCGTTCCAGTTGGCGAGCCAGGACCGGATGTCACGTTCGAGGGCCTGGACGGAGCGATGGACGCCGCGCTTGAGCTTCTTCTGTGTGAGTTCGGCGAACCACCGTTCCACCAGGTTCAGCCAGGATGCACTGGTTGGCGTGAAGTGCAGGTGGAAGCGTGGGTGTGTCAGCAGCCACTTCTTGATCTCCGGCGTCTTGTGGGTCGCGTAGTTGTCGAGAATCAGGTGGACCTG
>NZ_JBVHTY010000007.1:0-459351 GCF_055565615.1 Streptomyces sp. NPDC028368 | reverse complement strand
GGTCACACTTCCGCAGACGCAGCCAAGCCCGAGCCCGCCACTGCCACTACCAACGCCGAGGCCACACACCCCACATGCGGTTGCAGTACTAGGGGCCCGGTGATCGGACAGGCCCCTGCCCGGGGCGACTGGCGGTCAGCGGTGCGAGCGGGCCGCGCGGGCGATGGCGACAACGGCCTTCTCGAGCGCGTACTCGGGGTCGTCCCCGCCGCCCTTGACACCCGCGTCCGCCGCGGCGACCGCCCGTAGCGCCGTGGCCACGCCGTCCGCCGACCAGCCGCGCATCTGCTGCCGGACCCGGTCGATCTTCCACGGCGGCATCCCCAGATCGCGGGCGAGGTCGCCGGGGCGGGCGCCGCGCGGGGCGGAGGCCAGCTTGCCGATGGCGCGGACGCCCTGGGCGAGCGCGCTGGTGATCATGACGGGCGCGACGCCGGTCGCCATCGCCCAGCGCAGCGCCTCCAGCGCCTCGGCGGCACGGCCCTCCACGGCACGGTCGGCGACCGTGAAGCTCGACGTCTCGGCCCGGCCCGTGTAGTAACGCGCGACGACGGCCTCGTCGATCGTGCCCTCGATATCGGCGGTCAGCTGTGAACAGGCCGAGGCCAGCTCGCGCAGATCGCTGCCGATCGCATCGACCAGCGCCTGACACGCCTCCGGTGTCGCGGAGCGCCCGACAGCCCGGAACTCGCCCCGTACGAACGCCAGCCGGTCGGCCGGCTTGGTCATCTTGGGGCAGGCCACCTCGCGCGCCCCGGCCTTGCGGGCGGCGTCCAGCAGGCCCTTGCCCTTGGCGCCGCCGGCGTGCAGCAGCACGAGCGTGATCTCCTCGGCGGGGGCGCCGAGATACCCCTTGACGTCCTTGATGGTGTCCGCCGAGAGGTCCTGCGACCCGCGCACCACCACGACCTTGCGCTCGGCGAAGAGCGAGGGGCTGGTGAGCTCGGCGAGGGTGCCGGGCTGCAGCTGGTCGGAGGTGAGGTCGCGTACGTCGGTGTCCGCGTCGGCGGCGCGGGCGGCCGCCACCACCTGCTGCACGGCGCGGTCGAGGAGCAGGTCTTCCTGGCCCACGGCGATCGTGACAGGGGCAAGGGGGTCGTCGTTTGCTGTCTTCCTGGCCATCGCGGTCCAGCATCCCACGCCCCACTGACACCGCCGTCCCGGCCCGTACTCCCGCTGCCGGACAATGGTCCGGTGAGCGATGTACAACACCTACGACATGTCCTGGTCCTGCCCGACCGCGATGCGGCGGAAGAGCTGGCGGAGCAGCTGACCTCCACCTTCGGTCTCGCCGAGGAGCCCCAACTCGTACGGGATGCCCTGGCCGGCGAGGACGACGCGGAGGACGCGCAGTGGCTGGTGGTGGTCGAGGACCCGGACGCGGCCTACGACCCGTCGCGGCTGGACGAACTCGCGGCGGAGTTCGAGGGGTGGCGGGAAGCGGAGTAGAGGCGACGAAGGGGCGGGGAGAGGGGAGGGAGAAGGGTGGACGGGGGCGGGGGCGGCCCTGGGGCATGGCTGATGGGCCGAGTGACGGGCCCGCCTGCAGGTCGTTGCGTTCGCCGGTCACGGCGACATGGGCGACCAGCCAAACAGGATGCCCGCGAACAGGCTGAAGATCCACAGCACGGCGAGCGCCGCGACCACGCCCAGTGCCCCGATTCCGACGACAACGGCCTTTGCCCGTGGGGTATTTGCCATGCCGCCATGATCCTCCTCCCCCTGTCCGGCATGTCCGGCGGGGTGCCGGCGGTCTCAGGGCTGATCAGGGGCGGATCAGGGGCAGATCAGGGGCAGATCCGGCCGGGCGTCCCCTGTAGCCCGAGAGGTCACGTCCTCTGGATGCCACCCAAGTACAGGGGCCCGGTCCAGGGTGATGCCGAAGTGGGTGCGGTAGGCGGGGAGGACCTCGGCCTCGGTCAGCTCGCGCTCGTCGCGGGCGCCGCCGGGCCCGGTGATCACCAGCGTACGGCCGGACAGGGTGACCCGGCCGGTTTCCGTCAGCCGCGAACAGACCAGGGACCGGACGAACGAGGACCGGGGTGAGGTGCGGTGCCACCAGCAGCCGGCCTCGAAGTCGGCGAGGGCGCGCGGGCGTTGCTCGAGGCGGTACTGCGGGGCGCCGTCGCGGAGGATGTCGAGGTCACCCTCCGGCGTCTCCTCGACCCGGAAGACGCCGCCTGGGTCGGCCTGGTCGGCTCGGCTGTCCAGCCGCAGCGGATGGTGACTGTGCTTGCCGAATCCGACGTCCGCGAGCCACGGCCCCCCGGGCAGGCGGACGCGCAGGGCGAGATGGTCGTACGGGATCCCGAGGCCCTCGGGGCCGAAGCCGCGGGCGGCCAGCAGCTCGACGTCGTATCCGAGGGCGCCGAGCAGCGCGGCGAACGCCCCGTTGAGTTCGTAGCAGAAACCGCCGCGCCGGGCGCCGACGATCTTGTCGAGCAGTGGCCGTACGGCGAGGACGATCTCCTCGCCGAGGTGGAGGGAGAGGTTTTCGAAGGGGACGCTCCGCAGGTGGCTGACGTGCAGGGCGCGCAGCGCGTCGGCATCGGGAACGGCGGGGCGGGCGGCGCCGATGCGGCGGAGGTAGGCGTCGGTGGCGTTGCGGTCCAGGGGTTGTGGGGTGTTCATCTGCTGGACGTCCGTTCCGTGGCGAACCAGCGGCGGGTCCGGTCGACCACCGAGGCGGGCGTCCCGGCGGCGACATCGGCGATGGTCTGTGCGGCGAGCTCGCGGCGCCAGGCCAGCTCGGCCTTGCGCATCGCCGTCGAGATGCCGCAGGGCCGCCCGTACTCCCTGTCGGACGCCTCGGCGCCGGACCCCTGGCGGCGGATCTCGGTGCACCGGAACGCGTCCTCGGTGCCCTCGATCGCCGCGACCACATCCATGAGGCTGATCCGCTCCGGCGGCCGCGCAAGCCGGAAGCCGCCGCGGGCGCCGGGCGTGGAACTCAGGATTCCGGCCCGTACCAACGCCTGCAGCCGCTTGTTGAGATAGGCCTGCGGAAGCTCGAAGGAAGCCGCCAGCCGAGCGGTCGACACGGGCCCCTCGCCCTCCAGCCAGGCCAGCGTCACACAGCAGTGCAGGCCCCATTCGACGCCTTCACTCATCCTCATGGCGGGGAGTCTATCCAATCTGGAGAGTGAGGGTCCTGATTTGGGTGGCCGGGGGCGGGACGAGCCACTGGGGCACGCCGGGCGCGGCTCTTCCCGGCGCAGCGTTCCGGCATCGGAAGACGATGGATGAACCTTTGATGACCGGCCGTCGAAGCCACCTCGGGGTCTTTTGCGCCTCCCTACAGTGCAGACATCCCACCGTCCGATCATCTGTGCGAGGTTGCCATGGCTCTGCCGGACACCGAGACGATCCTCACCGCGGCCGGGCTCGTGGCAACGGCCGTCGTCTGGGCCGTCGAGCGTTTTCTGCCGGGCCGCAAGCGGATCGGCTACCGCATCCAGATGGACACCGCGATCGGCATGAACCCCCAGGACGCGCACAGCCTGGTGCAGCTGCGGCTGCTGCGGCAGGACCAGGAGATCAGTGACGCGACGCTGGCGCTGCTGCGGTTCGAGAACGACGGCGGCAAGGACATCGTCCGGCAGGACTACCAGGAGCCGCTGACCGTCGACTTCGCCGGGCGCACCGTCATCGGCGTGGAGGTGCCGGACGCCAACCCGACGGATCTGGTGGGCATGCTCACCCGCAACGGCGGCGGGCTGCGGCACGACGGTGGGCGGCTTTTCGTCCCCAAAGTGCCGCTGAACAAGCGCGATCACTTCAAGCTGCTGGTGCTGCTCTCGGGCCCTGGTGACGGAGCCGGGACCGGGGACGGCGGCGGGACCGGCCGCGGGGCCGGCGGCGGGACCGGCCGCGGGGCCGGCGGCGGGACCGGCCGCGGGGCCGGGGACGGCGGCGGGGGCGGGGACGGCGGCGGGGGCGGGGACGGGAGCGGGCTCGGCGAGGTGACCGTCGGCGGGTTCATCAGCGGCGGCCGGATCCGGCGCAACGCCCAGCGCTGGGGACCGCGCAAGCTCAGCCTCGCCCTGGGCGGCACCTTCATCGTCCTGCTGGGCCTGCTCGGCGGGCTGCTGCTCAACAGCCGTACGACCCCGGTGGCCGGCGAATGCGCCGGCGGGCGGCTGACCATCGACGGGTCCACGGCATTCGCCCCGCCGATGAGGGAGATAGCCCGGCAGTACCGGGCCCGGTGCGCGGGCGCCGACATCACCGTCGCGGAGAGCGGCAGCCTGTCCGGCCTGGCCAACCTCAACCGTCAGGCCAGGCCGGCGACCTCCGAGGGGCCCGGCTTCATCGCCGTATCGGATGTGCCGGCGCCGTCCCTCTACCGACGGCTGGAGGGCCAGCGGGTGGGCGTGATCCTGCTCAGCCTGGTGGCGAACGAGAAGGCCGGGGTCGACGATCTCACCCTCGACCAGATCCGGAAGATCTACGACGGGACGTACACCAACTGGAAGCAGCTGCACGGCAACGACCTGCCGATCCACCTCGTCAGCCGGGACGCAGGCTCGGGCACCCGCCGGGCGTTCGAGACGTCCGTGCTGCACCGTTCGGAGCCGGGGGTGGTGTCGTCGTACGACTGCGGCGACAAGGACCGCGACGAACGAGCGCGTCTGACGCGCTGCGAGGTGAACAGCACCAAGAGCCTGCTGGATGCGGTGGACAGGGTGCCGGGCGCGATCGGCTACGCCGAGGTCTATGCGGCGGCGAAGCGGTCGCACCTGATCAGCGTGCGGCTGGCGGGACACGAGCCGGACATCGAATGGGGACAGCAACGTGATTACCCCTTCTGGACGGTGGAGTACCTCTACACATACGGGCGGCCCGAAGACGGCTCGCTGACCGCGAAATTCCTGGCGTTCATGGACTCCGACACGGCGAAGAACATCATGCGGATGTACAAGCACGTGCCCTGCGCCGACCGGCAGAGCCTGCCGGACGACGTCTGCCGACCCTGAGCCGACGCCTCCTCGCCCGACGCCTCCGCGTCCGGCAGCTTCTCCCCCGTTGGCCGCGGATCCGTTGGCCGCGGATCCGTTGGCCGCGGATCCGGCGGCCGCGGACCGTCGCGGACAGCCGGTCCCGGCCGCCCAGGACCGCGATGGATCCGTCGGTGTCGGTACGCAGCACCCGGGCGCCCTGAGCGCGCAGCGCCGAGATGGTGCGGGGCGCCGGATGGCCGTACGGGTTGCCGGCGCCAACGGATATCAGCGCCAGGCGGGGCGCCAGGCGTCGTAGCAGCTGTGGGTCCTGGTAGGCGGAGCCGTGGTGCGCCACCTTCAGGACGTCCACGGAGGACAACTCCGGGTGAGTGGTCAACAGGGCCTGCTGGGCGGGTGGTTCGAGGTCGCCGAGCAGGAGGAGGGTCAGCCCGCCCGTGCGGACGAGCAGGGTGACGCTGGCGTCGTTGGGGCCGGGCGGAACGGGTGGCGACGGCTGAGCGCCCGGCGTCGCGGGATCGGGTGGCCAGAGGACCTCCCAGGTGAGCGAGCCCAGGCGGCGGCGCTCGCCCGGTACCGCGCGGATCATCGGCACCCGGGCGGACGCGGCCCGGCGGCGTACGAACTCGGCCTGCCCCGGGGGATCTTGGAGCGTCGTGGTCTCGATGGCGCCCACCGCGCGGCCGTGCAGCACGCCGGGGAGGCCGTCCACATGGTCGGCGTGGAAGTGCGTGAGAACGAGGAGCGGGATGCGGCGGATGCCCAGGTCGGTCAGGCAGCGGTCGATGGCGCGGGGCTCGGGGCCGGTGTCGACCACCAGTGCCGTACCGTCCCCGGCGGCCAGGACCAGGCCGTCGCCCTGCCCGACGTCGCAGACCACGGCCCGCCATCCCGGCGGCGGCCAGCCGGTGAGCATGCGGGTGAACGGGGCCGGCCGGCAGACCGCCAGGATCAGGGCCAGGGCACAGAGCACACAGAGCCGGCGGTGGCGCAACAGCCGGCGGCCGGCCGTGACCAGCGCGACGGTGGCGGCTGCCAGCAGCAGGCCGCCCGGCCAGCCCCCTGGCCAGCCGAACTCCGCCCCGGGCAGCGATGCGCCCGTACGGGCGATACCGGCGATGCCTTCGGCCGGCCAGGCCGCGCACCAGGCCAGGGCCTGGGCGACCGGTGGGGCGACCGGAGCGAGAGCGAGGGCCGCGAAGCCGAGGACGGTGGCCGGGGCCACGGCCAGTTCGGCAAGGAGGTTGCAGGGTACGGCGATCAGGCCGACCCGGGCGGCGAGCACGGCGACGACGGGCGCGCAGACCGCCTGCGCGGCGGCCGCCGCGGCCAGCACCTCGGCCAGGCGGGGCGGCACCCGGCGCCGCTGGAGGGCGGCGCTCCAGCGCGGCGCGAGCAGGAGCAGTGCGCCGGTCGCCAGGACGGAGAGCAGAAAGCCGTAGCTGCGGGCGAGCCAGGGATCGTAGAGCACCAGCAGCAGGACCGCGGCGGCGAGCGCGGGGAGCAGGGAGCGCCGGCGTCCGCTGCCGATCGCGAGCAGGGTGATCAGCCCGCAGGCGGCGGCCCGCAGCACGCTCGGGTCCGGGCGGCACACCATGACAAAGGCGAGCGCGAGGGCGCCGCCGGTCAAGGCGGTGCCGCGCAGCGACAGGCCCAGGCGCGGGGCCAGACCGCGGCGTTCGGCGCGGAGCGCGAGATGGGGCGGGCCGATCAGCAGGGCGAGCACGATGGTCAGGTTGCTGCCGGAGACGGCGAGCAGATGCGTCAGGTCGGTGGCCCGAAAGGCGTCGTCCAGGTCCGGCGGCACCCGCGAGGTGTCGCCCACGACCAGGCCCGGCAGCAGCGCTCGGGCATCGGGCCGCAGCCCGTCGGTGGCCTCGCGCAGACCGGCGCGCAGACTTCCGGCCAGCCGCTGAAGGGGGGACGGCGGGCCGGTCCTCACCGGGGGCGCATCGCCGTTGACCCGCAGTACGGCGGCGACCTCGTCGGCGGGCGACAGCGGCGGGGCCGCACGCGCCACCACACGGATACGGGTCGACGGCAGCAGCCCGCGCCACGCCGGGGACGGCTCACCGCGCGCCTCGCCGCCCGGGTGCGCACCCCCGCCGTGCCCCTGGACGACCACCAGCGTCGGCGTACGGACGGCGGTCACCGCGCCATCCGGTGCGGTCACCCGGACCGCATCGGCGGTGAACACCATGACCGGGGGCACCCGTTGGGATCCGCGCACCTTGGGCCGGGTCACCCGCGGGTCGCCGGTGACCGTCAGCTCGACCGTGACCCGCGCATACCGCTGCGCCCAGCCGGGCAGCGGCCCACGCCGCAGATCCGCCGCATGCAGCGCCGCTGATGCGGCCCCTGCCGCGGCGCACAGCAGCACCGCCGCCAGCGCGACGAAGGCGCCGGCCGACCCGCGGCGGGGACTCCGGCCGCTCCGGCGCGCCACCCCCACACGCCACGCGATCACCGCGAGGACCACGGCCCCGGCGCAGGCCACCGCCATTACACCGCCCGGTGCGCCCAGGCCGACCGCCGCGGCGCCCCAGGCCGCCAGCGCCGGCGCGACGAGACGGAGGTCGGCCGGGCCCTCCTGATGCGGGGCCGAGCTGCCGTACGGCGACTCCGCCGAGGCGTGCACCGGGGCGCGGGTGGTGGTCATGGCTGCACCAGGGGGCGGAGATCGGCGAACCGGCGGTCGCCGATCCCGGTCACCTGACGGAGCTGGTCCACGGAGGTGAATCCGCCGTGCCGGCTGCGGAATTCGATGATGTGCCGGGCGAGCACCGGCCCCACTCCGGGGAGGGCGTCAAGCTGCTGCTCGGTCGCCGCGCTGAGACTCACCGGCCCGCCCGGCCCGCCTTCGTCACCCGGCGGTCCGCCCCCGCCGCCCGCTGTCGCGGCAGTGCCTGCGCCGTCCGCCGGGCTGCCCGCACCCGCCTCGCCCACCACGATCTGTTCGCCGTCCATCAGCAGCCGCGCCCGGTTCAGCCCACGGGTGCTCGCCCCGCGCAGCACACCGCCCGCGGCCCCCAGCGCATCGGTCACCCGCGAACCCGGTGGCAGCCGGTGGATACCGGGGCGCCGCACCTTGCCCGTGACGTCGATGACCAGCTCTCGGCCCGTAGCGCCCGGCGGCCCGCTCGCCGCAGGGCCGGGTGAGGAGCGGGACTGTGGCAGGGACGGCGACAACGATGACGGCCGAGCGCCGGCGCCCGGTGCCGCCCCCGCCCGCGAGGCAGCGGGAGCACGTACCTGCTCGGGACGCGCACCCCAGAAGTGCTGTACGGCGAAGCCCACGGCCACCACGAGCACCAGCGCCAGCGCGGCGAGCGCCTTCGGGTCGGTGCCGCACCGTAACTGCACCCACAGCGGCAGCCGTTCACGTACCGCGAGCCACCGCCGCTCCAGCGAACGGGAGCCCGGCGTGTCGGGAGGACGGAGCGAGGGATCGTCGTGGCGATCCCTCCGCGGGCCGTCTTGACGACCTCTTGGCGGGTCGTCCTGACCTCGCGGTGGATCGTCCCGACCTCGCGCCGGGTCGTGCCGACCTCGCGGTGGATCGGGAGCATCGGGCGGCCCGGTCGGGCCGCCGGCAGCGGGCCCGGCCCCCGCCTCGGCGAACAACGCGGCGGCCCGTTCCCGCACCGACAGAGTCCGCGGGGCAGAGGCCGAAGGGCCTGAATACGAAACAACGGAGGGCGAAGGAACGGGGTGCGAAGCCACGGAGGGCGAGGCAACGGGCGGCGAAGCCACGGACGACGAAGCAACGGAGGACGAAGCTGATCGAGAGTTCATGGCCCCGACGCTAAGCACCCCGCGCCGATCTCGCCGGACCGCCTCAATTTCCGTGGATAGCGGGCCAGTTGTGGATAACTACGTCACCCACAGGATGCCGGCGACACCCCCTTACCTCGGCGATACCACGGCCCCCAGAAGCCCCGGCCCCGTGTGCGCGCCGATCACCGCGCCCACCTCGCTCACATGCAGTTCGTGCAGGCCCCTCACCCGCTCCCGAAGCCGCTGAGCCAACGCATCCGCGCGCTCCGCCGCCGCGAGATGATGGACCGCGATATCGACCTCGCCCGCCCCTGCCCGCTCCGCAGCGATCTCCTCGAGCCGTGCGATGGCCTTGGACGCGGTCCGGACCTTCTCCAGCAGCTCGATCCGCCCATCGGCAAGTTGGAGGATCGGTTTGACAGCCAGCGCCGAGCCGAGCAGCGCCTGCGCCGCACCGATCCGGCCACCGCGCCGCAGATAGTCGAGGGTGTCGACGTAGAAATAGGCGGATGTGCCTGCGGCCCGCTTCTCCGCGGCGGCCACCGCCTCGTCCATGTCCCCACCGGCCTCCGCCACCTCCGCCGCCGCGAGAGCGCAGAACCCGAGGGCCATCGCGACCATTCCGGTGTCCACCACCCGGACCGGCACCGGCGCCTCCTTGGCCGCGAGCACCGCCGCGTCATAGGTGCCGGAGAACTCCGAGGACAGGTGCAGCGAGACGATGCCGCTCGCGCCGCTCTCCGCGACCGCGCGATAGGTGTCCGCGAAGGTCGCCGGGCTGGGCCGTGAGGTCGTCACCGCACGGCGCTTCTGCAGCGCCTGGGCGACGGATCTCGCAGAGATCTCGGTGCCCTCTTCCAGGGCCTGGTCCCCCAGGACGACGGTCAGCGGTACGGCCGTGATGCGGTGACGCTCGACAGCCGCCCGCGGCAAGTAGGCCGTGGAATCGGTGACGATGGCGACATGGCGGGACATGACAGGGAGGTTAGCCGGGGAACCCGACGCCCGACAGTGCGGGCCCCTTCCCAAGATCTTCCAAGTTTCACCAAGGCTCTGCCAAGAGCCCTCCGCCCGGCGTCAGCAACGCTAACGGTTCCTCTTCCCCCGCCCCGCCCCCACCCCTCCCCAGTACGTGTTACACGGTCAAGTCGACGTGCCCTCCCGCCGCGATACCCCATCCGGCCGGGGCACCCCGTCCAGCTGCAAGGGCCCGCCCAGCCCCGATGACCCGTCCGGCTGCGGTGCCCCATCGGCCCGTGCCGCACCACCGTCCGTGTCCATGCCCCGCTCTCCGCCCGCGGCACGCCCTCCGCCCGTGACGCCTTCCCAGGCCTTCTCAGCCTTCCCGGCTTTCTCAGGCTTCCCGGCTTTCTCAGGCTTCCCGGGCCTTCTCGGCCTTCTCCCACGAATAGACCGGCCGGCTGTGCGGATCCCGGGCCGTGATCGCCGGAGCCTCCTCAGCGGTCGTCCCCCGGGAGTGCGGACGCCCGGCCGTGCCCGCCTTCGCCACCGGCTCCCCGACGGGCTCCTCGGCCGCCCCGTGCGACGGCTCCCCCATCGGCTCCCGCGTCCAGTGCCGCAGCGCCCCCGCCTCGACATCGATCTGGTCGCTCAGCGCCGCCAGATCATCATCCGCGAACTTCCGGGCCCGGTCGCGGGCCGCCCAGCGCAGGGACTCCGCGGAGTGGGTGATCTGCTGCATGCGTTCGCGCAGGTCCGGCAGACGGGCCGCGATGGTGGCCCGGTCGGGCTCGCGTTCCAGGCGTTTGAGCTCGTCGTCCAGCTCATGGCCATGGGCGCTGAGGCGCTCGAAGAGGCCTATCGACTCGCTGAGGGAGGCGTCGTCGGGCGAGCCGGTGCGCAGCACCTCCTGAGTGGCGCGCATGGAGGTGCGCAGCGCCAGCCGCAGCTGGGCCAGCTCACCGACCACGCCCGGCTGGGCGAGCTGTCGGGCCCGCAGGCTGGTGTCCTCCACCGTGCGCCGGGCCTGCGCGACCGTACGGTCCACCCCGCGCTTGGCCGCCTTGACCGCCTTGACCGTGACGATCACCCCGGCGGCCACGAACAGCACGAAGAGGAGCGCAAAGACGGCGGCAGCTACTTCCATGAGCTCTCCCCAGCGGTCTCGGCGCCGGTCGTCCCCCGCGCCCTGTACCTCCACGGTAAACGGCTCGGGCAGGCCAGGGGTTCCAAAGGAACCCCCAACCTGCCCGTAGGGGAAACCCCCTATGCCGCGCCCGGAACGGTCATCGCAGCGGTCGCCGGCCGACTACGCGGGGACGATGTTCACCAGCTTCGGCGCCCGGACGATGACCTTCCGGATGCCCGCGCCGCCCAGCGCCGCGACGACGCCCGGGTCGGCCAGCGCGGCCGTCTCCAGGTCGGCGTCGGAGATCGTCGGGGCGACCTCCAGCCGGGCCTTGACCTTGCCCTTGACCTGAACGACGCAGGTCACGGTCTCGTCCACGACGTACGCGGGGTCGGCCACCGGGAAGTCGGCGTGCACGACGCTGTCGGTGCGGCCCAGCTTGCGCCACAGCTCCTCGGCGATGTGCGGGGCCAGCGGCGCGATCAGCAGCACCAGCCGCTCCGCGACCGTGCGCGAGAGGGGGCCACCCGTCTTGGTCAGGTGGTTGTTCAGCTCGGTCACCTTGGCGATGGCGGTGTTGAAGCGCAGGTTCGCCATGTCCTGGGTGACGCCGTCGATCGCCTTGTGCAGGGCCCGCAGGGTGGCCTCGTCGGGCTCGGTGTCGACAACGGTGACCTCGCCGGTCGCCTCGTCCACGACGTTGCGCCACAGGCGCTGCAGCAGGCGGTACTGGCCGACGACCGCGCGGGTGTCCCAGGGGCGGGACACGTCCAGCGGGCCCATCGCCATCTCGTACAGCCGCAGGGTGTCCGCGCCGTACTCGGCGCAGATCTCATCCGGGGTGACGGCGTTCTTCAGGGACTTGCCCATCTTGCCCAGCAGCCGGGAGACCTTGCCGCCCTCGTAGTAGAAGACGCCGCCCTCGTGCTCCTCGACCTCCGTCGCCGGGACGGCGATGCCGCGGGCGTCCCGGTAGACGTAGGCCTGGATCATGCCCTGGTTGTACAGCTTGTGGAACGGCTCGGCGGACGAGACGTGTCCCAGGTCGTGCAGCACCTTGGACCAGAAACGGGCGTACAGCAGGTGCAGTACGGCGTGCTCGGCGCCGCCCACGTACAGGTCGACACCGCCGTGCGGCTGGCCCTCGCGCGGACCCATCCAGTACTGCTCGACGGCCGGGTCGACCAGCGCCTCGTCGTTGTTCGGGTCCAGGTAGCGCAGCTCGTACCAGCACGAACCCGCCCAGTTGGGCATGGTGTTGGTCTCGCGGCGGAAGCGCCGTACGCCCTTGCCGTCGCCCAGGTCCAGTTCGACGTTGACCCAGTCCTCGTTGCGGGACAGCGGGGTCTCGGGCTGGGTGTCGGCGTCGTCCGCGTCGAAGGTGCGCGGCGAGTAGTCCTCGACCTCGGGCAGCTCCAGCGGCAGCATCGACTCGGGCAGTGCGTGCGCCACGCCGTCCTCGTCGTAGACGATCGGGAACGGCTCGCCCCAGTAGCGCTGCCGGCTGAACAGCCAGTCGCGCAGCCGGAAGTTGACGGTGCCCTCGCCGATGCCCTGGTCGGCCAGCCATTCGGTGATCTTCGCCTTGGCTTCCGCGACGCCCAGGCCGTCCAGCGAGATCGTGCCGTCGGACGAGTTGACGATCTTGGCGTCGTACGAGGCGAAGGCGTCGTCCCAGGCAGCGGGGTCGGTGCCGCGGCCGTCGGAGGGCTCGACGACGCAGCGCATCGGCAGCTCGAAGGCGCGGGCGAAGGCGAAGTCACGGGTGTCGTGCGCCGGGACGGCCATGATCGCGCCGGTGCCGTAGCCCATCAGGACGTAGTCGGCGATGAAGACCGGGACCTGCTCGCCGCTGACCGGGTTGGTGGCGTAGACGCCGGTGAAGACGCCGGTCTTGTCCTTGGCCTCGGCCTGCCGCTCGACGTCCGACTTGGACGCGGCCTGCTTGCGGTACGCGGCGACGGCCTCGGCCGGGGTGGCGTACCCGCCGGTCCACACGTCGTGGGTGCCTTCGGGCCAGGCGCCCGGGACGATGGAGCCGGTGCCGTTGCCGTTCTCCGGGCCGGCGATCAGCGGGTGCTCGGGGGCCAGCACCATGTAGGTGGCTCCGAACAGGGTGTCCTGGCGGGTGGTGAAGACGGTGATCTTGTCGGAGTCGCCCACCGGGAAGTCGACCCGGGCGCCCTCGGAGCGGCCGATCCAGTTGCGCTGCTGCAGCTTGATGGCCTCCGGCCAGTCCAGCGCGTCCAGGTCGTTCAGCAGGCGGTCGGCGTAGGCGGTGATGCGCATGTTCCACTGGCGCAGCTTGGCCTTGAAGACCGGGTAGTTCCCGCGCTCGGAGCGGCCGTCGGCGGTGACCTCCTCGTTGGCCAGCACCGTACCCAGGCCGGGGCACCAGTTGACCGGCGCATCCGAGGCGTACGCCAGGCGGTACTCGCCCAGGATGTTGGCGCGCTCGCCGGCGCTCAGGTCGCTCCAGGCGCGGCCGTCGGGCGTGGGGCGGGCGCCGGACTCGAACTGGGCGACCAGCGTGTCGACGGGGCGCGCCGCGTCCGCCTCCGGGTCGTACCAGGAGTTGAAGATCTGCAGGAAGATCCACTGGGTCCACTTGTAGTACGCCGGGTCGATCGTCTCGATCGAGCGGCGCTGGTCGTGTCCCAGGCCCAGCCGGCGCAGCTGGCGCCGCATGTTGATGATGTTGGCCTCGGTGGAGACCCGCGGGTGGGTGCCGGTCTGTACGGCGTACTGCTCGGCGGGCAGGCCGAAGGCGTCGAAGCCCAGGGTGTGCAGAACGTTGTGGCCCGTCATGCGCTGGTGGCGGGCGTAGACGTCGGTGGCGATGAAGCCCAGCGGGTGGCCGACGTGCAGGCCCGCGCCCGAGGGGTACGGGAACATGTCCATGATGAACTTCTTGGGGCGAGCCACCACCTCGGCGTCGCCGGCCAGGTCACCGGTCGGGTTCGGGGCCTCGTAGGTCCCGTTCTCCTCCCAGAACTCCTGCCAGCGTGCCTCGATGCCGGCGGCCAGCGCGGCCGTATAGCGGTGCGGCGCCGCCACCTCGGTGGGGGTACCGCCCGCGCCATGGGCAGCGGGGGAGGTCGTCGTCTCGCTCATCGTCCTCAAAGCTCCATCATTCGTCTCTGCCTGCGGCGGCTGCGGACACGGTTTCTGCGGAAACAAAAATGCCCCTCGCACAGGAGGGGACGCCGCGCCGATGCCGACCCGGGCGGCCGCAGCGGTTGGCCCGGTCGGTACTGATCAGCGCGGCCCGCTAAGCAGAAGGCGTACGGCACGCATGGCGTCAGGGTACCGCAGGGCGCACAGGGCCCGCGCGGAGGATTCCCCTCTGCGCGGGCCCCGCCCCCGTGCGTCCCCTTCTCAGGGGCGGTAGGAGCTCACATATCCGGCACCCGGCGTGCCGACGCCGGTGACGTCGTCGTAGCCGACGGTCGCCTTGAGCGAGCTGTCCTTGCCCAGGCTGCGCAGCGAGGTGATGGTGCCCTTGCTGTCGTCGGTGGTGTTGACGTAGTCGACCCGGACGACCGCGAGGTCACGGCCGGCGCCCAGCGGGTGGTCGGTCACGTCGTGGTACGCGGCGGTGCCGTAGCGCTGGTAGATGCCGGGGTTGGCGAAGCCGATGGCGACGCCGTGCCGGGCCTGCTGTGCCAGCGCCTGGACGCCCGCGATCACCGGCGCCGCCAGCGAGGTGCCGCCGATGCGGTACTCGTCGTAGCCGAGCTTGCCGCCCGGCAGCGTCTGGGTCTGGCCGACCAGGAATCCGGTGTTGGGGTCGGCGACCGCCGCGATGTCCGGAACGGTGCGCATCTTGCCCTTGAGGGCGATGGTGGAGAGCCCGTCCGGGACCACTCCGCGCTGGTAGAAGGGCTGCTCAACGGTCTTGCTGACACCGCCGCCCGCGCCGCCGTTGAAGGTGCCGGGGAAGCCGGTCCAGCTGCTGCCGTCCTTGGCGAGCGGCGCCTTGAGGGTGCCCCAGCCGGTCTCCCACTGGTATGTGCCGCGCTTGCCGACGGCCAGCGAGGTGCCGCCGACCGCGGTCACCCACGCGGAGTTCGCCGGGGTGTCCACCTGCTTGAGGCCGGTGTTGGCGACCTCGTCACCGTTGTCGCCGGAGGAGAAGTAGAAGCCGATGCCCTGTACGGCGCCCTGCTGGAAGATCTGGTCGTAGGCGGCGGCGACGTCCGGGGTCTCGTTGGCCTCGATGTCGCCCCAGGAGTTGGAGACGATGTCGGCGAGGTGGCCATCGACGACCTTGCTGAGCGAGTCGAGCAGATCGTCGTCCTGGCAGGAGGCGCCGCCGACGTAGACGATGTCGGAGTCGGGGGCGACCGCATGGACGGCCTCGACGTCGAGGGTCTCCTCGCCGTACCAGCCGGCCGCGCCGCAGTCCTCGATGTGCGAGTAGTCCTTGGGCAGCACCTGGGAGAGCTGGCCGCGACGGTAGGGCTGGTCGCCGTTGCGGGCGGCGTACTTGCCCGCGTCCCGGGCGATGGTCGGCGAGGCGAAGGCGTCGGTGATCGCGACGGTGACGCCCTTGCCGGTCCACTTCTTCGCCCCGTAGGCGGCGCGCAGCTCCTTGCCGGTGTAGCCCTTGATCGCGTACGACGCCTTGCTCCCGTATGCCGACGGCAGGCTCTTGTCCGTCTTCGAGCCGTAGTACGAGGAGAACGGGCCGGAGTTACGGAAGACCGGGGACGGCGGCGGCAGTTCGGTGGAGTGGTGCTTGGCGAGCCGCGGCGCGTTGTCCAGGCCGGTGACCGTGAGGACCGCGTCGGCCAGCGAGGCGGGCGCGGAAGCGATGGCCGACGGCGCGTGGTAAGTGTGGCCGCTCTTGAGGTAGTTGTGCAGGTCGGTGGCGAAGGCGCGCTCGGCGGCGGCCGCGTCGCCCTGGACCGTCACATAGCGGTTGGTGGTTCCGGTGACCTTCAGGCCGGACTTCTTCAGCCAGTCGGTCACCTTGGCTATCTGGTCGCGCGTGGCGCCGTAGCGGGCACGCACCTGGGAGGGGCTCAGATATTTCCCGTACGCGGCGGAGTGCGGGTCGGACACCGCTTTGGCGTAGCTCGCCAGGCCCTTGGCATCGCGGCCGGCCAGGTAGACGCGGGCGGTGATGCCGGTGGAGCCGGAGGTGGCGCCCCGGTCGGTCTTGCTGGTGGCCCACAGCGGCTTGGTGCCCTGCAGCGCGTGCCGGCCGCCGTCGTGACCCGCGGCGTCGGCCGCGGGTGCGCCGAGCGCGAGCGTACCGGCGACCAGCGGCAGCGCCGCCGCCCAGGCCAGACCGGTACGGGCGCGCGGCGTTCTGGTGCGGCTTGATCTCATGTAACCCCCTGCTGTGGCGATGCGGTGCGCTGCGTGGGGACGCGCTGCGCCGGTGCGCCGGTGCGCGTCGCCGCACGAGCGGTGATTGCGTGGGTCAGGACGCTCACGCGATGCGCCACTCTCTCGGTGAACTGTTCATGTCAGGGGCATGCGATCACCAAGATGAGACCAAGGAATGGCAAGGATTGAACAGGGATGACCCTGGAGAGGACACTCAACTCGCCATATCGGACAACCGGTTGACGGAACATCAGGGCAACTCGGGAGAAACTCCGCAGATACGGAGCGGCGCCGTCCGACAACGCACAACAAAGCGGGCCGCCCGATACGGACGACCCGCTCTGTTTTCTGTGGAGCTAAGGAGAATTGAACTCCTGACCTCCTGCATGCCATGCAGGCGCTCTACCAACTGAGCTATAGCCCCTTGCTGTGTTTCCGCCCGGTTCCCCGCTGCGGCATCGCCTACATTACACGGCTCTCCCGGGCTTCCGCCAAATCGTTCTGCCAGGGCCCCGGGGCCGGACGCCGCGATACTGTCAGTGATCCGTGCCCGATTCGTCCTGGGGAGCCGTACGCCGTGACCGCGCTGGAGCTGGAACAGTCGGCCGATCCCCACGGCTCCGCCCCCGTCCGGGGGCTCCTCCACCGGCACCCGACCCTGATGGCGGCTCTGGCCTGCACCGTCTCCTTCACCGCCTTCTGGATCGTGCAGCGGCTCGTGCACGTGACCATGATCGACCTCATGGTCTACCGCGCCGAGGGCTGGACCGCCCGCAACGGCGCGGACCTCTACGACATGGTGGCGACCTCGGCCCACCTCCCCAACACCTATCCGCCCTTCGCCGCGCTGCTCTTCACCCCGCTCACGCTCGTCGGCGTCCCGGCGATGCGCACCCTGGCGACCGCCGGCAACCTCGCGCTGTTCGTCTGTGTCGTGCATCTCTCCCTACGGCTGGCCGGCCGGCCGCGACGGCTCCCCGCGCCCGCGGCGACGCTGGCGGTCTCCGCGCTGCTGGTGTGGGTGGAGCCGGTCTGGACGACCCTGCGGTACGGGCAGATAAACCTCCTCCTCGCCGCGCTGGTGCTGTGGGACCTCACCCGCAAGGACACCAACCGCTGGGCGGGCATCGGCATCGGCATCGCGGCCGGCATCAAACTCACCCCGGCGCTGTTCGCCGTCTTCCTCGCGCTCGCCGGAGCCGTCCGCGCCGCTCAGCTGCTGCGCTCCGGCGCGGGCGTGCGCGGCGCCTGGAACCCCTGGCTGCGGCAGGCCGCCGTCGCCACCGTCACCTTCCTCGTCACCGCCCTCCTCGGGGCGCTCGTGCTGCCGCGCGACTCCCACCGCTTCTGGACCGAGATCATCTTTGCCGCGGACCGGGTCGGCGAGGTGGAGATCACCGCGAACCAGTCCCTGCGCGGCGCCCTCGCCCGGCTGCTGCACACCCACGACCCGGGCGCCGCCTGGGTCGTGGTGGCCGGGCTCACCGCCGTGCTCGGGCTGGCGTTGGCGGCCGGGTCGCTGCTGCGCGGACAGCGCGCCTGGGCGGCCGTCGCCTGCGCCGCGACCGCCCTGCTGGTCAGCCCGATCTCCTGGTCGCACCATTGGGTGTGGGGCGTACCGCTGCTGATCCTGCTCGGCTCCGAGGCGCTGCACCGCAGCGGCCGTGCCGCCCGCCGCTGGTGGACGGCGGCCTCGGTGATGGGCCTGCTGTTCTGCTCGTTCGCGCTGTGGTGGGTGCCGCACCGCTGGCACCACCACCAGGAACTGCACCAGAACGGCGTACAGATGCTGCTCTCGGACGTCTATCCGCTCGCCGGTCTGGCGCTGCTCGCGCTGACCGCCGCCCGGCTGTGGCGGCTCGGTGAGCGCCGCGACCGCGACCTGCGCGTGGCTGATGGTGGGGGTGCGTGAACCGGACCGCGGCGTTCCGTCGTGTGCTCCGCTCGGGCTTTCCTTCCCGCCCGGTCCAGCTCTTGGCCCCCTCTTGGTCCCACAACGTCCTACAACGTCCCGCAGATCCCCGGGAGTTCCGCTCCACCGGAACCCGATGGAATCCGACGGAATCCAGGGGAATCGGCGGAATCCGACGGGAAATCCCGGCGGGACGGCGCGATCAGGCCGTGGCGAACGAGTAGAAGCGTTTCAGCGTGCAGTGCTCGTCCAGCAGCCGGCCGTAGATCGGCTCCCCGTCGAGTTCGCGGTAGGTCTCGATCGGGTCGCCCTTTATGACCAGGGCGCGGGCGCATTCCTCGCACCAGTACTGGTAGTCGGAGTTGACCGGCTCCATGTCCCGGACGATGGGCGTACCACTGCCGCACCAATCGCATTTCCTGCTGTGAGCGCCCATCAGTTCAGCTCCAACTGTGGCCGCAGGCCGTACAGACGAAGGAAATGCCGCCGTTGTCACCCAGCACCTGGGCGACATGGGAGGAGCCGCACGAGGGACACATCAATGCGGAAGCATCGCCGCCGCGGCAGGCGGACCGGAGGCCGTCGACCGGGCAGGTGAAGCGAAGTGCGTATTCCGGCAGCCAGTCGTATCCCTGCGCCTCAGCCAATTCGAGCAGGTCATTGACCTCCTCAAGGATGCTCGGCGGCATCGCGATCACTCCTCCCCTGGGCGCCGTCCGATTCTGCCACGGACCGCCGACCGGGTCAGGTCCGCCTTTGCGCCACCCCGGCGAGCCCCCCGGCCGCCACCGTGCACACCAGGGCGAGCACCGTCACCCACAGTGCCCGCGGCACCGCGCCCGCCTCCGCCGCACCCAGCCGATTCAGGAAGAGCGTCCCGAAAAGCGATGTCCCCATCAGCAGCCCGACCTGGTTGACGGTCACCACCAGGCCGCTCGCATCCGCCGCGTGCTCCTTGCGTACGGTCGCCAGCGCGCCGGAGAGATTGGGGCTGTGGGCGAACCCGAACCCGGCACCGACCGCGACATAAGCGGCGAATGCCCAGGCCCCGCCGTCCCCGCCGTCCTTGAGCGCCAGCCCGACGCCGACCAGCGCGGCACACAGCACCGCGAACCCGCCCGGGACCAGCACCGGGTGCAGCCACCGGGGCAGCCGCTGCCACCACAGTCCCACCGCCCCGTAGGCGAGCGCGGTCGGCACGAAGGACAGGCCGGTCCGCAGCGCGCTGTAGTGGAGCGCGTTCTGGAAATACAGCGTCAGCGCGAACATATAGCCCGCGTTGACGGCCATCACCACGGCGATCCGCACCACCGCCCGCGGCATCCCCGGGGCACGTACCACCCGTGGCGCGATCAACGGCGCGCCGCCGCGCCGCGCCCGCCCCGACTCGTGCACCGCGAACGCCACCAGCAGCGCCGCCCCGGCACCGAGCGACCACCACGACCACAGCGGCCAACCCGCCTCCTGGCCGAGCACCAGCGGCACCGTGACCAGCGTCAGCGCGCCCGCCAGCAGCACCAGCCCCGGCAGGTCCAGCCCACGGGCCGACGCGGCCGGACGGTCCCTGGGGATCAGCCGTGGCCCGGCCGCCAACAGAAGGGCACCGATGGGCACATTGACCAGGAACACCGGCCGCCAGCCCGCGCCGAAGAGGTCCGCGGTGACCAGCACCCCGCCCGCGATCTGGCCGCCGGCCGCGCCAACGGCCATCACCGCGGTGTACGCACCGAGGGCCCGCGTCCGCGCCCCGCCCGTGTACGTCCGCTGGATGAGCCCCAGCACCTGCGGAATCATCACCGCCGCCCCCGCCCCCTGGACGACCCGGAAGGCGATCAACTGGCCGGTGCTCCCGGCCAGTCCGCAGGCCAGCGAGGCAGCGGTGAACACGGCGAGGCCGGCCAGGAACGTCCGTCGCGGGCCGAGCAGTTCGCCCAGCCGCGCGCCGGTGATCAGCAGGGCCGCGTACGCGATGGTGTAGCCGGCGATGACCAACTGGAGACCGGCGCCCGAGGCCCGCAGATCCGCGCCGATCGAGGGGGCGGCGACATTGACGATGAAGGCGTCCAGCAGGGCCATGAACTGCCCGGTCAGGACCACGGCCAGCAGCCGCCGGGACCCGCTCCCCGGACCGTTGTCAGTGCCACCGCCTTTAATGGGCGGTGGAGTTGACGAAGCGATGACCGGCGTCGGCGGCGCCGCGGAGGAAAGGTTGTCTGCCATACCGAGGAGCCTGACGGCGGACGGGTACCGGTAACGAGAGCCCGCCGATGCTGGTACCGGCAGCACCTGGCAGGACCGGGTGCCTGCCCTGACGATGGGGGTGTGAGCAGCATGACGACCTCGGCCCGGCGGCCGGACCAGCGGCGGCGCCCGGAGCTCGCGGCCTTTCTGCGCGGCCGCCGCGCCCGGGTGACCCCGGAGGACGTCGGCATGCCACCGGGGCTGCGCCGCCGTACCCCGGGCCTGCGCCGCGAGGAGGTCGCGCAGCTCTCCGGCGTCGGCGTGACCTGGTACACCTGGCTCGAGCAGGGCCGCCCGATCAACGCCAGCGGCCAGGTGCTGGACGCCGTGGCGCGCACCCTGCGGCTGGAGGACGCCGAGCGCGAGCATCTCTACCACCTGGCGGAGGTGCCGTACGTCCACGCCCGCGAGGGCGACGCCGAGACGGTCGGCCCGGAGGTGCGCGGCATCATGGAGGCCCTGGTGCCGCTGCCCGCCGTGGTCTACAACGCCCGCTACGACGTGCTGGCCTCCAATACGGCCTATCAGGGGGTCTTTCCCACCATGGCGTTGGCGCGCGGCCCGGCCCGCAATGTGCTGTGGCAGCTGTTCACGATGCCGTCGTGCTGCTGCACGATCCTCAACCGCGACGAGGAGTTCCCCGCCCTGGTGGCGCAGTTGCGCGGGGCGTACGGCCGGCATGTGGGCGAGCCCGCGTGGGAGACGCTGATCGGCCGGCTGTCGGGGGCCAGTACCGAGTTCACGCGCCTGTGGGAGGCGGGGGACGTCTCGCCGCCGGGGAACCGCATGAAGGTCGTTCAGCACGCCTCCGTCGGCGAGATACGGCTGCTCTCCACCTCGCTGGCGGTGGGCGGTGTCCCGGAGACCCGAATCGTCGTCTACACGCCCGCCGATGAACAGAGCCGCGAGCGGACGGCGGTGCTGCGCGGCCTCCATGACCCGCTGATCGGGTGCCCGCAGCACCTGCGGCCCGCCTCCGAGGCCGGCGCGGAACTGGAACGGAGGTGGGAGCGCGAGGGCAACGCACAAACCGTGGCCCGATAACGCAGAGATCCCGCCTCCTCGAAGAGGAGACGGGATCATCCGGGCTGTGGAGCTAAGGAGAATTGAACTCCTGACCTCCTGCATGCCATGCAGGCGCTCTACCAACTGAGCTATAGCCCCGGGTCTTGTTCCGCTCCCCCGGGTTTCCCCCGGCGGCGCCGCGAACAAGAAGAACTTTAGCCTGCGACCTGCCCAGATGTGAAATCCGGTCCCCTGGACCGCCCGGCGGGGGTCAGTCGTCGTCGCCGAGGACCGGCTCGGGGAGCGTGCCGGCGTTGTGCTCCAGCAGGCGCCAGCCGCGGGCGCCCTCGCCCAGGACGGACCAGCAGCAGTTCGACAGGCCGCCCAGACCCTCCCAGTGGTGGGCGTCCAGGCCGAGGAGCCGGCCGATGGTGGTGCGGATGGTGCCGCCGTGGCTGACGACGACCAGGGTGCCGCCCTCGGGAAGCTTGTCGGCATGGTTGAGCACCACCGGAGCGGCGCGGTCGGCGACCTCGGTCTCCAGTTCGCCGCCGCCGCGGCGCACCGGCTCGCCGCGCTTCCAGGCGGTGTACTGCTCGCCGTACCGCGCGAGGATCTCGTTGTGCGTGAGCCCCTGCCAGGAGCCCGCGTAGGTCTCCCGCAGGGCCGCGTCGTGCGTCACGTCCAGCCGGGTCAGGGCGGCCAGCTCCGACGCCGTCTTGGCGGCGCGCTGCAGGTCGGAGGCGATGATCGCGTCCGGCCTGAGGGCGGCGAGCAGCCGGGCCGCGCGGCGCGCCTGACCGATGCCGGCCTCGGTCAACTCGATGTCCGTCGAGCCCTGGAAGCGACGCTCGAGGTTCCAGGCCGTCTGGCCGTGGCGCCACAGGACGACGCGGCGGCCGCGGTCGGTTTTCGCGCCGTTCAGTGCAGCTCTCCGTCCTGTACGCCCGCCGTGGCCTCGGCGTGGGCCGCGGCCTTGCCGCGGGTGGCCTTGGCCTCCTCGGGGAGGTCGATCTCGGGGCAGTCCTTCCACAGGCGCTCGAGCGCGTAGAAGACACGCTCTTCGCTGTGCTGGACGTGCACCACGATGTCGACGTAGTCGAGGAGCACCCAGCGGGCCTCGCGGTCGCCCTCACGGCGCACCGGCTTGGCGCCGAGGTCCTTGTTCAGCCGCTCCTCGATCTCGTCGACGATCGACTTGACCTGGCGGTCGCTGGGCGCCGACGCCAGCAGGAAGGCGTCGGTGATCGAGAGGACGTCACTGACGTCGTACGCGATGATGTCGTGCGCGAGCTTGTCGGCAGCTGCCTGAGCAGCGGCGTTGATGAGCTCGATGGAGCGGTCCGTGGCGGTCACAAGCGGCTTTCCGGTCGGGGGCTGCCTCGCCGGCCGGGGCGGCCGGATCGGCGGTCGAGTACCCCTCAAGGGTCTCACGGACCACCGACACTCCCGGAAAGCTTTTCGAACCCCCCGTTCGGCCGCCCCGAACCCGCTGGTCAGCCCTTGAAGTCCCGGCCCAGCACCACGGTGATGTCGGCGTTCGAGGCGCCCTTGCCCTGCTTGACGGCGCCGGCCGGCAGCCCCAGCGTCTTGGCGACCTCCGTGGCCTTCGCCTTGCTTCCGGCGTCCGCGTACGTCACCTGGGACGTGGCCCTGGCCACCGTGTCGCTGCCGTCGTCGACGAAGGTGTAGCCGCCGTTGAGCAACGCGACCTGCGCCTTTCCGGTGGCACCCTTGGCACCGCTGGCGTTGCGGACCGCGACGCGGGCGACGACATCGGGGGCGGTCTTCTTGACCGTGCCGCCGAGCACGTCCTTGACCACGGCGTTCGAGGTGCTCTCGCTGAGCGTGCCGTTCGCCTGCACCGGCAGCAGGGTGGTGCGGTAGGCGCCGGTCTTCGCCAGCTCCGCCCGCTGCGCCAGCGAGCTGCCCAGCTCGGCCTCGGTCAGCGGCGGGTCGAGGACCTGCAGCAGCGTCTTGACGGTGGCGGTGGCGCCGTCCGCGTCGCTGGAGACCTTCTTCAAGGTGGCCTGCATGACCTGGCCGAACCGCTGCAGCTGCTTGGTCTGGGTCTCGCCGGGCCCCTGGTAGGTGGCGTACGCGATGGCCGCCTGCCCGTTGAGGTCCTGGGCGCGGCCCTGCTTGACCACCGGGGAGTCGCCCTTCTTGGCGCCGGGCACGGCGGCGTCGGTGTCCAGGGTGATGCCGCCGACCGTCTCGACGAGGTTCTCCAGATACGGCGTGTCCAGCCGCCAGCTGGCCTTCACATCGGTGCCCAGGAGGGTGTTGAGGGAGTCCTGGGTGGCGTCGGCGCCGTCCTGCTTGACGGATTTGGCGAGCGTGGTGGAGGTCCCGTCGTCCTTGGCGATGACGAGGTTGTTGGGCAGGAGGACGGTGGTGCCCTTGTGGGTGGTCTCGTTGTCCACCAGGAGCGCCGTCGAGCTGTTGCCGCTCTTGGTGTCCCGCAGGTGGACCACCAGGACGTCCCGCTTCTGCCCGCCGGCGGTGGCGGCCTGGCCGGTGCCCGCCCCGGCCAGCCCCGGCAGCTTGCCCGCCCACCACAGATAGCCGACGCCGCCGGCCACCAGAAGGACGAGCACGACGGACAGGGCGACGATGCGGCTGCGGCCGCGCCGCTTGGCCTCCTCGCGCCGCTCGGTGCGGCTCTCGGTGAACTTCAGCCAGTCGATGACGTCTTCGGAGTCCTCGTCCGGCTCCTCGATGAACGAGAACTGCTCGGTTTGGTAGCCGCCTTCGGGGGCGGCGGACGCCCCGGAAGAGCCGGGCTTTCCCGAGGGGGCCGCCGGGGCCGGTTCCGCGGGCGGTGCGGCCTGGGGCTGTTCGCCGTAGGGGGACCGCTCCTGCGGGGCCTGTTCGTAAGGGGCCTGGTCGTACGGCGGCTGCGGCGCCTGCTGCGGAATCCAGTCCGGCCGGCCCTGCTGCTGCACCTGCTGTTGCTGCTGGGGCTGCGCGTACGGGTCGTACTGCTGCGCATAGTCCTGCTGCTGGACCTGCCGGCGGCCGTAGGCGTCGTAGCCGTACTCCTGCTGCGCCTGATGCTGCTGGTAGCCCTGCTGGCCTTGCTGGCCTTGCTGGCCCTGCTGGCCCTGCTGGCCCTGCTGCCCGCCGTACTGGTCGTAGCCGTCATAGCCGTCGTACGAGCCGGCGGTGGGTGCTATCGGCTGCCCGTACTGGTCGTACGACTGCTCGTACGGCCCCTGGGAGGCGTCGTGGTACACCGGCCGGCCGTAGGCGTCGTAGGTGTAGCCCGGCTGACCCTGCCGCTCCTGGGCGTACGGGTCCTGGGCATACGGGTCCTGCGGCCCGTACGGATCATGTCGGTCGCTCACCGGTGCCCCTTCCCTCAGGTGCGTCAGCGGTCGCTGCGGTACAGCTGCTTTTTGTCGATGTAGCGCACCACTCCGTCGGGGACCAGGTACCAGACCGGGTCCCCCTGGGCGACGCGCGCCCGGCAATCGGTCGAGGAGATGGCCAGCGCGGGCACCTCGATCAGCGACACCGCCCCCTCGGGCAGCCCCGGGTCCGCGAGGTCATGGCCGGGCCTGGTCACCCCGATGAAGTGCGCGAGCGAGACCAGTTCCGCTGCATCGTGCCAGGTCAGGATCTGGCTGAGCGCGTCGGCGCCGGTGATGAAGAACAGATCCGCGTCCCGGTGCTCGGCGCGCAGATCACGCAGCGTGTCTATCGTGTACGTCTTGCCGCCGCGGTCGATGTCGATGCGGCTGACGGAGAACTGCGGGTTCGACGCGGTCGCGATGACCGTCATCAGATACCGGTCCTCGGCCGGGGAGACCGACTTGTGGCTCTTCTGCCACGGCTGCCCCGTGGGCACGAAGACGACCTCGTCGAGGTGGAACTGGCTGGCCACCTCGCTGGCGGCGACAAGGTGTCCGTGATGGATCGGGTCGAACGTCCCGCCCATCACTCCGAGTCGCCGCTTCACGGGCCCTGTGTGCTCTCCCATGCGTGCAGACCCTACTGGGCGCCGCGCGATGGCGGGGGCCCGGTGCCGGGGCTCAGCGGTCGCGGTTGAAGCGGGTGGTGATCCACAGCAGGAGAAGCAGGATAAAAAGGGCGCCGCCGCCGGTCAGGAAGGGGCTGAGGCTGGCGTGGCCACCCTCGTGTCCGGGCTCGGCGGCGAGGGAGACCAGGGACTGTGCGGTGGTGTGCAGGCTCATCGTCGTCAGGACCAATCCGGGCTGGGGTCGGGCAGTAACGTCCGCCACATCGTAAGCGTCAGCTCACCGCGGCCTCACGGCGACTCCACACTCGGCCGCCCGAGGACACCTGCGGGGGCAGGCGGCGTCAGTCCTGGTTGCCGTACCCGCGCAGCAGGAACCACGCGAGGAACACCGCGCCCAGGACGCCGCCGATGATCACAGCGCGCAGGATCCAGCCGGGGCCGTCGGCCCTGGAGGTCTCCTGGACGGCGGCGAGCAGCATGCTCGAATGCAGCATGACGATGCGCTCCCTTTGTACAAGCGTGTGCGGGCATTGATGCAATCGCCAGCGTACGCCCGAGCATCCAATCGGCTGTCAGCGGCGTCCTCTAGTCTGAAACACACGCAGTCGAACAGGGGGAGGCCCCAATGACGGAGAGCCCAGGCGGCAGCGAGAACGTACCCAGCCGGGACCGCAGGCGGTTCCCCGGAATCTCGTCCCGGTCGTACGAACATCCCGCGGACCGCTCGGCGCTGGTGGCGCTGCGCAAGCTGAGCGGATTCGACACCATCTTCAAGACGCTCAGCGGCCTGCTGCCGGAGCGCAGCCTGCGGCTGATGTTCCTGTCGGACTCGGTCCGGGTCGGCGACCAGCAGTTCTCGCACCTGAACGACATGCTGCGCGATGCCTGCTACATCCTGGACCTGGAGAAGGTCCCGCCGATGTACGTCAATCAGGACCCGCAGCCCAATGCCATGTGCATCGGCCTGGACGAGCCGATCATCGTGCTGACGACCGGCCTGGTCGAGCTCCTGGACGAGGAGGAGATGCGGGCCGTCATCGGCCACGAGGTCGGGCACGCCCTGTCCGGGCATGCCGTGTACCGCACGATTCTGCTGTTCCTGACGAATGTGGCGGTGAAGGTTTCCTGGATCCCGCTGGGCAGCGTCGCGGTCATGGCGATCGTGACGGCACTGCGCGAGTGGTTCCGCAAGTCGGAGCTCTCGGCGGACCGCGCCGGACTGCTGGTCGGGCAGGATCTGCAGGCCTCGATGCGCGGCCTGATGAAGCTGGCCGGCGGCAATCATCTGCACGAGATGAATGTGGACGCCTTCCTCAAGCAGGCGGAGGAGTACGAGACGGGCGGCGATCTGCGCGACTCCGTGCTCAAGATCCTCAACCTGCTGCCGCGCAGCCACCCGTTCACCACCGTGCGGGCGGCCGAGCTGAAGAAGTGGGCGGCCAGCCGCGACTACCAGCGGATCATGGACGGCCACTACCCGCGCCGGGACGAGGACAAGGACGCCTCGGTGTCCGACTCCTTCCGGGACTCCGCGGCCCACTACGCCGACTCGGTGCGCAACAGCAAGGACCCGCTGATGGGCCTGGTGCGCGACATCGCCGGCGGCGCGGGCGACTTGGGCGGCAAGCTGCGCGACACGGTCTTCCGTGGCGGCTCGCGGCCGGACGGCGGCTCCAACGGCTCGGGCGCTAACGGATCGGACGGCTCGGATTCGGCTGGGCACTAGGCGCCAGTTCACCGCAGAGCGACGGATTGGCCCGGCCCCTGGCGTAGGGGTCGGTGCTCGTCGGCCGGTCGTCCCCCGCATGCTGCCCGGCAAGCAGCGGGCGCAGGGTGTCGGCCGGCTTCGAGGAGCAGGCCAGCGGCCCCGCCTGAAGGCTGCTCTGCAGCACTTCCAGGCGGTGGTCGGCCAGCTCGTCCCGGTCGATGCGGAAGTGCACCTCGCGCCGGACGGTGAACAGCGAGGCAGCGCCCGGCGTGACCTTGCCCACGCCATGGTCGGCGGGGCCGTTCCGCTGCGCCCGGTCGGTGGGCCGTACGGCGTAGACGAAGGTGTAGTCGGCGGTGACGTCGAGCGCCTCCGAGCTCAGCTCCGTTGCCGAGAGCGTGCCGTTGACCCGTACGTTCCGGTCGGCGAGCTGGGTCTGCCCGGGGTCGAAGCGGACCAGCCAGCCGGTCGCCGCATAGCGGCCGTTGTCGTCGGGATGCGCCATGCTCCGATCGAACTGGTCGAGTTGGCCGGTGTCGAGCAGCAGCCGCACCGGCCGTACGGATCCGCCGGTGAGGGTGGCCGGGTCCACCGAGGAGCGGACGAGGTAGTCCTTCGCGATGGACAGGGCGGAGACGATCTGGCCGTCGGAGAAGTGCTCGGTGCGGGCAACGGAGGGCAGATTGATGCCCGCGGCGCCGACCTTGAAATCCTTAGCCTGGCTGTGCGCGAAGAGATCCTTGGGCGTCGCGCCCGGCACGGCGCCAACCGGAGCGAGCGGTACGACCGCGGAGCGCAGCGACTGCACCCGGACCGCGTCGGGGGTCCGGTAGGGGTGGCGGACGCCCATGTAGACGGCGGTGCCGAAGGCGAGCACGATCAGCAGAACCAGCAAAATCGCCTGCCGGGAGCTGCCTACGGCACGCAGCAGCCAGCGGTGGCGGGGTTTGACGGCGGGCGAATGATGGTCGCCGAGCCGCTCGTCGGCGGAGTATTCCTGCAGCCGTGCTGCGCGCACGAACGATTCGTCGAAGACAACGGATCGGTATTCGTCCTCACCGCCTCCCGGGGCGCCGTTGGGCGTCCCTTCGGGAGGGTCACCAGGCCCGGTCATACAACTAGGGTAGGTCCGCCAAGGCGAAGGTAAACGCCGGGGCGGACGCCAACTTCGCCGGACCGCTGCGTTTCGCCCACCGCTGCGTTTCGCCCACCGGCGCGCGGCGCCCACCGGCCGCCTTCCGCGCGCCGTCCACGCCGCCCACGCGGTCAGTGCGCCCGGGGCGCCGCGGAGGCCGACGGCGGGGCGGACTCGGCCGACGCCGAGGGCAGCAGACCGGGCCGCAGCGTACGCACGCCCTTGGGGTCGCTGGAGGACGGCTCGCTGGAGGCGGGCCGCGGCGCCGGGCTCTGGTTCTTGCCGGAGGCCCCGCGATAGACCGCGCTGAAGGCCAGCGCGACCAGGCCTATGCCCATCACGACGGCCAGCACCCAGGCCATCGGGCGGTGCCAGCGGGGCCCGCCGCGATAGGGCCGCAGCGACCCGCCGTACGGGCCGTACGGGCCGTGCTCGCCGAATTCCCCGTAGTCGCCGTACGGGTCGTAGTCATCGGCGTGCCGTGCGACCCCGTCACGCTCCTCGGGGCCGAAGCCGGGGCCCGTGCGGGCCGCCTCCGCCTCGGCGCGGGCCTCGGCGGCGGCCAGCATCCGCTCGACCGCCGAGGGCTCATGGATCCGTGCGGCCCGGACGAATTCCTCGTCGAAGACCACGGCAGCGAATTCTTCGTCCGCTCTTCCGTGGCTCCCGTGGTGGTGCTCGTCGGGCTCTTCGCCGTCCGGGAACGGCTTGCCCCCCACGTCGTCCGGCACCCGTCCAGGTTAGCCCCGGCCGCTCGTTTTGGGCAGGGATCCGGTCAGAGAGAACCCCCAACCGCAGCCCACAACGGCTCCTGCCCCGGTCCACCACGACGTACCGTGCTAGCGGGTGTGTCCGTCGCCGGTGAGGATGTACTTGGTGGACGTGAGTTCCGGCAGCCCCATGGGGCCGCGGGCGTGCAGCTTCTGAGTGGAGATGCCGATCTCCGCGCCGAAGCCGAACTGGCCGCCGTCGGTGAAGCGGGTGGAGGCATTGACCGCGACGGTGGTGGAATCCACCAACTGGGTGAACCGGCGGGCCGCGGCCTGCGAGGTGGTGACGATGGCCTCGGTGTGGCCGGAGGTCCAGCGCCGGATGTGCGCCACCGCCGCGTCCAGGTCGGGCACCACAGCGGCCGCGATGTCGTACGAGAGGTACTCCGCCGCCCAGTCCTCGTCGGTGGCGGGGGCGACCAGCCCGGGGCCGGCCTGCTGCCAGGCGGCGTCGCCGTGCACGATCACGCCGGCCTTGGTCAGCGCCTCCAGGGCGCGCGGCAGGAACTTCTCGGCGATCCCGGCGTGCACCAGCACCGTCTCGGCGGCGTTGCAGACGCTGGGCCGCTGCGCCTTGGAGTTGATCAGGATGTCGATGGCCATGTCGATGTCGGCGGCCTCGTCGACGTAGACATGGCAGTTGCCGGTGCCGGTCTCGATCACCGGGACGGTGGACTCCTCGACGACTGTACGGATCAGGGCGGCTCCGCCGCGCGGGATCAGCACGTCCACCAGGCCGCGGGCGCGCATCAGCTCGCGCACCGAGTCGCGGCTCTCGCCGGGCACCAGCTGCACCGCGTCGGCGGGCAGCCCGGCGCCCTCGACGGCGTCCCGCAGCACCTGGACCAGCGCGGTGTTGGAGGCGTACGCGGAGGACGAGCCGCGCAGCAGCACGGCGTTGCCGGACTTCAGGCACAGGGCCGCGGCGTCCACCGTCACATTGGGCCGGGCCTCGTAGATGATCCCGATCACGCCGAGCGGGACGCGGACCTGGCGCAGGTCCAGACCGTTGGGCAGGGTCGAGCCGCGCACCACCTCGCCCACCGGGTCGGGCAGCGCCACGACCTCGCGGACGTCCGCGGCGATCGCCGCGATCCGCTCGGGGGTGAGGGTGAGCCGGTCCACGATCGACTCCGAGGTGCCGGCGGCCCGCGCCTTGGCGACGTCCTCGGCGTTGGCGGCGACGATGGCGTCCGCACGCTCCACCAGGGCGTCGGCGATGGCGAGCAGCGCTCCGTCGCGGGCCGTGCGCGGCAGCGGTGCCAGAAGGGCGGCCGCCTCCTTCGCGCGGCGGGCGGTCTCCAGGACGGGCGAGGTGTGTGATGCGCTGCTGGTCATGGCCGCAGCCTAGCTCGGCGGCGGGACGCGGCCATGCCCGATTTCACAGTGCGGGACGCCGGTCACACCGGCGGGCCGGATCTGTGGACGGCGCCCACAGGGCAGGCCGGCCAGGCCCTAGTACGGATGCACGCCGACCGGTGACGCCGGTGGCGGGCCGTAGCCTTCCGCGATGCGCTGGTGATAGGTCTCGCGGTCGATGACTTCCAGGCCGACGATCTCCCACGGCGGCAGCTTGGCCGTCGAGCGGTGCTCGCCCCACAGCCGCAGCGCGACCGCCGCGGCGTCGTGCAGGTCCCGCGCCTCCTCCCAGTAGCGGATCTCGGCATGGTCGTTGGCATAGCGGCTGGTCAGCAGGAAGGGATGGTCGTGGGCGAGCTGTTCGAGCGAGCGCCGGACCTCCTTCAGGGGCGCCTCGGACCCCGAGACGCTCAGGGTGATGTGCCACAGCCGCGACACCTCCCGGCGTTCGCCCTTCAGTGCCTGCGGTGCCGTCCCGTTCCGCTCCGTGCGCTCGTCGTCCGCGCGGCCGGCATCCTCACCGGCCCGGACGCTGGTCAGTGTGCGCTCCGCCGTCCCTCGGGGCAGAGCCGCCCCTGGGCGCCCTCGTCTCACCGGCGGCCTCCTGTGATGCGTATCGCTCCGCCCGCGGGGGTGCGGAGCCGATTGGTGCGGTCGTACTTCGGCGTGTGCGCTTGCGCGCTGCGGGCGCCGCTCCCCTACGGCGCCCCCGCAACAAAGTTGACCAGTCCGCGGGCCCTCGCGGGGCCGTTTTCGCGAAGGTCTCCGTGGAAAGGCTGGACTTCACGCCGCCCGGCGGACGTGTTTTCCGCTCGTGACGGCCGTCAGTGGCGCGGCAGGCCGTCAGTGGTGGAGCAGCACCAGGTCGTCACGGTGCACGACCTCCCGCTCGTAGGCGGGGCCCAGTTCGCGAGCGAGATCACGGGTCGAACGACCCATCAAACGTGGGATTTCCCGGGCATCGAAATTGACGAGCCCGCGGGCCACCGCGCGGCCCTGACCGTCCCGCAGCTCGACCGGGTCCCCGGCGGAGAACTCACCCTCGACGGAGGCGATACCGGCAGGCAGCAGCGAGGAGTGCCGTTCGACGACGGCCCGCACCGCGCCGTCGTCCAGGACGAGCGCACCGCGCGGCGTGGAGGCGTGCGCGAGCCACAGCAGCCGGTCGGCGGAGCGCCGGCCGGTGCGCAGGAAGTGCGTGCCGGTCGGGCCGCCGGCCAGCGCGTCGGAGGCGTGCACGGCGGAGGTGAGGACGACGGGGATACCGGCCGCGGCCGCGATCCGGGCCGCCTCGACCTTGGTGACCATGCCACCGGTGCCGACCCCGGCCTTGCCGGCGCTCCCGATGGAGATGCCCTCCAGGTCCTTGGGGCCGGCGACCTCCGCTATCCGGGACGTCCCCGGGGTGGCAGGGTCGCCGTCGTAGAGGCCGTCCACGTCCGAGAGCAGGATCAGCAGGTCGGCGCGGACCAGGTGGGCGACGAGCGCGGCCAGCCGGTCGTTGTCGCCGAAGCGGATCTCGTCGGTGGCGACGGTGTCGTTCTCGTTGACGACCGGTACGGCGCCCATGGCCAGCAGCTGGTCGAGGGTGCGGTAGGCGTTGCGGTAGTGGGCGCGGCGGCTGGTGTCGTCGGAGGTCAGCAGGACCTGGCCGACCCGGCGGCCGTAGCGCGCGAAGGAGGCGGTGTAGCGGGCGACCAGCAGGCCCTGGCCGACGCTGGCGGCGGCCTGCTGCCGGGCCAGGTCACGGGGGCGCCGCTCCAGCCCCAGGGGCGCGAGCCCGGCCGCGATGGCACCGGAGGAGACCAGCACGATCTCCTTGTCCTGGTGCTTGGCCAGCGCGTCCACCAGCGCGTCCACACGGTCCGCGTCCAGTCCCCCGGCGGCCGTGGTCAGCGAGGACGAGCCGACCTTGACCACGATCCGGCGGGCGTCCGCCACGGCCTCCCGCCGACCGCCGCCGCCCTCGGCGGAGGCCTCGCGGGCCGCCGCGCCGTCCTTACCCGCGCCTGCTGCGCCTGCCACCTGTGCTACCCCTGTGCTCGCCGATCCGCTGCCGTTCGGACGATCCGTGCCCGATCCGTCCGTACGGCCCCTACGGGCGCAATCTACGGCAGGACCGGCCACCGGTGCGCCGGGATATCGCCTGACGGACGCCCTCGCGGAAAGTGGGGTTCGCCGCGCCGACGCCCGCGCCCACTCCCCTGTACAGCGTTCCCCTATACAGAGGACGTCCGGCCTTCCCAGGAATTTGTTAAGACGACAGCGACGGCCAACAGGTTGCGTTCGATTGGTCCGCTTTCGCGGTGATGAGAGCCACAGCAGATTGTCACCAAGGCCAACAAGGTCATACGGTCGGGTGTCCACCGGTCCCGTTTCGCCGCTCAGGCGGCGTCGCAGCGCGGGACCCGGCCGCCCCCCTCGGCCTCCCCCTGACCTTTATTGCTGCCAGGAGCCCTCCCCCGTGCCTTCCGCCGGAATCGCCCCCCGCCGAGCCGTACAGCTCGCGGCCCTCTTCGCGATGATGCTCGCGTTCACCGCCCAGCTCATCGGTGCGCTGCTGCCCGTCATTCCGCTGTTCATCGCCGCATCCGTGGTCAACCTGGGACTCGATCTGATCCTCCAGCACAAGCAGCCCGGCCTGCTGTCCGTGCTCGGCCGGATCCGGTTCGACGTCACGGTGCGCCAGCTGCTGCGCGACATGCTGATACTGGTCGGCCTGCTGCACATCGACGGCATCAACCCACTCGAGGAGCAGGCGCCGCTCACCATCACACTGCTGCTCTTCTACGGCACCCACTTCGTGTGCCAGGCGGTCGCGGTGCTGGTCCGGCGGACCCGCAGCCTGCCGTTCGTGACGCGGAACATCGACGCCGGCGCGCTGCGGCTGTCCGATGCCCCGCCGCGCATCCTCTCCCGCCAGACCGGCCGGCGGCTGCTGCGCTTCTCGGTGCCCACCACGACGGGCATGATGCTGACCTCGATCACCACGGACGCGTACTGGGGCGGCATCGGCCTGGCCGTCTCCCTGCTCCTGTCCGCCGGCGGCACTCTCTACCTGGGCACCTGGCTGCTGCCCAAGAAGCGGGTGATGAGCGAGCGGCGCGCCCTGGAGTGGCTGGACGGCTGGCTGGCCGACTACCGGCCCACGGTCGGCATGTACTTCTCCGGCGGCGCCTCCTCCGCCTACCAGGCCAACATGTGGCTGAGCACCCTCGCCGACCTGGACGGCAACCCGATCATCGTGCTCCGTGAGCGCTTCATGGTGCAGAAGATCGAGGCCACGGACATCCCGATCGTCTGCATCCCCAAGGTCGCCAACCTGATGCGCCTGGAGCACTCCGCGCTCAAGGTCCTGCTGCACCCGGCGAACTCCGGCAAGACCTCGCAGATCCTGCGCATCCCCTCCATCAAGCACGCCTTCATCAACCACGGTGAGAGCGACAAGCTGTCCTCCTGCAACCCGTACGCGAAGGCCTACGACGAGGTATGGGTGGCGGGCCCGGCGGCCCGTGACCGCTACCAGCTCGCCGACATCGGCGTCGAGGACAAGGACGTCGTCGAGGTCGGCCGCCCGCAGCTGTCCCCGATCCGGCCGGTCCAGCAGCACGACAGTGCCCCGGCCCACGGCTTCACCACCGTGCTGTACGCCCCGACCTGGGAGGGCTGGGACGGCAACCCGGGCAACACCTCGGTGATCCTGGCGGGCGAGAACATCGTCCGGGAGCTGCTCGCCGACGAGAAGGTCCGGCTGCTGTACAAGCCGCACCCGATGACCGGCTCCGTCGACCCGCGTGCGGGCGCCGCCAACGCCCGTATCCAGGCGATGATCACGGAGGCCAACGGCCGCCGCAGCGGCGCCCAGCCCACCCCCGAGGACGCCGCCGAGCTGGCCCGCCGCGCCGAGGAGCTCAAGCAGCTCACCACCTCCGGCTTCCGCAAGAGCGCGGACGAGCTGGAGCGGATGCGGCTGCAGGGCACCCCGGAGGAGGGCCGCGCGGCCGCCGTGTCGGCCGCCGTCGACGCCTGGGAGGAGGCGTACTGGAACTCCTTCCCCAAGTGGCAGCACCTCATCATCACGACCGCCAAGCCCGGCATCTTCGGCTGCTTCAACCAGGCCGACGTGCTGATCAGCGATGTCTCCAGCGTCGTCTCCGACTACCTGACCAGCGAGAAGCCGTACGCGGTCGCCAACACCTCCGGGATGGACGAGGACGACTTCCGGGCCAACTTCCCCACCGTCCGGGCGGCGGCGATCCTCACGCCCGAGGCACACGGCGTGACCGCGCTCCTTCAGGCCGTACGCGACCCGGAGCAGGACACCCTCGCCGCCGAGCGGGCCGAGCTCAAGGAGCATCTGCTCGGCCCGTCCGACCCGCCGTCCTCGGTGCGCTTCAACCAGGCCGCGATGGCGCTGTGCGCCAAGGCCGACGAGCGGCGCGCACGGATGGACAACCGGCTGTCGGGAATCCCCGGCCAGCGAACGCAGGGTGCCGCGGACGACGCAGACGCCGCCGAGACGGCCCAGCACGAGTCCAGCGACGCCCCGGACGCGCCGGCCGCCGTCTAGCCCGCAGCGGGGCGCCCACAGCCCCGCACAGCGGCTTTGCGACAACGGGGAAGGCCCCGGGAGGATCTCCTCCCGGGGCCTTCCCCGTTGTCGTGCGTTCCCTGCCGGCCGACAAGTGCCGTCGGCGGCGCCGTCAGAACGGCCGGAAGCCGTCGTACTCCTCGTCGGCCTCGTCCCGCTGCGCGTCCCGGTCCCTGCGGCGCTGCGCGGCCGCCCGGGGCGCCTCCAGACGGTGGTCCTCGCCACGGCGGCCCAGCATCTCCGCCCCGGCCGCCATCATCGGCTCCCAGTCGAACACGACGGCGTTGTCCTCGACACCGATGGCGATGCCGTCGCCGGCGTGGGCGCCCGCCTTGCGCAGCGCGTCCTCCACACCCAGGCGGTTCAGGCGGTCGGCGAGGTAACCGACGGCCTCGTCGTTGTTGAAGTCGGTCTGGAGGATCCAGCGCTCGGGCTTCTCGCCCCGTACGCGGAAGAAGTTCTCGCCCTCGGCCGTGACCGTGAAGCCCGCGTCGTCCACGGCCTTGGGCCGGATGACGATACGGGTGGCTTCCTGTACGGGCTTGGCCGCACGGGCCTTGGCGACGATGTCGGCCAGCGCGTACGACAGCTCCTTGAGGCCCATATGGGCGACCGCCGAGACCTCGAAGACGCGGTAGCCGCGCTCCTCCAGGTCGGGGCGGATCAGGTCGGCGAGGTCCTTGCCGTCCGGCACATCGATCTTGTTGAGGACGACCACCCGGGGACGGTTGTCGAGACCGCCGTACTGGGTGAGCTCCTCCTCGATGGTGTCGAGGTCGGAGACCGGGTCACGGTCGGACTCCAGGGTCGCGGTGTCCAGAACGTGGACGAGCACCTCGCAGCGCTCGACGTGCCGCAGGAACTCCAGGCCCAGGCCCTTGCCCTGGCTGGCGCCGGGGATCAGACCGGGGACGTCCGCGATGGTGTAGACGGTCGAACCGGCCGTCACCACACCGAGGTTGGGCACCAGGGTGGTGAAGGGGTAGTCCGCGATTTTCGGCTTGGCGGCCGAGAGGACCGAGATGAGGGAGGACTTTCCGGCGCTGGGGTAGCCGACCAGCGCCACGTCCGCGACGGTTTTCAGCTCGAGGACGATGTCGCGGGCCTCGCCGGGCTCGCCGAGCAGCGCGAAGCCGGGGGCCTTGCGGCGGGCCGAGGCCAGTGCGGCGTTGCCGAGGCCGCCGCGGCCGCCCTGGCCGGCGATGAAGGTGGTGCCCTGGCCGACGAGGTCGGCCAGCACCTCGCCGTTGCCGTCCAGGACCACGGTGCCGTCGGGGACCGGCAGCACCAGGTCCTGGCCGTTCTTGCCGGAACGGTTGTCGCCCGCGCCCGGCGCACCGTTGGTGGCCTTGCGATGCGGGTGGTGGTGGTATTCGAGGAGCGTGGTGACGGCCTGGTCGACGACCAGGATCACATCGCCGCCGCGGCCGCCGTTGCCGCCGTCGGGGCCGCCCAGCGGTTTGAACTTCTCCCGCATGACGGAGGCCACGCCGTGGCCTCCGTTACCCGCGGCGACATGCAGCTCGACGCGGTCCACGAAGGTGGTCATGGTGGTGGTGCCTCCAGATAAACGGGATTGTCTGCGTACTGCGGAATGTCTCTGTCGTAACACGCCAGGGGCGGACCGGCCTTCCCGCTCGCGCGAGAAAAGGCGGTCCGCCCCTGGTGGTGCTGTGCTACGTCCGGGCCGAGATTACTCGGCGACCGGGACGATGTTCACGACCTTGCGGCCGCGGTGGGTGCCGAACTGCACCGCACCGGCAGCCAGGGCGAACAGGGTGTCGTCGCCGCCGCGGCCGACGCCCGTGCCCGGGTGGAAGTGGGTGCCACGCTGGCGGACCAGGATCTCACCGGCGAGGACGGCCTGACCGCCGAAGCGCTTCACGCCGAGCCGCTGAGCATTGGAGTCGCGACCGTTCCGAGTGGACGATGCGCCCTTCTTGTGTGCCATGTCTCGTCAGTCCCTTACTTCGCCGGAGCGTCGATGCCGGTGATCTTCAGCGCCGTGTGGAGCTGACGGTGGCCGATGCGCTTCTTGTAACCGGTCTTGTTCTTGTACTTCTGGATCCGGATCTTGTCGCCCTTGTGGTGGTCGACGACCTCGGTCTGGACCTTCACGCCGGCCAGGACCCACGGGTCACTGGTGACCGCGTCGCCGTCAACGACCAGCAGCGTCGAGAGCTCGACGGTGTCGCCGACCTTGCTGGTGGAAATGCGGTCAACCTCGATGACGTCGCCAACAGCAACCTTCTGCTGGCGTCCGCCGGTGCGCACGATCGCGTACACGCGGAACTCTCTTTCGCTAGAAACGGGTCCTCTGATGCCAGCCGCTCACATGGGCTTGGAAAGGCCCATGGAATCCGAGTGGACGAGCGGCCTCCCTCGGCGGAGCCGAGAGGTGTTTGCTCAGGGGTTTGGTGTCATAGACACCGACGGTCAAGGTTACGGGCCCTCGACCAGGGGGTCAAACCGGCCCCGGACCGCTGACGGTCCGGGGCCGGCCTTGCCTCTGCTTACGCGACCGAGGACTGCTCGGCGGCAGTGGTCTTCTTGGCCGCCGCCTTCGTCGTCTTCTTCGCCGCCACCTTCTTCGTGGCGGTCTTCTTGACCGTGGCCTTCTTGGCGGTGGTGGTCTTCTTCGCCGCCGCCTTCTTGGCCGTGGCCTTCTTCGCGGGCGCCTTCTTGGCCGCGGCCTTCTTGGCCGTCGCCTTCTTCGCCGTCTTCTTGGCGGGCGCCGCCTCGGGCTCGGGCTCGGCCTCGGCGGGCGCCTCGGCCGGCTCCGTAACCGGCTCGGCGACGGGCTCCGCCACCGGCTCCGCGATCACGACGGTCCCAGCGGACTCGCCGGAGACCTCGGGCGATCCCGCCGGAGCGCTCGCCCTACGGGTCGCACGACGGCGCGCACGGGGCGGCGCGGGCTCCGCGGCCGGCGCCTCGGGGGCCTCCGCCGCAGCGGGCGCCGCCTCGGGGGCGGCCTCCGCCACCGGCTCGACCGGCACCACGATCGCGGCGGCCTCCGCCGCGGCCTTGGGGGCGCCCGCCGGGGCGGACACCTTCCGGCTCACCCGACGGCGGCCACGACCGCGTCCGGCGGCCGCCTCGGCCTCCGCCGGGCTGCTGAACCACTCGTCGGCATCGGCCACCGCCGGCTGCAGCTCGGCCTCCGTCACCGGGGCGGGCTCCAGCTCCGGTGCGCCTCCGTCCGGGGTCGGCTCGACGGCCTCGACCTCGTGGACATGCGGCTCGGCCGCTGCACCCTTGCCCTTCTTCTTGCGCTTGCCGCCACCGCCGGCCGTCGTCGGCTGGTCCATGTGGACGATGACGCCGCGGCCGTTGCAGTGCACACAGGGCTCGGAGAAGGCCTCCAGCAGGCCCTGGCCGACCCGCTTACGGGTCATCTGGACCAGGCCCAGCGAGGTGACCTCGGCCACCTGGTGCTTCGTCCGGTCCCGGCCCAGGCACTCCAGCATCCGCCGCAGCACCAGGTCCCGGTTGGACTCCAGCACCATGTCGATGAAGTCGATGACGACGATGCCGCCGAGGTCGCGCAGCCGCAGCTGACGCACGATCTCCTCGGCCGCCTCCAGGTTGTTCCTGGTGACGGTCTCCTCGAGATTGCCGCCCTGACCGGTGAACTTCCCGGTGTTGACGTCGATCACGACCATGGCTTCGGTCTTGTCGATCACCAGCGAGCCGCCGCTGGGCAGCCAGACCTTGCGGTCCAGCGCCTTCATCAGCTGCTCGTCGATGCGGTACGTCGCGAAGACGTCGACGTCCGAGGTCCACTTCTGCAGCCGGTCCACGAGGTCCGGAGCGACATGCGAGACATAGCCGTAGATGGTCTCCCAGGCCTCGTCACCGCTGACGATGACCTTGGAGAAGTCCTCGTTGAAGATGTCGCGGACGACCCGGACGGTCATGTCCGGCTCGCCGTAGAGCAGGGTCGGCGCGCTGGTGGAGGCCGCCTTCGCCTTCTTCTGGATCTCTTCCCACTGTGCCTGCAGCCGCTCGACATCGCGGCGCAGCTCGTCCTCGCTCGCGCCCTCCGCGGCGGTACGGACGATGACGCCCGCATCCTCGGGGACAATCTTCTTGAGGATCTGCTTCAGCCGCGCCCGCTCGGTGTCCGGGAGCTTACGGCTGATACCGGTCATCGAGCCCTCGGGCACGTAGACCAGGTAGCGGCCGGGCAGCGAGACCTGGCTGGTCAGTCGGGCGCCCTTGTGACCGATGGGGTCCTTGGTGACCTGCACCAGCACGGACTGGCCGGACTTCAGCGCGGTCTCGATACGGCGCGGGCCGTTGGACATGCCCAGCGCCTCGAAGTTGACCTCGCCGGCGTACAGGACGGCGTTGCGGCCCTTGCCGATGTCGACGAAGGCGGCCTCCATGGACGGCAGAACGTTCTGCACCTTGCCCAGGTAGACATTGCCGACGTAGCTGGTCGCCTGCTCCTTGTTGACGAAGTGCTCGACGAGGACGTCGTCCTCCAGCACACCGATCTGGGTGCGCTCGCCGCTCTGGCGGACGACCATCACCCGCTCGACGGCCTCGCGACGCGCGAGGAACTCCGCCTCGGTGATGATCGGCACCCGGCGGCGGCCCTGCTCGCGGCCCTCGCGACGGCGCTGCTTCTTGGCCTCCAGACGCGTCGACCCCTTGATCGACTGCACCTCGTCGGCGCTGGTCCCCTCGTCCTTCTTACGGGGCTCGCGGACCTTGACGACGGTGCGCTCCGGGTCGTCACCGGGACCGGCCTCGACCTCGGCGGCGTCACCGCTGCGGCGACGACGGCGACGGCGACGACGGCTGCTGCTGGAGCCGCCACCGCCCTGCTCGTCCGCGGCCTCCTGCGACTCCTCGGCGGCCTGCTCCTCGAACTCGGCGGCCTCCTCGGCCTCCGCCTCCTCGGCTGCGCGGGCCTGCTCGGGCTGCTCCTCGCCGCCCTCGGCGGCCTCACCGCGACGACGGCGACGGCCACCGCGACGACGGCGGCGCGAGGGACGATCGCCCGACTCCTCGTCGCCGTACCCGGCCTCGCCCTGCTCGGGCTCTTCCTCGGCCTCGACGGCCTCCTCGGCCTCCTCGGCCTCCTGCTCCTCCACCGGAGCCGCGGCCTGCGGCTCGACCGGGGCACCACGACGACGGCGCCGGCGCGGGCCACCGGCGGGCTGCTCCTCGGGCTCGGCGGCGGCTTCCTCCTGGCGGGCCGCGGCGTGTGCGGCGGCCGCGGTCTCCGGGGTCTGGAACATCGGCTCGGCGAAGACCGGCGCCTGGAAGACGGCGGTCGGTGGACGCTGCGCCCGGCGACGGCCGCGCACCGGGGCCTCCGGCGCGGCCTTCTCCTCGGCGCGGGGCGCCTCGGCGACCGGCTCCACGGCCTGCTCACCGCGGCGCCGCGCCCGGCGCTTGGGCTCGGCGGCCTCGGGCTCCGCCGCGGGGGCGGCTTCCGCTGCGGCCTGCGGCGCGCCCTCGGGCGCGGTCACCTTGCGGGTGGCGCGACGGCGCGCACGGGCGGGCTTGGCTTCCTCGACGACCTCGGCGGCGGGCTCCGCGACCGGCTCCGCCGCGGCGACGGGAGCGGCCGCGGCGGCGGGCTCCTCGGTCTCGCTCACCTGGGGGGACCCGGCCGGAGCGGTGGCCTTACGGGTGGCGCGACGGCGCGTACGGGCCGGCTTGGCCTCGTCCTCGGCCGCCGGCGCCTCGACGACCGCGGGGGCCGCGGCCGGGGCCGGCTCGGGTGTCTCGACGGCAGCCGGGGCCGGGGCGGCCTCGTTCGCCTGCGGCGATCCGGCCGGAGCGGTGGCCTTACGGGTGGCGCGACGGCGCGCACGGGCCGGCTTGGCCTCGTCCTCGGCCGCCGGGGCCTCGACGATCGCGGGGGCCGCGGCCGGAACCGGCTCGGCCTCGCTCGTCTGCGGGGCACCGGCGGGTGCGGTGGCCTTACGGGTCGCACGGCGGCGGGTACGGGCCGGCTTGGCCTCGTCCCCCGTGGTGACCGCGGAGGCGGTGCTCTCATCGGCGGCGGGCTGCGCCGTCGCCGGACTCTCGGCGCTCACCACGGCGGCCTCGCCGGCAGCGGCGCCCGTGGGCGGGCCGGCCGGCCGGGATGCCGCACGGCGCCTGCGGCGCGGCGGCAGCGTGTCGCCGGGCGAGTGGTTGTCGTCGAAACCACGGTCCGCGGACTGCGTGGATTCATTGGGCTCAATTGGTTCGAGCATGCGGGCGGTTCTCCCGTCACGCTCCCGGGCGCCGTCGCCTGATTCCGGCTGCGGTCCGCGTGATGAGCGCGGTTCCGCTGTCCGGGGCGCGGGCGCCGCACGGGAGCTGTCGTCTCGCTCGCCGGGCCCGTAGGTCGGGGACCGGCGAAAGTCTCCTGGTCAGTGCGTCTGCCGGGCCGGGGACGTTCCCTGGCTGATCGGCGACGCGACGACGGCGGTCCTACGCAGTACCTTCCCCGGCTTCCGGAGATACCCCACTCGCCGCCTTCGCGGCACTTGGCCCGGCGGCCGTGGATGGGGCGGCCGTGGCAGCGTCGCGGTCGGGCGCAAGCGGGTCGGTCACCGCACCGGACTCCTCATCGAGCGGCCCCTGCGCCAGCCTGGTCACCGCAGCGGGGACCGGCGGCGCCAGGTCGGCCGCAGCTCGGAGACCGGACAGGACGTCGTCGGGTCGCACGGCAGGTGTCAGATGCCGAACAACCAGCCGCAGTATCGCACAGGCTTTGCCGTCGGGCCTATCGCCCTCGGGCTCGGCGGCTTCCAGGCTCAGCACCGCCGCGCGGGCGTCGAAGCTGCGCATGCCGTTCTTGGTGCGGCGCTCGACCTGTACTTCTTCAGCGGCGAGGAACGTCTCGACGGCGGCCGCGGCCGCATCGGCCGGTACCTCGTCGAGCCGGATCTCCCACACCGAGGCCTGGAGCCGGTCGGCGAGACCACTGGTGTGCGCCTCGACGGCGTCGATCACATCGAGCCCCGTCGGCAGCGACTCGTCCAGGAGCTCGCGGAGCGTGACCGGATCGCGGTGCTCGGTGAGCTGGATCTCCAGATACTCGGCCTCGCTGCCCGTACCCGTCGGTGCGGCATTGGCGTACGACACCTTGGGGTGCGGGGTGAAGCCCGCCGAATAGGCCATGGGGACCTCGGCGCGGCGCAGTGCGCGCTCGAAAGCGCGCTGGAAGTCGCGGTGGCTGGTGAACCGGAGGCGGCCGCGCTTGGTGTAGCGCAGTCGGATGCGCTGCACCGCCGGTGCGGGCGGCGGGCCTTCGGGCTGTCGCTTGCCCAGTGTCGCTCAGTCCTTCGTGAGTGCGGTCGTACTGCTACCTAGAGTACGTGCCTCGGGGGTGCCCGGTTCCCGGCGGGGCGGTACGGCCGCGGTGCGCGCCGGTTCCCCGGGCGCGCCGAACAGGGCGCGGCGGATCTCCCTCCGGGTCTGCCGCACGCTCTGACGGGCGGCACTCACGGCCCGGCGGGCAGCCCGGCCGGCGGCGCCCGCAGCGTGCCGGACGGGTCGCCAGATGCCGTCGCGGATGCCGTGCCCGAGCGGGGTGAGCAGGGTCCGGTACACCCAGCGGGCCGGTTCGGCGACGAGCCACCGCACCACCGACGCCAGGAACCGGCCGACCGCCCGGGAGAGGAACCCCGCGGCCCGCCAGCAGTGCCCGAGCGCATCCCCGATCTCACGGACCAGCACGGTCACCACGGCGGCCAGCGCCCGCCCGGTGGGCTGCAGCACATGCCGCCACAGCGCGAGGCCCGGGACGATGAAGATCCATCGAACGAGCGTGGCGACGACCGCCCCTACACCGCGCGCCAGCCAGGCGAGGCCCCGGCCGATGGGCGCCACGACATACCGCCACAACACCACCCACGGCCACACGAACAACGCCTTGCCCACCCACGCCAACGCCACACCGACACCCCGCGCCAGCCAGGCAACCCCCCGCCCGATGGGCGTCAGCGCCTGCGCATACAGCCACTGAGCAGGAATAACGACCAGACAGCGCACCAGCCAACCCAGCACGACACCGGTCCCCCGGCCGATGGGCGCCACGACATAACGCCACAACGCCACCCATGGCCATACGAACAACGCCTTGCCCACCCACGCCAACGCCACACCGACACCCCACGCCAGCCAGGCAATCCCCCGCCCGATGGGCGTCAGCACATACGCATACAGCCACCCGCCGGGAACGACGATCAGATAGCGCACCAGCCACGCCACCGGGGCGACGACGAGCGTCCGCCAGATCCACCCGGCCGGGATCACCACGAGGTGCCGCCACAGCCAGGCCAGTCCGCGGCCCAGGGGGCGCAGCACCGTACGGTCCACGGCCTTGGCGCAGGCCGCCACCGCATCCCAGACCAACCGCACCGGCACTACGAGCACCAGCACCACGATCCGGATCGGCAGCCGGAGCGCCGTGGTCAGACAGCCCTCGCCCGGCTCGTACGAGGCGGGCATCCGCCGGTCCCTGTCGGTGGGCTCCATCGGCCTCTCCCCCTCGTGCTCAAGCCGCCTCAGCCGGTGTGCGCGCAGGCGTGGATCCAGTAACGCAGCCGCTGGTCCCGCTGGTCCTCGAACACCCCGCCACAGGCCTCGATGACCTTACGTGAGGCGGTGTTGGTGTCATCACAGGTGATCAGTACCGGGTCTATGCCCAGCTCGTGATGGGCGATGGACAGCGCGGCGCGCAGCATCGCGGTGGCATGGCCGCGACGGCGGGCGCCGGGGCGCACCGCGTAGCCGATGTGGCCGCTCCAGGTGAGGAGGGAGGGGGTGAGGCGGTGGCGGAAGGTGACGCGGCCCAGGTAGGTGTCGCCGTCGACCCACCAGCGCGTGGTCTTGGGGACCACACCGTCGGCGCGTTCCTCGGAGCCGATGCCGCCGACCAGGTCCAGGTACGCGGCAAACCCCTCGGCGGTAGGCCAGCGGGCGCCCCAAGTCCGCAGCTCGCGCGCCAGGCTGGAGTAGGGATCGCTCCCCACTCCGTCGGCCCGGAATTCCTCCATCGCGGCGAGAAAGGAGGCGTGGACGGCGGCGGTGGGTGCGATCAGCGTCGGAGACACCGGCTCATTGTGCGCGAGTACACCGCGGCCCGGCCACCGCACGGGGGCGGGACCGGGCCGAAGTGGCGTACGGATACTGCTTACTTGACGACCGACAGCGGCAGCAGCTTCTTGCCGGTCGGCCCGATTTGGATGTCGAGGTCGAGTTGCGGACACACGCCGCAGTCGAAGCACGGGGTCCAGCGGCAGTCCTCGACCTCGGTCTCGTCGAGGGCGTCCTGCCAGTCCTCCCAGAGCCAGTCCTTGTCGAGACCGGAGTCGAGGTGGTCCCAGGGCAGGACCTCCTCGTAGGTGCGCTCACGGGTGGTGTACCAGGCGACGTCCACGCCGAAGGCGGGCAGCGTCTCCTCGGCGGCCTTCATCCAGCGGTCGTACGAGAAGTGCTCGCGCCAGCCGTCGAAGCGGCCGCCGCCCTCGTAGACGGCGCGGATGACCGAGCCGATGCGGCGGTCGCCGCGGGAGAGCAGGCCCTCGACGATGCCGGGCTTGCCGTCGTGGTAGCGGAAGCCGATGGAGCGGCCGTACTTCTTGTCGCCGCGGATCTTGTCGCGCAGCTTCGTCAGCCGGGCGTCGGTCTCCTCGGCGGAGAGCTGCGGGGCCCACTGGAAGGGGGTGTGCGGCTTGGGGACGAAACCGCCGATGGATACCGTGCAGCGGATGTCGTTCTGCCCGGAGACCTTGCGGCCCTCGGCGATGACCTTGACCGCCATGTCGCCGATCTGCAGGACGTCCTCGTCGGTCTCGGTCGGCAGACCGCACATGAAGTACAGCTTCACCTGCCGCCAGCCGTTGCCGTAGGCCGTCGAGACGGTCCTGATCAGGTCCTCTTCCGAGACCATCTTGTTGATGACCTTGCGGATGCGCTCCGAGCCGCCCTCCGGCGCGAAGGTCAGACCCGAGCGGCGGCCGTTGCGCGTCAGTTCGTTGGCAAGATCGATGTTGAAGGCGTCGACGCGGGTCGACGGCAGCGACAGGCCGATCTTGTCTTCCTCGTACCGGTCGGCGAGGCCCTTCGCGACGTCACCGATCTCGGTGTGGTCCGCGGAGGACAGCGACAGCAGGCCGACCTCCTCGAATCCCGTGGCCTTCAGACCCTTGTCCACCATCTCGCCGATGCCGGTGATGCTTCGCTCCCGTACGGGACGCGTGATCATGCCGGCCTGGCAGAAACGGCAGCCGCGGGTGCAGCCACGGAAGATCTCGACCGACATCCGCTCGTGGACGGTCTCGGCCAGGGGGACGAGCGGCTGCTTGGGGTAGGGCCACTCGTCGAGGTCCATGACGGTGTGCTTGGAGACCCGCCACGGGACGCCGGAGCGGTTCGGGACGACGCGGGAGATCCGGCCGTCGGCCAGGTACTCGACGTCGTAGAACTTGGGGACGTAGACGCTGCCGGTCTTCGCGAGGCGGAACAGCAGTTCATCGCGGCCGCCGGGCCGGCCCTCGGCCTTCCAGGCGCGGATGATCTCGGTGATCTCCAGCACCGCCTGCTCGCCGTCGCCGACCACCGCGCAGTCCAGGAAGTCCGCGATCGGCTCCGGGTTGAAGGCGGCGTGGCCGCCCGCGAGGATCAGCGGGTGGTCCTCGGTACGGTCCTTGGCCTCGATCGGGACGCCGGCCAGGTCCAGGGCGGTGAGCAGGTTGGTGTAGCCCAGCTCGGTGGAGAAGGAGACGCCGAGCACGTCGAAGGCGCCGACCGGGCGGTGCGCGTCGACGGTGAACTGCGGGACGTTGTGCTCGCGCATCAGCGCCTCGAGGTCCGGCCACACGCTGTACGTGCGCTCGGCGAGCACGCCCTCCTGCTCGTTGAGGACCTCGTAAAGGATCATGACGCCCTGGTTGGGCAGACCCACCTCGTACGCGTCCGGGTACATGAGAGACCATCTGACGTCGCAGGAGTCCCACTCCTTGACGGTGGAATTCAGCTCACCGCCGACATACTGGATGGGCTTCTGCACATGCGGGAGCAGGGCCTCGAGCTGTGGGAAGACCGATTCGGCAGACATCTCGCGAACTTTCGTGAGCTGGCAAGGGCGACTCACAAGCGTAACCCGCCCGGAGCCGCCCTCGATACGGCGATCTTGGCGCGAAGATCACCGGTGCGGTGCCGCCGCGAGTTCGGACCGCAGCCCGGACCGGGCGAGCTTCGCCCAGACCCCGGGCAGTTCCCGCTCCCGTTGCGCCGCCAGGGCCTCCTCGCGCCCGTAGAGCAGACCGAAGGTGAACGCGGCCTCGCCCGCCCGCTGGGCCTGGGCCGCCAGCTCGCGCAGGGCGCCGCGGGCGACCACGCTGTCCTGGTGGTCGCCGAGCACCTGCTGCACCCGCTTCGTTCGCTTGGCGAACTTTTTTGCGGACTTGCCGAGCGCCGGACGAGCCGCCTCCGCCGCGTACCGCGTGCGCTTGGCCGCCTTGCGGGCGCGGTGCAGCGCCTCGTCCCGGGCGACTCCGGCCGGGGTGTCCAGCGCCGCCTCGACGCGGCGGGCCAGCCGGGCGTAGTCCTTCAGCACGGCCCTGGCCAGCGCCTCCGGCGCGGGCCGCGCGGCGGCCTTGCGCAGCGGCGGCTCGGCCGACAGGGCCTCCAGGGTCCGCAGCAGCTCCAGATAGCGCTCGCCCTCCAGTACGGCGAGCACCTCTTGCCGCGAGCCCAGCCGGCGCCGCTGCGACCAGATGCGCAGCCGGGCGGACACCGGGCCGAGCCGCAGCGTCCGGGGCACCTTCGCCAGCGCGTCCCGCAGCCGCGCGGTCAGCACCTCCCGGTCCCGGTCCACCCCCAACGCCGCGGCCAGCCACCTGAGTTCGAGGCTGATGGGCCGGGTGACGGAGCGGTCCAGGACCTTGGTGTAGGAGCGGAACGCGCTGCGCAGGCGGCGGGTGGCGACCCGCATCTGGTGCACGGAGTCGGGCAGATCGCGGCGCACGGCCGGATCCAGCTCGATGATCACCCGCACCTGTTCACGGACATAGCGCAGGACGACGTCACCCGCGGTGCGAGCCTTCTTCCCGGGCCGCTTGCCCCTGCCGGACCGCTCGCTCCCGGCGGGCCGCTTGCCGGGCTTTTCCGGCCCGCCCTGCGGAGCCGTCTCGGCCAGCGCCCGCGCCAGCTTCGACGCCGCCCTGGCGGGCCGCACCCCGGATGCGGCCAGCGCCTCGCCGACCCCGTCCAGGAGGGCGTCGTCGCCACCGCCCTCCCCCGTCAGCTCCACCTCGATCTCGTGCCAGCGGACCTCAGCCCCTGGCCGGCCGGCGCGCTCCGCCCGCACCGCGTCGACCGCGAGCTCGGCGAGCGTCGCACCGTCGGCGTCCTGGAGCAGATGGGCCGTACGCCGCGTCCACAGCCGGATGACGGGCACCAGCTCCCGGCCGAGCGTCCGCGACCGCACAAGCGCCGTCAGCTCCTGCGGCGGCGTATCGGAGAGCGGTGCCCGCACCTCGTCCCGGACGCCGAGCGCGACCGGCAGCTTCAGATGCCAGCCTTCGTCCGCTCCGCCGGTGCGCCGGCGCAGCGTGAGGCCGGCCGCGGCGAGTCTGTGGTCGGCGGTGTCGTAATACAGGGCGTCCAGGGCCGTGACGCCCTGCTCCACCACGGCCGCCACCCGGTCCACCGTGGTCAGGTCGGGCAGCTCTGTGTCGTCGGTGGCCTCGTACTTCCGCTCGATCTCCCGCACGGTGTCCGCCATAAATCGAATTTATCCATCCGGCCCACCGGCGACCACCCGTCCGGCACTACCGTCCGGGGCGCAGGGAGCACTGGCGCGCACGCCGGGCGGTGAATTACGGTGTGTCACCAGCCATCCACGCTGGGTGGCGCCAGGCGCTCACTCGACCCTCCGGGGAGGGAGACACCCGTGCACCCCCATACCGTCCCAGCCGTCATCGGGACGCCTGGCCGCATCCCGGCCGGCAGCCGTCCGTGCCTGCTGACCGTACCGAGCACCCCCGCCGCCCCCAGGGTCGCCCGCGACCTCGTCCGCGCCGTGCTCCGCCGTACGCCGCTGTGCGCCCTGCTCGAGACCGCGGTGCTGCTCACCTCGGAAGCGGTCACCCGCTCCCATCTGCGCACCCCCGCGACCGAGGACATCCTGCTCCGCACGCTGACCGGCCCGCACGGCCTGCACATCAGCGTCCATGACTCGGCCCTCGCACCGCCGCCGGAGGAGGAGTCCGACCACCGGCTGCTCCTGCTCACCCGCCTCGCCGATCACTGGGGCACCACCCCGTGCGAGGGGCCGCCCCGGTCCGGGTCGCTGTGGTTCGAGCTGCACGCGAGCGGGGGCCCGGACCAGTAGGCCCGGACCCCCTGCTTTCTCCGGCTGCTTTCTCCGGCTGTTCCCTCCGGGTGCCTCAGCCGGCCGAAACCGGCCGCTGCACCCGGATCGACTGCAGCAGCCCTATGGCGATCCATACGGCGAACATCGAGGTGCCGCCGTAGGAGACAAAGGGCAGCGGGAGACCGGTGACGGGCATGATGCCGAGGGTCATGCCGATGTTCTCGAAGGCCTGGAAGGAGAACCAGGCGATGATGCCGGCGGCGACGATGGTGCCGTAGAGCTCGGTGGTTTCGTGGGCGATCCGGCAGGCGCGCCACAGGACGACGCCCAGCAGGAGGATGATCAGGCCCGCGCCCAGGAAGCCCAGTTCCTCGCCGGCGACGGTGAAGATGAAGTCCGTCTGCTGTTCGGGGACGAACTGGCCGGTGGTCTGACTGCCGTGGAAGAGGCCGGAGCCGGTCAGTCCGCCGCCGCCGATGGCGATGCGGGCCTGGTTGGTGTTGTAGCCAACGCCGGCGGGATCCAGGCTCGGGTTGGCGAAGGCGGCGAAGCGGGCGATCTGGTACTCGTCGAGCAGGCCGAGCTGCCAGATGGCGAGGCAGCCGACGACGCCGGTGCCCAGCAGGCCCAGGATCCAGCGGTTGGAGGCGCCGGAGGAGAGCAGTACGCCGAGGATGATGGCGCCGAGGACCATGACCGAGCCGAGGTCCGGCATCAGCAGGATGATCCCCACCGGGACGGCGGCGAGGCCCAGGGCCTGGACGACGGTGCGGTGGTCGGGGTGCGGGCGGTCGCCGGCGTCGACCCTGGCCGCGAGGATCATCGCCATGCCGAGCGTGATGGTGATCTTCGCGAATTCGGCGGGCTGGAGGGAGAAGCCGCCGGGGATCGCCAGCCAGGAGCGCGAGCCGTTGATGGTGGCGCCCAGCGGGGTCAGGACGAGCAGCGCCAGGATGACCGACAGGCCGTACAGGACCGGGATCGCGCCGCGCAGGGTGCGGTGGCCGAGCCAGATGGTGCCCGCGGCCATCGCCAGTCCGATGCCGGTGTTGAGGAGATGGTGCAGGAAGAAGAAGTACTCGTCGCCGTGGTTGAGTTCGGTGCGGTTACGGGTGGCGGAGAAGACCAGCACCGCACCCATCGCGGACAGCGCCACGCACGACAGCAGCAGCACCCAGTCGAGCTTGCGGAAGAGTGAGTCGCGCGCGGTGAGCTTGCCCCAGGTGCCGAGTTCGGGGCTGTAACGGCGGATGGAGAACGTCCGGGACGTGTGGCTGGTCGTCACTCTGGGCTCCCCGATGCGGACGACGACGGCTTCGGCGGGACATACGGCTTGATGACCTGGGCCTGGATCGTGCCGTCGTCCTCGATCTTGGGCAGCTTGGCCTCGGGCTTCGGGAGCAGGGCGGCCTTGTTGTCGATGTCGCCCTTGTCGTTGACGCCGTAGATGGCGTTGTAGATCTTGCGTACGGCCGGACCGGAGGCGCCGGAGCCCGTACCACCCTGGGCAATCGTCATGACGATCGTGTAGTCCTTGGTGTACGTGGCGAACCAGGACGTCGTCTGCTTGCCGTAGACCTCGGCCGTACCGGTCTTGGCGTGCATCGGGATCTTGTCCTGGGGCCAGCCGCCGAACCGCCAGGCGGCGGTACCCCGGGTGGCGACACCGGCCAGCGCGCTGTCGATCTGCTGGAGCGTCTTGGAGCTGTCGGGCAGCCTGCCGTGCGACTTCGGCTGGATCTGGCGTACGTGCTTGCCGTCGGGGCTGACGACGGCCTTGCCGACGGTCGGGTTGTAGAGGGTGCCGCCGTTGGAGATGGCGCCGTAGATGGTGGCCATCTGGATCGGGGTGACGAGGGTGTCGCCCTGGCCGATCGAGTAGTTGACGGAGTCACCGGCGCGCATCTTCATGCCGGACTCGCAGTTCTCCTTGGCGATCTTGGAGACATAGTCGTCGGCGTTCTTGCCCTGCGCACACCAGCCGTCCTTGTTGGCCTTCCAGTAGTCCTTCTTCCACTGGCGGTCCGGGACCCGGCCGGTGACCTCGTTGGGCAGGTCGATGCCGGTCTCCTTCCCGAGGCCGAACTGGTGGGCGGTCCGGTAGAACCAGTCCGCGGGGTCGTGCCTGGGCTTGTTGCCGCCGTCCTTCTGCCACTGCTGGTAGGCCAGGCCGTAGAAGACGGTGTCGCAGGAGACCTCCAGCGCGCGGCCCAGGCTGATCGGCCCGAAGTTCTCCGACTCGAAGTTCTTGAAGGTCTGGCCGCCGATGCTCATGGCGCTGGTGCAGGGGTAGTGGCCGTTGAACGGGTAGCCGGCGTTGACCGCGGCGGTGGTCGAGATGACCTTGAAGATGGAGCCCGGGGCGGCCTGGCCCTGGATGGCGCGGTTGAGCAGCGGGTAGTTCGACTTCTTACCCGTCAGGTGGGCGTAGTCCTTGCCGGAGATCCCGCCGACCCAGGCATTGGGGTCGTAGGCGGGGCTGGAGGCCATCGCCACCACCCGGCCGGTCTTGGCCTCCATGACGACCGCGGCGCCCGAGTCGGCCTTGTAGTTGGTGCCGGTGTTCTTGTCGACCTCCTTGCGGGCGTCCTTCATCGCCTGGTCGAGCTCTTTTTCGGTGACGGCCTGGACGCGGGCGTCGATGCTGGTGACGACGTTGGCGCCGGGCACCTGCGGGTCGCTCTTGGCCTTGCCGATGACCCGGCCGAGATTGTCGACCTCGTAGCGGGTGACGCCGGCCTTGCCGCGCAGATCGCTGTCGTACGTACGCTCCAGCCCCGACCGGCCGATCTGGTCGGAACGCAGCAGCGGCGAACGGCTGTTCTTGGCCTTGTTGATCTCGACGTCGGTGACCGGCGAGAGATAGCCGAGGACCTGGGCGGTGTTGGCGTTGCCGGGGGCGGCGTAGCGGCGGACGGCGGTGGGCTCGGCGCTGATGCCGGGGAAGTCCTCGCTGCGCTCGCGGATCTGGAGGGCCTGCTGGGTGGTGGCCTCGTCGGTGATCGGGATCGGCTGGTACGGCGAGCCGTTCCAGCAGGGCTGCGGGGTCTTGGCGTCGCACAGCCGGACCTTGTTGCGGATCTCCTGTTCGGACAGGCCGAGCACCTTGGAGAGCCGGCCGAGCACGGCCTTGCCGTCGTCCTTCATCTTCAGCAGGTCGGTCCGGCTGGCGGAGACCACCAGACGGGTCTGGTTGTCGGCCAGCGGCACGCCGCGCGCATCGAGGATGGAGCCGCGAGTGGCGGGCTCGACGACCTGCTGGACGTGGTTGGACTTGGCCTCGTTGGCGTACTCCTGGCCGTTACGGATCTGCAGGTACCAGAGCCGGCCGCCGAGGGTGAGCAGCAGGGAGAAGACCAGGATCTGAATCGCGATGAGACGGACCGTGACCCGGGAGGTCCGGCCCGTCTCCGGAATATTGCTCATGGCGCGCAGCGCCTCCCTGAGGGGCGGTGGTCGGGCGACGGGTGGGCGTTGCTCACAGCCGCTTGACCCCCTTGATGCGGTCCGTCTTGTTACGGGCGGGCTTGCCGAGCAGCCCGCCGCGCTGGCCCCCGATCCACCCGGACTTCTTCATACCGCGGCTGGCTGTGAAGCCGGTGCCGGTGCTCAGCCAGCCGTACGCCGCGTCACGGCTGCCGGCCGAACCGCCCTTGCCGCCGGAGCCGTCGGCGGCCAGCGGGTCGTTCTCCGTTCTGCGCGCGACGGCCATCACCAGCGGGACGATGAACGGGGCGAGCAGCAGGTCGTAGAGAGTGGCGCTGACCAGCAGCCCCACGAGGCCGACGTGCCGGGCGGCGGTGTCACCGACCAGCGCGCCGACGCCCGCGTACATCAGCGTCGAGCCGATGGCGGCGGCGATGACGACCATCAGGGGGACGGTCGCCGAGCGGTGCTGGCCGGAGTCGGGCTTGGTCAGGCCGGCGACGTAGCCGATGACGCAGAGCACCAGCGCGTACCGGCCGATGGCGTGGTCGGAGGGCGGGGCGAGATCGGCGAGCAGTCCGGCGCCGAAGCCGACCAGACAGCCGCCGACATGGCCGTAGACCAGCGCGAGGGCCAGCACGACCAGCAGCAGCAGGTCCGGTACGGCGCCGGGCAGTTGGAGCCGGGCGAGGACGCTGACCTGAATGACCAGGGCGACGACCACCAGCGGGGTCGCGAGCAGGATCCGGTTGATGCGCATCGGTCAGCTCCTGGGAGGGGCGCTCTCGGTGGGGGTGGCCGTGACCGTAACCGTCGGTGCCGGTTTCGGCTTGGCCGGTCTGCGCGGCAGGACGGTGTCGCGCGGGTCCTCGCGGGGCGGCTGGACGACGACGCCGACGATGTCGAGCTGCGAGAAGGCGACGTAAGGGCGGACCTGGAGGGTGCGGGTCAGATCACCGTTGGACGGCTCGACCTTGACGATCTGGCCGACCGGAACGCCGGGCACGAACGGCTTGTCGGCGCTGGAGCCGAAGGTGACCAGGCGGTCGCCCTTCTTGACCGCGGCCTTGCCGTTCAGGAGCTGGACACGCAGCGAGCGGCCGCCCTGACCGTTGGCGAAGCCGATCTCGTTGGTCTTCTCCATCCGGGTGCCGACGGTGAAGTCGGGGTCGTTGGCCAGCAGTACGGTGGCGGTGTCGGCGCCGACGGTGGTGACCCGGCCGACCAGACCGTCGCCGTTGAGGACGGTCATATCGCGGGCGATGCCGTCGCGGCTGCCGGCGTCGATGGTGACGGTCCAGGAGAAGCCCTGGGCGGCACCGATGGCGATGACCTCGGCGCCCTTGATCCCGTACTGGCCCTGGCCGGCGGTCTTGAGCATCTTGTCGAGCTGGGTGGCGCGGCTGCGGTTGCGGTCGGAGGAGCCGAGCTTCGCCTTGAGGGCGGCGTTCTCGCGCTCCAGCAGGGCGATGCGGCTGTGCCGTTCCCCGGAGTCCCGTACGGCGCCGACGGCGTTGCCGACCGGGCTGACGACGCGCGCGACGCCGTTCTCGACCGGGCCGAAGGCGGAGGCTGCGACTTGCCGGGCGCCATCGAGCGGGGACTGTTCACCGCCGCGGATATCGACCGTGATCAGCGCGAACGCGATCGCGACCAGCAGCACCAGCAGCAGCCGGCTCTCTCGTGTGTCCCTCACGTGCGGCGGCCGTGTCCTTCCTCGTAGGACCGGCCGGCTGCGGGCCCGCGCCGGTCTCGTTCGGGAGTTGAGCGTTGTGCCTGTATGAGCGGTGCCCGGTGGTGGAGTCTCAGTGCACCGTGTCTGTCGAGGTGTTGTGCCTGTGGCGAGGTGTTGTGCCTGTATATCAACGATTCAGCGGAGGAATCGGGTACTGCTGAGGTGGCGCCGGCCCTCGCGGCGCGCCGTACGGTGCGCCGCGGGCAGGGCCGGGGCCAAGGACGTGCTACCTGCGGGGCTGGGAGTCGAGGACCTGCTGCAGCGCCTCGAACTCCTCGACGCACTTGCCGGAACCGAGCGCGACGGAGTCGAGCGGGTCCTCGGCGATGTGGATGGGCATGCCGGTCTCGCGGCGCAGCCGCTCATCGAGGCCACGCAGCAGGGCGCCGCCTCCGGTGAGCACGATGCCGCGGTCCATGACATCACCGGACAGCTCCGGCGGGCACTTGTCGAGGGTCGTCTTGACCGCGTCGACGATGGAGTTGACCGGCTCCTCGATGGCCTTGCGGACCTCGGCGGCCGAGATGACCACGGTCTTCGGCAGGCCGGAGACCAGGTCGCGGCCGCGGATCTCGGTGTGCTCGTCCTGCTCGAGGTCGTACGCCGAGCCGATGGTGATCTTGATGCTCTCGGCGGTGCGCTCGCCCAGCAGAAGGCTGTACTCCTTCTTGATGTGCTGGATGATCGCGTTGTCGAGCTCATCGCCGGCCACCCGGATGGACTGGGCCGTGACGATCCCGCCGAGCGAGATGACCGCGACCTCGGTCGTGCCGCCGCCGATGTCCACGACCATGTTGCCGGTGGCCTCATGGACCGGCAGTCCGGAGCCGATCGCCGCGGCCATCGGCTCCTCGATGATGTGGACCTGGCGCGCGCCGGCCTGGGTCGAGGCCTCGATGACGGCGCGGCGCTCAACTCCGGTGATGCCGGAGGGAACACACACGACCACCCGCGGACGGGCCAGATAGCGCCGCTTGTGGATCTTGAGGATGAAGTAGCGGAGCATCCGCTCGGTGATCTCGAAGTCGGCGATAACGCCGTCCTTCAGGGGCCGTACGGCGACGATGTTGCCGGGCGTGCGCCCGATCATCTTCTTCGCCTCGGCACCTACCGCGAGGATGCCGCCGGTGTTGGTGTTGATGGCCACGACCGACGGCTCGTTGAGGACGATGCCGCGGCCCCTGACGTACACCAGCGTGTTGGCGGTCCCGAGGTCGACAGCCATGTCACGGCCGATGAACGACATGTTGTTCCCCATGAGGATACGTCTGGCCTTCCCAACTGGAGCGAATGCTTACTTGAGGTCGGCAGGAGGTGATGCGCTGTATGGCGCGGAAGCTCCATCGTAGTCTCGCCGTGCCACCCACTCGAACACGGTGGAGCCTTGAGCGCCATTGTCAGCCGTACACGCACCGGCCCCCCTTAATGGTGACGTCGTGTCGCGGGGATGCGTTCCCCCGATCGAGTCGCATATGCCAAGGGGCGACCGATGATTCCACCGGTCGCCCCAGGTCACAAGGGATGTGCGCGTAACGATGCGTCAGGAAATCCCCGGGAAGAAAATCTTGATCTCGCGCTCGGCGGACTCTTCGGAATCCGAGGCGTGGATCAGATTCTCTCGGGTGATCGTGCCAAAGTCCCCACGAATGGACCCACTCGGTGCGGCAATCGGGTCAGTCGGACCGGCCAGCACGCGCACTCCTTCGATGACCCGCTCCCCTTCGACGACGAACGAGACAACCGGTCCGGAGGACATGAATTCGACCAGGGGCTCGTAAAAGGGCTTGCCGACGTGCTCGGCGTAGTGCTGCTCAAGAAGCCCGCGGTCCAGGGTGCGCAGCTCCAGCGCGGCGATCGTCCAGCCGGCCTTCTTCTCGATACGGCCGATGATCTCGCCGATCAGACCGCGGCGAACGGCGTCGGGCTTGAGAAGGACGAGCGTGCGCTGGCTCACGAAGGGGCTCCCTGTATATCTACAACGGTCAGCGGGTGCCCTTGAGGCTACCTGGCCCGTTCGCTGCGCTTTGCCTTGGCCGAACGTTGTTGGCTTTCCCGCCGTGGCGCGGGCCGCTTGGCCTGGGCCGTACGTCGCCGGGTATCGCGCCGTTGCGCCTGGGGCGGGCCGTCTCCGCTGCGCGGGGCTGTTCGCCGCGGCGCCGGGCCTGCACGGCTCCGCCGCTACGACCCGGCACCTCCCGAGGAGGGGTGGTGAAAAGACAACCCCTCGCTCGCTGCCCGCTCTGGGTATCCCCAGCCACCTGGTCTTTTCCCCACCCACAACGGAAGGGGACGGGCCGGAGGACGAAGTCCGCAGGACCGGCACCGCTGCCGTACAGCCCCGCGCAGCGGCACCGCCCGCCGCAGGCGTAACGGCGCCGCACCCAACAACGTGGGGATCAGCCAGCCGCAGGCGCCGCGGCCGCGGCCTTGGCTGTGTCGATCTTGCGGCCGAAGTGGACCGACGCCCACCACAGGGCGGCGAACACCGTCCCCAGGAAGAACATCGTCGGGACGACGAAGCCGCTGGCGATCAGGGCGATCTGCAGCGCCCAGCCGAGCTGGACACCGCCGGGGCGGCCCAGCATCCCGCACAGCAGAAGGCTGACCAGCATGGCGATGCCGCTGACCGTCCAGACCGTGGCCGTCGGCAGACCGGTGAGCTGCATCGCGACCAGCCCGGCGAAGCCGACAACGAAGAACTCGCCGATCAGCGTGCCGGCACACAGAGTGCGCATGGTCAGTTCCTCCCCAGGAGCAGCCGGGCCTCGCCGACCGTGATCACGGAGCCGGTCACCAGCACACCGGCTCCGGAGAATTCGCCCTCTTCCTCGGCGAGGGTGATCGCCACCTCCAGGGCGTCATCGAGCCGCGGCTCGACCTGGACCCGATCGGCGCCGAAGACCTCGACGGCGACCGCCGCCAGCTCATCGGCGTCCATCCCGCGATGGCTGGAATTACGGGTCACCACGACCTCGGCGAAGATCGGCTCGAACGCCTCCAGCACGCCGCGTACGTCCTTGCCCTCGCTGGTGCCGACGACGCCCACCAGCCGGCTGAAGCCGAACGCCTCGGTGACCGCCTCGGCCGCGGCCCGCGCGCCCGCGGGGTTGTGCGCCGCGTCCAGGACGACCGTCGGGCTGCGCCGCACGACCTCCATCCGGCCCGGCGAGGAGACCGCGGCGAACGCGGAGCGGACGGTGTCGATGTCGAGCGTACGGGCCTGCTCGGAGCCGATGCCGAAGAACGCCTCGACCGCGGCGAGCGCCACCGCGGCGTTGTGCGCCTGGTGGGCGCCGTACAGCGGCAGGAAGACCTCCGGGTACTCACCGCCCAGCCCGCGCAGCGTCAGCATCTGGCCGCCGACGGCCACCTCCCGGGAGAGGACCCCGAACTCCATGCCCTCGCGGGCGACCGTCGCGTCCACCTCGACCGCGCGCTTGAGCATCACGGACGCCGCGTCGACCGGCTGCTGGGCCAGCACGACGGTGGCGTCCTTCTTGATGATCCCGGACTTCTCGCCGGCGATCTGCTCGGGCGTCTCGCCCAGCCGGTCGGTGTGGTCCAGCGAAATCGGGGTGATCACGGCGACATCGCCGTCGATGACGTTCGTCGCGTCCCAGGTGCCGCCCATGCCGACCTCGACGACGGCGACGTCCACCGGGGCGTCCGCGAAGGCGGCGTACGCCATCGCCGTCAGCACCTCGAAGAACGACAGGCGGTACTCCTGCTGCGCGTCGACCATCTCCAGATACGGGGCGATGTCCCGGTATGCCTCGATGAAGCGCTCGGCGGAGATCGGGGAGCCGTCCAGGCTGATCCGCTCGGTGATCGACTGGACGTGTGGGCTGGTGTAGCGGCCGGTGCGCAGCTCGAAGGCGCCCAGCAGGGCCTCGATCATGCGGGCCGTGCTGGTCTTGCCGTTGGTGCCCGTGATGTGGATGGAGGGGTAGGCGCGCTGCGGCGAGCCCAGGATGTCCAGCAGCGCCACGATGCGCTGGACCGACGGGTCGAGTTTGGTCTCGCCCCAGCGGCCGGCCAGCTCCTCCTCGACGGCGCGCAGCGCCCGGTCGAGCTCGGGGTCGGCGGGCCGGGTGGGAACACCGTCCCCTTGCGGCGGTCCGGCCTGCGCGCGCAGCGTCCGGCTGCCGGCCTCGATCACCGCCAGGTCCGGGGTAGGGGTCTCCCCTGCTCGATCGGAGCTGAGAGCTTGGGGAAGGGTGGTCTCGGCCTCGACCATGTCATCGAAGGCGTCGGCCGGGTCGGGGCCGTCGGTGGGGTCAGGGTCGTCGTTTCGGGGGCGCTCGCTCACGACGACAAGTCTACGAGGCACCTCTGACAGCGGGCGCCCCCGCCGCCCCCGCCGCATCCCTGCAGGACAGCCCCGCCTTCCGCTACGAGAGCGCCGCCTTCATCATGGCGCGGGCGACCGGCGCGGCCAGCCCGTTGCCGGACACCTCGTTGCGCGCCGCATGCCCGTCCTCGACCATCACGGCGACGGCCACCTGCTTGCCCGCACTGTTCGTCGCGTACGAGACGAACCAGGCATAGGGCGTGCCGCTGTTGTCGACGCCGTGCTGAGCGGTACCGGTCTTGCCGCCGACGGTCAGCCCGCCGATCTTCGCGTTGGACCCGGTGCCCTTGTCCACGACCGTCCGCATCGCCGACCGCAGCTGCTCGGCGGTGTGTGCGGACATCACCTTGCCGTACGTCTTCGGGCGGTTGTGCTGGACGGTGTTGCCGCCGCCGTCGGTGAGCTTGTCGACCAGCTGCGGGGTCTTCAGCTCACCGCCGTTGGCGATGGCCGAGGAGACCATCGCCATCTGCAGCGGGGTGGCCTGGTCGTTGAACTGGCCGATCCCGGACAGCGCGGTCTGCGCGGAGTCCATGTCCGTGGGATAGACGCTCTTGGCGGCCCGGACCGGGACGTCCACCTTGCCGTCGTTGAAACCGAACTTCTCGGCCTGCGCCGCCACCTTGTCCTGGCCCAGATCGGCGGCGATCTTCGCGAAGACGGTGTTGCAGGAGTACTGGAGCGCGGTACGCAGGGTCGCGTTCTTGCAGGGCGCGGAGGCGCTCTCGTTGGTCAGCTCGGTGCGGGTGTGCGGGAGGGTGTACGGGTCGGGGCTGTCGGTGGGCTCGTCCACCGAGGAGTACAGGCCGTTCTCCAGAGCAGCCGCGGCGACCACCAGCTTGAAGGTGGAGCCGGGCGGCAGGGCCTGGCGCAGCGCACGGTTCACATTGGGCTGGTCGCCGTCCCCGGCCATCGCCTTCCAGGCCTTCTGGTCGGCGCTGCCGGATCCGGCGAACTTCCCCGGGTCGTACGACGGGGTGCTGACCATGCCCAGAATCCGCCCGGTCGCAGGGTCGAGGGCGACCGCCGCGCCCTTCTTGTCGCCCAGCGCCTCATACCCGGCCTTTTGCACCTTGGGGTCGATGGTGGTGGCCACATCGCCGCCCTTGGCCCGCTCGTGCAGCACCGCGTCGGCGGGGCTCTGCAGCCGGCTGTCGGAACCGTCCAGGAGGTCGCCGTAGAGGCTCTCCAGCTGGTTGCTGCCGAAGATCTGGGAGGTGAAGCCGGTCACGGGGGCGTACAGCGGGCCGTCCTTGTAGGTCCGCTTGTACTTCAGCGTGGCGGAGGTGGCGGCCGATCCGGTGACCGGTTCCCCGTCGACCAGGATGTTGCCCAGCGGTGCCGCGTACTTGCCGATCGTCACCCGCGGATTGCGCGAGTCGCCCATGTAGTCACTGGCCTTTGCGCCCTGGATCCAGGTCGCCCAGCCCATCAGCGCGAGTATCAGGGCGAGGCAGAAGACCGAGACCCGTCGCAGTGGCTTGTTCATGGGGCGCGGCTCCTCGGTGATGGACTGGCGGTTTCTGCGGAACTCCGGCATTCCGGTCCACGGTGCCTCCCGTTCATGAGAGCGCCATGAGAACGGCCCGAATCGGCCGAATCGGCCGGCCGGGACAACGTTCCGCCGCTTTTCCCCCTCTTCGTGGGTGGGCTGTGTACGCCCCCGGTGATCATCGTGACCGCAAGCGGACGGGAAAGCAGGAGCTGAAGACGGGTGCCGGCAATCAGTCAGCGGATGCATTTGGTGCTGCTCACCGCCTGGACCGTGCTGTGGTTCGTCGTGGTCGAGCCGCACGGCGGCTTCTCCTGGCACTATCTGCGCACCGGCGGCGAACTGATATACCAGGGCACCTCGGGCGACGGCACCGGCGGCCTCAACCTCTACGCCCACCACCCCGAGCTCCAGATGGGCCCGCTCAGCTTTCTGACCGCCGGCCTGTTCAATCCGTTCCCCGAGGCCACCGGCCAGTTCCTCGCGGCGGCCCTGATGTCGCTGCTCGGGCTGGTCATCGTGGTGCTGGCGGGCCGCAGCGCCGCCCACCACTTCCTGGGCACCGGCACCAACCACCAGCGGCTGCGGCAGCGCGTACTGATCGCCGGGCTGGCCTTCATCCCGATGTGGATCGAGGTCGCGGTCCGCTTCGGGCATCTCGACGATGTCCTGGCGCTGTTCTTCACCACCCTCGCCGTGCGGTCCGTGACCCGCGGCAACGCCGCCCTCACCGGCGTCTTCCTGGCCCTCGCCATGGACTCCAAGCCCACCGCCCTGGCCTTCCTCCCCCTGCTGCTGGCCCTGCCCAGGGAGAAGTGGCTGCGGGCCGGCCTGTGGTGCGCGGGCCTGGTCGCCCTCGCCTGGCTCCCGTTCTTCCTCGGCGACACCCAGTCCTTCGCCGCCGCGAAATTCGCCATCCCCAACCATCCGGCGTCCGCCCTGCGCTGGCTGGGCGTCGGCGACCCGGAAACCCCCGGCTGGGACCGCCCCGCCCAGGCCGCCCTCGGCCTCGCGCTGGGCGCCATCGCCGTCTGGCGCGGCCGCTGGGCCGCCGTCGTCCTGCTCGGCGCCAACGCCCGGATCGTCCTCGACCCGAGCGTCTACACGTACTACACGGCGTCCGTCCTGCTCGGCACGCTCCTGTGGGACGTCATCGGCCAGCGCCGTCTGGTCCCCTGGTGGAGCTGGCTGGCCGTGCTCATCCTCTACGGCAGCGTCTTCGTGATCCCCGACGATGCCGCCCGCGGCCTGATCCGCCTCGCCTTCGTGGCCGTCTCGACGGCGTACGTCCTGCTCTGGCCGGTACGGGAGAGGGGGCGGCGGGGCGGCCGGGGACGCCGCAGGCCCCCCGCCCGGAGGGACGAGGGGCCTGCGGACCGTATGGCTGCTACGCCTTGGGCAGAGCCGCCAGCTGCGCGGTGATGCGGACGATGTCCGCCTCCGCGGCCTCCAGCCGGCCGCGGATCTTGTCCACGACCTTCTCCGGCGCCTTGGCCAGGAACGCCTCGTTGCCGAGCTTCCCGGTGGCCTGCGCCTTCTCCTTCTCGGCAGCCGCCAGATCCTTCGTCAGGCGCTTGCGCTCCGCCTCGACGTCGATCGCGCCGGACAGGTCCAGCGCGACCGTCGCCCCCGCGACCGGCAGCGACGCGGTGACACTGAAGTCGTCACCGGCCGGCTGCAGCCGCAGCAGCGAACGCATCGCGGCCTCGTGCGCCGCCAGCGTCGTACCGGACAGGTCCAGCTGGGCGGGGACCTTCTGGCCCGGCTGCAGCCCCTGGTCGGAGCGGAACCGGCGGACCTCGGTGACGACCTGCTGAACGGTCCCGATCTCCTTCTCCGCCGCCGCGTCCCGGAAGCCGGAGTCGGCGGGCCACTCGGCGATGACGAGCGACTCTCCGCCGGTCAGCGTCGTCCAGAGCGTCTCGGTGACGAACGGCACGATCGGGTGCAGCAGCCGCAGCGTGACGTCCAGGACCTCGCCCAGCACCCGGCGCGAGGCGTCGGCGGCCGGACCGCCCGCCATGAACGTCGTCTTCGACAGCTCGACGTACCAGTCGAAGACCTCGTCCCACGCGAAGTGGAAGAGGGTGTCGGACAGCTTCGCGAACTGGTAGTCGTCGTAGTACGCGTCCACCTCGGCGACGACCGAGTTCAGCCGGGAGAGGATCCACCGGTCGGTCGCCGACAGCTGCTCGGCGGGCGGCAGTTCGCCCTCCACCGTCGCACCGTTCATCAGCGCGAAGCGGGTGGCGTTCCAGATCTTGTTGGCGAAGTTACGGGACCCCTGGACCCAGTCCTCACCGATCGGGACGTCGACACCGGGGTTGGCGCCACGGGCGAGGGTGAAGCGGACGGCGTCCGACCCGTACGCGTCCATCCAGTCCAGCGGATTGACCGCATTCCCGAACGACTTGGACATCTTCTTGCCGAACTGGTCACGGACCATGCCGTGCAGCGCGATGGTGTGGAACGGCGGGGTGCCATCCATCGCGTACAGCCCGAACATCATCATCCGGGCGACCCAGAAGAAGAGGATGTCGTAGCCGGTGACCAGCACGGAGTTCGGGTAGAACTTCTCGACGCTCGGGGTCTGCTCGGGCCAGCCGAGCGTGGAGAACGGCCACAGGCCGGACGAGAACCACGTGTCGAGGACATCGGTGTCCTGGTGCCATCCCTCGCCGGTGGGCGCCTCGTCATCGGGTCCGACGCAGACGACCTCACCGTTCGGCCCGTACCAGACCGGAATGCGGTGACCCCACCACAACTGCCGCGAAATGCACCAGTCGTGAAGGTTGTCCACCCAGCCGAAGTACCGCGACTCCATCTCCTTCGGATGGATCGCGACCTTCCCGTCACGGACCGCGTCACCCGCGGCCTTCGCCAGCGGGCCGACCTTGACCCACCACTGCATGGACAGCCGCGGCTCGATGGTGGTCTTGCAGCGCGAGCAGTGCCCGACGGAGTGCGTGTACGGCCGCTTCTCGGCGACGATACGGCCCTCGGCGCGCAGCGCACCGACGATCGCCGAACGGGCCTCGAAGCGGTCCAGCCCCTGGAAGGGACCGTGCGCCGTGATGATGCCGCGCTCGTCGAGCACGGCGAGGTTCGCCAGGTCGTGCCGGCGGCCGATCTCGAAGTCGTTGGGGTCGTGAGCCGGGGTGACCTTGACCGCACCCGTACCGAACTCCGGGTCGACGTGCTCGTCCGCGACGACCGGGATCCGGCGGCCGGTCAGCGGCAACTCGATCTCGGTGCCGATGAGATGGGCGTAGCGCTCGTCCTCCGGGTGAACGGCGACGGCGGTGTCACCGAGCATCGTCTCGGCGCGGGTCGTGGCGACGACGATCGACGCGTCACCCTCCCCGTACCGGATCGACACGAGCTCGCCGTCATCGTCCTGATACTCCACCTCGATGTCCGAGATGGCGGTCAGGCAGCGCGGGCACCAGTTGATGATGCGCTCGGCGCGGTAGATGAGCTCGTCGTCGTAGAGCCGCTTGAAGATCGTCTGGACGGCCTTGGACAGCCCCTCGTCCATCGTGAACCGCTCACGCGACCAGGCGACACCGTCGCCGAGGCGACGCATCTGGCCGGAGATCTGCCCACCGGACTCGTTCTTCCACTGCCAGACCCGCTCGACGAACGCCTCGCGGCCCAGGTCGTGGCGCGAGACGCCTTCCTTGGCGAGCTCCCGCTCCACGACGTTCTGGGTGGCGATACCGGCGTGGTCCATGCCCGGCTGCCACAGCGTCTCGTAGCCCTGCATCCGCTTGCGGCGCGTGAGCGCGTCGATCAGCGTGTGCTCGAAGGCATGCCCCAGGTGCAGGCTGCCGGTCACGTTCGGCGGCGGAATGACGATCGTGTACGGCGGCTTCTCGCTCTTCTCGTCCGCCTCGAAATAGCCCCGCTCTACCCAGCGCTCGTACAGCGGCCCCTCTACATCGGCCGGCGTGTACTGAGTCGGCAGTTCGGGGGCGCTGTGGTTGCTCTGCTGAGTGTTCTCGGTCACGACGGACAGTGTACGGGCGCGTATGTAGCAGCTTCGAATCGGTTTCGCCCCCGGGGCACCGACTGTCGGCGGCGTCGTACAGGATGTCTGCAGCGCATAAAAATCAGATGCGGGCAGCACGCCACGGTCGGCTGCCAACAGTTGTTACGAGGGGAACCGCTCCATGAGCTACAACCAGCCGCCGCCCGGCCCGTACGGCCAGCAGCCCCAGCAGCCCGGCCCGTACGGTCAGCCGCAGCAGCCGCAGGCCCCGCAGCCCGGTTACGGCTACCCCCAGCAGGGCGGCCAGGTGCCCCCGCAGCAGGGCGGCGGCTACGGCTACCCCCAGCAGGGCCAGCAGCAGCCCGGCCAGCCCGCCTACGGCTACCCCCAGCAGGGCCAGCAGCAGCCCGGCTACGGCCAGCAGCAGACCCCCTACGGCGCGATCCCCCAGGGCTCGCCGGAGGGCGGCGGCAGCGGCAAGAAGATCGGCCTGATCATCGGCGCGGTGGCCGTGGTCGCGGCGATCGGCGTGGGGGCGTACCTCGTGTTCGGGTCGGGTGGGGGCGGCAATGTGAAGCCGTACACCATCGAGATGCCGAACGATCTGCTGCAGGCGTCGTTCCACAAGCAGCAGACGGGTTCCAAGGCCGAGGACTTCAGCGACGACAAGGAGCTGAAGGCTCTTGGGATCACCGAGGGCAAGGGGGTCATGGCTGCGTACACGAACGACAGCAAGCAGATCCTGTCGGTGATCGGCGTGTACGGCAAGGTCAACGACCCGAATGCCGCCGTGGACCAGATGTTCTCCGAGATGGAGCAGAAGCAGAACGAGAACCAGAGCTCGTCCGGCATGAAGGTCAAGGTCGAGACGGTCTCCGGGCCGACGGAGTACTCGCCGGCCGACTTTGACGGCGCGGTCGTCAAGTGCAAGACGCAGAAGGCCACCGTTGGAAGCAGCGGCATGAGCATTTCCCTCAACGCCACCACCTGCATCTGGGGTGACAGCAGCGCGATCGGCGTCGTCCAGTCGAAGGACGTCCCCTCCACAACGCCTGGTGGGGAGCCCACCGCGAAGGCGATCGCCGAAGCGGACCTGGCCGAGAAGACCGCCAAGGTCCGCAACGAGGTCCGCAAGGAGAAGTAGCACTTCCGCAGCGGCCGACGGCCGGCCACGAAAGGGCTCCCGACAAGGTTTCCCGTCGGGAGCCCTTCGCGCGCTTCGGCCACGCCGAGGCCGGTTACCTCGTCGGCGGATGAACTACGGCACTTGCCCCCGCCACAGACACAGCCGCCCGGTAGCGCATGCGCTACCGGGCGGCTGTGTATCGGCCACGAAGGCTACGGATGAGCCCTACGCGCTCTTCTCGTGCGGCTCCCCCGACTCGCCGCGATTGCGCGGCACCAGAGTCGGGTTCACGTTCGAGTGAACGACGTCCGCGGTGATGACGACCCGGGCGACGTCCTTGCGGGAGGGGACCTCGTACATCGCCGAGGACAGGACCTCTTCCATGATGGCGCGCAGGCCTCGCGCGCCGGTGCCGCGGAGGATGGCCTGGTCGGCGATGGCCTCGAGCGCGGGGCGGTCGAAGTCCAGCTCCACGCCGTCGAGTTCGAAGAGGCGCTTGTACTGCTTGACGAGGGCGTTGCGCGGCTCGACCAGGATCTGCAGCAGCGCCTCGCGGTCGAGGTTGTGGACGGAGGTGAGGACGGGGAGACGGCCGATGAACTCGGGGATCATCCCGAACTTCACCAGGTCCTCCGGCATGACCTCCTGGAGCTGGTCCTTGGACTCGATCTCGCGCTTGGAGCGGATCGTGGCGCCGAAGCCGATGCCCTTGGCGCCGGACCGGGACTCGATGATCTTCTCCAGACCGGCGAACGCGCCGCCCACGATGAACAGGACGTTCGTCGTGTCGATCTGGATGAATTCCTGATGGGGGTGCTTACGGCCGCCCTGCGGCGGAACCGAGGCGGTGGTGCCCTCCAGGATCTTCAGCAGCGCCTGCTGGACGCCCTCGCCGGAGACGTCTCGCGTGATCGAGGGGTTCTCGCTCTTGCGGGCGACCTTGTCGATCTCGTCGATGTAGATGATGCCGGTCTCGGCCTTCTTGATGTCGAAGTCCGCGGCCTGGATCAGCTTGAGGAGGATGTTCTCGACGTCCTCGCCGACATAGCCGGCCTCCGTCAGCGCCGTGGCGTCGGCGAACGCGAAGGGGACGTTGAGCATCCGGGCGAGCGTCTGCGCCAGCAGCGTCTTGCCGGAGCCGGTGGGGCCGAGCAGCAGGATGTTGGACTTGGAGAGCTCGATGCCCTCGTCGCCGCGGCCGCCGCCGTTCTCGCCCGCCTGCACCCGCTTGTAGTGGTTGTAGACGGCGACCGAGAGCGCCTTCTTGGCGGGGTCCTGGCCCACCACATAACCGTTGAGGAACTCGTAGATCTCGCGGGGCTTGGGAAGCTCTTCCCAGCGCACCTCGGAGGTCTCGGCGAGCTCCTCCTCGATGATTTCGTTGCAGAGGTCGATGCACTCGTCGCAGATGTACACACCAGGTCCCGCGATGAGCTTCTTCACCTGCTTCTGGCTCTTTCCGCAGAATGAGCACTTGAGCAGGTCGCCGCCGTCACCGATGCGTGCCACGAGGTGCTTCCCCTTCGCCTGGGATCCGTATTGCTCCACGGACCCGGGTGCTTGCCTATCGACGGTACCTTGCCGGGCCCCCTGTGCGGGCCCCCCTTGGACCGACTCGGTTCACTCGGTCCCGACTCGGTCCAAGGGGGCAACGCTCCGGCTTATATTGCGAAGATCGCTAGCCGATCGAGACGGACGACTTCCGCGTCGAGACGATCTGGTCGACCAGACCGTACGCCAGCGACTCCTCGGCGGTCAGGATCTTGTCACGCTCGATATCGTCGCGGATCTTCTCGATCGGCGTGGAGGAGTGCTTCGCCAGCAGGTCCTCCAGCTGCGAGCGCATCCGCAGGATCTCGTTGGCGGCGATCTCCAGGTCGGAGACCTGGCCGCGGCCGGTCTCACTGTACGGCTGGTGGATCAGTACCCGGGCGTTCGGCAGCGCCATCCGCTTGCCGGGCGTGCCGGCCGCGAGCAGCACGGCCGCCGCGGAGGCCGCCTGGCCCATGCAGACCGTCTGGATGTCCGGCTTCACGAACTGCATGGTGTCGTAGATGGCCGTGAGCGCCGTGAAGGAGCCACCGGGCGAGTTGATGTAGATGGAGATGTCCCGGTCCGGGTCCATCGACTCCAGGCACAGCAGCTGCGCCATGACGTCGTTGGCCGAGGCATCGTCGATCTGCACGCCGAGGAAGATCACGCGCTCCTCGAAGAGCTTCGCGTACGGGTCGTACTCGCGCACACCCTGCGAGGTGCGCTCGACGAAGCGCGGGACGATGTAGCGGGACTCGGCGCGCGGGCCGGAAAACTCGGCCTCCGCGCCCTGGTAGAGGCCGCTGCCGGGGAAGTTGTTCATCGTGGTGTTCACCGTCCTGGTGGCGATCAAGTGGGCTGGGGTGGCTGTGGGGCGAGTGGTACGGGGCTCAGGCCCCGGTGCCGCCCCCGCCCGGAACGCCCGCGGCAGAGATCATCACATCGTCGATGAGGCCGTACTCCTTGGCCTCGTCGGCGGAGAACCAGCGGTCGCGGTCCGAGTCGTGGGTGATGCGCTCGACGGTCTGACCGGTGTGGAAGGCGGTCAGCTCAGCCATCCGCTTCTTGGTGTGCAGCAGCCGCTCGGCGTGGATCTTGATGTCCGAGGCGGAGCCGGCGAGGCCCGCGGAGGGCTGGTGGATGAGGATCTCGGCGTTCGGCAGCGCGAAGCGCTTGCCCGGGGTACCGGCGCTCAGCAGGAACTGCCCCATGGAGGCGGCGAGGCCCATCGCGATCGTCACCACGTCGTTCTTGATGTACTGCATGGTGTCGTAGATCGCGAGGCCGGCCGAGATCGAGCCGCCCGGGGAGTTGATGTAGAGGAAGATGTCCTTGTCCGGGTCCGCGGCCAGGAGAAGCAGCTGCGCGGTGATCTTGTTGGCGATGTCGTCGTCGACCGGCTGGCCGAGGAAGATGATCCGCTCGCCGAGCAGCCGGTTGTAGACCTGGTCGCCGAGGCCACCGAAGGTCGGCTCAGCGGCGGCGGAAGGCATCGGGATCGTCACGTGTCCACCTGCTCGTTGTCGGACGGTTCGCGACCGTCTCAGCGTCGTCTTCTGAGGCGCGGGGACCGCCGCCGTCTGGTGCGCCGGCGCGGTTTCAGGGACTCCCCTGCCCTCGTATCTACGGACCCTAACGCGCAGGTCGGACAACGCCATCCCGCATTGAGAACTGTTCGCTGTGAGCGCAGGCTCACCGGTCCGGTATGACTACGGGCCCGAACACGCGGACGTGCGTGTTCGGGCCCGTACTCAGCAATGCCGCGTGGCGGCCGAAGCTCAGGCCTCGGGCTTCTCGTCGGCGGCGGCCTCGTCGTCGCCCTCGGCGGCCGCGACGACCGTCTCGGCGGTCTCGTCCTCGTCGTCGAGCTCGATGACCTCGCCGTTGGAGTCCTTGACCGTGGCGGCCTCGACGACCACCGCGAGCGCCTTGCCGCGGGCGACCTCACCGACGAGCATCGGCACCTGGCCGCCCTCGACGACGGCCTGGGCGAACTGGTCGGGGGACATGCCGGAGGACTGCGCGCGGCGCATGAGGTGCTCGGTGAGCTCCTCCTGGCTGACGTTCAGCTTCTCCTTGTTGACCAGCTCGTCGAGGATGAACTGGGTCTTGATGCCCTTCTCCGCCTGCTCCTTGGTCTCGGCGTCGAACTCTTCCTCGGTCTTGCCCTGGATCTCCAGGTACTTGGCGAGGTCGAGACCCATCTGGGCGAGCTGGTGGTTGACCAGGTTGTGCTTGCGGGTCTCCATCTCGTCCGCGAGCAGCTTCTCCGGCATCGGCACCTCGGCGAGCTTGAGCAGCTCGTCCAGGACCTTCTCCTGCGCCTGGGTGGCCTGGTCGTACTTCTTCATCTGCTCGAGACGCTTACGGCTGTCGGCGCGCAGGTCCTCGAGGGTGTCGAACTCGCTCGCCAGCTGCGCGAAGTCGTCGTCCAGCTCGGGCAGTTCGCGGGCCTTGACCTCGGTGACGTCGACCTTGACCTCGGCCTCCTTGCCCTGGGCGGAGCCGCCCTTGAGCTCGGAGGTGAAGGTGGCGGTGCCGCCGGCCTCGACGCCCGTGACGGCCTCGTCGATGCCGTCGAGGAGCTCACCGGAGCCGACGGTGTAGGTGACGCCCTGGGCGACGCCGTCCTCCAGGACCTCGCCGTCCACCTTGGCCTCGAGGTCCAGCGTCAGGACGTCGCCCTCCTGGGCGGCGCGCTCGACGGCAGTGGTCGAGGCGAAGCGCTCACGAAGCTGCTCGACCGACTTGTCGATGTCCTCGTCCGACACCTCTACGGCGTCGACCTCGACCTCGATGCCGGAGTAGTCCGGGATCTCGAGGGCGGGACGGATGTCGACCTCGGCGGTGAAGGCCAGCAGCTCGCCGTCCTTCAGCTCGGTGATGTCGACCTCGGGCTGGCCGAGGACGTTCAGCTCAGCCTCGTTGACCGCCTCGGTGTAGAACTTCGGGAGCGCGTCGTTGACGGCCTCCTCCAGCACGGCACCGCGGCCGAACCGCTGGTCGATGACGCGGGCCGGGATCTTGCCCTGGCGGAAGCCCTTCACCGTGACCTGCTGGTTGATCTTCTTGTACGCCGCGTCGAGGCTGTCCTTGAGCTCCTCGAAGGGCACCTCGACTGTGAGCCGAACCCGGGTCGGGTTCAGGGTCTCCACGGCGCTCTTCACGGTTCGGTCTCCTTGGGGCTGACTTCTGGGGTTTTGCCTGAGATCTTCCGGGCCCGCTCATGTGGAGTCCGGTTGATCGCGCCCGGATACAGAGACACACGGGCACGCAGCTTGCATAGTAACCGCAGGGAGGATGACGCCCACAACGCGATCTTGAATCGCTCGCCGATGACCGCCGCTGGGCGGCCGTGATGCAGGGGGTCCGAAGGCGCCGAAAGCGGTGACCGAAAAAATCGGCCGGAGGTTCGGCTGGATGATGCTGGTCGGGGTGGCCGGATTCGAACCGACGACCTTCCGCTCCCAAAGCGGACGCGCTACCAAGCTGCGCCACACCCCGTCGGTGCGAGACGTAGGGTACATGGCTACAGGCCGTACGGCTGCCAGTTATCGGGATACCGAATCCGGCCCGGCAGGTCATCGGCATGCCCTGTGCAAGAGGGTGTGCGGCGGACCGCTCTGACCCGCTACGATGCAGTGCGTGCCGCGGTCCGGTGACCGGCGGCGCTCGCGGGCGTAGCTCAATGGTAGAGCCCCAGTCTTCCAAACTGGCTACGCGGGTTCGATTCCCGTCGCCCGCTCGGAAAAGAACCCCAGGCCCGGTGGCCTGGGGTTCTTCGCGTTCCGCGACGTCGGTGACGTCCGTGCCATGGCATCCCTAAAGTGTCCGCATGGAGATCTGGATCAACCCCGCGTGTTCCAAGTGCCGTTCCGCCGTGAACCTCCTCGATGAGGAGGGTGCCGAGTACACCGTGCGCCGCTACCTGGAGGAGCCGCCGACGGCGGACGAGCTGCGCGCCGTGCTGGAGCGGCTGGGCCTGGAGCCGTGGGACATCACCCGGACTCAGGAGGCCGAGGCCAAGGAGCTGGGGCTCGGGTCCTGGGAGCGCACGGAGGCGGAGCGGGGGCGGTGGATCGAGGCGCTGACCGCGCACCCGCGGCTGATTCAGCGGCCGATCATCACCGCGGACGACGGATCGGCGCTGGTGGGCCGTAGCGAGGAAGCCGTACGTGACGCGCTGGCGCGGACCGGGGACGGGCAGGGCGCCTAGGCGGATCGCCTGGGTGTTCCGCCTAGAAGGTGATGTGGTTGATGGTGTCCGCGAGGGAGTTGAGGAACCGGTTGATCGACGGTGCCATCCCCGTGGAGGCGAGGAAGAAGCCGAAGAGTATGGCGATGATCGCCGGGCCCGCCTTGATCGCCTTCTGTCTGACCAGCACGACGAGGATGATCCCCAACAGCAGCACCACTGACAGTGAAAGAGCCACAACAGATCACACCCTTGGTCGGAACGCCTCGCCGGCCCGGGAGCATGCCGCGCACACCCCCTGACCCCATCGTGCCACCAACTCCTTTCCCAGCGCAGGCGGGTGACGAATCATCGGCCAACGCTTTGCCCGATTCCCGCCCTTGGCCGCGGGGTGGGGTGGCCAGGGGTGGCGGACACCCCGCGAGGGCGGCGGCCGGGCGCCGATCCGGGCGGCGGGAATTTCCGTGGGCGACGCCATAAGGACCGGTACCGGTAATTCGGGCCGAGCGGTTCTTCGTATCCGGTCTCCGTTCCCGACCGGTAAGCCATCGATGAATTCATCTTTCGTGGCGTCCGTCACGACGGACTGGCGGGCAGTGTGCGCATATGCCCAAGGAAGCGGACATTCCTTCCGGGCCGTCCGCTGGGGATATCCACCGTTTTGTAAGGGCAAGTCGGGACAAACGGGGGTGACGCGTCAAGGGCGGGGCGCGGCACGGTGAGGCTCCGCGGGGGTTCTGCGAGGAATCTCACGTGTGATTGCTGGCTTTATCCGCGACGCATGGGCGGCCGCACCTGGGGGAATACCGAATAACCTCGGCATGGTTTTACGCATTCGCCGTGCGCCGCTATCGTGCCTCAGATGTTTCCCGCTGCCCCCACATCGCGACGCGAGCTGCCGCCGGCCACGAAGGCGGCCACCGCGGAGGACACACCGGCACCGGCACCGCCACCCAAGTCCGGCCGGGATGCGTTCTTCGACAACGCGAAGTACCTGGCCATCGTGCTGGTGGCGATGGGGCACGCATGGGAGCCGCTGACGGACGGCAGCCGGGCCGCCGAGGCGCTGTACATGACCGTCTACACCTTCCACATGCCGGCGTTCATCATCATCTCCGGCTACTTCTCGCGCAGTTTCGATATGCGCAAGGACCGGCTGCAGCGGCTGATCACCGGCGTCGTCGTCCCGTATGTCCTGTTCGAGACGGCGTATGCCTTCTTCAAGCGCTGGGCGGACGACGATCCCGGGCATCCGATCAGCCTGCTGGATCCCTGGTTCCTGACGTGGTTCCTGGTGGCGCTGTTCATCTGGCGGCTGACCACCCCGCTGTGGAAGATCGTGCGCTGGCCGATCCCGCTGGCGCTGGCGATCGCCGTGGCCGCGTCCGTATCGCCGGACATCGGTGACGACCTGGACCTCCAGCGGGTGCTGCAGTTCCTGCCGTTCTTCGTGCTGGGGCTGAATCTGCGGCCGGAGCACTTCAAGCTGGTGCAGCGGCGGGTGGTGCGGATCGCGTCGGTGCCGGTCTTCGCGGCCGCGGTGGTGATGGCCTACTGGGCGGCGCCCCGGATGACCTCGGCGTGGTTCTACCACCGGGACAGCGCACAGGAGTTGGGTACGACCTGGTGGATCGGCGTGGTGATGACGCTGGCCCTGTTCGGCTGCTCGCTGGTGATGACGGCCTGTTTCTACTCCTGGGTGCCCAGGCGGCGGATGTGGTTCACGGTGCTGGGCGCGGGGACGCTGTACGGCTACCTGCTGCACGGCTTCCTGGCCAAGGGCTCGCGGTTCTGGGGCTGGTTCGACGACTACAAATGGCTGCACTCGCCGCTGGGGGAGATCGCGGTCACGGTGATCGCGGCGGCCCTGGTGACGGCGCTGTGCACGCCCCCGGTGCAGCGGGCCTTCCGGTGGGCCATGGAGCCCAGGATGGCCTGGGCGTTCAAGAAGGACCCGGCGGATTCGGCGCGGGCGCGGTCCGGCGCGTAGGGCTCGTCGGCCCCCGCTCCGGCCGGGGTGTGTCCGGCCGGCGCGATGTCCTCAGGCGTCCCGGCAGATCAGCAGCAGGGCACGGTCGTCGTTGACGTCCTTGGCCACGGCCTCGATCAGGTGCCAGGCGGCACCGGCGAAGCCGCTGGTGACATAGCGGTCGGCCTCGCCGGTGAGGCGGTCGATGCCCTCGGCGATGTCGCGGTCGGCGGCCTCGACGAGGCCGTCGGTGAAGAGCATCAGGACGTCGCCGGGGCGCAGCGTGCCTTTTACGGGGTCGAACTGGGCGCCGTCGTAGACCCCGAGCAGCGGCCCCTCGCCCGACTTCTCCTCCCAGCGGCCGGAGCCCGCGCTGAGCTGGAGGGCGGGCAGATGGCCCGCGGAGAGAAGTTCGTAGTCGCCGGATTCCAGGTCGAGGACGAGATGGATGGAGGTGGCGAAGCCCTCGTCCCAGTCCTGGCGCAGGAGGTAGCCGTTGGCGGCGGGGAGGAAGGCGTGCGGCGGCAGGGAGCCGAGCAGGCCGCCGAAGGCGCCGGAGAGAAGCAGGGCGCGGGAGGCGGCGTCCATGCCTTTGCCGGAGACATCGGTGAGGACGACCTCGAGGATGTTGCCGCCGTGGGTGCGCGAGGCGACGACGAAGTCGCCGGAGAAGGACTGGCCGCCGGCCGGGCGGAGCGCCATCTCGTGGTGCCAGCCCGGTGGCAGTTTGGGCAGTTTGCTCTGTACGCGGATCCGTTCACGCAGGTCGAAGAGCATGGTGCCGCCGCGCCGCCAGGGCACCCCGACGCGGCTGCGGAACTGTGCGATCAGCAGCCCGAAGAACCCGACCGCGGCGACCACCAGGACCGTGCCCGGGGTGATCCGGTCCGGGCCTTCGTCGTACGGGCCGAACAGCGCGGACTCGACGACCAGCGCGGTCGCCGAGGCGCTGTACAGGACAAGCAGGTTGGCCGGGCGCAGCAGCAGTCCGCCGGCGATGACCGGGAGGACCAGGGCGGTCGGGGCGAGCCATTCGGGGCGCCAGAGGGTGCCCGCGGCGATGGCGGGGATGGCGAGGAGCAGGGCGGCCAGCGCGAACCGGTCGGAGCCTTCGCCGCGGAAGTAGTCGACCCCGGCCTTGCGCACGCCGATGCGCGCCCGGTGCAGACCTTTGTGCATCCGGGCCGTCAGGGTTTCCGTTCGGGATTCCGTTCCCGGGCCGCTTGTCATTGCTCCGGGACTTTATCCACCCGTTCGGCGGTGCGTCGATTCGCCGCACGCCACCCCCGGGTATCACCGGGAATCGGTGTTCGAAATACGGTCGCGCGGCCGGAGAGTGTCCTGCTAGGGATGGCGCATGACGACAGAGTTGCGTGCGCTGCGGGCGGACGAATGGGATGCCTGGTTCAACGCGCTGGACGTGGCGTTCGGCGGGGTGCCCTCGGACCCGGAGGAGCGCGCCATGTGGCGCGGCGTCACGGAGGTCGAGCGGTCGTTCGGTGTCCGGGACGGTGACGGGTGGGCCGGGACGGCGGGGGCTTTCTCTTTCGGGCTGACCGTGCCGGGCGGGGCGGAGGTGGCGGCGGCCGGGGTCACCCTGGTCAGCGTGCAGCCGACGCACCGCAGGCGCGGGGTGCTGCGGTCGATGATGCGGCATCAGCTGGACGAGGTCCGCGACCGGGGCGAGGCGCTGGCGGTGCTGACCGCGACGGAGCCGGCGATCTACGGGCGGTTCGGGTACGGCCCGGCGACCCTGGAGATGCGGCTGACGGTCGACACGGTGCGGCTGGCCGCGCCCGATCTGCCGGGGGTGGACGGCGTACGGATACGGCTGGTGGACCCGGTGGAGGGGCTGCCCGCGTGTGAGCGGGTCTACGAACGGCTGGTGCCGGCCCGGCCGGGGATGCTGGCGCGGCGGCCGCACTGGGAGCGGTTTGTGCTGACCGATCCGGCGAGCGGGCGGAACGGGGCCGGGGAGCTGCAGTGTGTGGTGGCCGAGGTGGACGGCGAGGTGCGCGGGTATGCGCGCTATGCGGTGAAGCCGGAATGGGATACCGCCGGGCCGCACGGCACGGTGCTGGTGCGGGACGTCCAGGCGCTGGATCCGGTGGTGTATGCGGCGCTGTGGCGGTATCTGTTCGGGATTGACCTGACGTCGGCGGTTTCGGTGCGTTCGCGGCCGGTGGACGATCCGCTGCCGCATCTGGTGGCGGACATGCGCCGCTGCGGGATAGGGCTGCGGGAGTCGCTGTTCGTACGGCCGGTGGAGGTCGGCGCGGCGCTCGCGGCGCGGACGTACCGGACGCCGGTGGATGTGGTGCTGGAGGTCGCCGACCCCTTCTGTCCGTGGAACGAGGGGCGGTGGCGGCTGTCCGGGGACGAGAAGGGCGCCGCCTGCGAGCGGACGTCGGATCCGGCCGATCTCGCCTTGTCCGTGAGGGAGTTGGGGTCCGCCTATCTGGGCGGGTTCTCGCTGTCGTCGCTGGCGGCGGCCGGGCGGGTGCGGGAGGTGCGGCCCGGGGCGCTCGGAGTGGCTTCGATGGCGTTCGGGTCGGATGTGGCGCCCTGGTTGCCGCACGGCTTCTAGCGGGGCGGGCGTACGGCGCGGCCGCACGGTGGGGCGTACGGCCGCACGGCCGGCGCGGCCGGCGCGGCCGGCGGCTCGCTGCGGTCAGGCACCCGTCGCCGGCTGGCACCCCGGGCACCAGAAGAGGTTGCGGGCGGCGAGTTCCGCGGTGCGGATCTCGCTGTCGCAGATGTGGCAGTGCTGGTGTGCGCGGCGGTAGACGTAGACCTCGCCGCCGTGGTCGTCCACCCTCGGCGGGCGGCCCATGGCCTCCGGCATGTGTGCGGGGCGGACGGTGTCGATGCGGTTGTTGCGTACGCCCTCGCGCATGAGGGCGACCAGGTCCTGCCAGATCGCCTCCCATGCGGCGCGGGTGAGGTCGCGGCCCGGGAGGTAGGGGTCGACGCCGTGGCGGAAGAGGACCTCGGCGCGGTAGACGTTGCCCACGCCCGCGATGATCTTCTGGTCCAGGAGCAGGGCCGCGATGGTGGTGCGGCTGCGGGTGATGCGCTTCCAGGCCCGTTCGTTGTCGTCGTCGGGGCGGAGCGGGTCCGGGCCCAGGCGCTCGTGTATGGCCTGCTTCTCGGGGGTGGTGATGAGGGCGCAGGTGGTGGGGCCGCGGAGGTCCGCGTGGGCGGTGGGGGTCGCGAGACGGAGGCGGACCGTGTCGGTGGGGGGTGGCGCCGGGGCGCAGCCGAAGCCGAGTTTGCCGAACAGGCCCAGGTGGATGTGGACCCAGCCGGTCTCGCCGAAGCCGAGGAAGAGGTGCTTGCCGTGGGCCTCTGTGGTCGTCAGCACCTGGTCGCTGATCAGGGCCGCGCTGTCGGAGAACTTGCCCTGGGGGCTGGTTGCCCGGACCTTGCGCCCCAGGAAGCGTTCCGCGTAATCCTGGGCCAGGCGGTGGATGGTGTGGCCCTCGGGCACGGGTCTCCTCCGGAGGGGTTTCTCCGTACGTTGCCGGGTGCCGGGCCGCTGCGCTTTAGCCGGGCCGTACGTTGCCGGGTGCGGCGCCGTTTCGCCTGCGGCGGGCGGGGCCGCTGCGCGGGGCTGGTCGGCTGCGGTGCCGGGCCTCCACGGCCTCGCCGCTGCGGCCCGGCACCTCCCGTTGTGGGTGGGAAAAGATCTGGTGGCCGGCGTGGTGTTACTGCTGCGGGTGGTGTGCCGGGATGGCGGGCAGATCGCCGGTGGTCTCGTAGGCCGAGAGCATCTCGATACGGCGGGTGTGCCGCTCCTCGCCCGAGTACGGGGTGCTCAGGAAGGCCTCGATGAACGCGGTCGCCTCGTCCTGGGTGTGCATCCGGCCGCCGACGGAGATGACGTTGGCGTTGTTGTGCTCGCGGCCGAGCTTGGCGGTTTCCTCGCTCCAGGCCAGCGCGGCGCGGACGCCCTTGACCTTGTTGGCGGCGATCTGCTCGCCGTTGCCGGAGCCGCCGATCACGATGCCGAGGCTGTCCGGGTCGGCGGCGGTCCGCTCCGCGGCGCGCAGGCAGAACGGGGGGTAGTCGTCCTGGGCGTCGTAGATGTGGGGACCGCAGTCGACGGGCTCGTGGCCATGGGCCTTGAGCCACTCGACGAGGTGGTTCTTGAGGTCGAAACCGGCATGGTCGGAGCCGAGGTACACGCGCATGCGATGAGTGTGACACGGCCGGTCCCGGGTAGGCGCCGCCGGGTCTTCCTGCGGTGGCGCCTACGGAAGACGCCCCCGCCTTCCGTACACATGCGACATCGGACAACCAGCCAGTGTTTCAGGCAAAGATCTGACTGAAGGCCTTCCAATCGATGGGCCTGGGCGGTTGTAATGCGGGGGTTCCAATCCGTGATCCACTCAAGGACGGTGCATATGGGCGCGCACCCTCCCCCAGGCTCTGCAGGAGCAGGGGGCACCCCCACCACCGAAGCGGTCCCCATCGCCGGCGAACCCGGCAGCGGACCCATCGGGGGGCAGTCGCAGGACGGGCTGCAGGCAGGACTCAAGAACCGCCATCTGTCGATGATCGCCATCGGCGGGGTGATCGGTGCGGGGCTGTTCGTCGGCTCCGGTGCCGGTATCGCGGCCGCCGGGCCCGGCATTTTGCTGTCGTATGCGCTGACCGGGCTGCTGGTCGTGCTGGTGATGCGGATGCTGGGCGAGATGGCCGCGGCCTCCCCCACTTCCGGGTCGTTCTCCGCCTACGCCGACCGGGCGCTGGGCCGCTGGGCGGGCTTCACGATCGGCTGGCTGTACTGGTTCTTCTGGTCGGTCGTGCTGGCCGTCGAGGCGACCGCCGCGGCCTCGATCCTCACCGGCTGGGTCCCGGCCGTCCCGCAGTGGGCCTGGGCGTTGCTGGTGATGTTCGTGCTGACCGGCACGAATCTGATCTCGGTCGGCTCGTTCGGTGAGTTCGAGTTCTGGTTCGCCGGGATCAAGGTCGTCGCGATTGTGGTCTTCATCGTGGTCGGCGCACTGGCGATCTTCGGGCTGCCGCCGGGCGATCATGCGGTGGGCATGTCGAATCTGACCGGGCACGGCGGATTCCTCCCCCATGGCCCCGGGGCGATTCTCTCCGGAATGCTGCTGGTGGTGTTCTCCTTCATGGGGAGCGAGATCGTCACGCTGGCGGCGAGTGAGTCGCCCAATCCGGTGCTGGCCGTGCGGAAGGCCGTCAACAGCGTGATCTGGCGGATTGCGCTCTTCTACATCGGGTCGATCGCGGTGATCGTGACACTGCTGCCGTGGAACGACCCGGCGGTGGACAAGAGCCCGTATGTGGCGGTGCTGAAGTCGCTGGACATTCCGTACGCGGGCACCGTGATGGACGTGGTCGTGCTGACCGCGGTGCTGTCGTGCCTGAACTCCGGGCTGTACACGGCCTCGCGGATGGCGTTCTCGCTCGGTAAGCGGGGCGATGCGCCGAAGTCGTTCGCGTCCGTCAACAAGGGCGGCGTCCCGGCGGTGGCGATCTGGGCGTCGGTGGCCTTCGGGTTCATCGCGACGATCTTCAGCTACACGTCGAAGGACACCATTTTTCAGTTCTTGCTGAACTCTTCGGGTGCGGTGGCGTTGTTCGTGTGGCTGGTCATCTGCTTCTCGCAGCTGCGGATGCGGCGGGTCATCGAGCGGGAGACGCCGGAGCGGCTGACGGTACGGATGTGGCTGTACCCGTGGCTGACGTACGCGACGATCGGGCTGATCGTGTTCGTCGTGGCCTATATGTTCTACGACCCGGACGGGCGGGAGCAGATGGTGCTGTCGGTCGTGGCGGCCGTGGTGGTGCTGGCCGTGGGGCTGGTGCTGGACCGGCGGCGGCCTCGGGAGGCGGAGGCGGGCGCCTCCGCTGACGGCGCCGCCGGTGTTCCGGCCCAGGCCGTGGACCGGTAGGAAGCGGCGCGGGCCCCGCCTCACCGTGCGGTGAGTGCGGGGCCCGTTCGCGTATGCGGTGCCGTCAGCGGCGGCCGCCCGCCAGCTTCCACGCGGTCGGCAGGGCGCCCATGGCCAGCGCGGCCTTGAGGGCGTCGCCGATCAGGAACGGGACGAGACCGGCGGCCATGGCCTGGCCGAAGGACATGCCGGTGCTCAGGGCGAGGTAGGGGACACCGACGGCGTAGATCAGGGCCGTGCCGGCGGCCATGGTGGCGGCCGTGCGCAGGACGCCGCGGTCGCCGCCGCGGCGGGCCAGGGCGCCCACGACGGTGGCGGCGAGCAGCATGCCCAGGATGTAGCCGAAGGTGGCGCCGCCCGCGCCCGAGGTGCCGCCCGCGAACCAGGGCATACCCGCCATGCCCGCCAGCGCGTACAGCGCGAGGGAGAGCAGGCCGCGGCGCGCGCCGAGCGAGGCGCCGACCAGGAGGGCGGCGAAGGTCTGGCCGGTGACCGGGACCGGGGAGCCGGGGACCGGTACGGCTATCTGGGCCGCGATGCCGGTGAGCGCGGCGCCGCCGATGACCAGCGCGGCGTCGCGGACGCGGGCGCGGGAGGCGGTGGTGGTGGCGGGCAGCAGGTCGGCGAGGACCGCACCGTTGCGGGGGAAGGCTGCAGTGCTCATCGGGGCTCCGCGAGGTGAGAGGGGTTCCGGGACAGGACGGGACGCATTGACGTTAGTTCAGGAGACCGACGGAGATCATCGTGTGGCGGCGACAAAGCCGTAACGGCCCGCTTGGAGAGTTCTGCCCAACCGCCGCGATGGCCAGACCCGTTGGGGAGGCGGCGGAGCTGCAGGTCACGTGATGCTCATCACGGCCTGGGCCCCGGCGGAACGCCGGTTTTGTGGTAGCACGCGGACGGCGGCGAAACTGGGGGCGCCCCGCGGAGACCTGTGGAGTTCCCCCAAAGCACACCTTGTGAGAGTACGAGCCGATGCACGACGCAACGCCCCCCACCGGGACCGCCCCGCTCGGTGCGGGTGCCGGCGAACAAGAGCCGCTGTCCGGCGGGCTCAAGCAGCGCCATCTGACCATGATGGGCCTGGGCGGGGTGATCGGCGCGGGCCTGTTCGTGGGCTCCGGCGCGGGGATCTCGGTGGCCGGGCCCGGAATCGTGCTCTCGTATCTGATCGCGGGCGCGCTGGCGATGCTGATCATGCGGATGCTCGGGGAGATGTCGGCGGCGATGCCGGCCTCCGGTGCGTTCTCGGTGCATGCGGAGCGGGCGCTGGGGCGCTGGGCGGGCTTCAGCGTGGGCTGGCTGTACTGGTTCCTGCTGGTGGTGGTGCTCGCGGTGGAGGCGACCGGCGCGGCGGGGATCGCCGCCGGGTGGGTGCCCGGCATTCCCCAGTGGGGCTGGGTACTGATCTTCATGATCGTGTTCACGGCGGCCAACCTGGCGGCGGTGAAGAACTTCGGTGAGTTCGAGTTCTGGTTCGCGGCACTGAAGGTCACCGCGATCGTGCTGTTCCTGGTGCTGAGCCTGCTGGCGATTTTCGGGGTGCTGCCGGACACCGATCCGGTGGGGGTGGCCAACCTGACGGGTCAGGGCGGTTTCCTGCCGAACGGCTGGTCCGGCGTCGTATCCGGTGTGCTGGCGGTGGTGTTCGCGTTCGGCGGCCTGGAGGTCGTCACCATCGCGGCGGCCGAATCGGACGATCCGGCACGGGCGGTCGGACGGGCGGTGCGCAGCGCGGTGTGGCGGATCCTCTTCTTCTACGTGGGCTCGATGCTGGTCATCGTGACGCTGCTGCCGTGGTCGTCGATGCAGCCGGGCAAGAGTCCCTATGTCGCGGTGCTGGACGGCATCGGGGTGCCGGGGGCCGGGCAGATCATGAACATCGTGGTGTTCGTGGCGCTGCTCTCGGCGCTGAACGCCAATCTCTACGGGGCCTCGCGGATGGTGTTCTCGCTCGCCGAGCGGGGCGAGGCGCCGCGCGGGCTGCTGAAGGTGTCGCGGGGCGGGGTGCCGAGGCGGGCCGTGCTGGCCTCCGTCGCCTTCGGGTTCGTCTCCGTACTGCTCAATCTGAAGTGGCCGGATTCGGTCTTCCTGTACATGCTCAACGCCGTGGGTGCGGTGCTGCTGTTCGTGTGGGGGCTGATCGCCGTTTCCCAGTTGCGGCTGCGTCCGCGTATCGAACAGGAGGCGCCCGAGAAGCTGACGCTGCGGATGTGGGCGTTCCCCTGGCTGACGTGGGTGGCGCTGGCGGCGATGGGCGGCGTCCTGGTGCTGATGCTGACCGATGACGCGGCGCGGCCGCAGCTGCTGTGGTCGGCCGGGGCGACGGCGGCGGTGCTGGCCGTGGCGGGCGTACGGGAACTGCGGGCGCGGCGCGCGCGGGGCTGAGACGGGCCCGGGGGCTGCGGGCCATGCGGGGCCCGAGGCGAGGATCACACCACGTCGCAATCGACGACGAAGCGGCCACAGTCGGTCACGATCTCGTCTGAATAGCGAACATTCGCTGCACGACTGTTGCCCTGAGCGGACACCGGCGCTCAGACTGAGCCCGCTTCACCGCAGGACCCCTGGAGTTGAGCCGTCGGCGGCCCCGGGAGAACGCAGTATCGCCCCGCTTCGCTCTCACATACTGGGACAGGTACGACATGAATCGGACACCCTCGTCCGCCACGCCGCTGCGCAAGCAGACCGATGCGGTCCAGGGCGCCGGCCAGGACGGCGGACCCGCGCTGTCCAACGGCCTCAAGCAGCGCCATCTCTCCATGATCGCCCTGGGCGGCGTGATCGGCGCCGGCCTGTTCGTCGGCTCCCGCGAGGGCATCGCCGCCGCGGGCCCCTCGATCGTGCTGGCCTATGCGATATCCGGCGCGCTGGTCATGCTGGTCATGCGGATGCTCGGCGAGATGGCCGCGGCCAACCCGGCCTCCGGCTCCTTCTCCGTGCACGCCGAGCGCTCCATCGGCTCCTGGGCCGGCTTCACGGTGGGCTGGATGTTCACCGCTCTGCTGTGTGTGGCGGTGGCCGCCGAGGCGCTGGGCGCCGCGGACATCATGACCCACTGGTTCCCGGGCACCGAGCCCTGGATGTGGGTACTGCTGTTCATGGTGATCTTCACCGCCACGAACCTGACGGCGGTCAGCAACTTCGGCGAGTTCGAGTTCTGGTTCGCCGCACTCAAGGTCGCCGCGATCGGCATCTTCCTGGTCCTGGGCCTGCTCGCCATCTTCGGCGTACTGCCGGGCGCCGAGGCGCCGGGTACCTCCCACCTCACCGGTGACGGCGGCTTCCTCCCCAAGGGGGTGGACGGCCTGATGGTCGGCCTGCTGGCTTCGGTGTTCGCGTACGGCGGTCTGGAGACGGTCACCATCGCGGCCGCCGAGTCCAAGGATCCGGTGCGCGGCGTGGCGAGCGCGGTGCGCACCGCGATGTGGCGGATCGCCCTCTTCTACGTCGGTTCGATGGCCATCATCGTCACCGTCATCCCGTGGAGCGCCCCCTCGATCGCCAAGAGCGGTCCCTATGTCGCCGTCCTGGACTACCTCCAGATCCCGGCGGCCGGCCAGATCATGAACGTCGTCATCCTGGTCGCGCTGCTCTCCGCGGTGAACGCCAACATCTACGGCGCCTCGCGGATGGCGTACTCCCTCATCTCCCGCGGCCAGGGTCCGGCCTTCCTCGGGAAGGTCAGCGGCGGCGTGCCGCGCCGCGCGGTGCTGATGTGCTCCGCGTTCGGCTTCCTCGCGGTGCTCTTCAGCTTCCTGTGGCCCGACACGCTGTTCAAGTGGCTGCTGAACATGGTCGGTGCGGCCGTCCTGGTGGTGTGGGGCTTCATCGCGGTGGCGCAGCTGCGGATGCGGCGGCGGCTGGAGCGCGAGGCGCCCGAGAAGCTCGTCGTGAAGATGTGGGCCTTCCCCGTCCTGACGTGGGTGGCACTGGCCGGGGTCGCGGCCGTGCTGCTGCTGATGCTGCGGGACGACAACCAGCGCATCCAGCTGCTGTTCACCGGCGGCTTCGGCGTGGTGCTGACCGTGATCGGGCTGGTCCGGCAGCAGGCGGCCGCCAGGAGCGGCCGGTAGCGCGCCTGCGGGCAACCCCTTGAGGCGGGGCGGGATCTCCTACGGAGGTCCCGCCCCGCCTCCGTCTTTGGGACCAGTCCGTTCCCCGCACCCGGCCGGTGATCACTCCTGCTGATAGCGTGCTCTTGCACATTATTTGCAACTACTGCACATAAGCAGCTTGGAGGCGGGATCGGCATGGCGACCTACACACTTCCGGAACTCCCCTACGACTACGCGGCGCTGGCGCCGGTCATCAGCCCCGAGATCATCGAGCTGCACCACGACAAGCACCACGCGGCGTATGTGAAGGGCGCGAACGACACGCTGGAGCAGCTCGCCGAGGCGCGCGACAAAGAGGCCTGGGGCAACATCAACGGCCTCGAGAAGAACCTCGCGTTCCACCTCTCGGGGCACATCCTGCACAGCATCTACTGGCACAACATGACCGGTGACGGCGGCGGCGAGCCGCACGAGAAGGACGGTGTGGGCGAGCTGGCCGACGCCATCGCGGAGAGCTTCGGGTCGTACGCCGGGTTCAAGACCCAGCTGACCAAGGCCGCCGCCACCACCCAGGGTTCCGGCTGGGGCGTGCTCGCCTACGAGCCGGTGACCGGCCGGCTGATCGTGGAGCAGATCTACGACCACCAGGGCAACGTCGGCCAGGGCTCGGTACCGATCCTGGTCTTCGACGCCTGGGAGCACGCGTTCTACCTTCAGTACAAGAACCAGAAGGTGGACTTCATCGAGGCGATGTGGCAGGTCGTCAACTGGCAGGACGTGGCCAAGAGGTACGCGTCCGCCAAGCAGCGCGCGAACAACCTGCTGCTGGCCCCGTGAGCGCATAGCGGCACCGTGCGTCCTGCCTCGTGATCGTCTTCTCACCTTTCACCCGGCAGGCGGAATGACGGAGGGCCCCCGGACGTCCGATACGTCCGGGGGCCCTCCTGCGCTCAGTGCTCCGACGCGGCGCTCCGGCCCAGCGCCCGCGCCCGGCGCTCGGCGCTTCAGTCGAAGATCGGGCCTTGCGTCCGCGTCCGCTTGATCTCGTAGAAGCCCGGGATCGACGCCACCATCAACGTGCCGTCCCAGAGCTTTGCCGCCTCCTCGCCCTTGGGGGCCGGGGTGACGACCGGGCCGAAGAAGGCGATCTGGTCGCCGTTGTGGCCGGGGACGGCGATGACCGGGGTGCCGACCTCCTGGCCGACGAGTTCGATGCCCACCTTGTGGGAGGCGCGCAGCTGCGCGTCGTACGTGTCCTTGTCGGCGTACTCGATCAGGTCGGCGGGCAGACCCGCGTCCTCGAGGGCGGCGGCGATGCTTTCGGGACTCACGCCGAGGCCTTCGTTGTGGATGCGGGTGCCCAGCGCGGTGTAGAGCTTGCCGACGACCTCATCGCCGTGCAGCTGCTGAGCGGCGATCACCACCCGGACCGGGCCCCAGGCCTTGCCGCCGGGGCGCATGTTCTCGCGGTATTCCTCGGGCAGCTGGTCGAGCTTGTCCTCGTTGAGCACCGCCAGGCTCATGACATGCCAGCGCACCTCGACCTGACGGACCTTCTCCACCTCGAGCATCCAGCGGGAGGTCAGCCAGGCCCAGGGGCACAGCGGGTCGAACCAGAAGTCGGCCGGGGTCTTCGCGGTCTCGGACACGGGGTCTCCTCTTGCGAGCGGTGATGGCTGAGAGCGGTGCGGTGTTGTTCTGTGCACGCTTCAACACATCCGCTCCGTGCCATGATTCCCAGTGTTCGATATTCGAGACGAGGACGAGGGAGTCACGTCGTGCCAGGTGAAAATCTGTCCCGGGACGAGGCCCGTACGCGGGGCCGGCTGCTGAGCGTTGACGGGTACGACGTGGCGCTGGACGTCCGCTCAGCGGTGCAGCGCGGCGCGGCCGCCGACACCTTCCGCTCGCGGACCACGATCCGGTTCCGCTGCGCCGAGCCGGGCGCGGCGACCTTCGCGGATCTGCTCGCCCCGTCGGTCACGTCCGTCACCCTCAACGGCCGGGAGCTGGACCCGGCCGAGGTCTTCGACGGCACCCGGATCACGCTGGCGGGGCTGGCCGCCGAGAACACCCTGGTCGTCGATGCGCAGTGCGCCTACAGCCGCACCGGCGAGGGGCTGCACCGGTTCGTCGATCCCGAGGACGGCGAGGTCTACCTCTATACGCAGTACGAGCCGGCCGACGCGCGCCGGGTCTTCGCGAACTTCGAACAGCCGGACCTGAAGGCGCCGTTCACGTTCGAGGTGACCGCCCCCGAGGGGTGGACGGTGCTCAGCAACGGCGCCGAGGAAGGGGAGCCGGCGGGCGGCCGGCACCGGTTCGCGACGACGGCGCCGATCTCGACGTACATCACGGCCGTGGTCGCCGGCCCGTACCACTACGTCGCCGACAGCTACCGCCGCACCTTCGAGGACGGCAGCGAGCTGGAGATCCCGCTGGGGGCGCTGTGCCGCAAGGGGCTGGCACGGTATTTCGACGCGGCGGATATTTTCACCGTCACCAAGCAGGGGCTGGACTTCTTCCACGATCACTTCGACTATCCGTATCCGTTCGGGAAGTACGACCAGGCCTTTGTGCCGGAATACAACCTCGGGGCGATGGAGAACCCGGGGTGCGTGACCTTCCGGGAGGAATTCATTTTCCGGGGGAAGGTGACCGAGGCGTCGTACGAGGGCCGGGCGAACGTCATCCTGCACGAGATGGCGCATATGTGGTTCGGCGACCTGGTGACCATGCAGTGGTGGGACGATCTGTGGCTCAAGGAGTCGTTCGCGGACTTCATGGGGGCGTTCTCGCTGGTGGAGGCGACGCGGTTCACGAACGGCTGGATCACCTTCGCCAATCGGCGTAAGTCCTGGGCCTACCGCGCCGATCAGCTGCCGTCCACGCATCCGGTCACCGCGGACATCCGCGACCTGGAGGACGCCAAGCTGAATTTCGACGGCATCACGTATGCCAAGGGTGCGTCCGTACTCAAGCAGCTGGTGGCCTATGCCGGGCGGGAGGCGTTCCTCGAGGGCGCGCGGCGGTATTTCAAGCGGCATGCGTACGGGAATACGCGGCTCGCGGATCTGCTGTCGGTGCTGGAGGAGACCTCGGGGCGGGACATGACCGCCTGGTCGGGGGCCTGGCTGGAGACGGCGGGCGTCAACTCCCTCACGCCGCAGGCCACTTATGACGCGCAGGGCCGCATGACGGAGCTGAGCATCTTCCAGGAGGCGCCGGCCTCGCACCCGCAGCTGCGGCCGCACCGGGTGGCGGTAGGGCTCTACCGGCGGCAGGACGCGGGCGGCGCGCTGGTGCGCTACGCCCGCGCGGAGGTGGACGTCTCCGGTCCGCGTACGGTCGTCGCGGAGCTGGCCGGGGCCGAGCGGCCCGAGCTGATTCTGGTCAACGACGAGGATCTGACGTACTGCAAGATCCGGTTCGACGAGGGGTCGCTGGCCACCTTGCGGACCCGGCTCGGCGAGCTCGTCGACCCGCTGGCGCGGGCGCTGTGCTGGGCCGCGCTGTGGGGCCTGACGCGTGACGGGCTGATGCCGGCCCGCGACTATCTGGACCTGGTGCTGCGCTTCGCGGGCCCGGAGACCGAGATCGGCGTGCTGCAGTCGCTGCACACCCAGGCCGAGACGGCGCTGGAGCTCTACTCCGCGCCCGGCCACCACGAGAGCGCCGCCCGGGAGCTGGCCGAGGGCGCGCTGCGCGAGCTGCGGCAGGCCGAGCCGGGCAGCGGGCATCAGCTCGCCTGGGCCCGGCACTTCGCGTCGGTGGCCTCCTCCGCCGCCGATCTGCAGCTGCTGCGCGGCCTGCTGGACGGCAGCGCGAAGATCGACGGCCTGGAGGTGGACCAGGAGCTGCGCTGGACGTTCCTGGAGCCGCTGGCCTCGCACGGCGCCGCGGACGAGTCCGTCATCGCCGCCGAACTGGCCCGCGACGACACCGCCTCGGGCAAGCGCCATGAGATCCGCTGCCTGGCCGCCCGGCCGTCCGCCGAGGTCAAGGAGCGGGCGTGGACCGATGTCGTGGACTGCGACGCGCTGTCGAACGCCTTGGTGGAGGCCACGATCAGCGGATTCGTTCAGTTCGGGCAGCCGGAACTGCTGGCGCCGTACGCGCCGCGCTACTTCGCGGTGATCGAGCGGGTGTGGCAGGAGCGGTCCATCGAGATCGCGATGTCGGTGGTGCGGGGACTGTTCCCGGCCTGGCTGGTGACGCAGTCCACGCTGGACACGGCGGACGCCTGGCTCGGGGAGCACGCGGACGCGGCGCCCGCGCTGCGCCGGATCGTCTCGGAGCAGCGGGACGATCTTGCGCGGGCGCTGCGCGCACAGGCTTGTGACGAGGCGGCCGCGCCCAGGCCGTAACCCCGGTCACGACCAGCCCTTTTCGGCAGTCGAACGCCCGTACTTTAGGACAGGGTTGTCCTGTTTGCGGTACAGGCGTGTAACAGCGGTTAGCGGGCGGAGCGGGGACGGGAATGGCCGGGTCATGAACCACGACACCCCGCTCTCCCCGCTCCCCCTCCGCCACCTCTCCGACGCCCGGTGCCGGGTGCTGACCACTCGTCAGCTGCGTGAGCACGGCGTGCTGCCCGCGGAGACCACCGAACGGTGCCGGCCCGGCGGCCCCTGGCAGCAGATCCTGCCCGGTGTGTATCTCCTCCACCCGGGGCCGCCCACCAGCGAGGAGCGGCTGCACGCGGTGCTGATGTACGCCCGTCACCGGGGGCCGACGGTGCCCGTCCAGGGCGGGGGGCAGCCCGGCGCCCCGGCGGCGATGATCACCGGGCTGGCGGCGCTCGCCCTGCACGGCTTCACCACCGCTCCCCCGCTGCTCGCCCTCGACCGCATCGAGGTGCTGGTCGCCCGCACCCGGCGGCTGCGCTCGGCCGGCTTCGCGAAGATCGTCCGGGCGGCGGAGATGCCGGTGCCGCTGGACGTCACCGGGGTGCCCACCGCGCCGGTCCCGTGCGCGCTCGCGGACGCGGTCGCCGAGCTCACCGACGCGTCAACGGTGCGCCGGCTGCTGACCGAGGCGGTACGCGGCGGGCACTGCGAAGCGACCGCGCTGGTACGGGAACTCAGCCGGGCGCGGCTGCTGACGAAGCCGCATGTGGTGGACGCGGTGGACACCCTGATGGCCGAGGGCCGGGCGCTGGCCGAGCAGCGGCTGTACGCCATGGTGCGCGACCACGGCCTGCCCGACCCCTGCTGGAACGTCGATCTGCGGCTTCCGGGCGGACCGCACCTGGGCGGTGTGGACGCCTACTGGCCGGAGCACGCGGTGGCCCTGGAGATCGACACCCGGGCCCCGCGCACCGGGGAGGACCCGCTGCGCTCCCCCTACGACCACAAGCGCGAGCACCTGGAGCGGCTGGGCATCACGGTGGTGCGCTGCCTGCCGCGCGCCCTGCGCGATGCCCCCGGCCAGCAGGCCACGGTGGTGCGTACCGCCCTGATGGCGGCCGATGACCGGGAGCCGAGCGCGTATGTGGTCGTCGTGCCCCGTTAGCGCGGGGTCCTTTCAGCTCAGGGTTCAGCGCTTCACCAGCAGTTCGACGTTACGGTCCCGGGCCGTGCCCGCCAGGTCCGTACGCGCCTCGGGCGCATTGAACGACAGCTCCCGGTAGAGGGCGGCCAGACCGGTCTGTGAGAGGTCGGCGAAGTCCGTACGGTGCGGGGCCGCCGACTCGACCAGGGTCGTCAGCAGCGACAGCGTGCCGTCGCGGTTGTCCACCAGCTCGATGACCCGGGCGAGCTGCGGGAAGTCGATGTGCGAGGCGGTGGATATCTCCCAGAAGCTGCCGTGCGGGGTGATGTCGTTCTTGTGGCTGTGGCCGTTGATCCAGCCGACGACGCCGGGGTGGGCGGCCAGCAGCTCGACCAGCTCCGCGCCGCCGTGCCGCTTCTCGTGCGGGTGGGCCGGGTCGGGCCGGGTGTTGTTCATGGTCTTGCTGGTGTGGTGGCTGAAGACCAGGACATGGCGGCCGGCGGCCTTCTCCTCGTCCTTCAGCACCCGCTTGAGCCAGCGGAGCTGGCCGTCGCCCAGCGATCCGGTGTAGTGGCCGCCGGGGTCGGTCGTGTCCAGGCTGATGCCCAGGACGTGGTCGGAGACGGGGAAGGTGTAGTAGAGCCGGTCCTCGGCGAGGTGGGCCGCGGTGTAGCCGTGGCCGTGCGGGCCGGCGCCGGTGCGGGCCGGGTCGAGGTGGGCCTTGAGGTACTCGGCGCGGGTGAACGGGGCGCGCCGCTCGTCGGGAGTGACCGGCCTGGCCTTCCTGGCGTGCGCCTTCAGCAGCCGCTTGAAGTCCTCGCCCTTGGGGTCGAGGCCGTTCTTGACGGCCTTCCACACCTTCGCGGCCTCGGCGGCGGGCAGCGTCTCCAGCTTGCGGCCGCCGGTGGCGATCTCGGTGAAGAAGGGGTCGCCGGGGGCGTAGCAGCCGCCGGGCAGCGAGTCGTGGTTGCCGACCGTGGAGTACCAGGGCAGGCGCAGCCCCGGGCTGTGGACGGTACGGATCGCGGCGTCGAGGAACCCGTGCAGGTGCGGGAAGCCGAGCTTCTTGTCGGCGTCCCGCAGGGCGCTGTCCGGCTGCCAGTAGAGGGCCAGGCCGCTGTCCTGGACGCCTTCGTAGCGGCGCGGATCGCCGGAATTCGGGGTGATCCGGCCGCCGCTCATCGCGGTCAGGAACCACTCCAGCTCGAGCTTGGAGTTGTTGTCGGTGTTGTCGCCGGTGGTCATCACGAACGACAGCGGCGCGCCGGTGGCGGGCCCGCCCGGCAGCGCGTTGACCCGCTCGATCAGCGAGATCACCCCGGCGACGGAGAGCGCCTCCTGCGGCCGCCAGGCGCTCGCGGTCTCGGCGCGCAGGTACTCGTAGCGCAGCGGGCTCTGCACATCGACCAGGTGCAGGTCGGTGAACTGGACGAAGGACGCCAGGGCGGTACGGCGACCCGCGCGCCCGCCGTGGGCGGTGGCCAGTTCGGCGCGCACGACCCGGTCCCAGGCGGGGCCGTCGGCGAGCCGGCGGTAGCCGGAGGTGCCGCGCGGGGCGGCGACGCCGGCGAGGGTGGTGCCCTTGGTGTACGGGGTGCGGGGGACGGCGGGGGCGGCCACCGGACCGGGTGCGGCGGGAGCCGGGCCCGGGGCGAGGGTCGCGGCCGCGGCGGGCCGGTCGCCCCCGAGGCCGAGGGCGAGCCCGAGCCCGGTGGCGGCGCCCACGGCGCCGGTGGCGGCGAGGAAGGTACGACGGTCGAGAGTGGCGGCGGCGGACCGTATACGGGACATGCGCGAACTCCCCGAGTGCGAACGCGAAGGCGGCCGGGCAGCACAACTGCCCTGTCACCTGGGATCGTTGGCATCGGGAATGACCTGCGAGTGAACGGCACCGCAACGCCGCCTGCCCATCACCGGACAGGGATCACGGCCGGCCGTCGCCGCCATCGGCCGGTCACCGTCTCCGGGCCGCGGCAACGCATGCCGGCCATCCGGTGTTCATGTAGCGGGGTAACCAGACCAGCCCGTTCCCCGCCCATGCCCCTCACCCTGCGCCGCCGGCCGTCGCTCTCCGTGGCGCGGGCGCCCGTCCGGCCGTATCCGGACCCTCCTGCCCACGCTCCACGGAATGGAACGGATTGGACAAGGCGACGGGGTTCACACACATGATGGGAGCACTACTGAGCAGGTGTTCCCAGCAGACATCTCCATCAGGCCGGAAAGAAGGAGTCCCATGAGGATCGGAATCGTCGGAGCCACCGGACAGGTCGGCGGCGTGATGCGGGGCATTCTCGCCGAGCGGAATTTCCCGGTCGAGCAGCTTCGCCTGTTCGCTTCGGCGCGGTCCGCCGGCCGTACGCTGCCGTGGCAGGACACCGAGATCACGGTCGAGGACGCGGCCACCGCCGACTACTCCGGTCTGGACATCGTGCTCTTCTCGGCCGGCGGTGCCACCTCCAAGGCGCTGGCGCAGAAGGTCGCCAACGCCGGCCCGGTCGTGATCGACAACTCCTCGGCGTGGCGACGTGACCCCGAGGTCCCCCTCGTCGTGTCCGAGGTGAACCCGCAGGCGATCACGGACCGCCCCAAGGGCATCATCGCCAACCCGAACTGCACGACGATGGCCGCCATGCCCGTGCTGCGTCCGCTGCACGACGAGGCCGGTCTGGTCTCGCTGGTCGTCGCCACCTACCAGGCGGTGTCCGGCAGCGGGCTGGCCGGTGTGGCCGAGCTGGACGGCCAGGTCCGTAAGGTCATCGACCAGGACGCCACCAAGCTGGTGCACGACGGCTCCGCGGTGGAGTTCCCGAAGCCGGACAGCTATGTCGCCCCGATCGCCTTCAATGTGCTGCCGATGGCCGGCTCCATCGTCGACGACGGTCTGAACGAGACCGACGAGGAGCAAAAGCTCCGCAACGAAAGCCGCAAGATCCTGGAGATCCCGGACCTGAAGGTGTCCGGCACCTGCGTGCGGGTCCCGGTCTTCAGCGGCCACTCCCTCCAGATCAACGCCCGCTTCGCGCGTCCGCTGAGCCCCGCCCGCGCCCAGGAGCTGCTGGCCGGCGCCCCCGGCGTCACCCTCTCCGATGTGCCGACCCCGCTCGAGGCCGCCGGCCAGGACGCCTCCTTCGTGGGCCGCATCCGCGCCGATGAGACCGCCGAGAACGGCCTGGCGCTGTTCGTCTCCAACGACAACCTCCGCAAGGGCGCGGCGCTGAACGCCGTCCAGATCGCGGAGCTGGTCGCGGCGGAGCTGCGCGGCTGACGCCGGCTGCGCCGCTCACAGCGCACAGTGCCCGTACGGATCCGTCCGTACGGGCACTCGTCGTTTCCCGATCCCTCTCAGGGGCGGCGCACCTCGAACTGGAAGCACCCGTACTCCAGGGCCCGTACGTGCACCAGCGCCACCTCCGGGTCGGCGAACGCCTCGTCGAAGGCCGCCTCGAAGCCCTTCTCCGTCTCCTGCGGGATCTCGAAGAACTGCCCGCCGACGATCTGCCCCGCGGCGTTGTAGCGGCGGATCGTGCGCAGTGCCCCCGCCCGCGCGAACGGATATCCGGCCCGGTCCCCGTCCGGCCCCTCGCACGCCCCGGCGTGAATGAACACCGGCCCCTGCTCGCAGTACGCCCCCGGCTCGGCCCCGGTGGCGGCCGCCCATCGCCGCAACGGCGCATACGACACGAGCGCGACCCGGTCGCCGGGGACGATGCTCCGCAGGCAGCAGCGGAGCGGGCTGCCGACACAGTCCAGCGGGACGCCGTCCTCACGGGCGGTGAACGGCTCGGGCGGGCGGCCCGCGTCGTCGGTGACCTGGAGTTCCTTCAGGGCGGCGGAAGGGATGGGGCGGGGGGTGTAACGGAGGATGTGCTTGATCATGCCTTCAGTTTGCGGCGGTCGCCGGTGCGTTGCTGGCGGGATTCGGACGCCACGATCGACAACCGGCACAGAGCCTTGGAGCCCTCGGTTGAACGACAGCCGTCGGCAGCTACCCGGGCAGCCACCATGGTGGCACCTGAAATACCACCCCTCATTCCCCCGGGACCGCGTGGAAGGATGGCCGAAGAATCCCATGCGATGACGAATGCGAAGGAGATGGCCGGGTGCCTGGCACGAATCTGACCCGCGACGAGGCGCAGCAGCGGGCGCGGCTGCTGAGTGTGGACGCGTACGAGATCGATCTCGACCTCTCCGGCGCCCAGGAGGGGGGCACCTTCCGGTCCACGACGACGGTGCGGTTCGACGCGGCCGAGGCGGACGCGGAGTCGTTCATCGATCTGATCGCGCCGGCCGTGCACGAGGTCGTGCTCAATGGCGAGGCGCTGGATGCGGCCGAGGTGTTCGGGGATTCGCGGATCGCGCTCGCGGGGCTGCGGGCCGGCCGTAACGAGCTGAAGGTCGTGGCGGACTGCGCTTACACCAACACCGGTGAGGGGCTGCACCGGTTCGTCGACCCGGTGGACCAGCAGGCCTACCTCTACACGCAGTTCGAGGTGCCGGACGCGCGGCGCGTGTTCGCGTCGTTCGAGCAGCCGGACCTGAAGGCGACGTTCCAGTTCACCGTGAAGGCCCCGGAGGGCTGGACGGTGATCTCCAACTCGCCGACCCCGGAGCCGGGTGAGAACGTCTGGCGCTTCGAGCCCACCCCGCGCATCTCGACGTACATCACGGCGCTGATCGTCGGCCCGTACCACAGCGTGCACAGCGCGTACGAGAAGGACGGGCGGTCGGTGCCGCTGGGCATCTACTGCCGGCCGTCGCTGGCCGAGCACCTGGACGCGGACGCGATCTTCGAGGTCACCCGGCAGGGCTTCGACTGGTTCCAGGAGAAGTTCGACTACGCCTACCCGTTCGCGAAGTACGACCAGCTCTTCGTGCCGGAGTTCAACGCCGGCGCGATGGAGAACGCGGGCGCGGTGACCATCCGCGACCAGTACGTCTTCCGGTCGAAGGTGACGGACGCGGCATACGAGGTGCGGGCGGAGACCATCCTGCACGAGCTGGCGCACATGTGGTTCGGCGACCTGGTCACCATGGAGTGGTGGAACGACCTGTGGCTGAACGAGTCGTTCGCCACCTACACCTCGATCGCCTGCCAGGCCTACGCCCCGGGCTCGAAGTGGCCGCACTCGTGGACGACGTTCGCCAACTCCATGAAGACCTGGGCCTACCGGCAGGACCAGCTGCCGTCCACCCACCCGATCATGGCCGAGATCAACGACCTGGACGACGTCCTGGTCAACTTCGACGGCATCACGTACGCCAAGGGCGCCTCGGTCCTCAAGCAGCTGGTCGCGTACGTCGGCATGGAGGAGTTCTTCAAGGGCGTGCAGGCCTACTTCAAGGCGCACGCGTACGGGAACACCCGGCTGAGCGACCTGCTGGGCGCGCTGGAGGAGACCAGCGGGCGGGATCTGAAGACCTGGTCGAAGAAGTGGCTGGAGACGGCCGGGATCAACATTCTGCGGCCGGACATCGAGACGGACGCCGACGGCGTGGTCACCTCGCTCGCCGTCCGGCAGGAGGCTCCGGCGCTGCCGGCCGGCGCCAAGGGCGAGCCCGTGCTGCGGCCGCACCGGATCGCGATCGGCGCGTACGAGCTGCAGGACGGCAAGCTGGTCCGGACCGAGCGGATCGAGCTGGACGTGGACGGTGAACTGACCGCCGTACCGCAGCTGGTGGGCAAGCGGCGCCCGGCCGTCATCCTCCTCAACGACGACGATCTGTCGTATGCGAAGGTCCGCCTGGACGAGGAGTCGCTGAAGGTCGTCACCGAGCACCTGGGCGACTTCGCCGAGTCGCTGCCGCGCGCCCTGTCGTGGGCGTCGGCCTGGGACATGACGCGGGACGCCGAGCTGGCCACCCGGGACTATCTGTCGCTGGTGCTGTCCGGTATCGGCAAGGAGTCGGACATCGGCGTCGTCCAGTCGCTGCACCGCCAGGTGAAGCTGGCGCTGGATCTGTACGCGGCCCCCGAGTGGCGCGAGAGCGGCCTGGCGGCCTGGACCGGGACGGCGCTGGAGCAGCTGCGGGCGGCCGAGCCCGGCAGCGACCACCAGCTGGCGTGGGCCCGTGCGTTCGCCGCCTCGGCCCGTACCGGCGACCAACTCGACCTGCTGCAGGGCCTGTTGGACGGTACGGAGACGGTGGCGGGGCTGACGGTGGACACCGAGCTGCGGTGGTCGCTGCTGCAGCGTCTGGCGGCCACCGGGCGGGCCGACGACAAGGCCGTCGCGGCGGAGCTGGAGCGGGACAAGACCTCTGCGGGCGAGCGGCATGCGGCCACGGCCCGCGCGGCCCGGCCGACGGCGGAGGCGAAGGCGGAAGCCTGGGCGTCGGTGGTCGCGTCCGACCAGCTGCCCAACGCCGTGCAGGAGGCCGTCATCGGCGGCTTCGTCCAGACCGATCAGCGCGAGCTGCTGGCGTCGTACACCACGAAGTACTTCGACGCGGTCAAGAGCGTGTGGGACGCGCGCAGCCATGAGATGGCGCAGCAGATCGCGGTCGGGCTCTACCCGGCGCTCCAGGTCTCCCAGGAGACCCTGGACGCCACGGACGCCTGGCTGGCCTCGGCACAGCCGAGCGCGGCCCTGCGCCGTCTGGTGACCGAGTCGCGGTCGGGGATCGAGCGGGCGCTGAAGGCGCAGGCGGCGGACGCGGCGGCGGGCGCCGCGTAGGTCCGGCCGCGGCGCTGCGGTACGGCGCCGGTCGCCCCGGTGGAGTGGGGGCGGCCGGCGCCGTTCGTCGCGGTGGCCGGGCGTCCGCCGCAGGCACGTGGGAACGCCCGGCGGACGGGCGCCAGTTGCGTTGCCGTCCGCCGGGCGGGCTTGGGGAAGGGCGTCCGCCGGGCCCCGCCCCCTCCACGGGGCCCGGCGAAAGAAGGGGTGCGGTACCTGAGAAGAGGTCAGCCGTCGAGCTCGTCGAAGCGGCGGACCAGTGCGGCGCGGCCGGCTTCGGTGAGGGTGCCGTGGACCCGCATGCGGGCGAGGCCGCCGTCCGGGAAGACGCCGAGCCGCACATGGGTGGCGGTGACGGCCCGCGGCAGCTTGAAGCGGTGCGGGGTGTCCGGCTGGAGCTTCGTCCTGGGGACGATCTCGAACCAGGAGGATGCGTCGGACGGGTCACCGTCACAGCCGTACAGGGCCGCCCAGCCGGCCGAGTTCCCCTTCAGATACGCGGTGTCGATCTCGACGGCGCGGATCTCGCCCTGTGCGGCGAGGCGGAAGCGCACCCAGTCGTTGGTGCCCTTGACCCGGCGGCGGCGGTTCTCCCAGCCGTCGTCCATCTTGCGGGAGAGGTCGGGCTGGATGATCTGGGTCGGCGAGGAGTAGAAGCGGTCGGAGGCGTCCTCGACGGTGCCGCCGTGCATCACGGAGGCCAGGTCGAGGGTGCCGAGCACATCGAGCCACTCCGGGTCCGGCACGACCTCGCCGTAGACCCTCAGGCGGGCTATGCCGCCGTCGGGGTGCTGCTTGAGGCGCAGGTGGGTGAAGCGGCGCTCGGCGGTGACCTCGAAGCCGTTGGCGGCGTGGCCGCGGACGGGCGTGCGCGGGACCAGCTCCTCCCACTTCACGCCGTCGGCCAGGAGGTCTTCGGGGCTGGGACTGCCGGGCAGCGACGTCGCCTCGACGGTGACCTGCTGGGGGTAGTTGCCGCGGAAGTGGGCGGTGTCGACGATGACGCCGCGGATCACGCCGGGGGCGGCGAGGCGGATCAGCGCCCAGTCGTGCTCGTCGTCGGTCGGGAAGGGGTGCTCTCCGTCGGCACCGCGGCGGCGCCGGGTCTCCCAGCCGTCCATGATCTTGCCCTTGTGGCCGAAGTGCTCGGGGTCGAAGACCGCCGGCGTGGGCTTCAGCAGATTCTCGCGCTCGGCGAAGAACTCGTCGTTCGCGGCGATCACACCGGCGCCGAAGCGGCGGTCGGCGAGATCGACGAGCGAGGTGAAGGGGAAGTCCCCGCCGCGGTAGTCGGCGTAGGGGTCTCCGCCACCGTACGGGTTGGCGTCGTTGGCGTGCGGATCGGTGGAGTCGGCGGCCGGGGTGGCGGTCATCGTTGCCCTTCGGTGCGGAGGGTGGTGCGGACGGCTCTACCGTCGCAGGACCGGAACCGCCAGGTCTATCGAAAGTTCTTGACGGTTACGTTCAGCAGAACTGCATGGATGTGAGGTTTCAGCCGGAGCGGACGGCCGAGTCCCCCGGCGCCTGGGCGGCCGCCGCCTGGCGCAGCGCGGCCAGCACCCGGGCCAGGCCCGGCGCCCCTTCGGAGCCGCGGCGGGCGGCCGCCACCACATGGCGGCGCGGCTGGTCGGCGTGCAGCACCCGCAGGGCGACACCGGTGCCGCCCCGCTCGCCGCGGCCGCCCGCCATCGCCATCCGGGGCACCAGCGCCACGCCCATCCCGGCCGCGACCATCGCCAGAATCGCGCCCCAGTCGGCGGCGGCATGCGCCTGCTCGGGTACGAATCCGGCGCTCTCGCACGCCGTGGTGGTGATCTGCGACCAGGGGCCGCTGCTGCCGAAGATCCAGGGCTCGCCCGCGAGATCGGCCAGCCGCAGCCCCGGCTCGGCGGCCAGCGGATGACCGGCCGGCAGCGCCACGTCCAGGGGGTCGGCGAGCAGCGAGACCCGGCTGAACCTGGGGTCGCGCGGGGTGGGCGCATGCGCGGCCAGCGACAGCGCCAGATCGACGCTGCCCTCCGCGAGCAGCTCGTACGCGGCCTCCGCCTCCGCCTCCCGTACGGCCACGGCCAGGCCCGGATGGGTACGGCGCAGCTCCTGCACGGCGGGCACCACCAGCGCGGGGATGGCCGTGGAGAACGCGCCGACCCGCACCTGCCCGGCCTCGCCCTGGAGGTAGCCGAGGAGTTCCGCGTCCGCCCGCTCGAGCTGGGCGAAGACGGCCTCGGCGTGCCGCAGCACCAGCTGCGCGGCGTCGGTCAGCCGCACCCGCCGCCCATGGGCCTCCAGGAGCGTGACCCCGAGCTGCTTGGCCAGCCCGGTCAGCGCCTGCGAGACCGCCGAGGGCGTCATGTGCAGCGCCTCGGCGGTCGCGGTGACCGTGCCCAGCTCTTGGAGTGTGCGCAGGATACGCAGCTTTTTGATGTCCCAGTCGGCCATGCGGGCAGCGTACGCAGTCAGCGTCTGGTCCCGGCGCCGAGTGCGACGCCCGCGATGATCGCGGCCATGCAGACCAGCTGGGTGGCGCTCACGGCCTCGCCGAGGACCGTCCAGGAGAGAAGGGCGACGCAGACCGGCTGGAGGTAGTAGACGACCCCGGCGCTCGTGGCCCCCACCAGGGCGATGGCCTTGTTCCAGGTGAAGTAGGCGACGGCGGAGGAGAAGATCCCGATGTACAGGAGCGGTCCCACGGTACCGGCGGCCGGCTCGAAGCCGCCCTGGACGGCGAGGCTGATGCCGTACGCGGGAGCCAGCATGCCCGCCCCCAGGGCGAAGGTCATGAAGAGGAAGGACAGGCCGCCGATCCCCTCGGGGCGCCGGCGCAGCAGCGCGCTGTAGCCGGCGAAGGTGGCGGTGGCGGCCACCATCCACAGGTCCCCGGGGGCGAAGTCCAGCCGCAGTACGGCGGCCGGCGAGCCCTTGCCGACCAGTGTCACCACGCCCGCCAGCGCGATCGCCATTCCGGCGGCCCGCCGCCCGCCGAGCTTCTCGCCGCCCCGGGCGAACAGGGCGATCATGGCCGGTGAGGCGGCCGCGATCATGGCCATGTTGGTGGCCGAAGTGCTGCGTCCCGCTTGGTAGATGAGGGTGTTGAAGAGGGTGACGCCCAGCAGCGCCGCCAGCGCCAGGAACGGCAGGTGCCTGACGATGACCGGCCACTGGCGGCGGACCTGCGGGAGGGCGAGCGGAGCGACCGCGAGCAGCGCGATGATCCAGCGCCAGAAGGCGGTCTGCACGGGCGGGACGGTGTCGTGCAGGGCGCGGGCGATGACGAAGTTGCCGGACCAGATGACGGTTGCCGTCAGGGCGAGCGCAAGGCCCACCCCTTGTGCGGACGGCGCGCCTGCGCCGCCCGTCGTGGTGGTGCGGTGAGCGCGGACCCTCTCCAGGACTGCCACGGTTTCCTCTCCCTCGGTGGTGTGTGGGATCCACCGTGGCAGCCCAGCAATCATCAGGTCTATCGAATAATTTCGCCAATTCCTTTCAGTACAACTGAAAGATTGCCCTTTCGGGGACCACCAGGGCGGTCAGGACGCTTTGGCCGCCCGGCGGGCCGCGATGGCCGCCTGCCGCTCCTCGAACTTCCGCGCCTGCCCGTCCAGGCCGTCCATGTACAGCCCCAGCTCCTCCTGGGCGCGCAGCCCGGCGGGCCCCAGGCCGCCGATCTCCAGCACCTTGAGGAAGCGCAGCACGGGCTGCAGCACATCGTCGTGGTGGATGCGCAGGTTGTAGATCCCGCCGAGGGCCATCCGCGCGGCGGCCCGCTCGAAGCCGGGCATGCCGTGGCCGGGCATCCGGAAGCCGGTGACGACGTCGCGTACGGCGCACATGGTCTGGTCGGGGGCCATCTCGAAGGCCGCGCCGAGCAGATTGCGGTAGAAGACCATGTGGAGGTTCTCGTCGGTGGCGATCCGGGCCAGCATCCGGTCGCAGACGGGGTCGCCGGAGTGGTGGCCGGTGTTGCGGTGCGAGATGCGGGTGGCCAGCTCCTGGAAGGCGACGTACGCCACCGAGTGCAGCATGCTGTGCGAGTTGTCGGACTCGAAGCCCTCCGACATATGGGCCATCCGGAACCGCTCCAGCTCGACCGGGTCGACGGCGCGGCTGGTGAGCAGGTAGTCGCGCATCACGATGCCGTGCCGGCCCTCCTCGGCGGTCCAGCGGTGCACCCAGGTGCCCCAGGCGCCGTCGCGGCCGAAGAGGGTGGCGATCTCGTGGTGGTAGCTGGGGAGGTTGTCCTCGGTCAGGAGGTTGACCACCAGGGCGATCCGGCCGATGTCGGTGACCTTGGACTGCTCGGGAGCCCAGGCCTCGCCGCCCATGACCCCGTCGAAGTTGCGCCCGTCACTCCAGGGCACGTACTCGTGGGGCATCCATTCCTTGGCGACCTTCAGATGCCGGTTGAGCTCCTTCTCGACGACCTCTTCGAGCGCGTAGAGCAGCTGGGCGTCGGTCCAGGCGGCCTGGCCGCGCTCTCCGTTATGGCGGGCGGGGGCGATGGTCACGGGGGAACTCCGGGGGACGACGAAACCTACGGGACCGCAGGCGGGGACCTACGGAGCCGTAGGTTACGTCATCGTAGGTTGGGTCCGGTTAAACATCCCCCGCCCCCCAAACCGGGAGGAAACCGCCCGATAGCCTCCTCGCAACCCCTTTTTCACCTGCGGAAACGCCTCGTGGTGTGTCCGGGTACAACAAAGGGCGTCCAACCGGTTCGTATGAACCGGCTGGACGCCCTCGAAGCGTCGCTGGTGCCCGGCGTCAGCCCTTGGACTTGGCCTGCTTGCGGGGCTTGTCGCCGGCCATGACCAGGCCGGCGATGATCAGGAAGAGCACGATCGGCGCAGCGACGTAGAGGCCGAGCGTCTGGATCACGCTCAGGCCCGGACCCGGGTCGTCACCGTCGTCGGGGATGAGCGCGAACGCGGGGGACGACATCATCAGCATCAGCGCGGTGCCGGCCGTGATGGTTCCGGCGCGCAGGGCATTCTTCTTGACCTTGTTGCTCACGAAGTCAACGTATCGGACGCCCCGCCACCCCGCGCGTCCGGGGTGGCGCAACCGTCGGCCTCATCGGCTGCGGTGCAGCGTCACCGGCCGCAGATACGTCCGCCCCCGGGCCTCCTGCACCACGACCCGCACGGCGTCCGCCGTGACCGGCCCCGACAGGGCCAGGATCCGCCGGTGACCGATCGTGGTGCCGCGGCCGACCGTCACCCACATCCCGCCGATGCGCGCCCGCACGGCGAACCGCTCCACGCGCTGCCCGTGCCGGATGTCCTCGGCCAGCCCGATCCGGTCGAAGGTCCAGGGGCCGGGACCGCCGTCCGCCCGCAGATCTTTCCCGTACGTCGCGCGTACGGCGTTCCCGAAGGCGGTCAGCGAGGCGACGTCCTCCGGGGCGATCCGGCCGTCCTTGGCGGGCGGGACGTTCAGCAGGAGGGAGGCGTTACGGCCCACGCTCTGCTCGTAGAGGTCCATCAGGGCCCCGGGCGTCTTGGGGCGCTCACCGGGGTGGTGGAACCAGCCGGGGCGCAGCGAGACATCGGCCTCGGCCGGATACCACTGGAGGAACTTGGTGGTGGGCGCGAGGAGCCTGGCGCGCGAGCCGATGTCGGGGTCGGTGGAGTCGTTGGGCAGGCCGCCGGCCATCACCGTCCACGGGTCCTGGGCGGACGGCGTCACGCTCCACTCCGTCTCCCGCGCGACGCCGTTCTCGTTGCCGACCCAGCGGGCGCCCTGCGGCCCGGCGAAGACCACGGTGTCCGGGGAGAGCCGGTGGATCACCTGGAACCACTGCGCCACGTTGTACTTCTGGGTGATGCCGGAGTCCGTCCAGGGGTTGGCGCCGTCGAGCCAGAGTTCGTCGAGGGGGCCGTACTGGGTGAAGAGTTCATAGACCTGGTTGAGGTAGTACGCGTCGTAGTCGTCCGCCCGGACGCGGAAGGTGGGGAGCTTGCCGCTGCGGACGGCGGCGGTGCGGTCGTCGCCGGGGACCAGGGTGGGGATGGTGCGCTCGGTGACCTTGCTGCCGTTGCCGAAGCGGCCCAGGCCGCGCGGGGCGTGGTCGCCGTCCTCGAGAGCGACCCGTTCGGGCAGGCTGAGCGGCTTGCCCTCCTGCTGTTTCTTACGGATCTCCTCGACCCACTTCGCGTGCCAGGCGTGCGGGAGTTCGGCGCCGTCGGAGGGCGAGAGGTAGATGCCGACCTTGAGCCCGGCCCGGCGGGCGGCCTTGACGTAGGCGCCGACGACATCGGGGCTGCCGGGTGCGGCCGCGACGGTGTGCGGGCTGTAGCGGCTGGGGTAGAGCACGAAGCCGTCGTGGTGCTTGGCGGTGAGCATCACCTGCTCGGCGCCGGCCGCCTTGTAGGCGCGCATCCACTGGTCCACGTCGATGCGGGCGGGCGTGAACAGCTTCTCGTCCTCGGCGCCGGAGCCCCATTCGCGGCCGGTGAAGGTGTTCATGCCGAAGTGCGTGAAGGCCGTCACCTCCCGCTGCTGCCAGGCGAGCTGCCCCTTGGTGGGGACGATGTCGGCGGCCTTGTCGATGATGCGGGCCGGGGTGTCGCACGGCTCGATCGCCATCTGGGAGGCGGGGCGTACGGGCGTGTCGCAGGGGCCCGGCGGCCGGGATGGGGGTGCCTCCCTGCTCCACGAGAGCTCGGGGGAGGGCGGTGAGGGGGCGGTGGCGAGCAGGGCCGTCGCGGCGAGCGCGAGGGCGGCGAGCGCGTGCGGGCGTCGTGCCAGGGGTCCCATGGATTGCCTCCAACTCCCCGGCCATGCGCAGCGGATGCCGAATGGTCGGATGTCTGAGTGGCGTCCAGGGCATGGTGCCGGACGGTGCGGCGTACCGGAAGGGTGTGTGCAGGACCTGGATTCAGCGGTCCCCGTTGGTCAACTCCCGCATCAATGCGTGCAGTCGGGGTGATGCGGCCAGCTCTTCGAGGGACTGCGGGCGGCCGTCGGGGCCGGCGATCGGAAGGCGCCAGTTCGGGTATTCATCCCATGTCCCGGGGAGGTTCTGCGGGCGGCGGTCCCCGACCGCGTCCGGCAGCCACACCCCGACCAGCCGCGCGGGGGTGCGCAGCAGAAAGCGGTGGACGGCCCTGACCGCGGCCTCCTCGTCGCCCGCGCCCTCGGGCAGCAGTCCGCGCCGCGCCAACTCGCCCAGCCATTCGGCGAGTTCGTAGCGGGCGCGGGACCGCTCGCGCTCCGGCGGCCCGGCGAGCAGCCCGAGCCGTTCGCGCAGCGTGACGTCCTCGCCGGTCAGCCGGGCGGCGGTGGTCGGCAGATCGTGGGTGGTGACGGTGGCCAGACAGCCGTCGCGCCATTCCTCGGGGGCGAGGATGCGGGCCTCGGCGCCGGCGGCTTCGGCGGCGTCGACGGCTGCGTAGTCCCGCTCGAACCAGAGCACGGACGTGCCCAGCACCCCGCGCTCGGCGAGCGCATCGCGTACGCCCGGCTCGACCGTCCCCAGGTCCTCGCCGATCACCGCGGCGCCCGCCCGGTGCGCCTCCAGGGCCAGCAGCGAGAGCATCGCCTCGCCGTCGTAGCGGACGTAGGCGCCCTCCGTCGGCGGCCGCCCCTGCGGCACCCACCACAGCCGGAACAGCCCCATGACGTGGTCGATGCGCAGCGCCCCGGCATGCCGCAGCAGGCCGCGCAGCAGCTCGCGGTACGGGGTGTAGCCGGCGGCGGCCAGCGCGTCGGGGCGCCAGGGCGGCAGGCCCCAGTCCTGGCCGTGGGCGTTGAAGGCGTCGGGGGGCGCGCCGATGGACATCCCGGCGGCGAAGGCGCCTTGCTGCGCCCAGGTGTCGGCTCCGCTGGGGTGGACGCCGACGGCGAGGTCATGGACCAGGCCGATGCCCATCCCGGCGTCCCGCGCGGCGCGCTGCGCGGCCGCCAGCTGCTGGTCGGTGAGCCAGGCCAGGCGGCAGTGGAAGTCGATGCGGTCCAGGAGCCGGGCGCGCAGGCGGGCCGTGGCGGGTGAGCGGGGATCGCGCAGCCCGGCGGGCCAGGCGCGCCAGTCGGGGCCGTGCAGCTCGGCGATGGCGCACCAGGTGGCGTGGTCCTCCAGAGGCGCGCCCTGTTCGGCGAGGAAGTCGCAGTACGTGGCGCGGCGCCCCGGCGGGAGCGGGACCGCGCACAGCAGCTCCAGGGCCTCGCGCTTCAGCTCCCACACCGCGTCCCGGTCGATCAGCGCGCCGCGCTCGAGGACGTCCCCGCGCAGCGCGGCGGCCCGTGCGGCCAGCTCGTCGGCCCGTGCGCGCGCGGGGCCGGACAGGTGGGCGTACTCCGGGATGTCCTCGATGCGCAGATGGACCGGGTCGGGGAAGCGGCGCGAGGAGGGGCGGTAGGGGGACGGGTCGGTGGGCGGGCCGGGGACGGCCGCGTGCAGCGGGTTGAGCTGGACGAAGCCGGCGCCCAGGGTGCGCCCCGACCAGGCGGCGAGGTCGGCGAGGTCCCCGAGGTCGCCCATGCCCCACGAGCGGCGGGACAGGAGGGAGTAGAGCTGCACCAGGAAGCCGTGGCTGCGGCCGGGCGGCGCGGGCACCCGGTCGGGGGCGACGATCAGGTGGGTGCGGGCGGTGCGGCCGTCGGGAGCGTGCGCGTGGAGGGTGTGGACCCCCTGGGGCAGGCCGGTCACCGGTGCCCGGGGCGTGACCTCCGCGTTCCGGCCGTCCTCGGTCTCCACCCGCAGGACGGTGTCCTCGGGCAGGCCACCGAGATCGGGCGGGCGGCCGGGGCGGGCGACGACGGTGGCGGGGAGCAGGCTGCGGCCCGCTCCGTCCTCGTACGCGGCCAGGGCGGCGCGTACGGCATCGGGCGTCGAGGCGTCGACCCCTAAGGCGGCGAGCACGGCGACAACGGTGTCGTCGCCGATGTGGAGGGTGGTGCCCGGCGAGGGTTCGTAGCACGTGGCGATGCCGTGCAGCCGGGCGAGCCGGGCGCGGCCCATGGGTCCTCAGACCTCCATGGACTCCGTGCCCAGGCCGGCGGCCGTCGGCTCGCTGGTCAGCGGCAGCTCGGCGGAGATCGGGACCTCGCTGGTCAGTGGCGCGGCGTCGGCGAGCGGCGGCTCACTGGTGAGCGGCGGCTCGGCGAAGCTGAAGGATCCGGAGCCGTCCAGTCCCGAGTCGGGGCCGGTGATTCCGTCGAAGATGTCGGGTTCCATCGGCGCGTGGTCCGGTTTGGCGGACAGCGCATCAAGCAGAAGCTGAGCGGATGCGGCCACGAGGGCCTCCCGTTCATCGGTAATGGGACAGGTCTTGCCTTACCCACTCGACACGAGTGCAGACGCTTTTCCACCCTAAACGTGTCTCACGTCACAGCGCATCCACAGGCGATTTCACGGCTGGGCCGTTCGAGTGACGCAGAGAGTCCGGACAAACCGGGCATCGAGGCGTAAGTTCTGCGGGCGCAGGCGGGTTGCGGCGGGCCGTCCGGCCCGGCCTCCCACGCGGGGCGAAACCAGTACATCACCGCCCTCCCCGGGCGTCCTCCCCCGGCTCTCGAGGAGCGGGGGGAACCCCCAGCGCCCGGTTGACACCTTTACCGACACAATGGTGGGCTCACAGCCGAAGGTCTGTCCGAACGGGCACCGGCGGCACACAGGGGGCCCGGTGCGAACCGGCGAGCAGATGACGGGGACGAGGAGCGGCCGTGCGGGTCCGGGGCGTATGGGGCGTCGGAGGAATCGGTAGGACCGGTGGCACCGGTGGTACCGGTCGGGGCAGCAGGAACGGCGCGGGCGCACGCGCGCGCGTCGCGGGGACCACGGCGCTGGCCGCCGCGGTCATCTCGGGACTGCTGGGCGGGGTACCCAGCGCCCAGGCGGCGCCCGCGGACCCCGCCATCGGCACCCCCGACCAGCCGGACCGGCCGACGGACGCGGGCACACCGCCCGCCGTGTGGCCGCGCCCCCAGTCGATGCGGGAACTGTCCGCCGCCGTACCGCTCGGCGGCGAGGCGACGCTGGTGGCGGCGCCGGGCGCCGATCCCTACGCCCTGGACGTGGTGCGCGGCCTGCTGCGGGACGCCGGGGTGCGGAAGGTCCATGAGGTGGCTCCCGGCGACCGGCTGCCCGCGGCCGGGCCGGTGATCAAGGTCGGCGGGACGCCGGCCGCCGACGCGCTGCGCGCGCTGAAGGTGCCCGCCCGCGGGGATCTGCCCGCCGGCGGCTACCGCCTCGCCGTCGGCCAGGCCGACGGCCGCGACACCGTCGCGCTGGACGGCGTCGGCCCCGACGGCCTCTTCCATGCCGCGCAGACACTGCGCCAGCTCGTCACTGAGGGACCGGACAGCCGGCAGCTGGCGTCGGTCGCCGTACGGGACTGGCCCGGCACGGCGGTACGGGGCACCACCGAGGGATTCTTCGGGCAGCCCTGGAGCCGGGCGCAGCGGCTGGCGCAGCTCGACTTCATGGGCCGTACCAAGCAGAACCGCTACCTCTACGCGCCGGGCGACGACCCCTACCGCCAGGCCCGGTGGCGCGACCCCTACCCGGCCGCGCAGCGGGAGGACTTCCGGGCGCTGGCCGAGCGGGCCCGCGCCAACCACGTCACGCTGGGCTGGGCGATCGCCCCCGGCCAGGCCATGTGCATGTCGTCCGAGGAGGATCTGCGGGCGCTGCGGCGCAAGGTGGACGCGATGTGGGCGCTGGGGGTGCGCTCCTTCCAGCTGCAGTTCCAGGACGTCAGCTACAGCGAATGGCACTGCGACGCCGACGAGGAGACCTTCGGCAAGGGGCCGGAGGCCGCCGCCAAGGCGCAGGCCAGGGTCGCGGGCGCGCTCGCGGACCATCTGGCCGAGCGGTATCCGCACTCCGCGCCGCTGTCGCTGATGCCGACCGAGTACTACCAAGACGGCTCCACGGCCTACCGGGAGGCGCTGGCCGGGGCGCTCGGCGACCGCGTCGAGGTGGCCTGGACCGGCGTCGGCGTGATCCCGCGCACCATCACCGGCGGTGAACTGTCCACCGCCCGCCAGGTGTTCGGCCGCCCGCTGGTCACCATGGACAACTACCCGGTCAACGACTACGCCCAGGACCGGATCTTCCTCGGCCCCTATACGGGCCGCGATCCGGCCGTCGCCACCGGCTCCGCCGCGCTGCTCGCCAACGCCATGCAGCAGCCGGTGGCCTCCCGTATCCCGCTCTTCACGGCCGCCGACTACGCCTGGAACCCGCGCGCCTACCACCCGGCGGAGTCCTGGTCCGCGGCCGTCGACGACCTCGCGGGCAGCGACCCGCGGGCCCGCGCCGCGCTCCGCGCGCTGGCCGGCAACGACGCCTCCTCCGTGCTCGGCGGCGACGAGTCGGCGTATCTGCGGCCCCTGATGGACCGCTTCTGGAAGGCCCGCGCCGCCGCCATCGACGCGGGCCGGCCCGGCAAGGACGCGGACCTGGCCAAGGCCGCCAAGGCGCTGCGGGCCGCGTTCGGCACCATGAGCACCGCGCCGAAGGATCTGGCCTCGGACCTGGCGGCCGAAGTGCGGCCCTGGGCCCAGCAGTTGGGCCGCTTCGGCCGGGCGGGCGAGGCGGCCGTCGACACCCTGATGTCGCAGGCGCAGGGCGACGGCGACGCCGCCTGGGCCGCTCAGCGCACGACGCAGCGGCTGCGCAAGGAGATCGGGCAGAGCACGGCGACGGTCGGCAAGGGGGTGCTCGCGCCCTTCCTGGAACGGTCGATGACCGAGGCCGACGCCTGGACCGGGGTGCGCGCCGACGCGCCCAGGCCCACCGAGGGCGCCGATCCGACCTCGCTGACCGTGCCCTTCGCGCGGGCCCGCCCGCTCACCGCCGTCACCGCGCTGACCGAGCCGGGCCCGGCGGCGGGCGTCGTGTCCCTGGAGGCGCATGTCCCGGGCGAGGGCTGGCGCCGTCTGGACCAGCTCTCCCCCACCGGCTGGACCGAATCCCGTACCCCTGGCCTGCGCGCCGACGCCGTACGGCTGTCCTGGCCGAAGACCGCCGACGCCCCGTCCGTCCACGCCGTCACCCCGTGGTTCGACGACACCCCGGCGGCCGGTCTGGAGCTGTCCCGCAAGGAGTCGGACGCCCAGACCGGCGGCACCGCGACGGTGGACGCCCGGATCTTCTCCCGCCGGCCCGGCGACGTACGGGAAAAGCTGAAGGTCAAGGCGCCCAAGGGCTTCACCGTGCACGCGCCGCAGCAGGTCACCGCCCCGCGCGGCGGCACCGCCACGGTCCGTATCGCGGTCGACGTCCCCAAGGACACCCCCTCCGGCTCGTACGAGATCCCCGTCACCTACGCCGGCCAGGAACAGCGGCTGACCGTACGGGCCTATCCGCGCACCGGCGGCCGGGACCTGGCGCGCGGCGCCGCGGCCACCTCCTCCGGGGACGAGACCGACGGCTTCCCCGCGTCGGCGGCCACCGACGGCGACCCCGGGACCCGCTGGTCCTCCCGCCCCGAGGACGGCGCCTGGCTGCAGTTCCCGCTCCCCCGCCCCACCCGCCTGGGCCAGGTCGTCGTGAACTGGCAGGACGCCTACGCCGCCCGTTACCGCATCCAGGTCTCGGCGGACGGCCGCAGCTGGCGCACGGCGGCCACCGTCCGGGACGGCAAGGGCGGCCGCGAGGCCGTGCGGATGGACGCCAAGGACACCCGTTACGTCCGCATCCAGGGCGACAAGCGGGCGACGCGGTTCGGGTATTCGCTGTGGTCCGTGGAGGCGTATGCGGTGGCGCCCGGCGGGTGACGCACGCGTCGGGCCGGGCCCGGCGGAACACCCGCCGGACCCGGCCCGTACGTACGGAAAAGCCCGGCTCTACGCCGATACGGCGTCGATCCGGGCCAGGGCGTCATCCGCGCCGTACGGCTGCAAATACGGCAGCCAGCGCGGGTCTCTATGCCCGGTGCCGATGATCCGCCACGCCAGTCCTGATGGCGGGGCGGGCTGGTGGCGCAGCCGCCACCCGATCTCGGCGACATGGCGGTCGGCCTTGACGTGATTGCAGCGCCGGCAGGCGGCTACGACGTTTTCCCAGGTGTGCTGACCTCCACGGCTGCGCGGGATGACGTGGTCGACGCTGGTTGCGACGCCACCGCAGTACATACAGCGCCCGCCGTCACGGGCGAACAGCGCCCGGCGGGTCAGGGGCACGGGGCCACGAAAGGGCACCCGCACAAACCGCTTCAAGCGGACCACGCTCGGAGCCGGTATGACGCGGGTCGCGCTGTGCATCAGGGCGCCGGATTCCTCAAGACTCACAGCTTTCTCATTGAGTACGAGGATGAGCGCGCGGCGGAGCGGTACGACGCCGAGCGGCTCGTACGACGCGTTGAGGACCAGGACGTGCGGCACGGGTGCCTCCTTGTACGCCGGCGGCGCGTGGCTCGCGCCGGGACGATCTCCCCCAGTGTCCCCCGGTGCCTGGTCGGAGCGCCACCATGACCGAGTAACGGGCCGGAGGTGTTTTCCACCACACCACCGCACTTCCCTCCAGATCGGCCTCTTTCCGGCCGTCCCGGGACCCTCCCGGCTCGAACACGGGCACGGACCGCACCCGTTGCCCCGTTAGTGTGGTTGGTCTGCCCGGTCCAAGGGGTCCCACCGAGGCCCGGGTCTGCTGTCCCACACGGAAGGTTCTGCTGTGCACTGGTCCGCTTCGACGGCCGCCACCGCGCCGCTCAGCGCCGCGACACCCGGGTCAACCGGCTCCGCCTCGCTCGACGAGGCCACCCAGAAGGCCACCAACGCCGCCGGCTGGGTGGAGGAGAACTGGGGGACGTGGGTCGCGTCCGGCCTGCAGATCTTGCTGATCATCGTGATCGCGGTGGTACTGCGGCATGTGATCCGCCGCACCATCACCAAGCTCATCGAGCGGATGAACCGCACCGCGGCCGCCGCCCAGGGCACCGCGCTCGCCGGCCTGCTCGTCAACGCCGAACGCCGCCGCCAGCGCTCCGAGGCCATCGGCTCGGTGCTGCGCAGCGTCGCGTCCTTTGTGATCATGGGCACAGCCGCCCTGACGGTGCTCTCCGTCCTCAAGATCAACCTGGCCCCGCTGCTCGCCAGCGCCGGTGTGGCCGGCGTCGCGATCGGTTTCGGCGCCCGGAACCTCGTCACCGACTTCCTCTCCGGCGTCTTCATGATCCTCGAGGACCAGTACGGCGTCGGCGACGAGATCGACGCGGGCGTGGCCACCGGTACGGTCATCGAGGTCGGCCTGCGGGTCACCAAGCTGCGCGGCCCCAACGGCGCCATCTGGTATATCCGCAACGGCGAGGTCAAGCGGATCGGCAACCTCAGCCAGGGCTGGTCCACGGCCGGTGTGGACGTGGTGATCGCCGCCGACCAGGACCTCCGGCGCGCCCGGGACATCATCACCGCCGCCGGCGAGGAGATGGCCAAGGCCGAGCCCTGGAACGAGGTGCTGTGGGAGCCGGTGGAGGTCCTGGGCCTGAGCGAGGTCCACCTCGACACCGTCACCATCGGCGTCTCCGCCAAGACCATGCCCGGCAAGGCCGCCGGCGTCGAGCGCGAACTCCGCTGGCGCATCAAGCACGCCCTCGACGAGGCCGGCATCCACCTCGCTCCCCGTCCGGCCCCCGCGGAAGAGGAGGAAGAGCCGGCCGACCCGTCCGCTGCCATGGCGGCCCCGTCGGCGCTCAACAACCCCCTCTCCCCGCAGTCGGTGGCCACGGATCCGCTCTCGGGCCCGAAGCTGGGGAAGTAGCCGGAGCGCCCCCGTACACCACAAGGCCCCTGCCCCGCGGTCTCCCGCGGGGCAGGGGCCTTCTTCGCGTCGGATGCGCCCCGGCGCGCGCCGCCGGCCTGCGGGCGGCGCGGCGGCCGTGCGCGCACGGGCAGTCAGGGCCACCGGCAAACTCACCCCGTTGAACCCATTGACGAGCCCCTGACCCGCGACCTACCTTCCTGTCCATCGATTGGAAGGTTTCCTAACAGAAGCTCGACGGTGGTCGTCGCCGTCGGAAGACGGGGTGGACAGTCGTGGCCGCAGCAGGACAGGGAGCGCAGGGGACGCCCGGCACGCCGCGGGTGCTGCGGGCGATGAACGACCGGGCCGCGCTCGATCTGCTCGTATCGCAGGGGCCGCTGACGCGGACGCAGATCGGGGAGCTGACCGGGCTGTCGAAGCCGACCGCGTCGCAGCTGCTGGCGCGGCTGGAGGCGGCCGGGCTGGTGCGCACGACCGGGAATGTGACCGGGCGACCGGGGCCGAACGCGCAGTTGTACGAGGTCAATCCGGTGGCGGCGCATGTGGCCGCGCTGGCCGTGGACCAGCTGGGGATCACCGCGGCCATCGCCGACATCACCGGGCAGGTGCTCGGGGAGGAACGCGTCGAAACGGATGCGGTCGGCGAGGGCGTGCCGAACCGGACGGCGCGGCTGGTGGCGACGGCCGTGGACGGGGCGCTGGCCAAGGCCGGGCTGGGGCGGGAGCAGCTGCACGGGGCGGTGATCGGCACGCCCGGCGCACTGGACCCGGGGACCGGCACGCTGCGGTATGCGCCGCATCTGCCGGGCTGGCACTCGCGGGCTCTGAAGGAGGAGCTGGCGCAGGTGCTGGGGACGCCGATCGTGATCGAGAACGATGTGAATCTGGCGGCCGTCGCCGAGCAGCACGGCGGCGCGGCGCAGGACTTCGACGACTTCGTGCTGGTGTGGGCCGATGAGGGGGTCGGTGCCGCGATCGTGCTGGGCGGACAGTTGCTGCGCGGCGCCACCGGGGGCGCGGGCGAGATCGGGTACATGCCGCTGCCCGGCGCGCCGCTGGCCCGCGGTGGCGACCGCAGCGCGGCGCGGCCCGATGCCGGCGGCGGGTTCCAGCGGCTGGTCGGGTCGCCGAGCGTCGTGGAACTGGCGCACGAGTACGGCGCGCCCGAGGTCCGTACGGTCGCTCAGGCGCTGGAGCGCGACGATGTGCGGGCGGAGGTGGCCAGGCGGCTGGCCACCGGGCTGGCGGCGGTGGTCGCGGTGGTCGACCCGCGGCTGGTGGTGCTCTCCGGCGAGGTGCCCCAGGCCGGCGGGGAGGAGCTGCGGGCGCTGATCGAGGAGGAATTCACCGGGCTCGCGCTGCCGCGTCCGGAACTGCGGATCAGCGATATCGGGGGAAATCCGATTCTTATCGGTGCACTGCGGACGGCGCTCGCCGAGGCGCGTGATGCGGTCTTCAACACCGGGTGACGCTGCCCCGGCGTCGCCGTTCCTTTGCTTTTCCCCACTCCGCCGGCCGTAAAGGGAAGTCCGCCATGCCGCTCACGCTCATGCGCCTGCGCAGCTGCCTCTCGGTGGCGCTGGCCGGCGCCGGGCTGTTGGTTTCGGGATGCGCCAATCCGAGTATCGGCAGCGCCCATGACGATCCGACGAAGCCGGTCACGCTCAGGTTCTGGCACGGATGGTCGCAGCCGGGCGAGGTGAAGGCCATCGATGACAGCATCGCGCGGTTCGAGAAACGTCACCCCAATATCACGGTGCAGACGGTCGCCAATGTCACCGACGAGACCGTGAACCAGGCGCTGCGGGCGGGCGGGGACGAGGCACCGGATGTGGTGTCGTCGTTCACCACCAACAACGTGGGCCAGTACTGCTCTTCGGGAATGTGGGCGGATCTCGATCCGTTTCTGCGGAAGACGGGGGTGGCGAAGGAGAAGGTGTTCCCCAAGGCGTTCCTCGACTACACGAGTTACCAGGGGAAGCAGTGTGCGCTGCCGCTGCTCGCCGACGCGTACGGGCTGTACTACAACAAGGACGCCTTCAAGAAGGCCGGGGTCGCGCGGCCGCCGCGGACGATGTCGGAGCTGAAGCGGGATGCCGTGAAACTCACCGAACGGGCCGGGGACGGTTCGTACAAGAGGGTGGGGTTCATGCCCAACTTCCGGCTCTACCAGAACAGTCCGGACCGGATGTTCGCCCAGTGGGGGCCGGCGTACTTCGACCGGCACGGAAAATCGCGGCTGGCGAAGGATCCGCACACGAAGGAATTCTTCGCCACCGCTCATGCGCTGATCGAGGCGCAGGGCGGATACGCGGCGCTGGAGGGATTCCGTACCCGGTTCGGCGATGAGATGTCGTCCCAGAACGCCTTTTTGAAGCAGAAGCTGGCGATGCATCTGGACGGCGAATGGCGGGGGCTGATGCTCAAGGACCAGAAGGCCGCGTTCGACTGGGGTACGGCGCCGATGCCGGTTCCCGATGATCAGGCGGACACCTATGGCCGGGGCTATCTGACGGGCACGGTCGCCGGGATCGCGCACAGCAGCCGGCATCAGAACGCGGCATGGGAGCTGGTGAAGTTCCTTACCGTGGACACGGATCAGGTGGTGCGGTTCGCCAATGCGATCCACAACGTGCCGTCGACGAACGCGGCCCTGAAGTCGCCGGAACTGGACACCGACCCGGCGTTCCGCACCTTCCTCGACATCGCGCAGAACCCGCACAGCGCCGCGCCTCCGCCGTCCGACAACGGCGGGCAGTACATCACCGCGCTGCAGGATTTCTCGTACGGTGCCGAGGCCGGAAAGGTCCCTGATCTGGACAAGGGCCTGCGCGGGCTCGATGCCGAGATCGACGCCGACAATCTGCAGTCCGAGAACTGACGGAATGAAGAGTGACGGAAAGCCGGATGACCTCGGATGGCGGGAGTGCCGGATGACGGACGACGGAGAGATCGCCATGGCATCCACCGGTACGGCAGCCGGAGCCGCGCCCCCGCCTGCGCCCGCGCCCCCGCCCGCACTGCGGCGTAAGCGCCACCGCGAGCGGCTGCGCACCCTCGGGTTCCTCTCCCCCTGGCTGGTCGGCTTCTCGGTGTTCTTCGGCTATCCGCTGATCGCCACCGTCTATTTCTCCTTCATGCACTACAACCAGATCAAGCCGCCGGATTTCGTCGGGCTGCGGAACTGGAAATACGTACTGACGCAGATGCCGCTGTTCGGGCCCGCGCTGGGGAACACGCTGTGGCTGGTCGTCGTCATGGTCGCGCTGCGGGTCGTCTTCGGCCTGGGCATCGGGATGCTCGTCACCAAGATCAAGTCGGGCGCCGGTTTCTTCCGTACGGCGTTCTATCTGCCGTATCTGGCGCCCCCGGTGGCCGCGACCGTGGCATTCGTCTTTCTGCTCAACCCCGGCACCGGGCCCGTCAACGAGATCCTCGGGGCGATCGGCATCCCGGCGCCCTCCTGGTTCAACGACCCCGACTGGGCCAAACCGTCGCTGGTCCTGCTGTCCCTGTGGGGCATCGGCGACCTGATGGTGATCTTCATGGCGACGCTGCTGGACGTCCCCCGGGAGCAGTACGAGGCCGCCGAGCTGGACGGGGCGGGCGCCTGGGGGAAGTTCCGGTACGTCACCTGGCCGTCGATCACCCCGATCGTGATGTTCGCGGTGGTCACCGGCGTCGTACAGACCATGCAGTACTACACGCAGGCGCTGGTCGCCGGAAAGCTCGCCTCCGGCATCTCCATCGGGCCGGGCACCGTCATCCAGCCCGGCTACCCGGACCACTCCACCCTCACCGTCCCGCAGCTCGTCTACTCCCTCGGCTTCCAGAACTTCAACACCGGCGCGGCGTGCGTGCTCTCCCTCGTGCTCTTCGTCATCGCCATGGCCGTCACCACCCTGCTGATGCGCAAGCGCGCCGGCCTGCTCCCGGCGGAGGACTGAAGCGATATGACCGATCTGACCACCACGCCCCTGAGCACGCCGCGCGCGCCGACCGCACGGGCCCGTACGGGCACCGGCGACCGCGGCCCGGCGGCGCGCGCCCGGCGCAAGCGGCTGCTGCACTGGATCGCCGTGCACGCCGTGGGCGTCGCCGCCGCCCTCTTCTTCGTCCTCCCCTTCGTGTTCGTCTTCCTGACCTCCGTGATGGGCGACGACCAGGCGATGAGCGGCGAGCTCTGGCCGACCGCGTGGCACTGGTCCAACTACCTCACGGTCTTCCAAACGCCCGGCTTCCTGGACTGGTGGAAGAACTCGCTGATGTACGCCGGTCTCGGCACGCTCTTGACGGTGTGCTCGGCGGTCCCGGTCGCCTATGCGCTGGCCAGGTTCCGCTTCCGCGGCCGCCGTACGGTGATGCTGCTGGTCATCTCGACGATGATGCTGCCGCCTCAGGTCATCGTCATCCCGATGTACCTGGTCTGGGCCCAGCAGCTCCACCTGGCCGGCACGCTCTGGCCGCTGATCATCCCGATGGCCTTCGGCGACGCCTACTCCATCTTTCTGCTGCGCCAGTTCCTGCTCACCATCCCCCAGGAGTACGTCGAGTCCGCCAGGGTGGACGGCTGCGGCGAGCTGCGCACCCTGCTGCGCATCATCGTGCCGATGGCCAAGCCGGGCATCGCCGCCATCGCCCTCTTCCAGTTCTTCTTCTGCTGGAACGACTACTTCGGCCCGCAGATCTACGCCGCGCAGAACCCCGCCGCCTGGACGCTCTCCTACGGCCTGGAGTCCTTCAAGAGCGCGCACAGCGTCAACTGGAACCTCACCATGGCCGCGACGCTGCTGGTCATGGCGCCGGTCATCATCGTCTTCTTCTTCGCACAGAAAGCCTTCGTCGAAGGCGTCACGCTCACCGGAGTGAAGGGCTGATTCGGACATATGAAGCTCGCAGTGGTCGGCGGAGGCTCGACCTACACCCCCGAACTCATCGACGGCTTCGCGCGGTTGCGTGAGGTGCTGCCCGTGACGGAACTCGTCCTGATCGACCCGGCCGGCGAGCGGCTGGAGCTGGTCGGCGCGCTGGCACGGCGGATCTTCGCCAGGCAGGGCCATCCGGGCCGTATCTCCTGGACCGGTGACCTCGATGCCGGCATCGACGGCGCCGATGCGGTGCTCCTGCAGCTGCGCGTCGGCGGGCAGGCCGCCCGCAACCAGGACGAGACCTGGCCGCTGGAGTGCGGCTGCGTCGGCCAGGAGACCACCGGGGCGGGCGGCCTGGCCAAGGCGCTGCGTACCGTCCCCGTCGTCCTCGACATCGCCGAGCGGGTGCGCCGCCGCAACCCCGGCGCCTGGATCGTGGACTTCACCAACCCCGTCGGCATCGTGACCCGGGCGCTGCTCACCCACGGCCACAAGGCCGTCGGGCTGTGCAATGTCGCGATCGGCTTCCAGCGCAAGTTCGCGAAACTGCTGGGCGTGGCCCCTGGGGACGTCGAGCTCGAACACATCGGCCTCAACCACCTCACCTGGGAGCGGGCCGTCCGGGTCGGCGGCGAGGACGTCCTGCCCACGCTGCTCGCCGAGCACGGTGACGCGGTGGCCGAGGACCTGCGCATGCCGCGCTCCCTGCTGGACCGCCTCGGCGTCGTCCCCTCCTACTACCTCCGCTACTACTACCAGCACGACGCGGTCGTACGGGAGTTGCGCAGCAAGCCCTCGCGGGCGGCGGAGGTCGCGGCCATCGAGCGGCAGCTGCTCGAGATGTACGGCGATCCCGCGCTGGCGGAGAAGCCGGAGCTGCTGGGCAAGCGCGGCGGAGCCTTCTACTCCGAGGCCGCGGTGGCGCTGACCTCGTCCCTGCTGGGCGACACGGGCGACGTGCAGGTCGTCAACGTGCTCAACAACGGCGCGCTGCCCTTCCTGCCGGACGACGCCGTGATCGAAGTGCCGGCGGTGGTGGACGGCGCGGGTGCCGTGCCGGTGCCCGTACGGCCGCTGGAGCCCCTGTACGCCGGGCTGGTCGCAGGCGTCACCGCCTACGAGCACCTGGCGCTGGAGGCGGCACTCAAGGGCGGGCGGGACCGGGTCTTCTCCGCCCTGCTCTCCCACCCCCTCATCGGCCAGACCGACCACGCCGACCGGCTCACCGACGAACTGATCGCGCACAACCGGGAGCACCTCACGTGGGCCTGACCGGCACGGCGCTCGCCATCGACGCGGGCAACAGCAAGACGGACGTGGCCTTGGTGGCCGCGGACGGAAGGGTGCTGGGCACCGCCCGGGGCGGCGGATTCCGGCCGTCGACAACGGGCGCCGGACGCGCGGTGGACGTCATCGCGCCGCTGGTCGCCGCCACCCTGGCGCAGGCCGGGGCGGCGGGCCCGGTCGATCACATCTCGGCGTATCTCGCCAACGCCGACCTCCCCGTCGAGGAAGCCGGCCTGACCGCGGAGATCACCAGCCGCGGCTGGGCGCGCACGGTGACCGTCGCCAACGACACCTTCGCGCTGCTCCGGGCCGGCCTGCCGGACACCAGAGAGCGCACGGGGGTCGCCGTGGTGTGCGGCGCGGGCATCAACGCCGTAGGGGTCGGCCACAACGGTGCCACCGCCCGCTTCCCCTCCATCGGACGGCTCTCCGGCGACTGGGGCGGCGGCGGTCATCTCGCCGACGAGGCGCTGTGGTTCGCGGCCCGCGCCGAGGACGGCCGGGGCGAGGCCAGCGACCTGGCACGCGCGCTGCCCGCCCACTTCGGCCTGACCACCATGCGGGAACTGATCGAGGCCCTCCACCTGCGGGACATCCCCGACCACCGGCGCCACGAGCTGACGCCGGTCCTCTTCGGCGTCGCCGCGGCCGGCGACGCCGTCGCCCGTGCCGTCGTGGCCCGCCAGGCGGAGGAGATCGTCCTCCTGGCCGCGGTCGCCCTGCAACGCCTGGACCTCCTCACGGAGACCACCCCGGTCATCCTGGGCGGCGGCGTCCTCGCGGCCCGCCACCCCCTGCTCCACGACCGCATCACCGAACTCCTCGCGGAACGCGCCCCGAAGGCCGTACCGCGCGTGGTGACGGTGCCGCCGGTACTGGGAGCGGCCCTGCACGCACTGGACCGGGCGGGGGCGGGGCCGGCGGCCTATGAGCGGCTTCGGGGGGCTTGGGGATAGGACGGCACGGGGGCAGGGGCGGCACCTCCTCACCCCTCGATCACCCCGCCCATCGCCCGTCCCCACCCCACCTGCACGCTGTGGCCCCGGTACGTCTCGGTACGGTCGCCGGGGGCGAGGACGATGTCGGCGGTGCGGGCGTGGCCGCGGTCGCGGTCGCGTTCCGTGACGATGGTGACGTGCTGGTCGGTGTCGTTGATGACGAGGGTGGCGGTGCCGTCCGGAAGGTGGCTGATGGGGTAGTGGCCGCCCGGGTCGACGTAGGTGGTGGCGCCGATGGTGAGGAATCCGCCGGCCGGAAGGGCGTGGTCGGGAGCGGGGGCGCCGATTGCCGTGGCGGCGGCGAGGGGTTTGAGGAGTGCGGTTACGCGTCGCATGAGGGCCTCCGGTACACCGGGCGCGGGCGGGCCGCGCCGGTCGCTGACGTGGTGAAGCAGCTTCACCTTCGTCACTCAGAGTAATCAGCGAGAGTTGTTTCCGGTAGCGGCGCGCGGGAGTGAAGCGGGGGGCGTGCGATGCGCCGGGCGCCTCGGCCGCCCGGTCAGTCGTCCAGCGGCAGTGCGAGGTCCCGCACATGTCCGGCCAGCAGCAGGACGGCGGCGTCCACGGCCGCCTGCGGGTCCTGGGCGCGGATGGCGTCGGTGAGGCGGGAGTGCGGGTCGGTGGGGGCCGCGGTGGCGGTGTCGAGGCAGGCGGCGCGGCGGAGTTCCGCCCGGAGGGCGGCGCTGAGGGAGCGGTAGATGTCGGCGAGTACGGGGTTGTCGCCGGCCTCGGCGACCAGGATGTGGAACTCGGCGTCGGCGGCGGTGAAGGCGTCGCCGTCGTGGGCGGCGAGCGCGGCGTGGCGACGGGCCAGGGCCGCCTCGATTCCGGCGAGTTGGGCAGCGGTGCGGTGCTTGGCGGCCTGGCGCGCGGCGACGACGTCGAGGCCCTGGCGGATCTGGGTGACATGGGTGAGTTCGGCGCGCTCCAGACGGCGGCGGAGGGCGACCGCGCTGTCATCGTCGGAGATCACGAAGGTGCCGTCGCCCTGCCGGGGTTCGAGGAGCCCGGAGTGGACCAGGGAGCGGACGGCCTCGCGGACCGAGGCACGGCTGACGCCGAGGGTCTCCGACAGCGCGCTTTCGGGCGGGATACGGCTGCCCACCGGCCAGACGCCCGTCACGATCTGGTCGCGGATCTCGTCGGTCGCGGTCTCCACCAGCGACACCCTGCCCTTGCGGACCGCTCGCACTCGATCACTCCCCATGAGGCAGGTCAGAGGTGACAGACCACGGATCGCGGTGGGCAGGTCACGGCCGGCCGGGCCGGTGTCCTGATGTCTGGCGACTGGCTGTCCTGGGAGCAACTGTAGTGCCGGCCGTGGGGAGGGCGGAGGGCGGTGAGGGCCCGGCCCCGGGAACCGGCCGTACCACGCCGGCGTCAGTCAAGGCGGGGACGGGCGGACCAGGGCGGGTGCGCGGCGCGGTCCGCACAAGATCGGGTCAAGAACGGTGTGCTGATCAGTGGGTACGGACATACTGCTGCCCGTGCACCAGTTCTCGTGAGCGCGCTCGCGGCGCGCCACGGGGACCGGGCCCGCCGGCGGCCGAGGGGGAGGTTCTGTGTCGTCAGTAGAGTCCGTCGCGGCCGTGGAGTCCGCTTCGTCCGTACCGGCCGCGTCCGCCGTCGGCGGGGTGCCGGCCGCGGCCGGGCGCCGTACGGCATGGGCCGACGGGCTAGACGAGCTGCGCGCCGCGGCGACGACCGAGCCGGGCCGGCTGCGGGTGATCGGCGCCGTACTCGCCCTGCTGATGCTGGCGTTCGGCGGGGCCACGGCCTGGCAGGTGTCCGACCGGGCGGCGGCCGCGGACGATGTGGTCGAGCGCAGCCAGCCGCTGAGCGCGAACGCGGCGGGCATCTACCGGTCGCTGGCGGACGCGGACACGACGGCCGCCGGCGGTTTCCTGGCGGGCGGGGAGGAGAGCCGGGCGACGCGTGACCGCTACGCGAGTGATCTCGCGACCGCCGCCGGGCTGCTGGTCAAGGCGTCGGCGGACACCCGGGGTTCGGACCGGGCCGGTGAGCTGACGGCCGAGCTGAACCGCGGGCTGCCGCGGTATGCGGGACTGGTCGAGACGGCGCGTACGAACAACCGCCAGGGGCTGCCGCTGGGCGGCGCCTATCTGCGGTACGCGAACGCCCAGATGCGCACGGAACTGCTGCCTGCCGCACGGGCGTTGTACGACGCGGAGAACGACCGGCTGGCCGCGGACTACGCCGCGGCGAAGGCGTGGCCGTGGTTCGCGCTGGCCGCCGGGGTGGTCGCCATCGGCGTGTTGGCGTGGGCGCAGCGGCGGAATTACCGGCGGACCAACCGGGTTTTCAACCGGGGGCTGCTGGCGGCGACGGCGGCCTCCCTGGCCGTGCTGGGGTGGCTGGTGGCGGGGCATGCGCTGGCGCGGGCGGGGCTGAGCGATTCCTACGACCGCGGGGCGCGGTCCCTGCGGGTGCTCAATGAGGCGCGGATCGATTCGCTGCAGGCGCGCGGGGACGAGAATTTGACGCTGGTGGCGCGCGGGGCGGTGCTGACCGGCGACCAGAAGGATTTCTATGAGGTGGGGTTCCGTTCGGGGATGAAGGATCTGGCGGGCCCGGCGGCGAGCGGGGGCGCGGTGCACGCCGGCCGGCTGGGGACGGCGCTGGCGCTGGCGGACGACGAGGCGGGGCGGCGGCCGGTGCGGGATGCGCTGACGCACGTGCGGCAGTGGCAGGCGCGGCATGCCCAGGCGCGGGCGGCGGACGACAAGGGTGATTACGAGCAGGCGCTGGCCAAGGTGATCGGCGACGACCGGCCGACGCGGGAGTCCTTCGACCGGGTGGACGCCGCACTGCACAAGGCGCTGGTGCACGAGCAGAACGAGTTCCGGTCGGCGGCGGACGGGGGGCGGGCGGCGCTCGGCGGGCTGGCGGTGGGAGCCTCGGTGCTGGCGGTGCTGGGCGCGGTGGGTGCGGTGCTGGGTATCGGGCGCAGGCTGTCGGAGTACCGGTGAGGGGACGTGGTGAGGGGGACATGAGCAGGCGCGCGCGAGCCTTGGTGAATCTGCGTGCCGCGCTGGCGCCGGTCGCGGCCGGGGTGGGAGTCATGGCGGCGGCCGCGGCGGTGCTGGTGCCCGCCCTGGGCAGCGATGCGCTCGGCGGCGTACTGGAGGGCAGGGCGCCGGCGGTCCACCGGAGCGAGCGGCCGGAGGTGTCGCCCGCGGTGACCGCCGGTACGCGGTGCACGCCGGCGACGGCGGCGCAGAGTCTGCGGCCGTCGCCGGACGGCGGGCCGGCGGTGGACCGGATCAGGAAGAAGGGGCAGCTGGTCGTGGGGGTGGACCAGAACACCTACCGCTGGGGGTACCGCGATCCCGGCACCGGCAAGCTGCGGGGCTTCGACATCGATCTGGCACGGGCCATCGCCAAGGACATCCTGGGGCCGGACGCCAAGGTCGTCTTCCACGCCGTCCCGACCAATCAGCGCATCCCGGCACTCCAGAAGCGCACGGTCGACATGGTGGTACGGACGATGACCATCAACTGTGCGCGCAAGGAGAAGGTGGCGTTCTCGACGGCGTACTTCCAGGGCGGGCAGCAGGTGCTGGCGCCGAAGAAGTCGGCGGTGCGGGCGTTCGACGATTCGCTGCGGGGCAAGCGGGTGTGCACGGCGGCGGGTTCGACGGGCGAGTCGGCGCTGGCCGCGCAGCGGCACGGCGCACAGGTGCTGACGGTGCCCAGCCAGCTCGACTGCCTGGTACGGCTCCAGCTGGGCCAGGCGGACGCGGTGGTCACGGACAATGCGCTGGCCGCGGCGCAGGCGGCACAGGATCCGACGGTGGAGCTGAAGGGCAAGCCGTTCACCGACGAGCCGTACGGCGTGGCGATGAACAAGGACGACACGGATCTGGTGCGGCGGGTCAACAAGGTCCTGGACGACTACCGAGGAGGCGGGGGTGTTGACAGCCCCTGGATGCGCGCGTACCGCACCTGGCTGCAGGCCGATCTGCCGGGGATATCGGGGCCGCCCTCGCCGGAATACAGCGACTGAAGCGCACCTGCGCGACAAAAGCGGCCGATGCGGTCGATGCGGTTGACGGCGACCGATCGCCCCACGAAGCGGCGGTTGCCGTCACTATGGGGGGAAGGGAGGGGAGCGAGCAGTTCCACAGAGCGACCCAGGCGCGCCAACCGCCGCGCGCCGCAGGCGTATTGGAGAGGTGATCGATGGGGGTCCCTGGGCCCTTCCCCGGTTCCGCGGGGAGGCATCCTGCCCCGGTGCTGGACCGGGAGGAGGTGGATCGTGCCCTGGCGCGGCTCGGCGCCGAGTACGACGCGATAGAGACATCGCTGCTCGCGTTGCAGGACCACGCGGGTCGCCGGCTTCTGGAGGGCGCCGATCTGTCCGGCACCACCAAGGAACGCTGGGCCGCCACCGAGCGGTCCATCACGGTCCTGTGGTCGCATTTCGATACGTACACCGCCACGTTGACGGCGGCGCGGGAGCTACGGGAGCGGCGCCACCGGCCCTCCCCCGACGATCTGGCGGAGCTGTCGGAGCTGCTGCGCGGCGGCGTGACGGTGCCCGGTGAGGCCGTGGCGGGCGGCGGGCCGGAGGGCGGGCCGGCCCGGCCGAGCGAGCGGCTGCGCCTGGAGGAGCTCGTCGAGCGGATGAACGGGCTCTACGCGCGCTCGCTCGACGTCATCGTCGCCGCCGACGCGGTGTGGTCGGCGCTGCCGGCCCGGATAGATCTGCTGTCGGCCGAGCTGCGGCGGACGCGTTCGCTGGCGCACTCGGTGGGGGTGCGCCCGGGTGAGCATCCGGCGGGCGACGACCTGGAGCGGATCACGGACGAACTGACCCGGCTGCGCGGCCAGGTGATCGCGGATCCGCTGGCGTTCTGGGTGTCGTCGTCGACCGGGAGTTCCGCGCCCGGGGGCGGCCGTCCGGACACCGCGCGCTACGACCGTGCGGCGCGCGCCCTGGAGGGCGTCCGGCGGGAGATCGAGGCGGTCCTGGACGTCCGGCAGGACGCGGAGCGGCGGCTGATGCAGCTGCGCGATGTGCTCTCCCGGGCCGACCGCACGCTGACCGAGGCACGGCAGGCCCGTGGCGAGGTGCTGGCGAAGATCGCCGCGTCCGAGGTGCCGGCGGTCAGCGGCCCGTCGACGGCGCTGCGCGAGCAGCTGGCGGCGGCCGCGGACTACCGCAGGCGGGCGCAGTGGCACCGGCTGTCGCCGCTGCTGGACAGCCTGGAGGAGCGCGCGGAGGACGAACTCCACCGCGCCCGCGAGTCGTTGACGGCGGTGACCGCCCCGCTGGCCGTGCGGGCCGAGCTGCGCGGGCGGCTGGACGCGTACAAGGCGAAGGTCGCCCGGCACGGCATGGCCCAGGACCCGCTGCTGCTGGAGCGGTACGACACGGCCCGCCGGATGCTGTGGAGCGCACCGTGCGATCTGCGGGCGGCCGAGCAGGCGGTGTGGCGCTATCAGCAGGCGGCGGCCGAGGTGCTGGCAGCGGAGCAGCCGGACCGTAGGGGGGACAGGTGACGGAGGGAGCCGGCGGCCGCTGCCAGCGGCCGGAGTGCGGGGGGAGGTACGAGGACATCGGCGGCGGCGAGCTGTCCTGCGATGTCTGCCTGCTGGCGCCGGTGGTCTCACCGGGCGGGCTGCTGTCGTCGCCGCCCACCGGGCTCACGGCGCGGGTCCCGGCGGGCATGACGGCGGCCGGGGGCGCACCGCCGGCCGACGCCGGGGGCGGCGAGGCGACCCGGGGCATGCCGGCACCGGCCGCCCCGGGGCCGGCGCACCGTACGGGCGGAAGCTCGGGCTCCGGGTCGTCGGGGTCCTCGGGGCCGGCGCGCGGGCGGCTGGGGGCGGGACTGGTGACGGTGCCGCAGGTGCCGCGGCCCGATCCGCACACCGCCGTGCTGGAGAACCCGGAGGTCCCCGAGCGCAAGCGGTTCTGCAGCCGCGGCGACTGCGGGGCGCCGGTGGGCCGGGGGCGCGCGGAGCGGCCGGGCCCTGCGGAAGGGCTCTGCGCCAAGTGCGGCCATCCGTACAGCTTTGTGCCCAAGCTGCGGCCCGGTGACATCGTGCACGGCCAGTACGAGGTGGTGGGCTGTCTGGCCCACGGCGGGCTCGGCTGGATCTATCTGGCCATCGACCACGCGGTCGCCGACCGGTGGGTGGTGCTCAAGGGCCTGCTGGACACCGGCGACGAGGAGGCGCTGGCGGTCGCGGTGTCCGAGCGGCGGTTCCTGGCGGAGATCGAGCACTCCAACATCGTGCGGATCTACAACTTCGTGGAGCATCTCGACCGGTCGACGGGCAGCCTGGACGGCTACATCGTCATGGAGTACGTCGGCGGCAAATCGCTCAAGGAGATCGCCAACGAGCGGCGCACGCCCCAGGGGCGGCGCGATCCGCTGCCGGTCGAGCAGGCCTGCGCGTACGGCATCGAGGCGCTGGCGGCGCTGGGCGATCTGCACCGCCGCAATCTGCTGTACTGCGACTTCAAGGTCGACAACGCCATCCAGCAGAGCGACCAGCTCAAGCTGATCGACATGGGCGCGGTGCGCCGGATGGACGACGACCGGAGCCCGATCTACGGGACGATCGGCTATCAGGCACCGGAGATAGCGGAGCTGGGCCCGTCGGTGGCCTCCGACCTCTACACCGTCGCCCGCACCCTGGCCGTCCTGACCTTCGACTTCCAGGGCTATACGAACGTCTTCGCCGACTCCCTGCCGGACCCGGACCACATCGAGGTCTTCCGCACCTACGAGTCCTTCTACCGGCTGCTGGTACGGGCCACGGACCCGGACCGGGCGCGCCGCTTCGCCTCCGCCGAGGAGATGGCCGAGCAGCTGACGGGGGTGCTGCGGGAGGTGGTGGCGCTCCAGTCGGGCGAGCAGCGGCCGGCCCCGTCGCAGCTTTTCGGATCCGAACTGCGTGTGGTGGACACGGAGTTGGTGGCCGCCCAGAAGGGCGACAGTTCGCGACTGGGTGCGCGCGGGGCCGCCCCGGACGGCGCCGCCGCGGCCCCCGGCGGGCCCGTGCTGCGCCCCCTGGACACCTCCGGCGCCGCCCTCGCGCTGCCCGTACCCCGGGTGGATCCGGCCGACCCCAACGCCGGTTTCCTGGCCGGGCTGATGACCGTCGCCCCGGCCGAGCTGCTGCCCGCGCTGCGCTCGGCGCCCGCCGACTCCCTGGAGGTCCGGCTGCGCGAGCTGCGCGCCTTCCTTCAGACGGGGGACGGCCCGGCGGCGCGGACCCTGCTCCGGGCCGTCGAGTCGGATCCCGAGCGGTGGGGCGGCGACTGGCGGGTGGTGTGGAACCACGGGCTGGTGTCCCTGGCCACCGGGGACCACGAGGCCGCCGCGCTGTCCTTCGACGCGGTCTACGACGCCTTCCCCGGCGAGCCCGCGCCGAAGCTGGCGCTGGCCGTCTGCGCCGAGCTGCTGGGGCAGCTGGACACCGCCGCGGAGTACTACCGCCTGGTGTGGGCGACCGATCACGGCTATGTCAGCGCCGCGTTCGGGCTGGCCCGGGTGCGGCTGGCGGCGGGCGACCGCGGGGGCGCGGTCGAGGCGCTGGAGTCCGTACCGGAATCGTCCGTCCACTGCACCGCTGCGCGGATCGCGGCGGTGCGCGCCCGGCTGCGGCAGCGCTCGCCGCACGACGCGCTGCTCGGTGATCTGCGGGCCGCCGCCCGACAGGTCGAGGAGCTGGCGGAATTCGGACTGGACGCCGAGCGCCGCGAACAACTGGCCACCGAGGTACTGGGCAGCGCCCTGGACTGGGTACTCTCCGGTAGCCACGGTGCCCGGCCGGACGGCGGGCAGGCCTCGCCCGAGCGGCCGCCGCTGCTCGGCAGCGCGCTGGACGAACGCGGCCTGCGGTTCGGGCTGGAGAGGTCGTACCGCCTGCTGGCGCGGCTGGCGCAGCGTGGCGAGGAAAGGATCGAGCTGGTGGAACGGGCCAACCGTTTCCGCCCCAGGACGTGGGTGTGACATGGGTGTGACTGGGCCGTCCCGCTGCCGGAGCTGCGCGGAGCCGCTCGACGCGGGGGACAATTTCTGCGGGCGGTGCGGCGCGGACCTCGTGGTGCCCGCCGCGTCGGCGTACGGCGCGGTGCCGCCGCCGCCCTCGTATGCGCCGACCGTCGGGGTGCCGCCCCAGGGGCAGGCCGGGCCCCCGCCGCCGGATCCCACGACGCGGATTCCGTACGAGGAGCTCGCCGGCGAGGGCGGCCCCGGTGCGGGCGGCCCGCCTCCGGGTGACCCCGGCAGGCCCGTCGACCCGCGCGTCGCCGGGTACGAAGTGGTGGCCGACGCCGCGGCGTCGGCCGCCGGAGCCGCGGAGCCCGCCGGGCAGGCCTCCGCCGGCGCGGCCGAGGACGCCCCCGGGGCCCCGTCCGGCGAGGCGGCGGAGGCGGCCGAGCCGGCCGAGACTGCCGCCGACACCCTCCACCTCTGCGCGTCCTGCCACGCGGGCGCCCTGGACGCCGACGGCTTCTGCGAACACTGCGGGCACGGTCAGCCGCGCGAACGCGACCGTATGGAGCGGGAGCTGGCGGGCTTCGCGGCCGTCAGCGACCGCGGACACCGGCACCACCGCAACGAAGACTTCTTCGCGCTGCGGGCCACGTCCCTGCCGGACGGTTCGCCGGCCGTGGTCGCGGTGGTCTGCGACGGCGTCTCCTCGGCGACCCGGCCTGACGAGGCGTCCCAGGCGGCGTCCGAGGCCGCGGGCGACGCGCTGCTGGCGTCGCTGCCGCGCGGTACGCACCCCCAGCAGGCCATGCACGACGCCGTCATGGCGGCCTCGGCGGCGGCCGACGCGCTGGCCGCCGACCCGTCCCTGGCCCACGACGAGCACCGTCAGCAGAACGCTCCGGCCTGCACCTTTGTCGGGGCGGTGGTCGGCGGCGGGCTGCTGACCGTCGGGTGGGTCGGCGACAGCCGCGCGTACTGGATCCCCAACGACCGTACGGCGCCCGCGGCCCGGCTCACCGAGGACGACTCCTGGGCCGCACAGATGGTCGCCAACAACCTGATGTCCGAGGCCGAGGCGAACGCCGACGAGCGGGCGCACGCCATCACGGGCTGGCTCGGCGCGGATGCCTACGAGGTCGAGCCGCACACCGTGACCTTCAAGCCGGACGGCCCCGGCGTGGTCCTGGTGTGCACGGACGGGCTGTGGAACTACGCCGAATCCGCCGAGCAGATGGCCGCGGTGCTGCCCTTCGACGCTCCCGCCCGGCCGCTGAACGCCGCGCGGACGCTGGTCGCGCACGCCCTCGACGGCGGGGGCCATGACAACGTCACGGTGGCGGTCGTGCCGTTCCCCGCGCCGCAGGTGCCGGCGGGATCGGCCTGACCGGCGGAAACCCGATGGCCACCGTCGCCGCGTCGGATGTGGCGCATTTCTCTGCCGAGGCGTGCCGGGGCGCTCGCCGGCCGCGCCGCACGGCCGGCGAGCGCCTCGGGGAATGCGGACACTGCGAAACTGCTTGCGAAGGTGGTGGACGTCGTCGATGCGGCGACCGGTACTGTGCGACTGAAGGCGAAAAGAAATAGCAACGACCAGTACCGAGCAGTACCACCGGAAGAAAAGGTACGGAGGGGGAAGAACCGACATGCCGACCTGCCCGAACGGACACCAGTCGGTGGCCGAAGACTGGTGCGAGGTGTGCGGCCACAGGATGGCGGGCGCTGTCCCCCCGCCGCCCTCCCTGCCTGCGGGGTTCCTGAACACGCCGCCCAGCCAGCCCACCGGCCAGCCCGGTCCGCCGCCGCCCCACCAGCAGGGCCCGCCGCCCGGAGAGCCGCAGGGCCCGCCGCCGGGACAGCCCGGCCCGCCGCCCGGTATGCCCGGCCCCGGTGCCCAGGGCGGCTACGGCTTTCCCCCGCCCGCTCCGGCGCCCGGCCCCGGCCCGGGTCCCGGCACGCAGGGCGGCTACGGCTTCCCGCCGCCCGCGCCGCAGCAGCCCTTCGAGCAGCAGCAGCCGCAGCCCTTCGAGCAGCAGCAGGCCGAGCTGTGCCCGCAGTGCCGTACGCCGCGGCAGGCGAACGCGCCGTTCTGTGAGAGCTGCCGCTACAGCTTCCTGACCAACTCCCCGACGTCCTACGCCCCGCCGCCCGGCCAGCCCGGCCCCGGCCCTCAGGGCGGCCAGGGCGGTTACGGCTTCCCGCCGCCGGCTCCGCAGCAGCCTTTCGAGCAGCAGCATCCTCAGCCCTTTGAGCAGCAGCCGCAGGCGCCCGCCCCGGGCCCCGGCCCCCAGGGCGGCTACGGCTTCCCGCCGCCCGCGCCGCAGCAGCCCTTCGAGCAGCAGCAGCCGCAGCCCTTTGAGCAGCAGCCGCCGTTCGAGCACCAGCAGCCCGGCCCGTACGACCCCCAGCAGCCGCCGCAGCAGGGCCCGCCGCCCGGCATGCCCGGCCCCGGTCCCGGCGGCTTCCCCGGACAGCCCGGCCCGCCGCCGGGTATGCCCGGTCCCGGCCCGTCCGGTCAGCCCGGTCCCCCGCCGCAGCAGGGCGACGACTGGACGCTGAACCCGCCCGGCGCGCAGCAGACGGCGGCCCCGCCGATGGCACCGCCCGCGCCCGGCCCCGGCCCGCAGGCCCCGTTCGAGCAGCAGCAGCCGCTCGCGCCGTTCCCGCCGCAGCAGCCGGGCCCGTACGAGCCCGGTCAGCCCGCGCCGTTCGAGCAGCAGCCCTTCGACCAGCAGCCGCAGCAGCAGCCGCCGTTCGAGCAGCAGCCCGGCCCGTACGACCCCCAGCAGCCGCCGCAGCAGGGCCCGCCGCCCGAGCAGCAGTGGAACGGCGGCCCGGGTCCCGCGGCGGCGCCGCAGGGTCCGCCGCCGGTCGTCGGCGACGGCTGGGTGGTGGCCATAGCGCCGGACCGCGAGTACTTCATGGCGATGATGGGCCGCAGCGGCCCGGAGGCCGCCGGGCTCAACCTGCCCGCGTACTCCCCCGAGCAGGTGCTCCCGCTCGCCGGTGGCCAGATCGCGATCGGCCGCCGCCGCAACAGCACCGGCGAGGCCCCGGACGTCGATCTCGGCCGTGCGCCGGAGGACCCGGGTGTCTCGCACCAGCACGCGCTGCTGGTGCAGCAGCAGGACGGCAGCTGGGCGGTGGTCGACCAGAACTCCACCAACGGCACGACGATCAACCTCGCCGAGGAGCCGGTCCAGCCGTATGTGCCGGTGCCGCTCCATGACGGCGACCGGGTGCATGTCGGCGCCTGGACGACGCTGACCGTACGCCGGGGCTGATCACCGGCCGGAACCTGTGCGGGGGCGTGACCGAACGGTCACGCCCCCGCATGCCGTTCCCCGTCCTACGCCCGAAGTCCTCGGCCATCGCGTCTGACACCATGGACGGGTGAACAAGATTCCGCGCGGCACGCTTCAGGAGCAGACCTTCTACGAACAGGTCGGTGGCGAGCAGACCTTCCGTCGTCTGGTGCACCGCTTCTACCAGGGCGTCGCAGAGGATCCGCTGCTGCGGCCGATGTACCCGGAGGAGGACCTGGGTCCGGCCGAGGAGCGGCTCGCGCTGTTCCTGATGCAGTACTGGGGCGGGCCCCGCACCTACAGCGACGGCCGCGGCCACCCCCGGCTGCGGATGCGGCACGCCCCGTTCACCGTCGACCGGGCCGCGCACGACGCCTGGCTGCGCCACATGCGCGACGCCGTCGACTCCCTCGGCCTCACCGAGGAACACGAGACGCAGCTGTGGAACTACCTCACGTACGCGGCCGCCTCAATGATCAACGCGGCGGACTGACGCCCGACCGGCGCCGAGCTCGCCGGCTCTCCCCTCCAGCAGGGCGCCGAGCGGCTCTACACCGCCGCCGTCGCGGCCGGCACGGGCTTCGCCCTGCTGGCCCTGCTGCTCTCCCTTCTCCAGGCCGCCCCGCAGCGCACCCAGCTTCTGGCCCGGCTCCGCACGCTGGGCCTGACCCCGGCGCAGGGGCGCCGCCTGATGGTCCTGGAGGCGCTGCCGCAGACGCTGCTCGCGGCCGTCGGCGGTGTGCCGGCGGGCGCCGCCACCGTCCGCCTGCTGGGCCCCGGCCTGGACCTCGCCCCGCTCGCGACGGCCGGGGCGGTGGGTGACGGCGCGCCGGGCACCGTACACGTGGCCGCCGACTCCGCGTCCCTCCTCCTGCCGTCGGCGGGCGTGGTGGTGCTGGCCCTGGCCGTGGTTCTGGCCCAGGCCTGGCTGAGCGAACGACGGCGCGATGACACCGAGTGGAGAGCGGGGGACACCTCATGAAGCAGCCCGGCACACCGTCGGCATCGCTCGCCGAACTGGAGGCGCGCGCGGCCTCGCGGCGCGGGCGGCCCGCCTACGGGCACGACGCGCTGATCGCCTGCGACCGCCTCGTACGGGTCTTCACCGCCGACGGCGTCGAGGTCCGGGCCCTCCAGGGGCTCGATCTCCTCGTCGCCGAGGGCGAGTTGATGGCCCTGGTCGGCGCGTCCGGCAGCGGCAAGTCCACCTTGATGAACATCCTGGCCGGGCTGGACGTGCCCACCGCGGGCGCCGCCACGGTCGCCGGACGCGATCTGCTGACCATGGACGCCAGGGCCCGCCTGCGCTACCGCCGCGAGGTCGTCGACTTCGTCCGGCAGCAGACCACCCGCAACCTCCTGCCGTACCTCACCGTCCTGCAGAACGTCACCCTGCCGAGGGGCCCGTCAGACCGGGGTGACCGTGATTCCCGACAGTCCGGTCAGCCCGGCCGGGCCGCCCACCCGTACGGCAATCGATCCGTAGGGGGTGCTCAGGCGCAGCCAGCCGCCCGCGGCGAGCAGGGTCAGCCGCTGCTCGGCGTGCGGGGCGCGGCCGTCCTGTGACCCGCCGCCGGCGAAGGCCGCCGAGCGCACCGGGCGCAGAAAGCCCAGCGACTGGGCGGCGTGCGCGGCGCGCAGCGGAAGGTGGGTGTCCCCCAGGGTCCGCGACCAGATCTCCCGGCCGATCCGGTCCCGTTCGCTGCGGGTGCGGTGCTGCGGCGGCAGCTCCGCGTCGCGGGCGCGGAATTCGGCGACCGCGCCGGCCACCGTGCGCAGCAGCGCCTCGGGCTCCGGCAGTCCCGGCACCCGCTGCCATCCGCCGCGCGGCGGGAGCAGCCCGGCCCACGGGGGGCCGGTGACGGAGGCGGGCACATTCAGCACGCCTTCCGCCGATGCCTCGACGCCTTCGAGGAGTTCACCGGCCGAGACGGTGAGGTCCAGGGTGAGGTCCTCGTCGTCGAGCCGGGCGGTGCGGATCGCCAGCACCTCGAAGGACGGCGGGCGGCCGAAGACGGCGAGCACGCCGCCGGCGGCCCGGAGCCGTACCGCGGCCGCACGGTCGTAATGGATCAGCCGGGCCAGGAAGGCGGCGAGATCCGCCGCCTCCCCGGCATCGGCCAGACGCAGCGCCGTCATCGGGCGACGGCCCCCTCCTGATGCGAGGCGTCGTCCAGGTACTCCTTGAGGATCGCCTTCTCCTCCGCGGTGATGCGGCGGGGGCGCTCCTCGCGGAAGTCGAACGGGACGACGACGGTCGAGGCCCGCAGATAGAGCGTTTCCTCGTCCTTGACCTCGTACGCGATCGTCATCGACGCGGCGCTGATCTTCGTCACCCACAGCTCGATGTTCACCGGGGAATGCCGGTGCACCAGCTGCCGTACGTAGTCGATCTCGTGCCGGGCGACCACCGATCCGCCCGTGAACGACGGGCTGCCGTCCCCCGGCGCCAGCCGGCGCATGAAGTCGATCCGCGCCTCTTCGAGGTAGCGGACGAACACCGCGTTGTTGACATGGCCGAACGCGTCCATGTCCGACCAGCGCAGGGGGCAGGAGTAGAGGTGTCGCACGACGCTCAGCCCCGGGTCAGCTTCTTGTACGTCGCGCGGTGCGGACGGGCCGCGTCCGCACCGAGGCGCTCGACCTTGTTCTTCTCGTAGGACTCGAAGTTGCCTTCGAACCAGAACCACTTGGACTCGCCCTCGTACGCCAGGATGTGCGTGGCGACGCGGTCGAGGAACCAGCGGTCGTGGGAGACGACCACGGCGCAGCCGGGGAACTCCAGCAGCGCGTTCTCCAGCGAGGACAGGGTCTCGACGTCGAGGTCGTTGGTCGGCTCGTCGAGGAGCAGCAGGTTGCCGCCCTGCTTGAGGGTGAGCGCCAGGTTGAGGCGGTTGCGCTCACCACCGGAGAGGACCCCGGCCGGCTTCTGCTGGTCCGGGCCCTTGAAGCCGAAGGCGCTCACGTACGCCCGCGAGGGCATCTCGACCTGGCCGACGTTGATGTAGTCCAGCTCGTCGGAGACCACGGCCCACAGGGTCTTCTTGGGGTCGATGTTCTCGCGGCTCTGGTCGACGTAGGAGATCTTGACGGTCTCGCCGACCTTGATGTCGCCGGAGTCCGGGGTCTCCAGGCCCTGCAGCATCTTGAACAGCGTGGTCTTGCCGGCGCCGTTCGGGCCGATGACGCCGACGATGCCGTTGCGGGGCAGGGTGAAGCTCAGGTCGTCGATCAGGACCTTCTCGCCGAAGGCCTTGTTGAGCTTCTCGACCTCGACGACGATGCTGCCCAGACGCGGGCCCGGCGGGATCTGGATCTCCTCGAAGTCCAGCTTCCGCATCTTGTCGGCCTCGGCGGCCATTTCCTCGTAACGGGCCAGGCGCGACTTGGACTTGGCCTGCCGTCCCTTGGCGTTGGAGCGGACCCACTCCAGCTCTTCCTTCAGACGCTTGGCACGCTTGGCGTCCTTCTGGCCCTCGACCTTGAGACGGCTCTGCTTGGTCTCGAGGTACTTGGAGTAGTTGCCCTCGTAGCCGTGCAGGCGGCCGCGGTCGACCTCGCAGATCCACTGGGCGACGTGGTCGAGGAAGTACCGGTCGTGGGTGACGGCGACGACGGTGCCGGGGTACTTGGCGAGGTGCTGCTCCAGCCACTGCACGGACTCGGCGTCCAGGTGGTTGGTGGGCTCGTCGAGGAGCAGCAGGTCGGGGGCCTCCAGCAGCAGCTTGCACAGCGCGACGCGGCGGCGCTCACCACCGGAGAGGTTGGTGACCTGCCAGTCGCCGGGCGGGCAGCCCAGCGCGTCCATGGCCTGCTCGAGCTGGGTGTCCAGGTCCCACGCGTTGGCGTGGTCGAGGTCCTCCTGGAGCTTGCCCATCTCCTCCATCAGCGCGTCGGAGTAGTCGGTCGCCATGAGCTCGGCGACCTCGTTGAAGCGGTGGAGCTTGCCCATGATCTCGGCCGCGCCGTCCTGCACGTTCTGCAGCACGGTCTTGGACTCGTCCAGCGGCGGCTCCTGGAGGAGCATGCCGACGGTGTAGCCCGGGGAGAGGAACGCGTCACCGTTCGACGGCTGCTCGAGACCGGCCATGATCTTCAGCACCGTGGACTTACCGGCGCCGTTGGGACCCACGACACCGATCTTCGCGCCAGGCAGGAAGCTCAGCGTCACGTCATCGAGGATGACCTTGTCGCCGTGCGCCTTGCGCGTCTTGCGCATCGTGTAGATGTACTCAGCCAAGAGAAACCGTCCGGCAGTTTGGATCTATCAGGGATCTGTCAGGTCTGTATGCGGCTCCGCCGCCTGGGCCATGGTGCGGCGCGGCCGCGCGAGGGCAGATACATCCATCTTGCCGTACAGCCGTGCCCGGATGGAAACGAGTACGCCCGCGGCCCCGGAGCGAATGCTGCGCTCCGGGGCCGCGGGGTGCTCTGCCGGCTACCGCCAGGTCACTGCGTGACCTGGCCGTGGTCGCCCGGCGTCACAGTGCCGTCACCGGCTGCATCACTGGGCGCCGGCCTTCTTCTTACGGAGGAAGAACACCGCGCCGCCGCCGACCAGGACCAGGGCGACCGCGACGCCCGCGATCACCGGGGTGGCGCTGCTGGAGCCGGTCTCGGCGAGGTCGGTGCCGTGGCCGCCGCCGGTGCCGCCCGAGGTGGCCGGGCTGGGCTGCGGGGAGGGCTTGCCGCCGCCGCTGCCGGCGGTCTTGCAGTCCAGGACCCCGGAGAAGGTCTTCTTGAAGCCGCCCGCACCCTTGATCGTGATCTCGTACGGCTGGTCCTCGGCCACCGGCACGGTCACGGTCTGCGACTTGCCCGGTGCGACCTCGTAGTCCTTGCCGGAGAGCTGGAAGCGGAACGCCTCATCGCCCTTGTTGCTGGCCGTGACGTCCACACCGCCCTTGGCGCAGTTCTTCTCGGCGGTGATCGCCGGGATCGCGCCCTGCTTCTTCCAGGAGACCGTGGCGGCCGCGGAAACCGTCGACTCGCTGGAGCCCGCCAGGATCTGCGTCTGGCTCTTGGCGTGCTCGCCGATGCCGGTGAAGGCGCGGCCGACCGGGACCTTGGTGGCGGCCTGGGCGGTCAGCGAGGTGTTGCCGTCGGCGGCGCCCTTGGGCACGTCGAAGAACAGCTGGGAGCCGTTGGCGGCGCTGGTGACGGGCTTGCCGTCCTTGCCGACGACCTTCACACCGGCCGGGAGGTCGGCGGCCGGGGAGATGGTGACGCTGTCGGCGTTGGTGTGCACGGTCACCGGGCCGAGGCGGCTGCCGGACTTGCCGGAGACGGCCGGCGGGTCCAGCGTCAGCGAGGCCTTGGGCTCGGAGAGGTTCTGCGCGCTCTGCTCCAGGTAGTCGGCGAGCTTCTCGGCCGCCGGGTCGACCGCGTCCACCTTCACGTGGTCGGAGAAGCGCCAGATCGCGACCTGGGTGCCGGCTGCGGCGGTCTTCTCGGTGAGGTTCCCGGACTTGGCCTTGCCGGCGAGCGCGGCCAGGTCGTTCACCTGCGGGTAGGAGTTCTGCAGAATCCAGCGGATCTTGCCCGCGTCACCGTTGTTGTGCAGCGACGAGGCGCTCCAGGGCACTTCCTGGTACTTCGCCTGCTGCTGCGTGGGGTTGTGGATGTCGATGCAGTACGTCTGCAGCGTGCCGCCGTTGTCGACCGACATCTCGAACAGCCCCGCGCCGACGCGCTGGTCTTGCCCGTCGGAGTGCACGATCGCCTGGTCGAAGGTCTTCAGACCGCCGAGCGTCGCGGTGGCGCCTCCCTGTGCGGGGGGCGTGTCATCCGCCGCGGCGGTTCCCGCGGTGGCTATCGCACCCGCCGCGAACAGGCCTGAGGCCACGACCGCGGCGGCAAGGCGGGCTGCGCCCCGCCTCTTCATCGAAAGCATGAATTTCCCCTCTGGGCGAGGCGGTCGAGTGGAGGAGGATGCCTCGCCGGAAAGATCCCAAAGGACTCAACAGCCGAACGCGTCAGCCCCCGTGAATACTCGTCGGATCCTATGGAGCAGGCGCATCACGGTCCCCAGGAATGACATCCCATAACCGATCCGAATCACAATCGTTATCGACACCAGGCATCCCGGTCCTTGCCTTATCGATAAATCCCTGGGACTTATCGGGGCACTGGGGGGCAAGTAAGGGCGCGGGTGACGCCGATGGCGCTTCTTGTGCGATGGCACTGACGCTTTCTCAGGTGGGCTATTCCCGGGGCGGTTCGGGCACTTCGGGGCCCGGAACCGTGTCCACAGCCCCCTCCGGCGCCTCTTGCCGTGGTGGCGCCGGTTCCGTACGCGTCCGCGTGACCCGGCGGAACGCGGCGGTGCCACGGGTCAGATCGTGGCCGATCGCCACGGCGTCGACCTCCGCCGAGAACCAGCGCTGCCCGCCCCGCTCGGGCGGCTGCTCCCCTTCCCGTACGCGCAATCTGCCCTGAACCACCAGAGGTTCGCCGACCGCCACGGACGCCGCGACATTGTCCGCGAGGCCGCGCCAGGACCGGACCGTATAGAAACTCGTCTCCCCGTCGGTCCAGCATTCCCGGGTCCGGTCGTAGCGCCGGACCGTTGTCGCCAGCCGGAACCTCGCCACCGGCACCCCCGCCGTCGTCAGCCGGTGCTCCACCGCCGTCGCGGCATTTCCCACCAGCGTCACCATCGTGTCGTTCACCGGACCCCGCCTCCCCCGCTCCGAACCGCGCGCTCTCCGTGCGGTGATCCCATGCTGCACGGGATCGGCAGGGGCCGCCGCGGGCTGTGGACGACGGCCCGGCTGTGGACAACTCGGCCCCCCGGGAGGGGGAGTGCGCTATGCGCCCGACGCCACCGCGTACTGCTCGCGCACCTCGCGATAGCGCAACAGCTCGGCCGCGACCGGCTCCAGCACCCTGGCCCGGCCGCATCCCGCCGCCGCGTTCCGCAGCCGCCGCTCGGCCTCCTGCCCGCAGCGCCGGGCCGGGCCGCGCGCCGCCACCCTGCACAGCCACGCCAGCGCCGGGCCGCCCACCGACCCGATGACCGCGGGCAGCAGCGCGGAGAACCACGCCGCCGCATCGACCACACCGACGAACACGCCCAGCAGCGACAGCAGACCGACGACCTGCAGCACGAACAGCAGCCCCTGCAGCGCGGCGGCCACCGTCCACCACCGCGGCCGCCCGGCCGGCCCGCCCCGCAGCGACTGCTCCGCGTCCGCCGTCACCTTGTCCAGCGCCTGCGGCAGCCCCTCCGCACCCCGGCCCGCCGCCTCGCGTACTGCCTGGGCCCAGGGCGCCGGCAGCCCGTGCGCCGCCTCGCCCGCCACGGCCCGTACGGCCTGCTCCACCACCGGCCGCGCCGCCGCCCGGCCGTCCGCCCGCATCCCCGCCTGCGTCCCGGCCTGCGTCCCGGCCGCACCCGACTGCCGTTGCCGCCCTTGCCGGGCCACCGGACGGTGCGTGGCGGTGACCGGCTCCCGCCCTCTGCCCGCCGCGCGCCGCCGCTTGCGCAGCCGCGACCAGGGTGAGCCGCAGGCCCGGTCGGCGTGCCGCAGCCAGTCGCGTTCCACCGCGTGCCCGGTGGCGGCCGCGCCCACCGCCTCCGCCAGCCGGTCCTCGAACTCCGCGCGGGCCCGTTCCGTCAGCGCGACCCGGGTCCGGGTGACGTACACCGATCGCAGCCGCTCGGCCGCCGCGTCCACATCCGCCGCCAGCCGCCGGTCCGCCGCGCCCCGCTCCGTGACGAACTGGCCCAGCGCATCACGCAGTTCCGCCACGCCGTTGCCGCTCGCGGCCGACAGCGCGAGCACCGCCGCGCCGGGTTCGCCGTGCTCGCCCAGCGCCAGCCCGTCCTCGTCCAGCAGCCGCCGCAGATCGTCCACCACCTGGTCGGCGGCGTCGCCGGGCAGCCGGTCCACCTGGTTGAGGACCACGAACATGACCTCGGCGTAGCCCGCCAGCGGCCGCAGATAGCGCTCGTGCAGGACGGCGTCCGCGTATTTCTCCGGGTCCACCACCCAGATCACCGCGTCCACCAGCTTCAGCATCCGGTCCACCTGGGCGCGGTTGTCGGTGTCCGAGGAGTCGTGGTCGGGCAGGTCGAGCAGGATCAGCCCGCCCAGCCCAGGAGTGCAGTCCGGCGCGAGGTGCCGCCGCCAGTGCGGCACGCCCAGGCGGTCCAGCAGCCCGTCGGCACCCGGCGGCCCGCCCGGCCACACGCATGCCACCGGTTCCGAGGTCGTCGGCCGCCGCGCCCCGACCTGCGAACGGCTCGCCCCCACCAGCGCGTTGAACAGCGACGACTTACCGCTCCCAGTGGCTCCGGCGAGGGCGACGACGGTGTGCTCCCCGGAGAGCCGGTACCGCTCCCCCGCCGCATCCAGCACCCGCCCGGCCTCGGCCAGCGTCTCCCCGTCGAGCCGGGCCCGGGACAGCGCGATCAGCTCGCGCAGGGCGTCCAGCCGGGCCCGCAGCTCGGCGGTCCGGGCACCACGGGCCCGCTCCGGCGTCCGCTCGTATGCACCGCCGCCGTACGAGCCGCCGCCATACGATCCGTCGCCGTACCGACCACCGCTGAACTGACCACCGCCGTACCGACCACCGCCGTACTGACTACCGCTGTACTGACCACCGCCGTGCTGACTACCGCTGTACTCACCACCGCCGTACTGACCGACGCCGTACCGGCCGCCGGAGGAACCCTCGACCTGACCGTCGTAGGAACCCTCGCGCCGGCCGCCCCACGGGCCGTCGTCCGCCGAACCACCGCCCGGCCCACCCTGCGCGGGCCCCGCCACCGCATCGTCCGCCCCTCTCTTCCCCGCCACCACGTCCACGGCGAGCGCAAACTCCATATCCGCGTCCGTACCCGTACCCGTACCCGAACCCGTACCCGTATCCGCGTCCGCGTCGCGGCCCGCGTCCCGCGCGGGATCGATCGCCGGCGGCGGCCCGGCGGAGGAACCGTCCCGCGGCCCGAACATCCGCCGTCGCGCCCCCGGCCGGGCACCGTCCCCGCCCCGCACCCGCCGCGCAATCAGCCCGTCGTCCCAAGCGCCATGAGCCCCCTGGCCCCCGTCCCGGCTCGCCCCCGCCTCCCGCACGTCCGCCCCCTCGACATCCCCGCCCCCGACGTCCCGGCCCTCCACACCCGCCACGGATTCACTCACCCGGACACCACCTTCTCCACCCGCTCGGCCCGCTCCACAGTCCGCACCGTCTTCTGTTCCCTCTGCAGTACGGACAGCGCGGCAATCAGCTCGGCCTGCTGGTCGGGCGGTACGGCCAGCCGGTCCAGAGGTGCCAGCCGCCGCTCGCGCTCGCCGTCCAGGGCGCGCGCCAGGTACGTCACCAGCAGCCGGCTGCCCCGGTCGCACAGCCTCAGCGCGGCCTGGGCCCCCAGCAGTTCGGCGAGGTTCTCACCCGCCGTACGGGCACGCCGCCCACCGAGCAGCGCCGTGGCCAGCAACGCGGCCGACTCCTCCGGCTCCACCGATCCCGACCGCTCGCCGCCCGGTCCGCCCCGCCCCTCCCCCCTCTCCTCCTCGGCGAGTTCCTCCAGACAACGCCGCCAGCGCCGCACTACCACGCCGAGCCGGTCGCCCGCCCCTGAAGCGCCGGCCGCCGCCGTCACCGCAACATCCTCCGCCGCCGGATCCCGCCGCCACGCCTCCGCGGCCCGCTCGTCCGCCTCCTCGACGGCACAGGCCAGCAGCGAGGTGAGCCCGTGCGTCAACGCATCCAGCAGCTCCTCCGGCCGCCCGCCGAGCCCATGGTCACGCCAGTGGGCACGCGCATCACCGGCCAGCACCTCGCCGGCCGCGACCTCCTGCCGTACCCGCTCCGCGGCCCGCTCGTACGCCTCCTCGACCCGGCCGCTCAGGCGCAGCGCCGCGGCATGCTGGGCGGCGGCCGCGGCGGCCAGCGCGGGCAGCCGGCTGCCCAGCGAGGCGATCACTCCCGCGGCGGTACGGTCCGCGGCGGCGGCACGGGCGACGGGGTCCTGGGCATGCCGCTCCAGCCAGTCCCGCAGCGCGGCGACCGCGGTGGCGGGCAGCAGCCCGCTCCCGCCACCGGCCGATTCGGGCAGTTCGGGAATGGTGAACCGGGGAACGTGGCCGAGGCCTGCGTGGTGGAGGAGTTCGGCGTAGCGCGCGGAGATGTCGGTGACGATCTGATGCGGCACCCGGTCCAGCACGGTCACCAGCGTGACGTCGTACTCCTTGGCCGTACGCAGCAGATGCCAGGGCACCGCGTCCGCGTACCGGGAGGCCGTGGTGACCAGCACCCATACATCCGCCGCACAGATCAGCTCGGCGGCCAGCTCCCGGTTGCCCGCGACCAGCGAATCGATGTCCGGGGCGTCCAGCAGCGCCAGCCCGCTGGGCAACGCCGTATCCGTCTCGATCCGCACCGTCGGCATCCCCGGCTCACCCACGCCGCCGTACCCGCCGCCGGCCTCGTCGTACTCGTACCCCGCCTCCTCCTGCGACCGCTGGGAAGCGCCGCCCGCCTCCCCGTACCCTCCGTCATATCCCCCGCCGTCCTGCTCGGGCACCCACACCCGGGTGAGCTGCGGCAGCACCCGCTGCCCGGCGAACCAGCGGTGATCGTCGGGATGACAGACCAGCACCGGCGTACGCGTCGTCGGCCGCAGCACCCCCGCCTCCGAGACCCGCCGGCCGACCAGCGAATTGACCAGCGTGGACTTGCCGGCCCCGGTGGAGCCGCCGATGACGGCGAGCAGGGGAGCCTGAGGTGACCGGAGCCGGGGGATCACATAGTCATCGAGCTGAGCGAGCAGCTCGGCCCGGTTGCGCCGTGCGCGGGCGGCGCCCCGTAGTGGCAGTGGAAAGCGTGCGGCGTCGACGCGGTCGCGCAGTACGGACAGTGCGTCGATGAGCCGGGGTCGTACGTCCAAGGTCGCCACATGTGCAGAATGCCCAATTTCGTTGCCTTTTTGAAGCGTATAGCCCTGTGTGCGCGCCGTAAGAACCCCCACAGAACGGGACGAGTAACCCATGAGACGATCGGGACAACTGAGGCGCAGGCATAACGAGTGCACAACACCCGGCGCACGAGCCGTCAAAAGCGGTGCAGGATTCGTACCTGCCTGCGATTATCGGGATCGCTTCACTGAACCTCCACAACGTGCCACGGAGGTGAAGCAACCGGTACGAGGCACCCGGACCCCTATCCTTGTCCGCGGTCCGTGATCCACCTCCACCGCCCGGCCCCCGTAGCTCAGTGGATAGAGCAGGTGCCTTCTAAGCACTTGGCCGCAGGTTCGAGTCCTGCCGGGGGCGCTCCGCAAGACCCTCCCTTCGGGAGGGTCTTTTTGCTGGTCAGGGCATGTATGGCTACACACGCAGAACAGCCGGACCCTCCCCTGGTGACCATGGGGAGGGTCCGGCTGTGTCCGGCTGTCACCGGGTTTCTGCGGGTGGCGGCGGAGAATACGCGGAGGAGTTTTTCAGGCCCCCGCCGCGGCCGGATCCGGCAGCTCCCCCGCCTGCTCGATCCTGTGCTTCAGGTCGTCGAGCTGCCCGTCGATGCAGCGCGCGTAGGTGGCCAGAAGTACGGGGACGCTGTTGCCCGCCCAATCGGCCACGGTCGCGGCCGGAACGCCGGCGTTGAGCCAGTTGGTCAGGCAGGTGTGCCGGAGGTCGTACACACGGGGACCGAGGGGGACCCGAATTCGTAAGAGGTGAGCATTTCCTGCCGCGCCCGCCGACCCGCGACACGTCATGGCGTACGACGATGGAGAGGCACGCCGGCAGTTCTCCATTTGCTTCCGCGCCCACCCCACAGGCGGCTCACTGCGCACCAGCGATGAATCGAAGGAGGTCCGCTGGGTCTCCCCAACGGACCTCGACAACCTCGACATTCATCCCTCGATGCGACTGCGCATCAGCCACGGCCTTGATGTGTCACGGACGGTGCCTATATCGACTAAGCCGCATCCACAGCGGCCATACGCTCATCGACCCGGCTCGCGGCGGCATGGATCGCGGGGGCAGCGCGCTGGATGAAGCGGCCCACGATGGTGTCTGGCCCGTACCGCGACACGATCTCATCCAGGCGGTCAGCCGGCGTCGTGTGTCCGCCGGCCGGGGTCGTGGCCATATCGCAGTAGATCAGGGCGTCCACGAGCTCTGGCCGCTCCAGCTCGAACTCGGCTTACCGGTGGCCACAGGCGTGTCAGCCTCAGCCACATGGCCATCGGGGACGTGCCGGCGGCGGGCATGACGGCGGATGGGTCGCTGTCGAGGCTGTGCGCAAGACGGGCGCCGACGAGCGGTACGGCGCGATCCCTGATGTGGCGGGCACCCTGCGAGCAGTGGTGCAGCACCTCGTCCAGCGGCACCTCGTCGGCACGCGTCGCGGTGGTTTGACCCAGGGGCTGTTAGGCAGTTTCGCCCTCGCTCAATACAGGCCGTTCTGTCCCTTGTTTTCCTCGGCGGACGAGACGAGCGTTGGGTCCGCCGACCTCGGTTACTGGCCTGGCAGCATCCTCGTCAACGTGCGAGTCGATACTTCTTCGCGGACAACTTCGATGCACTCGGGCACCGTGTGTTCGCCTCCTTGCGGTCTGGCGGCAGGGTGGGCTCTGCTCCAACCTCGACACACTCGCGCTGCGGCATGCCTGGGTGCCTGTCGAGGAGATGTGGACGGGCGGAGACGAGGCTGCACTACATGAGCCTGAAGGGACAGGTCAGCAGTGGTGCTGTTCGGCTCGCGGGCCCTGTGGTCCCTGGCATGAGCCCGGTCATCCCGAAGCACCGAACCAGGGGCAATCGAGAGGAGAAAGCCATGCGTATACGACGACTGCTGGGTCTCGCCCTCGCCACAGCAACCCTCGCCGGCGTGAGCGCCGTCGGCGCTGCCGCCGCTCAGGCAGCGACGCATCCGACAGTCTCCGCCGCACAGTGCACGGCCCAGGGCGGAACGGTCAACCAGGGCGGCCCCTACCGCGGCCCCACGTGCACCTTCCCCGACGGACACTCCGAAAGCATTACCTGAGCGCGCCGGACCATGCAGGTCTCTTCCAAGCACTGGACCGCAGGTTCGAGTCCTGCCGAAGGCGCCGAGACAGCGCCTCCCTTCGGGAGGGGCTCTTTGCTGGTCAGGGCATGTACGGGCACACACGCAGAAGCGCCAGACCCTCCCCGGATTTCGCGGCCGGCTCCAGCCCGCCGGAAGCTCCGGCAGGTCTCCTCCCGCCTCGATCCGCTTCTTCAGGTCCGAGAGCTGACCCGAGAGGCCACGTGCGTAGCCGGCGGGCAACACCGGGACGCCGGGCTCAGGTCGACCGGGCCGGCAATCAGCGGGGCAATGCTCCTGCCGTTACGGTTGACCGCAGGGCTTCGCGGCAGTGTTCAGGCGGCCTGACCAGCACGGACGGGGTTTATGGGCACTGACAACATCCTGGCCCCCTCCTGCCAACGGCGGTGCCACGCCCACCGCCCTCGCCAGGCCCGTTGCCAACTACCGCCTGACGCCGAGGAACAGTCCGACATTGCAGGGCAGCTCCTCAACGCCCGCCGGGCGCTGCGGACCCGGACCATCGGCGGCGTGATCAGCGAGTACCACGACATCGCTTGACCAGCAGCGATGACTTTTCGACCGCACCACCTGCGGTTCTATCGGACCATGGGTGTACTCGGCGATTTTTGTATCTTGGGGCGCCTGGTAGGCCGGTGAGGTGACGGTGAAGCCGATCAGATCCTTCCGCGATGCGCTCGGGTGGTCGTGTGAGTTCTTGCGTTCGCTCCTGATCAGTAGCTCGGCGACGACCTTGTATCCGGACTTCTCATGCACGGCTCGAAGCTGGGGCTGCTTGGCCTCGGAGTTCGCCGGCTCGTAACTCTCGATCTCCCAGCCTGCCGCAGGCATCTTGTCGACGAGATTCTTCATGCCCCTGCGCAGCTCGTCGGGTGAGGCATCGGCGATCGACCAGGCGTCACGCATGTAGAAGGTGTTCTCCGCGCTGTCGAGGGTCATGGTGAGAGCGCCGCGCGAGCCCTTCTGGTCGCGAACGGCGGTGAGTTCGAGGAAGCCGTGAGAGATCTCGCCGGCCGTCTGTTCTGCCGCTTCGGGCTTCATGGTCTGCAGGTCCTCGGCATCGGTTCCGCCGAACAGTGAGCATCCACTGAGCAATAGGGCGAGCAGGAGACCGCACGCCCGTCGTGGTGCGGGAAACCTGCGTCGGTAGCGTTGAAGCGCCTCGTTCATCACGTGTCACCTCGTCATAGTCGCCGGCGATCACGCGGGCTTGGTTGCGGAGGCTTTCCGTGGGGTTCATCTTCGCCTCGTCCTTGTGACGCCTCTCGGACCTGGATCGGGCTTGATCCTTCCAGGAACTGCGACCGCGGGCGTTCCACACTTCCGGCCGCCGCGGCATGGAACCGGGGCACCAAGCACACTGTGTACTACCTGGCAGGAGCCCTTTGACCCGCGATTTCAGAAACGGGGAACGAGAGTTGTTGGACGAGTTGGTGTTCCGCAGTGACGATGTGCCTGTGCCGGATCGGTTCGGCTACTGGTCCGAGCTCCTGGGGCGTACCCATGCCCCCATGGAGCTGCGCAGCGACTACGCCGACGACTTCCGGGCTTCCCAACGCGTGCTGGCCCTCGGTGCTGTCACCATGTGGTCTGCCGTCTTCCAGCCGCTGGTCTTCCGGCGCACGCCGAAGCAAATCCGGCAGTCCGACCCCGAGACGTACCATATTTCACTCGTGGTACGCGGGACCGGGGGAGGCGTGTGGAGGCACCGGGAAACCCAGTACAAGCCGCACGACCTGCTCATCAACTCTTCCTCGCTGCCGAATGACGTGCACAGCGCCGGGGCCCCGATCACGACGGTGGCGCTGGAGATTCCCAAGGCCCTGGTGCCGCTGCCGCGCGACGTGGCCCGCCGGATCGTCGGGGCGCCGGTGTCGGCCAGGGAAGGGATGGGCGCCCTCCTGGCGCGGTTCCTCACCCAACTCACCGAGGACACCACCCCCTACCAGCCCACCGACGGCGCCCGACTGGGCACGGTCCTGACCGATCTGGCCGCCGCGCTCTTCGCCCATCTGCTCGAAGCGGGCGACTGCCTCCCTCCGGAGACCCACCGACGGACCCTCACGTTGCGCATCCAGGCATTCATCCGGGAGCACCTGCACGACCCGCACCTCACTCCGGCCACGATCGCCGCCGCGCACCACATCTCCACCAGCTATCTCCACCGCCTCTTCCGGGACGAAGACGCCACGGTCGCCGCGTGGATCCGCGGCCGACGCCTGGAGGCGGCCCGCCGCGACCTCACCGACCCAGCACTCCACGCCGTCCCCATCCACGCCATCGCCACCCGCTGGGGATTCCCCCGCGCAACCGACTTCAGCCGCGCCTACCGTGCCGCCTACGGCACCACGCCCAAGGACCACCGGCATCAGGCCCTCCACAGCCACGAGTGAACTCATTGCCAACGCAGTTGTGCACTCAGCCCTCACGACTCACCGGCCGCATTCCGGCATCGTGAAGGAACGTTGGTTCGGTCAAGGGCGCCGGGGTGAAGTACGCGGGCGTGACCACGACCGCGGAGAACTGAATGACCGAGCGGGGCAGGATCTCTTGGTGGCTTCCTTTGCCACCGCAGCAACGCGTTCGGTGGCTGGTGCTTCGCGGGGGACAGCACCAGCCACCGAACGAGAACGGTAGGGCCCAAGATCTCGTACTGCGGGGTCGCCGGAGCCGGCGAGAGCAGGGCGTGCGACATGTCCTTCCCGGAGGGCCGTCGGCCGGACTTCACCATCTATGGCTATGGCTACGGCTACGGCTACGGCTACGGCTACGGCTACGGCTACGGCTACGGCTACGACGGCTGCGGCAGCATGACTGACCCGGGTTCGTGCGACTTCACCGCCTGAGGTGTGCCCGTGTGCCCATGTGCCGTTGAGCGCCGTTGAGGGGCGCCGGTTGTGGTGCGGCACGCGCGGTTGGCCAGTGGTTTCCGTGCGTGCCGCAGCGACTCCGCGCCGGCGCACAGCCCGTACGCCGCTGTGCTGTTGGCCATGCCTCCACGAATGTCCTGCCGGGCGCTCAGCCGGGTAACCGGAGCTGTCAACGCGCACCCGGCGACCGCCGCGGCTCCTTCCGGGCCCCCTCTGCGCGCACCGTGCGCGACTCGAGGTCGACATCCCGAACGTCCACCGACAGTGCACCGCCGGGTCGGAGCTCCCCGCAAGCAGCACAGGGCTGCTGATGCCCGCCCACTTCGCGTCCTGCGCCGACGGGACACCATCGCTGAGCCAGTTGGCCGGGCGGGTGTGCCGCTCGGCGGATCCGGAGGGTGCGAGTAGACCCGGGCTGCGCGGGACCGTCCCGACGGCTGCGCGGATATCGTGACCGGCCAAAGAGATGTGGTGCCGGCTCGGTGGGCCGGGTGGCGAGGGGGTTCGGTGAGCGGGCGGCGGGATGGCTGGATACGGGTTCCCGTCGGGGCCGAGTCAGGGCGGTGGGATACCCGGGGGCGCTGCCGGTGGGTGCTGTTCGTCGTGCACAACGTGACGTCGGCGACCCGGCTGCTGGACGTACTGCCGCTGTTCCGCGACGATCTGCGGCTGCAGATGCTGGCGACGTGTACGGGATCGTCGCCGTTCCAGGCCGGGGTGGCGGAGCTGCTGGCCGAGGTCGACGTGCCGGTTCTGCCGTGGTCACAGGCGCTGCAGACGCCGGTGGACCTGGCCATCTCGGCGAGCTTTGGCGGTCAACTGCACCTGCTCCAGGGGAAGTTGACCGTCCTCTCACATGGCGTCGGATATAATAAAACGCTGGCCACGCCGGGAGCCGGGAGCCGGGAGCCGGGAGCCGGGAGCCGGGAGCCGGGAGCCGGGAGCCGGGAGCCGGGAGCCGGGAGCCGGGAGTCGGGTCCGGCCGGTGCGCCCGTGTTCGGGATGTCGGAGGAGTGGCTGCTCGCGGACGGCACCCCGATCGCGGAGGCGATGGTGCTCTCGCACCCCGAGCAGCTGGAGCGCCTCCGGGCCGCCTGCCCCCAGGCCGTCCCCACGGCCGTACTCGCCGGGGACCCCTGCTTCGACCGGATGCTGGCCGCCCTCCCGCACCGTGACCGCTTCCGCCGCGCCCTCGGCGTACGTACCGGCCAGCGGCTGCTCGTCCTCAACTCCACCTGGAACCCGGAGTCGTTCTTCGGGGACGGCGGCGCCGAAGACCTGCTCCCCTCCCTCCTCCCCCGCCTGACCGGAGAACTCGCCGCGGACGAATACCGCCTCGCGGCCGTCCTGCACCCCAACATCTGGCACGGCCACGGCCCCGGCCAGATCAGGGCCTGGCTGCATCGCGCACGCCGCGGCGGCCTCACCCTGCTGGACCCCCTGGAGGGCTGGCGGCAGGCGCTGATCGCCGCCGACGCGGTCATCGGGGACCACGGCTCCGTGACGTACTACGCGGCCGCCCTCGGCACCCCCGTCCTCCTGGGCGCCGCACCGCTGACCGGGCTGGACCCCCGCTCCCCGGTGGCCGACTTCGTCCGCAGGGCCCCTCGCCTCGATCCCCACGCGCCCCTGCCGCACCAGATCGAGTCGCTGATCGCCCGGCATCGCCCCCTCCCGGGCCCCGCGGAACTGACCACCTCCGTCCCCGGCAAGTCGGCAGCGCTGCTGCGCGAGACGTTCTACGACCTCATCGGGATACCCGAGCCGCCGGAGCCCGCGCTCCTCGACCCGCTGCCCCTGCCCGCGTACGAGCCGCCGCTGCGCACGGCCCCGCTACGGGTACTGACCCGGCTGCCGGTGGACGGCGTGGTCACGGTGCGCCGGTTCGCCGAGCCCGCCTATGAGCCCGCCGGCGATCCGGACGAGGACGGTCAGCAGACCGACGGGGCGGCGCATCTGGCCGTCCACGAGGACCAGGCCGCATACGAGGCGGTGGCGCCGGCCGACGTCATCTTCCGGTACGGGGAGCCGGACGATCCCCGGCTGGGGCCGCCGGAGAGCTGGGGCGCGGAAGTCCTGGCACGGTGGCCTGCCTGCGCGCTCGCGGCGTACATCACGGGCCCCGACGCGTGCACCGTACGCACCCGGTCCGGCGCGGTCCTACGGCTCACCGGCGCGGCCGGCGCCGCCGACCCGGCCGTCTATGCCTCCGCGCTGCACGCCGCGCTGGCAGGCGGCGCGGCGTTGCACGACCTGGTGGCGAGCGGGCTGTCCGTACGGACGGGCCGCGCCACCCACCGGGTGACCGTCACCCTGCCGGGCAACGCCGGCGCAACGCCTCCAAGTGGATGAGATGGAACGCCGCCTGCTCACCCTGGAGCAGGGCGGCCGCCTCATCGATCAGGGGGCGCGCGGCGGCCGGATCTCCGGCATCGAGGTGGGTCTCGGCGAGGTCGGTGAGGGTACGGGCGGTGTTGTAGGCCTCGGCGCTGTCGCGGAAGAAGCGCAGGGCCCGCTCCAGCCGCTCCAGGGCGTCGGCCCAGCGGCTCAGGCCCCGTAGTGCCCGCCCCCGGTGACGCTCCAGGAGCGCGCGGGCGCGCGGCACATCGGCGGCTCCCTCGCCGTCCTCCCCGATCGACGCCAGCAGGGCATCGGCCTCATCGAACCGCTCATACGCCTCCGGGAACCGCCACTGCCGCAGCCGGAGCAGACCCAGCGTCTCCACGGCGGTGGCCTCGCCGCGGAGATGACCGGCGCGTTCCTCGGCGCGGGCGGCGGCGACAAGCTCCGACTCCGCTTCCTCGTGCCGACGCACCTCGACGAGGGCCAGCGCCAGTTGGGTGTGCATCCGTCCGGCCATCCGGAAGGCGGCGGCGGATGCGCTGTGCGCACCGGCGTCGTCGTCGGCAGCTGCACCGGCGTCGGCGGCGCGTGTACCGGCCCGGAGTGCGGGCAGCAGCTCGTCGTGGCGCCCGGCCTTGAGCTGCACCGACCACAGGGCCTCACACAGCTGGACCACGGAGTCGCGGTCCTCGAACTCCTCGGCGGCCCGGACCGCTTCGAGGATCTGGCCGAGCTCACCGTCGAGCGCGGCCAGCGCCTCTCCGGGATCGAGGTAGGGGCCCGGCTCCAGCTGCTCGTACAGCGGGCCGAGGTGCCAGCGCTGGGGCAGTACGGTGCGGTCCGCGCGTACCGCGAAGCGCAGGGCCCAGGCCACACCGCGCGAGACCGCGGCCGAGCAGCCGGCGATGCCGTCCGCGGCAACGGCGGCCGCTTCGGCGTGCCGCCGCACGGAGGGGCGGAATCGGTAGCGGCCGGTGGCCGTGGTCTCCAGCAGCCGGCGGTCGGCCAACTCGGCCAGCAGCCTTTCGGCTTCCGGTTCGCTGGTCCCTGCGACGGCGGCCGCCCATGCCGCCCCGATGGCGGGCCAGGGCCGCACACCCAGCAGGCGGTAGAGCCTCGCGGCGCCCGCCTCCAGCTCTTGGTAGGCGTCCGCGGCGGCGGTCCATACGGGGTCGTTGTCCGGCACGGCGGGCTCCTGTTGGGGGCGGGGCGGCTCGGTCAGCCGCACGGCGGCCGCGCGCAGGGCGAACGGCGACCCGGCACACCTGGCGAGCACCTGCGGCACCACGGGGCCCGCCGCGGCCAGGGCTTCTTTCCCGGTGAGCCGGCCGAGCAGAGCGCGGGCATCCCGGTCGGTCAGCGGTCCGACGGCAACCGGCACCGCGTCCAGACCGCTCAGCGGCCGCCGGGCCACCACCAGCGTGAACACCCCGGGCGCCGGCGTCAGCAGCGGCTGGACCTGAGCCGCGGACCGGGCGTGGTCAAGGACCACGAGCAGCCTTCGCTCCGCGACACCGGCCCGGTACAGATCCACCCGGTCCTCGACCGCCGGCGGAATCTCGTCAGCCGCGAACCCCAACTGCCGCAGAAAGCCCCGCAGCACGGCGCCCTGGTCCAGCGTGCCCACCAACGACGGCCCGCGCAGATCCACATACAACTGCCCGTCAGGGAACCGGCCTGCCTGCGCGCTCCCCCAGTGCAGGGCCAGCGCACTGGTCCCGATCCCCTCCGGCCCGTGGACCAGCACCACCCGGGGGCGCCCGTCGGCCTTGCGCCCGGCCTCACGGTCCAGGCACTTCATCGGGCGCTGCCGGTCGGTGAAAAACCGTACCGAGCCGGGCAGCCGGCGCGGGACCGCGGCGGCAGATCCGAGCCGGGGAGCGCTGCGCACCCAGGCATCCAGTGCTCGGGCATGCACCTGGTCGCGCCGCGCCCCCTCCACCAGCAGTGCGGCCAGCGCCGCACGCTCGGCACTCCCGGCCGGCGCCGCGACCTCGCGCCCGGCGATCCTCCGGGCCAGCGCACCCACGGATTCCCAGGCCCGCTTCCCGGCCTCGTTGGCCATGGAAGCCGTCACCGCCCCCAGTACCGCGGTCACCGCCCCCATCGATATGGGATCCACCATGTCGCAACTCCCCCTGCACGCCTGCGTCCTGCCCATCCGGCCACCCGGATCCCTGCCCCGCCGTCGAGATCAACGCTATCGGTCATACGGCGCGTGATGCCTGCCTCCCGCGAGGGTCAGGGGCGGAATCCGGCCGAGGCCGGTGAGCGGGACGGGCCGTCCCGGCGCCGGCCCGTCCCGGCGCCGGGCCGTCCCGGCGCCGGGCCGCCTCGTCACGCGGTGCGTATCGGGTCGTCCAGGGTGGTGGCCTCGGCGGAGGCGTCGAGCGGGGACGGATAGTCCTGGAGGGTGAGGTCTGCCGAGAGGTCCCGGCCCTGCTCGAGGATGGCCCGGACTGTGGCGGGGTCGTTCAGGGCGGCGTTGCGTGCGTCCATTGCCTCCTGGGTTGGCGGGGCCAGGAATTCGCCCGCGCCGCGGCCGCCTTCCTGGCATGGGGTGACGTAGGGGCGGAGAAGCTGTTCGTAGCGGGCGAAGGCCTTGGTGTGGTCGCCATCCGCCAGGGCCAGCTCGCCGGCCAGGATGTAGGCGCCGACCACCGCTGAGCCGGTGCCCATGCCGCCCACCGTGGCGCCGTATGCGGCGTCGCCGAGGAGAACGATCCGGCCGGTGGACCAGTGCGGGACATCAACCCGGCTGATGGAATCGAAGTAGAGGTCGTCCGCGGCCCAGAGGGAGTCGATCAGCTCCGGGGTTCGCCAGCCGGCGCCGACGTAGGCCTGGGCTATCGCCTTCTTCTGACTGTTGGGGTCGCGTCGATCGTAGGACAGCTCGTGCTCGGACGTGAAGACGCAGAAGGCTTCCCCTGTGTAGCCGGGCTCGTCGGCGCGCCGGGGAACACGCCCGACGGTCGCCACTCGGCCGGGCTCGCCGTAGCCCACCGACCGGGCCGCGAGGTCGGAGGCGTCCGCGGGCAGGTCCCAGCCGGCGACGTAATAGCCGAGGTGGCTGACGAACCGCTCCTCCGGGCCGAACGCCAGCCGACGGACGGTGGAGTGCAGGCCGTCCGCGCCGACCACGAGGTCGAAGGTGCGCGGCGCACCCCGTTCGAAGGTGACATCGACGCCGTCGTCGGTCTGGGTCAGGGACGCTATGGAGTCGCCGAAGACGTACTCGGTGGAAGGGGAATCCCGGGGCGAGCGGGATGCGCCGGTGGGGACGTTCAGGCTGTGGTGGTAAAGGATGCGGGAGAGGTCCGAGCGGAGGATCTCGACCTCGCCCGCCGCGAACTCCGGTGGCATTGCGGCCAGTTGGCGGCCCTGGGCGTCGATGAAGGTCATCGGGCTGCCGCCCGTGGCCCGGCGCTTGATGTCTTCCAGGACACCCATCCGCTCCAGTACGGACAGATGCACCGGCCCGCGGAAGTCGACCGCGAAGCCGCCGGCGCGCAGGGCGGGAGCCACCTCGATCACGGTGGGGCGGCAGCCGTGGCGAGCGAGCCAGTAGGCCAGGGCCGGGCCCGCCACGCTTGCGCCCGAGATCAGGACCGTCCGCCGGCGCACCGCGGCCCGCCGGCCGGCCGTAGCCGTTCCTTGCGTTCGGCGTACCCCTTGCGTTCGGCACGTTCGTTGCGTCATGACGCACTCCCCCATCGGACCGGCCCGCACGGGGACCGGTCCTTCGCGATCGACGTGAACAAAAGAAACTGTATCCGATGGACACTTATTCGTGTACCCCGGAAACAGTTTTAGTATGCGGAAGTGGCTGAAGACGACGAGAAGAGCGGCGAGAAGAGCAGCGTGTTCGGCGATCAGGCGGGCAGCGTGGAGTTGCTGTGGGGCGGGCGCGAGCGGCCCAGCCGCGGCCCCAAGCCGGCGCTGAGCCTGGAGCGGATCACGCGTACGGCCATGGCCCTCGCCGACCTCGGCGGGCTCGCCGCCGTCTCCATGCAACGGGTCGCGGGCGAGCTGGACTTCACCAAGATGTCCCTGTACCGCTACGTCCCGGGCAAGACGGAACTCGTAGCGCTCATGATCGATACGGCGATGGGCGAACCTCCGCCCCGCGCCGACGGCGCCCCGCAGCACTGGCGGGCCGCGCTGCGCGAGTGGGCCGAGCAGCTCGCGGCGGCCTTCCGGCGCCACCCCTGGCTCCTGGACGCGGCCATCGGCCCGCGCATCATGGGGCCCAACGAACTCGCCTGGACCGAACGCGCCCTCGGCGCACTCGCGGACACCGGCCTCAACGGCGGCGAGCAGCTGGATGCCGTGGTCATCGTGACCGGCCATGTCCGGGCCATCACCCAGGTGTCGGCGTCGCTGGGGCTGGGCAGCGCGCAGGCGAAGGAGCCCGAGCAGGTGATGAGCGCGATCCTGAACGAACTGCTCGTCGGGCGCTCCGACCGTTTCCCGGCCCTCACCGCCGCCCTCGCCTCCGCCGAGTCCACCGAATCCCGCGACCAGTCCCTGGAGTTCGGGCTGGAGCGCATCCTGGACGGCCTGGAGGCGTATATCGGGCAGCGGGCCCAGGGGCCGAAGCCGGGGTAGGGGCAGCGGCACACGGCCGTAGCCCCTCAGCCGCCCCCGGCCGGTCGCCGCCCCGACCCTTGGCTCCCTACAGTCGCACCGTCCTGCGCGGGCGGTCCTTCGCGCCCGTCAGCAGGCCGTGCAGCGAGGCGAATTCGTCGACGCACTTGGCGGTTCCGTTGACGACGCAGTCCAGCGGGTGGTCGGCGACCGTCACCGGGACGCCCATTTCCTGGTGCAGCCGCCGGTCCAGGCCGCGCAGCAGGGCGCCGCCGCCGGTGAGGGCGATGCCGTGCTCGATGATGTCGCCGGAGAGTTCCGGAGGGCAGGCGTCGAGGGTGTGGTGGACGGCGCGGACGATGGCGTCGACCGGTTCGGCGAGGGCGCCGCGGATTTCCTCTTCGGTGATTTCCTGGATGCGGGGCAGGCCGGTGACGTGGTCGCGGCCGCGGACGGTGTAGGAGGCGCGGCGTTCGGCTGCGCCGTCCTCGTCGGTGCCGGCCGGGGTCCATACCGCCGAGCCGATGGCGATCTTGATGTCTTCCGCGGTGCGTTCGCCGATGTCCAGTGCGTGCTTCTTCTTGATGTACGTGGCGATGGCGGCGTCCAGGGCGTCGCCGGCGATCCGCACGGACTGGGCGGTGACCAGGCCGCCCAGGGAGACGACGGCGACATCGGTGGTGCCGCCGCCGATGTCCACCACCATGCAGCCGACGGGTTCGTCGACGGGAAGGCCGGCGCCGATCGCGGCGGCCATCGGCTCCTCTATGAGGTGGACCTCGCGGGCGCCGGCGCCTCGGGCGGAGTCGATGACCGCGCGGCGTTCGACGCCCGTGATGCCGGAGGGGACGCAGATGACCACCCGCGGCCGGGCGAACCGGCGGCTGGGCAGGGCCTTTTTCATCAGGGCGCGCAGCATCCGCTCGGCGGCGTCGAAGTCGGCGATGACGCCGTCGCGCAGGGGGCGCATCGCGGTGATCCCGGAGGGGGTGCGGCCGATGGTCCGTTTGGCGTCCGCGCCGACGGCGATGACCTCGCCGGCGGCGTTGACGGCGACGACGGACGGCTCGTTCAGCACCACGCCCTTGCCGCGGGCGTACACCAGGGTGTTGGCGGTACCGAGGTCGATGCCTATGTCGTACGCACCGGCGGAGGTTTTGCCGGCTGGGGGCTTACCGGCGGCGGACCTGCTGGACGAAGTACCGGATGAAGTGCTGGACGCCATGGGGAGTTCGGGTGCTCTCTCGCGACGGGGGACGATCCTCGGGCATTGCGGCGCGGGCGGCACCTTTGCCGTGGCAGGGGCTACCAGCGGCAAAGGCGTTGATTGCGGGCAATTATGAAGACTGACGGGGATGCGGAATGGTTCCCTCCGAGCACCTCCCGTGAGGCCCCGCCCCGCCGGCGCCCCCGCCCCCGGCGGCTCACCGGCCACCGTCCCCCGCCCCCCGCGCCGCCCGGCTGCGCCCGCCCCGCCCCCTGGAGAGCGCCTCCGCGAGATCGTCGAGGGCATCCAGCAGCAGATCCGCGGCGCGCAGGGCGACACCCTGGCTCTCGGATGCGGCGTCCCAGCGCTCCCACACGGCACGCGGCGCGCTCCAGTCCGGGCGGCCGCGTTCGCGTACGGCATGGGCGGCGCGCTCCAGGGCGGGGCGGAGTTCGGCGGCGAAGGCGGCGGCTCCGGGGGACGGTTCGGCGTCCTTGTCGGGCAGATGGGCCTCCATGATCATCGTGACCCGGCCCATGGTGGCGAGGGCGGCGCCGGCGGCGGTGGCCGAGGTGCGGGAGAGGCCGCGGTGACGCACGGGTTCCTTCTCGGCGCGAGCCTCGCTCTCCTCCCAGGCGGCGCGGGCCGCACGGGCGTCCAGGAGGGCCTCGCGGACGTGCCGGGGGCGGCGTTCGGCGGGCCGGGCGTAGCGGTCCAGCACGGCCAGCGCGTAGCGGCCGTTGGCCTCCAGCCACTCGGCGAGGCGGTCGCGCAGCCTGGGTGTTTCCCAGGCGGGGAACAGCGCGTACGACAGCATGGCGAGCAGTCCGCCGAGGAGGGTGAGCACGATGCGCTCCTCGACGGTCTGTGTCCAGCCCTCACCGGCGATGCCGAGCAGGAAGAGGACGTATCCGGCCACGCACGCGGAGGTCACCGAGAAGCCGGTGCGCATCAGCAGATACATGAGGAAGACGCAGAGGACGGCGAGTGCGGCGCAGACGTAGAGGCCGGGGTGGGCGAGCGCCATCAGGGTGCCGGCGATGGCGACGCCGACGAGGGTGCCGCTGAAGCGGGCCACGCCACGGGAGTAGGTCTGGCCGAAGTCGGGGCGCATCACCATGACGGAGGTGAGCGGCGCCCAGTAGCCGTGGCCGAACGGGAGGGCGGTGCCCAGGAGGTAGCCGCAGCAGGCCACGGCGCTGACGCGCAGGGCGTGCCGGAAGATGTGGGAGGACCAGCGGGCCTCGCGGCGCAGGGCCCGCAGGGCGACCGGGACGAGCCGGGGGACGCTGGGGCGCAGCAGATGGCCGCGTTCGGCCTCGGTGGTGGGGCGGGTGGCCTGGACGGGCTCGTCGGTGAGCTCGACGGCGTCGACGAGCAGGGAGATCAGCCGGAAGGCGGAGCGGCGGGCGGGGCCGTGGAGCATCGGGCCGGAGGCGGGGACCTCGAGGGTGGCCATCGCCTCGGGCGGCAGGCGGACGGGGCCGGCGTGCCGTACGGCGTGGGCGACGGCATCCAGGACGGTGCCCGCGGCGTGGAGGAGGTCGCGGACGCGGTCGCGTTCCGGACCGTCGAGCGGGGCGCCGACGACGGGGTCGGCGAGGGAGGCGAGGACGGGTCTGACCCGTTCGGCCAGGCCCCGTGGCCCGTGCAGCTGGGCGGGGCGGCGCCTGGCCTGACGGGGGGTCACCTCGGAGGCGAGCCGGGCGTCCATGAGGGGCGCCGGGTCGAAGGGGGCGACCGGGTCGTGCCGCAGACGCCGGGCGTAGTCGGCCTCGGCGGCCAGGGCGTCGGCGAGGGCGTCCCGCTGCACTCCCCAGGGGCGTACCGGGAAGACGACGATCAAGGTGGCCTGGACGACGCCGCCGAAGAAGATCAGCGCGGCGTGTTCGAGGGCGCCGAGGACGGAGGTCGGCAGGGTGACGGTAACCAGCATGATCGCCACGGTCTGGGTGCCGGCCAGGCCGGAGATGGGGCCGATCGCCCAGGCCATCCCGGCCAGCAGAGTCCAGCCGGCGAGGAGCAGGACGAAGGCCAGGAGATGGGCGGCGGCCAGGTAGCCGAGGAAGGTGGAGACGGCCAGCGCGCCGGCGACGGCGAGCGCCCGGACGGGGCGGGGGCGCATGCTGCGCTGGAAGGTGACGAGGCCGGAGGCGAAGGCGCCGAAGGCGGAGGAAACCGCGAGGGCGGGGTCGCCGCGCCACAGGCACAGGCCGATGACCAGGGCGACGCCGACCGCGCCGCGCACGGCGATCACCGGGGTGAGCTTGGCCCGCTCGATGGTCAGCCCGGAGCGGGCGGTCTCCTTCAGCGCACGCGGCCAGGTCATATCGAGAGAATACGGTCAGGGGGCGGGCGGTTCCGGAATGGCCGCCGCCGGTTGCCGGGGTTGTTCGTACCGGTTGCCGGTACGGGTCGGTGCACCGGTCGGTGCCACCGGTGGCGCCGGCGCTCCCCCGCGCGCGCCGGGTCCCGGCACCGGAGCGCGCGGCTCCGGTGCCGGGAAAATGACGGTAAACCCGGTCCCCGCTGTACGTAAACGTCCCAGGTCAGGGCGGTGTGCCCGGATTCCTGACGTGCGCTGCGACGAATCCGACACGTCCGGGAGGAAACCTTCCCCTGGCGCCGTTCCCTCTTGCTGGCCGGCCGGGACTTCTCCCGGTCTGTTCGGCAAGGAGAAGGCGTCGTGCGCAAAGCCCTGTTCACCCCGGTGGTCACCCTGATCGCCCTGACCTCCCTCGCGTTCACGGCCGGCTGCGGCACCGGCGCGACCAAGGCGGCCGCCCCCGTACGGTTCGCCGACCCCGGGCCGGGCACCGCCTCGCACGCTTCGGCACCGAAGCCGGGGAAGCGGTCGCTGGTGCGGTTCCCCACCCGTCCGATCAGCTTCGCGGAGGAGAGCCGGGTCGGCGGGGCCGGGGAGAACACCCCGATAGGCGTGACCACGCTGCACGGCCCGAAGTCCGGCTTCACCGGGAAGGTGTGGGTGTGGGCGCCGCCGGAGTACTACGAGAAGCGCAACGCGAACAAGGGCTTCCCGGTGATGGAGGCGCTGCCCGGCTCGTACGGCTACCCGGTCAACTACTGGATCGGCTCCGATCTGAAGCTGGAGGAGAGCCTCGCCCGGTGGTCGAAGCAGGGCACCAGCCTGCCGTTCATCCTCGTCATGCCGGTGCTCAACCCCAATGACAAGCAGTACTACGACGGCAGCGACATACCCGGGCAGCCGAAGATCGGCACCTGGCTCAGCAAGGACGTGCCCGATCTCGTACGGCAGAACTTCCGCACCCTCAACACCCGCGACGCCTGGGCGATCATGGGCTCTTCGTCGGGCGGGTTCGCGGCGCTGAAGAATGTGCTGCAGAACCCGGGCACGTTCAAGGTCGCCATCCCCAACGGGCCGGACATCGTGCCGGACTCGCCGCTGTGGAACGGCCACGCCAGGGAGGAGCGGGCCAACAACCCCGAGGTGCTGGCCCGCCGGCTGATAGCGCGCGGCGGACCGGAGGTCTACCTGGCGTTCCAGGACGGGTCGAAGGAGAACACGGTGCTGCCCAAGGTCCGCAAGTTCATTGCGCAGTACGGGCACGGGCCGGTGAAGACGCGGCTGGGAATCGTGCCGGACGGCACGCACAGCGCCGCGACCTATGTGCAGGGATTCGGCGAGGGCACGCTGCAGTGGGTCAGCGCGCATATGCAGGGGCCGACCGCCTGAGGCCCGCCGAGGACGGCAGCCGGCCCCGCCGTCACTGGCCGCAGTCGACGTCCTGGAGCGCGATGGGCCGGGAGTCCAGGTCCACATAGGCGGTGAAGGTGGCGTGCGTCCCGCCGTCCCAGATCGTGGTGACCGTCGCCCAGCCGACCCCGGCGGACTGGGCGGTGGTCACCTTGCCGATGGAGATCTCGCGCGGCGTGTTCTGGGCGCACAGCAGCAGGTCGTAGCCCTCGGTGTGAGCGGCGCGGTCCTTGAGGTAGTCCGAGATCTGGTGCTCGCGGGCCCAGTTGGTGGGCCCGTGGTGGCCGTAGAAGCCGGTCAGGAAACGGCGGATGTCGGCGGCGTCGTGCCGTCCGTTGGGATCGGTACGGACAGCGGACGCGGTCGGCGCGGCCGGCCGGCGGGCGGCGGCCGGGACGGCGGCGGCGAGGGTCAGAGGCAGGGCCAGGCCGAGGGCCGCGGCGGCGGCACCGCGCGAAACGGTACGGATCATGGGATGTCCTCACCTTCCGGAATTACCGGCGTATGAACGCTGTGTCCCCCTAGACATCCGGACGCGTCGAATGGTTGCGGTGCCACCGCCCCTACGACACCACGTCCTTGCGGGCGAAGCCCCGGAACGCCACGGCCACCAGGACCAGCGCGTACGACACCGACACCGCCGAGCCCTGCACCATCCCCGCCCACTCCATCCGGGGCTGGAGGGCATCGGCCCACGCGTACTGCCAATGGGCGGGCAGGACATCGCGCCAGGTGCCCAGCGCGGTGACCTGGTCGAGGACATTGCCGACGATGGTCAGGCCGACGGCGCCGCCGACCGCGCCCAGCGGCGCATCGGTCACCGTCGACAGCCAGAACGCAAGGCCCGCGGTGACCAGCTGGCTGACGAAGATGTAGCCGACCACGACCGCCAGCCGCGGCACCGCGTCGGCCGCCGGCAGCGCGCCGCCGGTGGGCAGTTGCAGCGGACCCCAGCCGTACGCGGCGGTGCCCACGCCCAGCGCGACCAGCGGCAGCATCAGCATCGCGGCCGCGCTGAACGCCAGCCCGACGGTCAGCTTGCTCAGCAGCAGCCGGGCGCGCGGCACCGGTGCGGCGAGCAGATACCGCAGCGAGGACCAGCCCGCCTCGGAGGCGACGGTGTCGCCGCAGAACAGCGCCACCGGGACGACCAGCAGGAAGCCCGCTGAGACGAAGAGGGCGGTGGCGGCGAAGTTGGCGCCGGAGGCGGTGGCGGTGGCCATCAGGGTGACCCGGCCGCTGCCCCGGCTGCCGGGGTCCCCGCCGATCGCGAACGCGGCGACCAGCACGAACGGCAGCAGGGTGAGGATCGCGGCGATCACCACCGTGCGGCGCCGCCTGAGCTGGCGCAGCGCCTCCACGCGCAGCGGGAGGGTGCGGCGCGGAAGGTAGCCGGGCGCCGCCGCCGTGGGCACGGCGCTCATCGGGCCTCGCCTCCGATCAGAGTGAGGAAGGCATCCTCCAGGCGGCGGTGCGGGCCGATGCGGTTCACCGGGATCTCCAGCTTGATCAGGTCGGCAAGGAGCCTGGGGGTGGCGTCGGGGTCGGTGAGGTGGATCAGCAGGCCCTCGTCCGCGCGGGCGGCGGAGGCGACGCCGGGCAGCGCGGCGGCCTTCTCCACCAGCGCGTCCGAGAGCGGCCCGGCTCCGGCGACGCCGACCAGGAGGGTGTCGCCGGAGCCGATGATCTTCTCGACCGGCCCGGCCTGGACGAGCCGCCCGCGGTCCATGACGACCAGATGCGTACAGCTCTGTTCGACCTCGGACAGCAGATGACTGGAGACGATGACGGTGCGTCCCGCGGCGGCGTAACGGATCATCACGTCGCGCATCTGGCGGATCTGCGGCGGGTCCAGGCCGTTGGTGGGCTCGTCCAGGATCAGCAGATCCGGCAGGCCGAGCATGGCCTGGGCAATGGCCAGGCGCTGCCGCATGCCCTGGGAGTAGGTGCGCACCGCGCGCTGCACGGCGTCGCCGAGGCCGGCGATCTCCAGCGCCTCGTCCAGGTGCGCGTCGGCGGCGGGGCGGCCGGTGGCCTGCCAGTACAGCTCGAGGTTGGCGCGGCCGGACAGATGCGGCAGGAATCCGGCGCCCTCGACGAACGCGCCGACCCGGGACAGCACCGGCGCGCCCGGCCGGATGTCCTGCCCGAAGACCCGGATCTCGCCCGCGTCGGGCCGGATCAGGCCCATCAGCATCCGCAAGGTGGTGGTCTTGCCCGCGCCGTTGGGGCCCAGCAGCCCCAGGACCTGCCCCTTCTCGACACGGAAGGACAGATCCCGGACGGCATAGCGGTCGGCGGACCTGGCGTACCGCTTGCTCAATTCGCCGATCTGCAGCGGCACATCGGCGAGCGCCGGATCGGGGGCGGGCGCGGCGGTGCGGCGGCGGGCGGTGAACAGCAGCAGCGCGGCGATGACGGCGGCCGCGGCGGGCAGCAGCCAGGTCCAGGCGGGCAGCGGGGCGGCCGCGCTGCGCACCCGGGGCGCGGTGGGCACGCTGAGGTCCCCCGTGGCCTCGCCGCCCTTCAGGGACACGGTGTAGGCGGCGGGTTCGGCCGGTGAGGCGTAGCCGAGGTCGGTGGCGGAGAGCACCAGGCGCAGCCGGTGACCGGCGGCGAACTCATGGTCCACGACGGGGAGTTGGAGGCGTACGGTCTTGCCGTCCCGGGCGTCCTTGATGCGGTACGGCGTGACGAGCTGGGCGGGCAGTACCTGGCGGCGGCCGCCGGGGGCGACGTCGTAGAGCTTGGCGAAGAGCACCGCGTCCCGGGAGGCGGACCGCACCCGCACGGTGGCGGCGGGGCTGCCGGTGAGATGGACGGGTGCGGACAGCGGCGCCGATTCAAAGCGGGCGTACTGGCCGGGGAAGTCCAGGGAGAGGCCGCCGGAGCCGAGCGCGGAGAGGTTGCCGAGCGCGCCGACGCCGGGCACCGCGGAGATTGCGGGCGGTCCGCCGCCTGCCGGGTTGCGGAAGGTCTGCGCGGGGCCGGCCAGCCGTATCCTGCGCGGAGCGTTGTCCAGGCCGGTATAGCGGTCCGCGCTCGCACCGCGCAGCCGCACCGCCCCGTCGGTGGAATCCACGCCACCGGTACGGCTGATCCGGAACGCGGGGCCGGTGTCCGCGCCCTTCTCGCCCTTCAGATACCGGTCGAACCACGCCTTCGTACGGGCCTGGAGGCGGCCGGTCTCCCGGTCCCCGCCGTCGTGTCCGCCCGAGATCCAGTCCACGTCGACGGGCGCGCCGTTCCTGGCGATCGCCTGCCGCGCGGCGTCGGCCTGGCCGAGGGGGAAGAGCGAGTCGGTCTGGCCCTGCATGATCAGGGTCGGCACCTTGATGCGTCCGCCGACGGCGGACGGGCTGCGCGCCTCGAGCAGCCGGCGGGCCGCGGCGTCCGGCGTACCGCTGACGGCGACCCGCTCGTACATCCGGCACAGCGCGGCGTCGAACTTCCCGCAGCCGCCGGACTTCGTGGGGGTGGCGGCGGCAGTGCCGGTGGGGGCGCCCGCCGAGCCGGTGGTGAAGAAGATCCCCGCCCACAGCTTCTTGAACACGCCGTTGGGGAACAGCGCGTCGGCGAGGTTCCAGTAGGTGATCTGCGGGGCGATGGCGTCGACGCGCCGGTCGTATCCGGCCGCGAGCAGCGAGATCGCGCCGCCGTAGGAGGCTCCGGCGACACCGACGCGGGGGTCGCCGGCCTTGTCGAGCTGCACCTCGGGGCGCTTGGCCAGCCAGTCGATCAGCCGGCGGACGTCGGCGACCTCACCGTCCGGGGCGTTCAGCCCGATCTTCCCGGTGGACCTGCCGAAACCACGCGCCGACCAGGTCAGCACGGCGTAGCCGTCCCGGGCCAACTGCTCGGCCTGGGCGCGGACATCGGCCTTGCTGCCGCCGAAGCCGTGGCCGAGCAGGACGGCGGGGCGGCGGCCCGTTGCCGGACCCGCCGTGAAGTAGGAGGTGTCGATGCGCACCTCCTTCTTGCCGCCCGGCGTCTCGGGCATCGCCATCACCCGGTCCGCGCGGTGCACGGCGGGCGCGGCATCGGAGGACGCGGCCACCCAGGTGCCGCCCCCTATGAGGACGGCCAGGGCGCCCACGCTCGCGTACAGGCGCCGCCCGCGCAGTCGGATATCCATGCTCCGCATCCTAGGTACGGCCCGGAAGCGGATACCCCGTCCCCCGGGCGGAACCCGGTGACCTCCCTGGGAAGTAGCCGGGCCGGGGCCCGTACCACGGCTGCGGTACGGGCCCCGGCCCGGCGCGGCGAAGAGCGCGCGGCGGCGCTTTCGCGGCTCAGTACTGCGGCGGGCCGAAGCCGCCCTGCTGCGGCGGGCCCTGGGGCGGCGGCATCGGCGGGGCCTGCGGCGGGAACGGCGGGGCCTGCTGGGGGACCGGCGGGCCGGGCGGCGGCGCCATGGGCGGGCCGGGCTGCTGCCAGCCGGCCGGGGGCGGCGGGCCCTGGGGGCCGGACGGTACGAAGCCCGGGGCGGCGAACTGCGCCTGGGCGGGCGGGTACCAGGCGGGGGCGACGGGCTCGCCGCGGCCCATCATGGCGAGCAGGGCAAGCGAGCCGAGCAGGCTCAGCAGGAGCTGGACGATACCGAGGATGCTCAGGCCCGGCATCTCGTCGCTGACCTTGAACAGCGTGTCGTTGCCGGCCTCCGCGATCACGGTCAGCACGGCGTCGGGCAGCAGCACGATGGCCAGGCCGATGCCGAGGCCGCGGGCGGCGCTGCCCCGCAGCAGGCTGTTGAGGGCGGCCACCGCGGTCAGCAGCAGGAAGACCGCCGCGTACCAGCCGGGGGCCAGGGCCGTCAGGGAGGTGAGCATGCCCCGGCCCAGGTAGAGCGTGGTCAGGCCGACGCTGGCGGACTGCACCAGCACATAGATGTGCCAGATGACGTAGCACAGCGCCATCGCGCCGAGCAGCAGGCCGCCGACCACACCCGCCGCCTTGGCCGGGCGCTTGGGCGGGTCGCTGGACTTCTGCCGCGGCCAGCCACGCATCCCGCAGAGCAGCACGATCCCGGCGATTGCCGCGAACATGATCAGCCACAGGCTGCCGATGAAGACACCCTCGAACGTCGGCGTGTTGTTGTCGGCGCTCGTGAACCAGCGGTCGTCGCTGGTGTGCTGGCCGGTGCTGATGAGGGTCTGCAGGGCGGTGGCGAAGGTGAGGGTGGTCGCGACGGCGAGCAGGCCGCCGGCCGACCGCTGCCCCGCGAAGGCCGCGAAGACCGCCGTCAGCTGCAGGACGGCGAGGCCGAGCTGGACGGGGTTGGTGACCTGGTCCTGGCCCGAGGCGTGCCGGCCGGTCCAGGCCTCCCAGAGGCCGTCGGCCCCGAACTGGCTGACGTCGATGACCAGCCAGTAGGCGGTCCAGAGGAAGAACAGCAGGCAGAAGACCCCGCCGGTGATACGGGCGCCCTTGGCGAGCGCCATGGACTGTTGCATGTGATTCCCCCGGTGATGTCGGTGCTCTGCCAAGGGAGCACCGTAGCAACGAGCGCCCCGGCGGTCTCCCCCCGTCTCCCTGCGGACCTGCGGCTTACTGCCCGTACGCGCCCGGACCGGTGCCCCGACCGCCCGCCGGACACGGGCGGACCCCCTGCCGGTGAGGGCCGGCAGGGGGTCCGTGTGCGAGAGGGGGCGGTCCGTCAGTGGTTGCTGGGGAAGCCCAGGTTGATGCCGCCGTCGGACGGGTCCGGCCAGCGGGTGGTGACGACCTTGCCGCGGGTGTAGAAGTGCACGCCGTCGTTGCCGTAGATGTGGTGGTCGCCGAAGAGCGAGTCCTTCCAGCCGCCGAAGGAGTGGTAGCCGACGGGGACCGGGATCGGGACGTTCACGCCGACCATGCCGGCCTCGACCTCCAGCTGGAAGCGGCGGGCCGCGCCGCCGTCCCGGGTGAAGATCGCGGTGCCGTTGCCCCACGGCGAGTTGTTCATCAGCTCGATGGCCTCGTCGTACGTCTCGACGCGGACCACGGACAGCACCGGGCCGAAGATCTCGTCGCGGTAGGCGTCCATCTCGGGGGTGACGTTGTCCAGGAGCGAGACGCCGATCCAGTGGCCGTCCTCGTAGCCCTCGACGGTGTAGCCGGTGCCGTCGATGACGACATCGGCGCCCTGGGCCGCGGCGCCGGTGACGTACGAGGCGACCTTGTCGCGATGGACCTTGGTGATCAGCGGGCCCATCTCGGAGGCCGGGTCGTCGCCGGGGCCGATGCACAGCTTGTCGGCGCGCTCCTTGATCTTGCCGATCAGCGGGTCGGCGGTGTCACCGACAGCCACGACGACGGAGATGGCCATGCAGCGCTCGCCCGCCGAGCCGTACGCGGCGTTGATCGCGGAGTCCGCGGCCAGGTCGAGGTCCGCATCCGGCAGGACCAGCATGTGGTTCTTGGCGCCGCCCAGCGCCTGGACACGCTTGCCGTTGGCGGTGCCGGTGGTGTGGATGTACTTGGCGATCGGGGTGGAGCCGACGAAGGAGACCGCGGCGATGCCGGGGTGCTCCAGGATGGCGTCGACGGCCACCTTGTCGCCGTTGACGATGTTCAGCACGCCGTCGGGCAGCCCCGCCTCGGCGGCCAGCTCGGCCAGCTTGAAGGCGGCGCTGGGCACCTTCTCGCTCGGCTTGAGAACGAAGGTGTTGCCGCAGGCGATGGCGAGGGGGAACATCCACATCGGCACCATGGCCGGGAAGTTGAACGGCGTGATACCGGCCACGACGCCGAGTGACTGGCGGATCGAGGACACGTCCACCCGCGTCGACACCTGAGTGGACAGCTCGCCCTTGAGCTTCTCCGGGATGCCGCAGGCCAGCTCGATGATCTCCAGACCACGGGCGACCTCGCCGAGCGCATCGGAGTGCACCTTGCCGTGCTCGGCGGTGATCAGGGCGGCGATCTCGTCGCGGTGCGCGTCGATCAGCTCGCGGTACTTGAACAGCACCGAGGTGCGCTTGGCCAGCGAGCTGGTGCCCCAGGACGCGAAGGCTTCCCTGGCTGCGGTGACGGCGGCGTCGACCTCCTCCACGGAGGCGAAGGCGACCTGCTTCTCCTGAGCACCGGTGGCCGGGTTGTAGACCGGGCCGTAGTTGCCGGAGACGCCCTCGACGGGCTTGCCGCCGATCCAGTGGCTGATGGTCTTCATGGGACGGGCCTTTCATACGGTGGTGCGGCGGATGTCAGAGGTGGCGACGGCGGGCGGCGGCATGACGGTCGTACGCCGCGCGGGCGGCAACCGCCGCCGGACGCGTCGCGGTCTCGGCAACAGGTACATCCCACCAGGCCTGCGCCCCGGGTGCGCCCGGCACAGTGTCAGCCGTTTCGGTCTCGACATAGACACATGTGGGCCCATTCGCGCCACGCGCCTCGGCGAGCGCGGCGCGCAGCTCAGCGACGGTGCCGGCCCGGATGACGTGCATGCCCAGCGAGGCGGCGTTGGCGGCGAGATCCACCGGCAGCGGCGCGCCGGTATACGTGCCGTCCTTGGCGCGGAAGCGGTACGCCGTGCCGAAACGCTCTCCGCCGGTCTGCTCGGACAGCCCGCCGATGGAGGCATAGCCGTGGTTCTGGATGAGGACGATATTGATGTGGATGCCCTCCTGCACCGCGGTGACGATTTCGGTGGGGTTCATCAGGTACGTACCGTCGCCGACGAGCGCCCACACCATACGGTCCGGGGCGGCGAGCCGGACGCCGATCGCTGCGGGGATCTCATAGCCCATGCAGGAGTAGCCGTATTCGAGGTGGTACTGCCTGCGGGACCGGGCGCGCCAGAGTTTGTGCAGGTCACCGGGGAGGGAGCCGGCGGCATTGATGATGATGTCGCTGTCGTCGACGAGGGCGTCCAGGGCGCCGATGACCTGCGTCTGGGACGGCCGTACGGTCTCGTCCTCGGCGCCGTACGCCGCGTCCACCCGGCGCTCCCAGTCTGCCTTCGCCGCGCCGTAAGCCGCCTCGTACGCCGCGTCGACGCGGTATCCGGACAGGGCCGCGGTGAGGGCTTCGAGTCCGGCGCGGGCGTCGGCGACCAGGGGGGTGGCGCCGAGCTTGTGGGAGTCGAAGGAGGCGATGTTGAGGTTGAGGAAGCCGACCCCGGGGGCGGCGAAGAGGGTGGCGGAGGCGGTGGTGAAGTCGGTGTAGCGGGTGCCGACGCCGATGACCAGGTCGGCCTCGCGGGCCAGGGCATCGGCGGTGGCGGTGCCGGTGTGGCCGATGCCGCCGATGTCGGCGGGGTGGTCGTGGCGCAGCGAACCCTTGCCGGCCTGGGTGGAGGCGACGGGGATGGCGGTGGCGTCGGCGAAGGCGCGCAGCGCGTCCTCGGCCTCGGAGTGGTGGACACCGCCGCCCGCGATCAGCAGGGGGCGCCGGGCCGTACGGATGGCGTGCACCGCCTCGGCGAGGGCGCCGGAGTCGGGGGCGGGCCGGGTGATCCGCCAGACGCGGTCGGCGAAGAACTCCTCGGGCCAGTCGTACGCCTCGGCCTGGACGTCCTGGGGCAGGGCGAGGGTGACCGCGCCGGTCTCCACCGGGTCGGCGAGGACCCGCATGGCCTGGAGGGCGGCGGGGATCAGCGCCTCGGGGCGGGTGACGCGGTCGAAGTAGCGGGAGACCGGGCGCAGCGCGTCGTTGACCGACACATCGCCCGCGTACGGCACTTCCAGCTGCTGGAGCACGGGGTCCGCGGTCCGGGTCGCGAAGATGTCGCCGGGCAGCAGCAGGACGGGCAGGCGGTTGACGGTGGCGAGGGCGGCGCCGGTGACGAGGTTGGTGGCACCGGGGCCGATGGAGGTCGTGACGGCCTGGGCGGAGAGCCGGTCGCACTGCCGGGCGTAGCCGACGGCGGCGTGCACCATGGCCTGTTCGTTGCGGCCCTGGAGGTAGGGCAGCGCCTCGCCGGACTCCAGCAGGGCCTGGCCGATGCCGGCGACGTTTCCGTGGCCGAAGATGCCCCAGCAGGCGTTGATCAGGCGGTGCCGTCGGCCGTCGCGCTCGGTGTACTGGTGGGCGAGGAATTCGACGAGGGCCTGGGCGACCGTGAGCCGTCGCGTCGTCGGGGCGTTCATCGGGCGTCTCCTGCGGGTGCGTCGTAGAGGGGGAGGCGGGGGTCGACGGGCTGGTCCGGCCAGGTGTCGCGGATCCAGCCGTGGTCGGGGTGGTCGCAGATCAGCCATTCGCGCGTCTCGCCGGGGCCGGCCATGACGTTGAGGTAGTACATGGCGTGCCCGGGGGCGGCGATGGACGGGCCGTGCCAGCCGTCGGGGATCAGGACGGCGTCGCCGCTGCGGACCTCGGCGAGGACGTCCGTGCCGCGGCCGTGGCCCGAGGGCGTCACGCGCTGATAGCCGACGCCTTCCTTGCCGTGGGCCGCCGCGATCTCGAAGTAGTAGATCTCCTCGAGCTCCGACTCCTGCCCCGGGCGGCATTCGTCGTGCTTGTGCGGCGGGTAGGAGGACCAGTTGCCGCCGGGCGTGAGCACCTCGACGGCGATGAGCCTGTCGCACTCGAAGGTGCCCGCCGCACCGAAGTTGTTGACCTGGCGCGAGCAGTTGCCGGTGCCGCGCAGCTCCACCGGCACGGCCGAGGCGGGCCCGTAACGCGCCGGGAGGCGGCGCTCGCAGCGGGCACCGGTCAGCGCGAAGCGGCCGCCCGCGCCGGTGGCGATCTGCACCTGCGCATCGCGGGGTACGTACGCGAAGTCGGTGACCGAGCTGAACACGCTCTCCCGGCCGGTCAGTTCAAAGGTTTCGGCCGTATCGGTCAGGACCGTGCAGCCGCCGGACAGCGGCAGCACGATCCACTCGCTGTCGCCGGTGGCGAAGGAATGGTGGCCGCCGGGCGGCAGATCGAGGACCCGCAGCGAGGAATGTCCCCAGCCGGCCCGTTGCGGGTCGATGTCCAGGGCGTACGGCCCCTCGGCCGCGCACCCCGCCTTGAGATGGAAGTCCGCGTTCTCCGCCTTCCGCGTGTTCTCCGTCTTCTGCGTGCTCTCCGTCTTCCGCGTGTGCCCCGTCTTCCGCGTGTTCCGCGTGAACTCGTCACTCATGACGCCAAGTCTCCTACTCGCCACTGACAGTTACCCGAATCCGGCTGCCGCGGGCCGCTACAGCAGGCCGACAGCCGTGTCGACGGCCGCCGCCACATCCCCGTCGGCGGGGTAGAGCAGCGAGCGGCCCACGACCAGCCCCTGCACGGTCGGCAGCCGCAGCGCCTTGCGCCATTTCTCGTACGCGGCCTCCTGGTCCCGCACGGTGCGGCCGATGTCGCCGCCGAGCAGGACGGTGGGCAGCGTGGAGGTCTCGCAGACCCGGGCCATCGCGTCGGGGTCGTCGGTGACCGGCAGCTTGAGCCAGGTGTAGGCGGAGGTGCCGCCGAGGCCGGAGGCGATGGCCACGGACTTGGTCACCGCCTCGGCGCTCAGGTCGTTGCGGACCGCGCCGTCGATCCGGCGGGAGAGGAACGGCTCGACGAAGGTGGGCAGTTCGAGCGCGGCCATCGCGTCGATGGCGCGGGCGGTGGACTCCAGCGTGGTCAGCGAACCGGGGTCGCTGTAGTCGATACGCAGCAGCAGCTTGCCGGCGTCGAAGCGGAGCCGGGCGAGGTCCTGGGGGCGGTGGCCGGTGAACCGGTCGTCCATCTCGAAGGAGGCGCCCGCGATGCCGCCGCGGTTCATCGAGCCCATCACGACCTTGCCCTCGAGGGCGCCGAGGAGGAGCAGGTCCTCCAGGATGTCGGCGGTGCCCAGGACGCCGTCCACACCGGGCCGCGAGAGCGCGAGGACGAGACGTTCGAGCAGGTCGAGGCGGTTGGCCATGGCGAGCCGCCGGTCGCCGACGGCGAGCGCGCCGCGGGCGGGGTGGTCGGCGGCGACGATCATCAGCCGGCCACTGTCGCCGATGAGCGGGCGGCGGGTGCGGCGGGCGGCGGTCTCCGCGACGGCTTCGGGGTGCCGGGCCCGCAGCGCCGGGAGGTCGCTGATCCGAGGAGTCAAGGCTCAACTCACCTTCTTGAGTGCACAAGTGGGGCGGGGTGGCTGCGGAGCGGGCGCGGCCGTGGGGGTCATCTCTGTGCGAGGAACGCGTCGACCTCGTCGGCCGTCGGCATCGCGGAGGAGCAGGCGAGACGGCCGGCGACGATGGCACCGGCGGCGTTGGCGTAGCGCATCATCGGCTCCAGGTCCCAGCCGGCCAGCAGGCCGTGGCACAGTGCGCCGCCGAAGGAGTCACCGGCGCCCAGTCCGTTGACGACCTCGACGGGAGTGGGCGGGACCTCGGCGGTGCGGCCGTCCCGGTGGACGGCGAGAACGCCCTTGGGCCCCTGCTTGATGACAGCCAGCTCCACGCCCCTCTCCAGCAGCGCCTGGGCGCAGGCCTCGGGGTCGCGCAGCCCGGTGGCGACCTCGGCCTCGTCGACGTTCCCGACGGCTACGGTGGCGTGCTTCAGGGCCGCTTCGTAGTACGGGCGGGCGGCGGCCATCGCCGCGGCGCCGGTCGCGCCGCCGTCACCGGAGGCGCCGCCCTCGCCGCCCCAGAACATCGGCCGCCAGTCGAGGTCGAAGACGGTCGGCCCGCCCGCCGAAGATCCGGCACGCGCCTCGAGCGCGGCGAGGGTGGCGCTGCGGCTGGGCTCCTCGCACAGCCCCGTACCGGTGATCCAGAAGATCCGGGCCGCCGCGATGGCGTCCTGGTCGAGTTCTTCGGGGCGGATGACCAGGTCGGGGGCCTTGGGGCGGCGGTAGAAGTAGAGCGGGAAGTCGTCCGGCGGGAAGATTTCGCAGAAGGTGACCGGGGTCGGGTAGGCGTCCACCGGGCTCACCCAGCGGTCGTCCACACCGAAGTCGCGCAGCGCCTGGTGGATGTAGTCGCCGAACGGGTCGCGTCCGGTACGGCTGATCACCGCGCTGCGGCGGCCCAGCCGGGCGGCGGCGACCGCGACGTTGGTGGCGGAGCCGCCGAGGAACTTTCCGAAGGTCTCCACCTGCGCCAGCGGCACGCCGGTCTGCAGCGGGTAGATGTCGACCCCGATGCGGCCCATCGTGATCAGGTCGTACGGCTCGGTCATCTGCGACTCCGTCATCTGCGCCCCTTCGGGTCAGCCGGCGCGGCGGGTTGGGCGGTACGGCGGGTTGGGCGGTTCGGCTCTGAGGAAAGGTCTAACGGGGAGGATCAGACCCTGTCAACAGTTTGTCCTTACATTCTGACCTAGAGAGCACCGGAAGGCGGCGCAGCACCTCGCTCGGCGACCCATTCGACCCACCGACCCGCACCCCGTCGCCCCGGCCGCAAGTGACAAAGTCCTTAAGTCCTTATGTCAGGACGAAGTCTTGACACTCCTCGGGGCGACAGAGAGGCTGTGCCCCATAACCCACCCCCCGACCACCCCAGCGCCTCCCGGTCACCGCCGACCGGCGTAAGGAGAGCCGCAGCATGCCCGCATCCCGTGCCGCCTCGCCCGCCCTGGACCGCATCCGCGTCGGTTCCGCCCCCGACTCCTGGGGCGTCTGGTTCCCCGACGACGACCAACAGGTCCCCTGGCGGCGCTTCCTGGACGAGGTCGCCGAGGCCGGCTACGAGTGGATCGAACTCGGCCCGTACGGCTACCTGCCCACCGACCCCGCCGTCCTCCGGGACGAGATCGCCCGCCGCCGCCTCAGCGTCTCGGCCGGCACCATCTTCACCTCGCTGCACCACGGCCCGGACGTCTGGGACAAGACCTGGGCGCACGTCAGCGAGGTCGCCACCCTCACCCAGGCGATGGACGCCAAGCACCTCGTCGTCATCCCGTCCTTCTGGCGCGACGACAAGACCGCCGAGGAACTGGAGCCGCGCGAGCTGACCCCGGAGCAGTGGAAGCACCTGACCACCGGCATGCAGCGGCTGGGCAAGCGGGTACGGGACGAATTCGGCCTCGACATCGTGGTGCACCCGCACGCCGACACCCACATCGACACCGAGGAACACGTCGCGCGCTTCCTGGACGGCACCGACTCCGACCTGGTCAACCTCTGCCTGGACACCGGCCATTACGCCTACTGCGGCGGCGACAGCGTCAAGCTGATCCGCACCTACGGCGAGCGGATCGGCTACCTCCACCTCAAGCAGGTCGACCCGGACATCCTCTCCGACGTCGTCGCCAAGGGCACGCCCTTCGGCCCGGCCGTCCAGCAGGGCGTGATGTGCGAGCCACCGCTCGGCGTGCCCGCGCTGCCGCCCGTCCTGGAGGCCGCCCAGGAGCTGAACGTCGACCTCTTCGCGATCGTCGAGCAGGACATGTACCCCTGCCCGCCCGACCAGCCGTTCCCGATCGCCGAACGCACCCGGCGCTTCCTGCGCTCCTGCGGCGCCTGACCTGAGCTACACCCGGACTCGGAAGAATCGGAAAGGATTGAGGACGACATGACTTCGCACGGAACGCTCGGCGTGGCCGTCATCGGCACCGGCCGGATGGGCGCCGACCACGTACGCCGCATCCACGAGGTGATCAGCGGCGCCCGGGTGGCGGCGGTGGTCGACATCGACGCGGACCGGGTCAAGGGCCTCGCCGACGGCATCGAGGGGTGTACCGCCTACACCGACCCGGCCGCCGCCATGGACGACCCCGCGGTGGACGCCGTACTGGTCGCCTCGCCGGGCCCCGCCCACGAGGCGGCGCTGCTGGACGCCTTCGCACGCGATCTGCCCGTGCTGTGTGAGAAGCCGCTGACCCCGGATCCGGCCTCCGCCCTGCGCGTCCTGGAGGCCGAGCAGGCGCTCGGCCACCGCCGCGTCCAGGTGGGCTTCATGCGCCGCTACGACGCCGACTATCGCACCCTCAAGTCCCTTCTGGACCAGGGAACTTACGGCCGACCACTGATGCTGCACAACAAGCATCGCAACGCCGACACCCCGCCCGGCTTCACCAACGCGATGATGATCCACGACTCGGTGGTGCATGAAATCGATATCACCCGCTGGCTGCTGGAGGAGGAGATCACGGCCGTACAGGTCCTGCGCCCGGCGCCTACCGGGAACGCGCCCGAAGGCCTCAGCGACCCCCAGCTGATCCTCTTCGAGACGGCCGGCGGCCAGGTCGTGGACACCGAGCTCTTCGTCAACTGCGGCTTCGGCTATCAAGTCAGCTGCGAGGCGGTCTGCGAGAGCGGCACCGCCAGGATCGGCGACGACCACGGGGTGTTCACCAACACCGCGGGCCACTGGGGCGGTGCCATCACCCCAGGCTTCGTGGAGCGCTTCGAGGAGGCCTACGACCGGCAGGTGCAGCGCTGGGTGAACGCCACCCGGCGCGGCGAGGTCGAGGGCCCCAGCTGCTGGGACGGCTACGCGGCGGCCGCGGTGTGCGCGGCGGGCGTGCGCGCCCAGGAGACCGGCGAGCGGGTGGCCGTGGAACTGATCGAGCGTCCGGCGCTGTACCGCTGACGATGACGGCCCCGACCCGCCAAGTGGCGTCCGCCGCCCCGCGCGCAAGCGCCCCGGCCCGCAGCGCCAAACGCTTCATCGTCGGCATCGCTGCCATCGCCGCCCTCGGCGGCGCACTCTTCGGCTACGACACCGGAGTGGTCTCCGGCGCCCTCCCCTTCATGGAGCGCCACTTCGGCCTCTCCTCCCTGGGCGAGGGCATCATCACCAGCGCCCTGCTGATCGGCGCCGCCTTCGGCTCGCTGGCCGGCGGCCGGATGTCCGACGCACTGGGGCGGCGCAACTCCCTGCTGTGGGCGGGCGCGGTGTTCATCGGCGGCGCGATAGCCGTCGCGCTCGCCCCCACCGTTGCCGTCATGGCCGGGGCCCGCTTCGTCCTCGGCCTCGCCGTCGGCAGTGCCTCGGTCATCACCCCGCTGTATCTGTCGGAGATCGCGCCGCCGCACATCCGCGGCCGTCTGGTGTCCTTCAACTCCCTGATGATCGTCAGCGGCCAGCTGCTCGCCTACCTCATCAACGCCGTCCTGGCGCACTGGGAGGCCTGGCGCTGGATGCTGGGGCTGGCCGCGCTGCCTGCGGTGGCCCTGTTCACCGGGCTCTTCTTCCTGCCGGACACCCCGCGCTGGTACATCAGCAAGGGACGGGGGGAGGAGGCGGCCGGTGTGCTGCGCCGTACGTTCCCCGCCGACGACGTCGCCGCCGAGCTGGCCCGTATCGACCATGCCCGCAGCCTGGAGGCCGATGCCCGGCGCGGCGTCTGGCGGGAACTGCGCACCCCTTGGGTACGGCGGCTCCTCCTGGTCGGCGTCGGGCTGGCGATCGTCCAGCAGATCACCGGCGTCAATGCCGTTATCTACTTCGCGCCCAAGATCCTCGCCGCCACCGGCCTGGGCACCAGTGCCGCGATCACCGCCACCATCGCCGTCGGCGCCATTTCCGTACTGGCCACCGCGATCGGCATGTCCCTGATCGACCGGGTCGGCCGCCGTCCCCTGCTGATCACCGGCCTGGCCGGCATGGCGCTGGCGCTCGCCCTGCTCGGCGCGGCCTTCCGCCTGCCGCACTCCCCCGCCGTCAGCTATCTCGTTCTCGGCCTGATGGTGCTCTACATGGCCTTCATGCAGGCCACTTTGAACACCGGTGTCTGGCTGCTGCTCGCCGAGATGTTCCCGCTCAAGGTGCGCGGGCTGGCCATGGGCACCGCGGTATTCGTGATGTGGCTGGTCAACTTCTCCGTCGCACTCGCTTTTCCGGTGCTGCTCGACGCGATCGGGGCCGGCACCACGTTCTGGTTCTTCGGCGTGATGTGCGTACTGTCCCTGATTTTCTGCAAGCGGTACGCACCGGAGACCAAGGGGCTGGCCTTGGAGGAGCTGGAGGACGAGCTGCGGAAGGCGGCGACGGCCCGCTGATCCTTTACGTCCTTTGCATCCTTTGCGTGACGGGGAACCGCCGTCGTCCGCTGGGCAGATGTCACGGGGCCGCACCCCCCTTCTGTCACAGCCGTCCCGCCGCCGTCACGGCTGTCACCGTTACGCGGGTCTTCCGTCACAGCCGATCAACAGCCCCTCCCTGCCGTTCACTCAGTGTCGTTGACCGGGCACAGGCTGAGTGACCGTCAAGCCGTACGCAGCCCCCGCCGGCTCTCCGGGCCGACCCTGCACACGGCTCCAAGGAGGTGCGCAGAGATGACCGACCGAAGGCTCTGGTCGTACAAGGAGATCGCCGCACATATCCAGGTGCAGCCGGACACCGTGCGCTCGTACCGCAAGCACGGACTGCTGCCGGAGCCGGATCTGGTGGAGGGCGGGAAACCGTACTGGTTCGCCGATACGGTCAGAGCCTGGGTGGTGCGCCGGCCCGGCCATCGGGGCCGGCGGGAACAGGCGGACTGAACCAGCCCTGCCGGCGCCTGTGGTGACGGTGGCTTCGGCGCGTTCCCGGCTCGTGGGCTCCGCCCGGCTCGGGGCCTACGATCGCGGGATGACGCACCCGATAGCGCACGGCGAGCATGACGCGCACGACCGGCAGGACCCGCACGGCCCTTCGCCCGCCCGGATCGCGGTGATCGGCGCCGGTGCGATCGGCGGCTACACCGCCGCCCTCGCCCGGTGGGCCGGCCTCGACGTCACCTTGTGCGTACGCGGCCCCGTGGACGGCCTCACCGTCGAGGCCGGCGGCGAGGAGCGCACCGCCGCGGTACGGATCGCCACCGAGCCCGCACAGGTCACGCCCGTCGACTGGGTGCTGCTGACCACCAAGGCGCAGGACACCGCGGGCGCCGAGGGCTGGCTGCGGCGGCTGTGCGGGCCCGGCTCGGCCGTCGCGGTGCTGCAGAACGGCGTCGGCCACCGCGCGCGGGTCGCCCCGTACGTCCCGGAGGGCACCGAGATCCTCCCCGTCCTGGCGTACATGGCCGTCGAGCGCATTGCGCCCGGCCGGATCCGCCATCACGTCGGCAGCGAACTGCACGTTCCCGAGGGCCCGTTGGCCGACCGGTTCGCGGCTCTGCTGGCCGACAGCGAGCTGGCGGTGCGGCCGGTCGGGGATTTCACCACCGATGCCTGGCGCAAGCTGTTCACGAATCTCGCGGCCAATCCCCTTACCGCCCTTCTCCAGCAGCGGATGGGCGTCTTCGCGGACCCCGAGATGGCCGCGCTCACCCGCGACCTGCTGCGCGAGGCCGCCGCCGTGGCGCGTGCCGAGGGCGCGGACATCGGCGAGGGGGACATCGGCAACACGCTGGAGATGTACGCGGCGGTGCCGCCCGACGGCGGTTCCTCGATGCTCTACGACCGCCTCGCGGGGCGCCCCCTGGAGCACGAGTACCTCACCGGCGCGGTGGTCCGGGCCGGTGAACGGCACACCATCGCCACCCCGTTGAACGGCATGCTGCTCACGCTGCTCCGGGCGGTCGACCGCGAGCTGCGGGCCTGAGCCGTCGTCCACTCCTGCGGGCCTGAGCCTGCGTACGCGCTCCCATGGGGTGACCGCTCCTGGGGTGACCGCTCCTACAGGGGCGGTGCCGCGGAGCCGCGGATCTCCAGGGAGGGGAGTACCAGCCGGCGGTCGGCGGTCCGGTCGGGGCGCTCGATGCGGTCCAGCAGACACTGTGCGGCCTGGCGCCCGACGTCGTAGCTGGCGTTGTTGACGGTGCTCAGCCACAGGTGCCGGATACGGGCGAGATAGGTGTTGTCGCAGCCGATCAGGGAAAGGTCGCGGGGCACCTCGAGGCCCAGTTCCTGTGCCGCCGACAGCGCGCCGACGGCAGAGATGTCGTTGAACGCGAAGACGGCGGTGGGGCGTTCGCGTCCCACGTCCGGCTGTCCGCCGAGCATCCGCACGGCCGCCCGGTAGCCGCCTTCCTCGGTCGCGTCGCTCGGCTCGACGGTCATCTCCTCGCCGAGCCCGTGCTCGCGCATCGCCGCCTCGAAGCCGCGACGGCGCAGTCTGCCGACGCTGCCGCTGCCGGCGATATGGGCGATCTGGCGGTGGCCGAGCCCGATGAGATGTTCGGTGGCGAGCCGGGCGCCCCGCTCGTCGTCGTTGGCGACGGTGTCCACCCTGGGCAGCTGCGGCTCGTGGGTGCCCGCGACGACGGTCGGCAGCCGCTCGGCGGCCTCGGCGAGGGCGGCGGTGTCCGGCAGGGTGCCCACCGCGACCAGGCCGTCCACCCGCAGCTCCAGGAACGCCCGGGTGAAGTCCTCGCCGGTACGGCGGTTGAGCCTGCCGTCGGCCATCAGCATCCGCAGGCCGTGGGCGTGCAGCACGGAGTTCAGGCCGTCCAGCAGCTCGACGAACCAGGGGTTGCGCATGTCGTTCAACAGCACGCCCACGGTGTGCGTGCGGCGTGCCACCAGGCTGCGGGCCGCGGCGTTGGGCCGGTAGCCGAGTTCCTCGATCGCGTCGAGGACGGCCCGGCGCTTGGCGTCGCTGACACTCGGGGAGCCCTGCAGGACGAGGGAGACGAGCGATTTGGAGACGCCGGCGCGCTCGGCCACGCTGCGGATCGTCGGGGGGCGGTCCACGGGACCCTGATTGGACCGTTCCATGGACGGGATCCTTCCATCGGTCCGGGTGCGCGTCAACGCGTGTCCCCGCGCCGCCCCCTCCCCCTTTGCCGCAAGGGTTGACATGCAGACATCCGGACATGCAGGGTGCCGGGGAGCGAGAGATTGGACCGTTCCAAACGCGTTTCCAGACACCGTTCCGACCACGTTCCAGACACCGTCCCGAACCGCTCCGATTTCGATCCCCGCCCGGCCTCCGCTCCCCTCACCGGCCCCTCACCCACAGCTGTTCCCTGACCGGCCCCGTGGCTGTTCCCACGGTTGTTCACCACGACCGTCCCCACGACTGTCCCCACGGCTGTTCGCTCGCCGCTCCCTCACTGTCCCCATGGCTTGCCAACTCTGAAAAGCTCCCTGGAAAGGAACCGACGCATGAAGATCGGGCTGATCGGCACCGGGCGCATCGGCGCATTCCACGCCGAGACCCTCCAGCGCGTCCCGGGCGTCACCGAGCTCGTCGTCGCGGATGTGGACACCGCACGCGCCGCATCGCTGGCGCGGTCGCTCGGCGTGCGGGCCGCCGCGGGCATCGAGGAGATGTACGCGGACGGCCTGGACGGCGTGGTGATCACCGCCGCAACCAGTGCGCATGCCGCGCTCATCCACCAGGCCCTGGACGCCGGGGTGCCGGTGTTCTGCGAGAAGCCGGTGGCGCTGGACGTGCCCGGCACCGTTGGCGTGGTGGAGCGTGCGCAGGCCGGGACCGTACCCGTACAGATCGGTTTCCAGCGGCGGTTCGACGCCGGATACCGCGCCGCCCGGGAGGCGCTGCGCTCCGGCGAACTGGGCTGGCTGCACACCCTGCGCGCCTGCACCAGCGATCAGACGCCGCCACCGTCCGGCTACATCCCCACCTCCGGCGGGCTGTTCCGGGACTGCAGCATCCATGACTTCGACATCCTGCGCTGGCTGACCGGTCGCGAGGTGGTCTCGGTCTACGCGCAGGGCGCCAACCGCGGCGCGTCCTTCTTCGCCGACGGTGATGACGTCGACACCTGCGCGGCGCTGCTGCGCTTCGACGACGACACCCTGGCCACCGTCACCGCGACGCGTTACAACGGCGCGGGCCACGACGTCCGGCTGGAGGTCTGCGGCTCCGAGGGCGCCCGATTCGTGGGTCTGGACGACCGTGCGCCGCTGCCGTCGGCGGAGGCGCGGCTGTCGTGGCAGCGGTCGGCCGCCCCGTACGCCACGTTCATGGAGCGCTTCCACGACGCGTACGTCACCGAGCTGGGCGTCTTCGCCGAGGTCGCCGCGGGACGGGCGCCGAACCCGTGCTCGCCCGCCGAGGCGCTGGAGGCGCTCTATGTCGCCGAGGCGTGCGACCGCTCCCGCCGGACCGGCGAGCCGGTTGCCGTCGCAGACATCCGCGCCGACGGCGGTACGGCGCCGGGCGCGTGAGCGACCCCGGCGTCATAGGCCTGGGCGCGCTGGTGCTCGCCGCGCTGCTGGTGGGGGTCTCCAAGACCGCCATCAGTGGCGTGGGTGCGATCGGCGTGGCGCTGTTCGCCGCCGTGCTGCCCGCCAAGGAGTCCACCGGTGCGCTGCTGCCGCTGCTGCTCGTCGGCGATGTCCCACCCGCCGTCAACGGCACGTACAGGCACTGCTCTTCGGCCTGGTAGCCGGTTTCGCCACCATGGTGGCCAACGCCGGCGGCCCCGCCATGTCGTTGTATCTGCTCACCTCCGGCTTCTCCGTGCTCGGGTTCCTGGGCACCGGTGCCTGGTTCTTTCTGATCGTCAATCTCTTCAAGCTGCCGTTCAGCGTCGCGCTGGGCCTGATCACGCCCGACGCCCTGGCCCTGGACGCGGCGCTCGCCCTCGCCGTAGTCGTTGGCGCCCTTATCGGGCGAGCGTGCGTGCACCGCATCGACCAGGCCCTCTTCGAACGTCTGGTGCTGGCCTTCACCGCCCTTTCCAGCCTCAACCTGCTGCTCTGACACGGGAGTTGATGCCCTCGTTGTCGCCCGACCGCCTGACCCCTCATCACCACCAAGCCATCAGGGCTTCAGGGCTTCAGGGCTTCAACTCCACCCGCCAGTTGTTGGCCCGCATCCGATGCCCCTTGGGGTACTCGATCTCGCACTCCCCGTGGAAGCCGAATCCCGCCTTCCGGCACACGGCGTTGGACGCGGAGTGCTCCACCGAGGGAAACGCATGCAGAAAGCGATGCCGCCCCTCGGCCTTCGCCACCGCTATGACTTCCCGGGCCGCGGCGGCGGCGATGCCGCGCCCCTGGTATGCGGGCAGCACGCCCCAACCCGTCTCGTAGGCCCGCTCGCCCTGCCAGGTGAGCTCCCAGAAGCCGACCGATCCCACCACCGCGTCCCCTGGACGGCCCCCCGGCCCGCCGTCCGACGTTTCACCCTCCGGCGCGTCATCCCCCGCCGCCAGCACCACCCGGAACATCTGCCCCGTGCCGTCGAGCCGGAGATACCGCTCGTGCCGCGCGGCCACCTGCGCCTCGGTCTCGGGGCCGCCGAGATGGTCGGTCATCTCCGGTGCGTTGAGCCTGCGCAGCAGGTCGATGTCGTCCGCCGTCCACTCCTGGATCCGCACCCGCGGTGCGCCTGTTCCCCTCGTCATGCACCCAACCGTAGGACCCGCCACTGACAATCGGCCGCCCTCAGGACAGCGGGCCACGTGCAGGCCGCAGGCGGTCGGCCTGCCGGGGCGAATCCGCTGGTCAGCGACCCTTCCGCGGCCATCGGCCCAGCATCCGGCCCGGAACACCCGGCCACCGTCGCCGGCTCGTCCCTCTCCCGTCCCCGGGGTTCCCGCAAGGCCCGCCCCGAGCGGTCACAGGGGCCCGCTCCAGAGCTCCCGGACAGGCACGGCTTCGGCGCGCCCCCCGCGCCCGGCCGGTCCGCTCCCGCCCTCTTCACCCTCTCCCGCGCCCTTGGGTGCCCGGCCGGGCCGCACTTCGCAGGCGCTGTCCGCCGGCACCCGCATGGCGCGGCGATGGACCGCCCACTGGATGCCCGTGCCCGCCGCGGCGACCGCGCAGGAGACGCCGATACCGATGCCCGCGGCGTAGAGCGGGTCGCCCGCGGCGGCGCTGCCGATGTAGCCGAGTCCGACCGAGTAGGTCGCCCACAGCGCCTCGGCCGCCGCGGCGCCGATCACGTAGGTGCGCAGGGGGTAGCGCAGGACTCCGGAGGCCAGCGCGCCGGCGATCCGCCCGCTGGGCAGGAACCGTACGCCGATCAGGAACGGCAGGCCGTAGCGCTGGATGTGGTGGGAGGTCCATTCCAGGAGCGCCCGGCGCCGGGCGCTGCGCCGCATCCAGGACCGTACGGGCGCGCCGAACCGTCGCGCCACGAGATACATCAGGACATCCCCGAGCAGTGCACTGCCCGCGACGGTCAGCACAATCAGCGGGAGGAACGCGTCGCCCTGGGAGGCGAGTACTCCGGCGGTGACAAGGAGCGCGGAGTTGGGGACCAGTGGTGGCAGGGTGGTGAGCACCAGCAGGCCGTAGGCGAATACGTCCATCCGGCCGCCTCCTCGGATCCGCCCCGAGTCCGTACCCCAAGGCTGACGCGTGGCGGGAGGCACGGCAACGCGTGGCGTGCCGGGTTGGATTGATACCCCCTAGGGGTATAAAGTGAAGGCGCTGGGAGACGCCGGCCGTCATCGGCGACCTCCCCGGCATTTCGGCACCACGCGTTACACACGGAACACCCAAAACACACCGAACACCCAGAACACAGCGAACGCACAGAACACACGGAACACACCGGCACCACAAGGAGAATTCCATGACTGCCACGTCTGCCACCCCCGACGCAGCCGCCGCCTCCGACGCCGCCACCACGTCGGCGACCGGCTCCTGTTGCACGGCCGAGGGCTCGTGCCACACGGGCGGCGGCGCCGCGCAGGCCGGCGAGGTGACCACCACGTACAAGGTCACCGGCATGACCTGCGGCCACTGCGAAGGTGCCGTGTCCTCCGAGATCGACGAGATCGCGGGGGTGACCTCGGTGCAGGCGGTCGCGGCCACCGGGCTGGTGACCGTCACCTCCGCCGCCCCGCTCGACGACGAGGCCGTGCGCGCGGCCGTGGACGAGGCCGGTTACGAGCTCGTGGGCCGGGCCTGACCTGCAATGTCAGGTTCCCTCGCACAGGCGCAGGTCGAGCTCGCCATCGGCGGGATGACCTGCGCCTCGTGCGCCGCGCGCGTCGAGAAGAAGCTCAACCGCATGGACGGCGTCGCCGCCACCGTCAACTACGCGACGGAGAAGGCGAAGATCTCGTACGGGGACGGGGTATCGGTCGAGGCCCTGATCGCCACGGTGGAGAAGACCGGCTATACGGCACAGCGGCCCGCGCCCCCGAAGCCCGAGCCGGCCACGGCGCCGCCGGGCGGGCCGTCCGGCGAGGCCGCGGACGGCGGTGCGGATCTGGCGGCGCTCCGGCAGCGGCTGTCGGTCTGCGCCGTGCTGTCCGTGCCCGTGATCGTGTTGGCGATGGTGCCCGCGCTGCAGTTCACCAACTGGCAGTGGCTGTCCCTGACTCTCGCCGCCCCGGTGGTCGCCTGGGGCGGCTATCCCTTCCACCGCGCCGCCTGGGCCAATCTGCGGCACGGCGCCGCCACGATGGACACGCTGATCTCTCTGGGGACGCTGGCCGCCTTCGGCTGGTCGCTGTGGGCGCTGTTCTTCGGCGACGCGGGCATGCCCGGTATGCGGCACGGTTTCGACCTCACCATTGCCTCCACGGCCGGGTCCTCGGAGATCTATCTGGAGGCCGCGGCCGGTGTGACCACCTTTCTGCTGCTGGGCCGCTATCTGGAGGCCCGCTCGAAGCGGAAGGCGGGGGCCGCGCTGCGTGCGCTGCTGGAGCTGGGCGCCAAAGACGTGGCCGTACTGCGGGATGGGCGGGAAGTGCGCGTGCCGGTGGGTGAGCTGGCGGTCGGGGACCGGTTCGTCGTACGGCCCGGGGAGACCGTCGCCACCGACGGGCGGGTGGTGGCGGGCAGCTCCGCGGTGGACGCGTCCATGCTGACCGGCGAATCGGTGCCGACGGATGTGTCCCCGGGGGATGCCGTCACCGGGGCGACGGTGAACACCTCGGGCCGCCTGGAGGTCGAGGCCACCCGGGTCGGCGGCGACACCCAGCTGGCGCGGATGGCGCGGCTGGTGCAGGACGCGCAAAGCGGCAAGGCGGCGGTGCAGCGGCTCGCCGACCGGATCTCGGCGGTGTTCGTCCCGGTGGTGCTGCTGATCGCGGTGGGCACGCCGGCCGGCCGGCTGCTGGCGGGCGGCGATGCCACCGCCTCGTTCACCGCCGCGGTGGCGGTGCTGATCATCGCCTGCCCGTGCGCCCTGGGGCTCGCCACCCCGACGGCCCTGATGGTGGGCACCGGGCGCGGCGCCCAGCTGGGCATTCTGATCAAGGGCCCGGAAGTGCTGGAGTCGACCCGCCGGGTGGACACCGTCGTGCTGGACAAGACCGGCACGGTCACCAGCGGGCGGATGCGGCTCCGGGAGGCCGTGGCGGCCGACGGGGTCGCCCAGGACGAGCTGCTGCGGCTGGCCGGGGCGCTGGAGCACGCCTCGGAGCACCCGGTGGCGCGGGCGATCGCGGAGGGCGCGGCGGAGCGGGTGGGCGCGCTGCCCGCCGTGGAGGATTTTGTGAGTGTGCCGGGGCTGGGCGTGCATGGGGTGGTGGCCGGCCATCGGGTGCTGGCGGGCCGGGCGCGGCTGGCCGAGCGGGCCGGGGTGGCACTTCCGGCGGAGCTGCGGGCGGCGCTGGCGGCGGCCGAGGCCGCGGGCCGTACCGCTGTGGTGGTGGCGTGGGACGGCGGGGCGCGCGGGGTTCTGGCGGTCGCCGACGCGGTCAAGCCCGGCAGCGCCGAGGCGGTGCGTGAGCTGCGTGCGCTGGGCCTCACGCCGATCCTGCTGACCGGTGACAACAAGGCCGTCGCGGAGGCGGTTGCGGCCGAGGTGGGCATCGGCGAGGTGATCGCCGAGGTGCTGCCTCAGGACAAGGTGGCGGTCGTCCGGCGGCTGCGTGCGGCGGGCCGTACGGTGGCGATGGTGGGCGACGGCGTCAATGACGCGGCGGCGCTGGCCACCGCCGATCTGGGGCTGGCCATGGGCACCGGCACCGATGCGGCCATCGAGGCCGGGGACCTCACGCTCGTACGGGGGGATCTGCGGGTTGCGGCGGATGCCATCCGGCTGGCCCGTGCCACGCTCGCCACGATCAAGGGAAATCTGTTCTGGGCGTTCGGCTACAACGTGGCCGCGCTGCCGCTGGCGGCGGCCGGCCTGCTGAATCCGATGATCGCGGGCGCCGCGATGGCCTTTTCGTCGGTCTTCGTGGTCACCAACAGTCTGCGGCTACGAACTTTCACATAGCTCACACAACTGACACAACACCCATACGCGAACGCGTCGATCTCCAGCTCGTACCCCTTGACCGCATTCGCCCTTTATGGCAAGAGACCCAGATCACACTCATGGGAACGTAACCATTGAGGGGGGTCGTGAGTCTAACCGGGCAGTGCAAGCACCCCGGCGGGGACTTGCACCGCACAAGCCGTGCGGATCTTGGGGGATCCTGTCCGGCTACGCGTGGCCGGGGCGACGTGCCCGGGGAGCTTTGAGCGGCCCTCCCGAATGTGCGCGTCCCGGCAGATCGCGGTGCTACCCGGAACGCCCGGACGGATCCCGTGGGGGGAATCCGACCCGGGACATGGGAAGCGCCCCGCGCTCTGGACCCGTGGGGGGATCCGGAGGCGGGGCGCTTTCGTTTCCGCGCGCGGGGCCTGCCGTCAGGGCGCGGCGGTCAGCGCTCCTCGACCGGCACGAAGTCGCGCTCGACGACACCGGTGTAGATCTGCCGCGGGCGGCCGATACGGGAGCCGGGCTCCTTGATCATCTCGTGCCACTGGGCGATCCAGCCGGGCAGCCGGCCGAGCGCGAAGAGCACCGTGAACATCTCGGTCGGGAAGCCCATGGCCCGGTAGATCAGGCCGGTGTAGAAGTCGACGTTCGGGTAGAGCTTGCGCTCGACGAAGTAGTCGTCGGAGAGCGCGTGCTCCTCCAGCTTGAGGGCGATGTCCAGCAGCTCGTCGGACTTGCCCAGCGCCGAGAGGACGTCGTGCGCCGCCGCCTTGATGATCTTCGCCCGGGGGTCGAAGTTCTTGTAGACGCGGTGCCCGAAGCCCATGAGCTTCACGCCGTCTTCCTTGTTCTTCACCTTGCGGATGAAGGAGTCGACGTCGCCGCCGTCACGCTGGATGCCCTCGAGCATCTCCAGCACGGACTGGTTGGCGCCGCCGTGCAGGGGGCCCCACAGGGCGTTGATACCGGCCGAGATCGAGGCGAAGAGGTTCGCCTGCGAGGAACCGACCAGACGGACCGTGGAGGTCGAGCAGTTCTGCTCGTGGTCCGCGTGCAGGATCAGCAGCTTGTCCAGGGCGCCGACCACGACCGGGTCGAGGTCGTACGCGGCGGCGGGCACCGAGAAGGTCATCCGCAGGAAGTTCTCGACGTACCCGAGGTCATTGCTCGGGTAGACGACCGGGTGGCCGACCGACTTCTTGTAGGCGTAGGCCGCAATCGTCGGGAGCTTGGCCAGCAGCCGGATCGTGGAGATGTGGCGCTGCCGCTCGTCGAACGGGTTGTGGCTGTCCTGGTAGAAGGTCGACAGCGCGCTGACCACCGACGACAGCATGGCCATCGGGTGGGCGTCCCGGGGGAAGCCGTCGTAGAAACGCTTGACGTCCTCGTGGAGCAGGGTGTGGTAAGTGATGTCCTGCTTGAACGTCGCCAGCTCATCAACGGTGGGCAGCTCACCGTTGATCAGGAGATACGCGGTCTCGACGAACGTGCTGCGCTCTGCGAGCTGCTCGATCGGATACCCGCGGTAACGAAGAATTCCCTGTTCACCATCGAGATAGGTGATCGCGGATTTGTATGCCGCGGTGTTGCCATAACCGGAATCCAGGGTCACCAGACCGGTCTGGGCGCGCAGCTTCGAGATGTCGAAGCCCTTGTCGCCGACACTGCTGTCGACGACCGGGTAGCTGTATTCGCCGTCCCCGTAACGCAGTACTACAGAGTTGTCGCTCACGTCATCCCTCACCGACGTTGTGCCTCTTCTTCGAGGTGCCCTGACTGCCTATACCTTCCCCCATTTGGACCTTGGATGTGCACTCGGGGTCGGCCATAGGGCCCTATCGCGGCACTCAGTGCCGCGTTGACGTCCATCCTGCTCCCCTTCGCCCCGATTGGGAAAGAGGAGTGACATCACATCGCACGAGCGAGCCGGTGATCGAGCGCCGTACACCGCCGACCGGCGGATACGGTGCGCACGGCCTGCCCCAGGGCCTTCCGGGAGCCGACCAGCACCACCAAGCGTTTTGCCCGGGTCACGGCGGTATACAGCAGATTGCGCTGCAGCATCATCCAGGCTCCGGTCGTGACCGGAATCACCACCGCTGGATACTCACTACCCTGCGAGCGGTGGATCGTCACGGCATAGGCGTGTGCCAATTCGTCCAGTTCATCGAAGTCATAGGGGACCTCCTCGTCCTCGTCGGTGCGCACGGTCAGCCGCTGGTCGTCGGTGCTGAGATCCGTGACCACGCCCACCGTGCCGTTGAAGACGCCGTTGCGGCCCTTGTCATAGTTGTTTCTGATCTGGGTGACCTTGTCGCCCACCCGGAAGACCCGGCCGCCGAACCGGCGCTCGGGCAGATCGGGGCGGGCCGGGGTGACGGCCTGCTGGAGCAGGCCGTTCAGCGCGCCCGCGCCGGCCGGGCCGCGGTGCATCGGGGCCAGCACCTGGACATCCCGCCGAGGGTCGAGGCCGAACTTCGCCGGGATCCGGCGGGCGGCGACATCGACGGTGAGCCGCCCGGCCTCCTCGGTGTCCTCCTCGGCGAACAGGAAGAAGTCCTTCAGGCCGGTCGTCAGCGGCGGCACGCCGGAGTTGATGCGATGCGCGTTGGTCACCACCCCGGACTCCTGGGCCTGGCGGAAGATCCTGGTCAGCCGTACGGACGGCACGGGGCCCGACTCGGCGAGCAGATCCCGCAGCACCTCCCCCGCGCCCACCGACGGCAGCTGGTCGACATCCCCGACCAGCAGCAAGTGGGCGCCCGGCGGTACCGCCTTGATGAGCTTGTTGGCCAGCAGCAGATCCAGCATCGACGCCTCGTCGACGACCACCAGATCGGCGTCCAGCGGCCGGTCCGCGTCATAGGCGGCGTCCCCGCCGGGCTTGAGCTCCAGGAGGCGGTGGACGGTGGACGCCTCGGCCCCGGTGAGCTCCGAGAGCCGCTTGGCCGCCCGGCCGGTGGGCGCCGCCAGCACCACCTTGGCCTTCTTGGCGCGGGCCAGCTCCACCACCGAGCGCACCGTGAAGGACTTGCCGCAACCGGGCCCGCCGGTCAGCACCGCCACCTTCTGCGTCAGCGCGAGGCGCACCGCCGCCTGCTGCTCCGGCGCCAGCTCGGCGCCCGTCCGCCGCGCGAGCCACGCCAGCGCCTTGTCCCAGACCACGTCCCCGAACGCGGGCATCCGGTCCTCGTCAGTGCGCAGCAGCCGGGTCAGCCGGCCGGCGAGCGAGATCTCGGCGCGGTGGAACGGCACCAGATAGACGGCCGTGACCGGCTCGCCGTCCTTGCCCGGCACCTGTTCGCGGACCACGCCCTCCGGGTCCTGGGCCAGCTCCCCCAGGCAGTCGATGACCAGGCCGGTGTCCACCTGGAGCAGCTTGACCGCGTCCGCGATGAGCTGTTCCTCGGGCAGGAAGCAGTGGCCCTGGTCCGTCGACTGCGACAGGGCGTACTGCAGGCCCGCCTTGACCCGGTCCGGGCTGTCCTGCGCAATGCCCACGGCCTGCGCGATCCGGTCGGCCGTCAGGAAGCCGATGCCCCACACATCCGCGGCCAGGCGGTAGGGCTGGTTGCGGACGACGGAGATGGAGGCGTCGCCGTACTTCTTGTAGATCCGCACCGCGATGGACGTCGAGACGCCGACGCCCTGGAGGAAGACCATCACCTCCTTGATGGCCTTCTGTTCCTCCCATGCCGCGCCGATCATCTTCGTCCGCTTGGGGCCGAGGCCCGGCACCTCGATCAGGCGCTGGGGCCGCTCCTCGATGACGTCCAGGGTGTCGGTGCCGAAGTGCTCGACGATGCGGTCGGCGATCCGCGGGCCGATGCCCTTGATGAGCCCGGAGCCCAGATAGCGGCGGATGCCCTGGATTGTGGCCGGAAGGACGGTTTGGTAGTTGTCGACATGGAACTGCTTGCCGAACTGCGGATGGGAGCCCCACCGCCCCTCCATGCGCAGCGACTCCCCCGGCTGCGCGCCGAGCAACGCCCCGACAACGGTGAGGAGATCGCCCCCGCCACGGCCGGTGTCGACCCGCGCGACCGTGTAGCCGTTCTCCTCATTGGCGTAGGTGATCCGCTCGAGGACCCCTTCCACCACCGACCCGTTGACCATGCCCCGACCGTACCGCCGGGGTCTGACAGCGCGTCGGTGAAGGCGGGTCCTGCGATGCGATCGAGGGGCCCGCCTGATGGACGGACCCCTCGATTCCCCCCCCCTTCTCGCCGGCCTCCGGATTCCCCCCGGATTCCTCCCCCGTGGAGACCGACGCCTGCTATGACCTCCGTAAGCCGTCAACGGTTGCGCTTCCGCTGGGTTATTTCTCGGCTACTGCACGTGCCGCCCCGGCGCACGCCGGCGCTCACCCGACGTGCGCCGAGAAACGGTCCACGATCTCGGCCAGCACCGCCGCCCCGTCCCGTTGCCACAGCGCCGGGCTGAAGATCTCCACCTCGATGGGCCCCTGGTAGCCGGCCGCGTCCACCCGCTCGCGGAACCACCGCAGATCCACCGATCCGTCACCGAGCTGCCCGCGCCCCAGGAGGACGCCCTCGGGCAACGGGGTGACCCAGTCGGCCAGCTGGAAGGCGGCGATCCGTGATCCGCCCCCGCCGGCGCCGCCCGCGCGGGCGATTCCCGCGCCGACCGTGTCGTCCCACCAGAGGTGGTAGGTGTCCACCACCACCCCCACCTGGCCGGCGGGGAAGCGTTCGGCGAGGTCGAGAGCCTGGGCGAGCGTGGAGACCACGCAGCGGTCCGCGGCGTACATCGGGTGCAGCGGTTCGAGGGCCAGCCGTACGCCCCGCTCGGCGGCGTACGGCGCCAACTCCGCGAGCGCGTCCGCGATCCGCTCCCGGGCGCCGGACAGGTCGCGGCTGCCGGGCGGCAGTCCGCCGGAGACCAGGACCAGGGTGGCGGTGCCCAGGGCCGCGGCTTCCTCGATGGCGGCCCGGTTGTCCTCCAGGGCGGCCGCGCGCTCCCGGGGATCCTCGGCGGTGAAGAACCCACCCCGGCACAGGCTGGTGACCTCGAGGCCGGCATCACGGACGAGCCGGGCGGCCGCGGCCACCCCGTATTGCTGTACCGGCGCGCGCCACAGGCCCACGCCCCGCACGCCCGCCCGCGCACACCCGTCCGTGAGTTCCGGGAGGGACCACTGTCTGACGGTCTCCTGATTGAGGCTCAGCCGGGAGAGCAGGCCGTTGTCCCTCACGCGTCCTCCATCCCGTACACCGCGAGCAGTTTGCCCATCCGGGCCGCGGCGCGTTCCCGGTCGGGGAACAGGCCCAGTCCGTCGGCCAGTTGGTACGCACGGCGCAGGTGCGGCAGCGAACGGGCCGACTGGAGGCCGCCGACCATGCTGAAGTGCGTCTGGTGCCCGGCGAGCCAGGCGAGCAGGACCACGCCGGTCTTGTAGTAGCGGGTGGGCGCCTGGAAGAGGTGCCGGGAGAGGGCGACGGTCGGGTCCAGGACGGCCCGGAAGCCCGCCCGGTCCCCGCTGTCCAGGAGGCGTACGGCCTCGGCGGCCAGTGGGGCCAGCGGGTCGAAGATGCCCAGCAGGGCGTCGCTGAAGCCGTGGTCGTCGCCCGCGATCAGCTCCGGGTAGTGGAAGTCGTCGCCGGTGTAGCAGCGCACGGGTTCCGGCAGGCCGCGGCGCAGCCGTACCTCCCGGTCGGCGTCCAGGAGGGAGACCTTGACGCCGTCCACCTTGTGGGGATGCCCGGCGACGACCGAGAGGAAGGTGTCCGTGGCGGCGTCGAGGTCCGTGCTGCCCCAGTAGCCCGCCAGTGCCGGGTCGAACATCGGGCCGAGCCAGTGGAGGATGACCGGGCCGGTGGCCTGGCGCAGCAGGTGTCCGTAGAGCTCCAGGTAGTCGTCGGGCCCGGTGGCGGCCGCGGCGAGCTGCCGGGACGCCATCAGGACCGGTCGGCCGCCGGCGTCCTCGACGAGCCCGAGCTGTTCCTCGTACGCGACCCGCACCTCCGCCAAAGAGGCGCCGCGGGGCGGGAGTTGGTCGGTGCCGGCGCCGCAGGCCAGCAGGCCGCCGACGGCGCGCGCCTCGGCGGCCGAGCGGCGGATCAGCTCGGCGGCGGCCGGCCAGTCCAGGCCCATTCCGCGCTGCGCGGTGTCCATCGCCTCGGCCACACCCAGACCCTGCGACCACAGGTGGCGGCGGAAGGCGAGGGTGGCGTCCCAGTCGAGGGCGGCGGGGCCGTCGGGGGTGGTGTCGGCGTGGGGGTCGGGGACGACGTGGGCGGCGGCGAAGACGGTGCGGGAGCGGGGCCGGGCGGCGGTCACCGGGGCAACTCCGGAACGTTCAGGCGGCGTCCCTCGGCCGACGACTTCAGGCCGAGTTCGGCGAGCTGGACGCCCCGGGCGCCCGCCGCCAGGTCCCAGTGCCAGGGCTCGTCGCGTACGACATGCCGCAGGAACAGCTCCCACTGGGCCTTGAAGGCGTTGTCGAACTCGGCGTTGTCGGGCACCTCTTGCCACTGTTCGCGGAACCGTTCGGCCGTCGGGATGTCCGGATTCCAGACCGGTTTGGGGGTTGCGGCGCGGTGCTGGATGCGGCAGCCGCGGAGCCCGGCGACGGCCGAGCCCTCGGTGCCGTCCACCTGGAACTCCACCAGTTCGTCGCGGTGCACCCGCACCGCCCAGGAGGAGTTGATCTGGGCGACGATCCCGTTGGCCAGCTCGAAGATGCCGTACGCGGCGTCGTCGGCGGTGGCGTCGTAGGGGGCGCCCGACTCGTCCCAGCGGCGCGGGAGGTGCGTGGTGATGTGCGCCTGCACGGTCCTGACCGGCCCGAACAGCTCGTGCAGGACGTACTCCCAGTGCGGGAACATATCGGCCGCGATGCCGCCGCCGTCCTCGGTGCGGTAGTTCCACGAGGGACGCTGCGCCTGCTGCCAGTCGCCCTCGAAGACCCAGTAGCCGAACTCGCCCCGTACGGACAGGATGCGGCCGAAGAAGCCGCCCTCCACCAGGCGGCGCAGCTTGCGCAGTCCGGGCAGGAAGAGCTTGTCTTGGACGACGCCGTGTTTGACGCCGGCGTCCCGGGCCGCTCGGGCCAGCTCCAGGGCGCCGGACAGGCCGGTGGCGGTGGGCTTCTCGACGTACAGATGCTTTCCGGCAGCAATCGCTTTCTTCACGGCCTCCTCGCGGGCGGCGGTGACCTGGGCGTCGAAGTAGATGTCGATGCTGTCGTCGGCGAGTACGGCGTCGAGGTCGCAGCTGAATTCCTGCAGGCCGTGCCGTTCGGCCAGGGCCCGCAGCTTGCGCTCGGAGCGGCCGACGAGCACCGGTTCGGGCCAGATCACCGTCCCGTCCGCGAGGGCGAGGCCGCCCTGGTCGCGCAGGGCGAGGAGGGAGCGGACCAGATGCTGGCGGTAGCCCATGCGTCCGGTCACGCCGTTCATGGCGATGCGTACGGTCGTGCGTGTCACGGTCCGGCCTCTCTCGCGCGGTGCGGGATGGGATGGCGGAGTGGGATGCGTGATGGCGTGATCGTGTGAAGGCGTGATGACGTAGCAAGCGCTTTCTATCGCGAGGGACGCTAGCCTGCGCGGCAGGACGCCAACAAGGGGGCGGGACCGAAGGGGTGGGAAATGAGGAGTGGGCGATGGCGGTGACGCTGGCGGATGTGGCGGCGCGCGCCCGCGTGTCGGCGGCGACCGTCTCGCGCGTGCTCAGCGGCAATTACCCGGTGGCCGAGAGCACCCGCGGCCGGGTGCTGCGCGCCGTCGAGGAGCTGGAGTACGTGGCCAACGGCCCGGCGAGCGCGCTGGCCGCGGCCAGCTCCGACCTGGTGGGCATCGTGGTGAACGACATCGCCGACCCGTTCTTCGGGATCATCGCGGGCGCCGTCCAGACGGAGCTGAGCGGCGCGGCCGGGCCCGGTGGCGAGAAGCTGGCCGTGGTGTGCAGCACGGGCGGCTCCCCCGAGCGCGAACTGACCTATCTCACCCTGCTGCAGCGGCAGCGGGCGGCCGCCGTCGTCCTGACCGGCAGCGTCTCCCAGGACGCCGGGCACAGGCGGGCGCTGGCCGCCAAGCTGACGCGGCTGGCCGGGGCGGGCACCCGGATCGTGCTCTGCGGCCGCCCGGCGGAGATGGCCCACGACGTCCCGGACACCGCCTCGCTCGCCACCCTGGCCTTCGACAACCGAGGCGGGGCACGGCAGCTGACGGTGCATCTGATCGGGCTCGGGCACCGCCGTATCGGCTGCGTGGCGGGTCCGGCCGGCCGTACCACCACCGCCGAACGCCTGGCGGGCCATCGCGCCGCGCTCGCCGCGCACGGCATCGAGGACGCGCCGCCGCGCACCGTCCACGGGGCCTACGACCGCGCCTCCGGCTACGACGCGGCACTGGAACTCCTGCGCCGGGATGCCGGCTTGACCGCCATCGTGGCGGCGAACGACACCGCCGCGCTGGGCGTCTGCGCGGCGCTGCGCGAACGGGGGCGGCGGATCCCGGAGGACGTGTCCGTCGCCGGTTTCGATGATCTCCCCTTCAGCGCGGACGCGGCGCCCGCGCTCACGACCGTCCGGCTGCCGCTGCAGGAGGCCGGGGCGCGGGCGGGCCGGCTGGCGATGGGGCGCGAGGCGCGGCCGCCGGGCGGGCTGGCGACGCTGCGTGCCGAATTGATGGTGCGCGAATCCACCTCCGTCGCGTATCCTTGACTCAGTCAAGGGTAGGTGGGGTTGGCAATGACGACCAAGACCAGGACCACGGCCGAGACGAATACGGCCGAGACGAACGCGGCCGGCACGACTGCGACCGATACGACGACCGGCACCGGAACGGCCGACTCGATGACGACCGGGCAGGCAACGCCGGCGACGGGCGATCCGGCCGTCCGTGAGCTGCGCAGATTCAACCGCTTCTACACCAACCTCATCGGCGCGCTGGACTACGGCCGGGCGCTGTACACCCCGTACACCCTCACCGAGGCCCGGGTGCTGTACGAGCTCGCCCACCACGAGCGGGTGGACGCCGCGGACCTCCGCTCGTCGCTCTCGCTCGATGCGGGCTATCTCAGCCGGCTGCTCGGCAAGTTCGAGGACCGCGAGCTGATCACGCGGAGCAGGTCGGAGCGGGACCCGCGCCGCCAGCGCATCACGCTGACCGAGGGCGGCCAGGAGGCGGCCGGGCTGCTGGAGGAGCGCTCACAGGACGCCGCCGGGTCGCTGCTGCGGCGGCTCCCCGAGGGGGACCGGGCGCGCCTGGCCGCCTCGATGCGGACGATCCGCACGCTGCTCGACGACCCCGCGGCGCCCACGGCCCCCGCCGGCCCGGCCCCCGAGGTCACGCTGCGTACCAGCCGGCCCGGCGACCTCGGCTGGATGGTGGAGCGCAACGCCGCCCTCTATGCCGCCGAGTACGGCTTCGATCTGAGCTATGAGGCGCTGGTGGCCCGGATCGTCGCGGAGTACGCCGAGGGCTTCGACCCGCGGTGGGACCGCAGCTGGATAGCGGAGCTGGGCGGCGCGGAGGTTCCCCCGGACGAAGAGCGGCGCAGAGTGGGCGCCGTGATGTGTGTGCGGGACGGGCGCCCCGGGGTGGCCCGGCTGCGGCTGCTGCTGGTCGAGCCCGGCGCACGGGGGCACGGCGTGGGCCGCCGGCTCGTCGACGCCTGTGTGGGGTTCGCCCGCGAGGCCGGGTACGGCGAGATGGTGCTGTGGACCAACTCCGTGCTCAGTGCGGCCCGGAGCATCTATCAGCGGGTCGGATTCGAGCTGGTCGGCGAGTCGGAACACCACAGTTTCGGGCAGGACCTGATAGGCCAGGACTGGCGTCTGGTGCTGTGACGCCGGGGACGCGGCGGGCGGCGGTGCGAGGGGCGGCATGGTGAGCGATGCGGGCGGTGCGGTGCGGTTCGCGTTCTCGACGCTCGGGGTGCCCGGGATGCCGGTGGCCGAGGTGCTGCGGCTGGCGTCGGCCACCGGGTATCAGGGCGTGGAGCTGCGCGCCCACCCCGAGGAACCGGTGCACCCGCTGCTGGGGATGCGGGAACGGGCCGCGGTGCGGCGGCAGTTCGCGGACGCCGGGGTGGCGATCCTGGCCGTCGCGGGCTATCCGAAGGTCGCCGCCGCCCGTGATGCGGCGGGCGAGGAGGAGCTGGCGCAGGAGCTGACCGAACTGGTCCTGCTCGCCGCCGATCTGGGGGCGCCGTACGTCCGGGTCTTTCCCGGTGGCGGCGACCGCCCGGCGGCCGTCGCGGACGCGGATGCCGCGCGCCGGCTGGCGGCGGTGGCGCCGCTCGCCGCCGGCCGGGGCGTCCGCATCCTGCTGGAGACCCATGACTCGCACCGTACGGGCGCGGCAGCCGCCCGGGTTCTGGAGCGTGTCGGGCACCCGGGGGCCGGGGCGCTGTGGGATGTGCTGCACAGCTGGCTCGGCGGCGAGCGGCCCGCCGACACCCATGCCGCGCTCGCGCCGCATCTGGGCTATGTCCAGGTCAAGGACGTCGCCTCGGCCCAGGACACCACGCCCCTTCCGCTCGGTGCCGGGCGCCTGCCGCTCGCGGAGGCCCTGGCCACGCTCACGAGCGGCACCGGTGGCGGCGCCGGCGGCTGGCTCTGCTGGGAGTACGAGAAGCGCTGGTACCCCGGGGCGGCCGGGCTCCCCGCCCTCCTCGCCCCGGGCCGCGCCCACCTTCAGCGCCTCCTCGGCGCCGACCCGGCTCCCTGACCCGGCGCCCCGCGCCCGGCCGGCCCTCACCCGTCCGGGCGTCCCCCGTCCGCACCCCTCACACATCTGCCTCCGCCCCGCAAACCCTGGGCGCCACCACGTTCCGAGTCATTGACCGGCAATAGTTTTCCGGCTATCCGTGTCTCCTTGGAAGTTTCCTTCACTTCGCCGAGGAAGCCCTCCGGAAGGAGCGCACATGCACTCCAGACGTACCGTCCTGACCACCGCCGCGGCCGCCACGGCCGCCGCCTGTGCCACCGCCGCCGCGCCCGCGCAGGCGTCCGGCGCCGCCATCGGGCGCCGGCCGTCCTCCCCCGCCTCCGGAGCGCCCACCCCGGACGCGCAGGCCCGGCTACGCCGGCTCATCTCCCGTATGACGCCGGAGGAGAAGGTCGGCCAGCTCTTCGTGATGCGCTTCTACGGGCACTCCGCGACCGACCCCGACCCGGCCGATGCCGCCGCCAACCAGCAGGAGATCGGCGTCGCCAACGGCGCTGAGCTGATCGCCAAGTACCACGTCGGCGGCATCATCTACTTCGGCTGGGCGCACAACACCCGCGAGCCGCACCAGATCGCCGACCTCTCCAACGGCATCCAGAAGGCCGGCGCCGCCCAGCGCGTCCCCGTACCGCTGCTGATCGCCACGGACCAGGAACACGGCATAGTGGCGCGGATCGGCGCGCCCGCCACGCTCTTCCCCGGCGCGATGGCGCTCGGCGCGGCGGGCTCGCGCGACGACGCCCGTACGGCGGCCCGGATCGCGGGCGAGGAGCTGTATGCGATGGGTATCCGGCAGGACTACGCGCCCGACGCGGACGTCAATGTCAACGCCGCCAACCCCGTCATCGGCGTACGGTCCTTCGGCGCCGACCCGCAGGCCGTGGCACGGCTGGTCGCCGCGGAGGTGGCGGGCTATCAGGGCGCCGGCGTCGCGGCCTGCGCCAAGCACTTCCCCGGCCACGGCGACACCGACACCGACAGCCATATCGGGCTGCCGTACATCCATCACACCGCCGAGGAGTGGGAGCGGCTGGACGCGCCGCCGTTCAAGGCCGCCATCGCCGCGGGCATCGATTCGATCATGACGGCGCATATCGTCGTCCCCGCCTTCGACCCGAGTGAGGACCCGGCCACGCTCTCGCGCCCGATCCTCACCGGCATCCTGCGCGAACGTCTGGGCTACAACGGTGTGGTGGTGACGGATTCGCTCGGCATGGAGGGCGTACGGGTGAAGTACGGCGACGCCCGTGCGCCGGTGCTTGCCCTCAAGGCCGGTGTCGACCAGCTCCTCAACCCGCCGGACCTCGCCGTCGCGCACGCCGCCGTCGTCAAGGCGCTGCAGGAGGGCGAGCTGGCCGAGCCCGATATCGACGCCAAGCTGCTGCGCATCCTGCTGCTGAAGGAGCGGCGCGGGCTGTTCGCCGACCCGTACACCACGCACCAGGCGGTGGACCGGGTGGTCGGCGTCCGTCCTCATCTGGACACCGCGGACCGTATCGCCGACCGGACCACGACCCTGCTGCGCAATGAGGGCGGGGTGCTGCCGCTGTCCCGGCGCCGGGAGCGCAACGTGCTGGTGGTGGGGGTGGACGCGGCCGCACCGTCGGGCACCGGAGGCCCGCCGACGACGGTCCTGGCGACCGCCCTCGGCGAGCTGGGCTTCACGGCTTCGATGCTCTCCACGGGCCTGACGCCGACGCAGACGCTGATCGACCAGGCAGTGGCGGCCCTGCGTGAACGGGACGCGGCCGTCGTGGCCACCTACAACGTCACCGCGGACTCGGCGCAGCGGCAGCTGGTCGCCGCGCTGCTGGCCACCGGGAAGCCGGTGGTGCAGCTGGCCGTCCGCAATCCGTACGACATCGCGCAGCTGGACGGGATCAAGGCGGGCCTGGCGAGCTATTCCTGGACGGATGTGGAGCTGCGGGCCGCGGTGCGGGTCATCGCGGGCCGGCGGAAGCCGACGGGCAGGCTTCCGGTTCCGGTGATGCGGGCGGACGCCCCGAACACGGCGCTGTACCCGATAGGGCACGGGCTGACGTACTGACGGGCGGACACAGGGAAATGGCGCGCTCCCGTGCGGGGAGCGCGCCATTTCGCACTTCATGCCCTGCTGACTGCCCTGCTGATTTTCCTTCTTACGGCCTTACGGCCTTACGGCCTTACGGCCTTACGGCTGCAGCATCGGCATCCGGCGGATTTCCTGCCGGTCCAGCTTCTTGTCGTACGGGGCCTGTGCGGTGGGCTTGCCGCCCGGGACCCGGACGCCCGCCCAGTCGAGCAGTTCGGCGGTGGCCTTGGTCCGGTCGGCGTCCTTCAGCTTGGCGATATTCGAGCCGTGATTGCCGCCGGGCACGGTGAACACATACGAATTCCGGGCGCCCTTGCCGAGCTCGAAGTGTTCCGAACTCCATGGGTCGTACTGGCCGTTGACGAACATCATCCGGTTCGCGTGATGGCGCACCCAGCGGTCGACGTCGGGCATCGCGCGCTTGTCGAAACGCATCGGGATGTCCTTCGGCACGAACGACCGGGAATTGTTGATGCCCGGGTACTTCAGCAGGCCCTCCAGCTGCGGATAGCCGTAGCCGGGCTCCCCGAGCTGGGTGCCCGCCTGGTAGTAGTACGGCGTGTACGACTCCATGCCCTGGTCGGTGTAGCTCGCGAAGCCGCCGACCTCGTCCATCCACTTCCACAGCCCGTCCGTGGAGACGGTGGGCTTGGGCACCTTGGCGCAGGCGGTCTCGGCCGGCTGGTACTGCCAGAACCCGAACACCAGGTCCGTGACCATGACTTCATAGGCCCGGTCGGCGCTGCCCACGGTCTTGAAGGTCTGCTTCTCCTTCTCCGCCCAGACCTGGAATCGCTTGACCATTTCCTCGCGACGGACCAGCGCCTCCCGCTCGATGGCGGCGAGGTCGGCGCGGCACTGTGCGGTGCCGACGGTCGTGAAGAACCGGTCGTACGCGGAGTCTTCGTCGTTCTTGACGTCATTGGGCGCGACATAGGCAACGGTGCCGTTCATGTCGTGCGGGAAAAAGCGGCGGTAGTACGTGGCGGTCATGCCGCCCTTGCTGCCGCCGGTGGCGATCCAGTTCTTACGGTAGATGCGGTGCAGTGCGGTGAAAATGCGGTGCTGGTCGGTGGCCGCCTGCCGGATGTCCAGCTTCTTCCAGTCCGTGGGCTGGGGCCGCGACGGCGTGAAGTACCGGTATTCCAGGGATACTTGATTGCCGTCGATGATTTTAGTGGGTTCACTGCGGGTCGGTGCGGTGTTGACGTTGTAACCCGAGGTGAAGAAGACCGTCGGGCGGTCCACCGATTTGTGCAGCAGGGTCAGCCGCTGCTGGAAGGTCCCCTTGGCGGGGTGCCGGTGGTCGATCGGCTGGGTGTAATTGAGGACGAAATAGCGATAGCCGTCTACCGGCTTCTCCTCGATAAGGCTCATCCCCGGAATCGCGAGAATCCGGTCCTTGATGTCCTTGTCCTCGTTGACGGTTGTGCTCTTCGGCTCGGCGGCGGTGGCCGCTCCTGCCGTCACGCCGCCGACTCCTGCCGTGCCTATGAGCACGACGAGCGACAGCAGCCATCTGAAGGCCTTGCGCATGCACCCTCCCCTTGGGATAGCAAAGGTCGGGCTGAACTTATCGGCGCAACGGGGCCACCACCAGCCCCCTTTGTCCGCTCATGGGTGAGCGGACAAAGGGGGGAGGCTCAGACCGCTACCGATTCCTCCTCGCCGGTGAAGGAGCGCCACAGCTCGGCATACCGGCCGTCGCGGGCCAGGAGCTGGGCGTGCGTGCCGTCCTCGGCGACCCGGCCCTGGTCCATCACCACGACGCGGTCGGCGCGAGCCGCGGTGGTCAGCCGGTGGGCGACGACCAGTGTTGTACGGCGGCCGACGAGGCGGTCGGTGGCCTGATTGACGACGGCCTCGGTGGCGAGGTCGAGGGCGGCGGTGGCCTCGTCCAGCAACAGCACGTCGGGGTCGACGAGTTCGGCGCGGGCCAGGGCGAGCAGCTGGCGCTGGCCGGCGGAGAGGTTACGGCCGCGTTCGGCGACCTCGTGGAGGTAGCCGCCGTCGAGCGTGGCGATCATGGCGTGCGCGCCGACGGCACGGGCGGCGGCCTCCACCTCGGCGTCGGTGGCGGCCGGGCGGCCGTAGGCGATGGCGTCGCGGACCGTACCGGGGAAGAGGTACGGCTCCTGGGGGACGACGCCGAGCCGGCGGCGGTAGCCGGTCAGGTCCAGTTCGCGCAGGTCGGTGCCGTCCACGCGGACGGCGCCCGAGGAGGGGTCGTAGAACCGTGCGACCAGTTTGACGAGGGTGGACTTGCCCGCGCCCGTCTCGCCGACGAAGGCCACGGTCTGGCCTGCGGGAATGGTCAGGTCTATGCCTGCCAGCGCCGGCTCGGCCTGGTCATCGTGGGTGCCGTAGCGGAAGTGCACGCCGTCGAAGGCGATGTCGCCGCGGAGCGCGGGCACCTCGCGCGGCCGCTCGGCGGCCGGGGTGGTGGTCGGCTCGCGCAGCAGCTCCTGTATGCGGCCGAGCGAGACGGAGGCCTGCTGGTAGCCGTCGAAGACCTGGGAGAGCTGCTGTACGGGGGCGAAGAACAGGTCTATGTAGAGCAGGTAGGCGACCAGCGCACCGGCGGTGAGCGTGTGGGAGCCGACCCGGTCGGCGCCCACGATCAGCACCAGGGCCGCGGCCACGGACGACAGCAGCTGGACGAACGGGAAGTAGACGGATATCAGGAACTGGCCGCGGACCCGGGCCTTGCGGTAGTCGGCGCTGCGGGCGGCGAACCGCTCGGCGCCGCGCCCCTCGCGCCGGAAGGCCTGGACGATGCGCAGTCCGGCGACGCTCTCCTGGAGGTCGCCGTTGACGACGCTGATCCGCTCGCGGGCGAGTTCGTAGGCCTTCACGCTCTGCTTGCGGAAGAAGTACGTGCCGATGATCAGCGGCGGGAGGGTCGCGAAGACGACCAGGGCCAGCTGGATGTCGATGGCGAGCAGGGCGACGAGTATGCCGAAGAAGGTGAGCAGCGAGACGACGGCGGTGACCAGGCCGGTCTGGAGGAAGGTGGACAGGGCGTCCACGTCCGTGGTCATCCGGGTCATGATCTTGCCGGTCAGCTCGCGCTCGTAGTAGTCGAGGCCGAGGCGCTGGAGCTGGGCGAAGATCTTGAGGCGGAGGGAGTAGAGGACCCGCTCGCCGGTGCGTCCGGTCATCCGGTTGGAGCCGATCTGGGCGGCCCACTGGGCGAGCACGACGACCAGGGCGATGGCCGCGGCCGTCCAGACGCCGGCCAGCGCGCCGCGGCGGACGCCCTCGTCGATGCCCTGGCGGATCAGGATCGGGACGAGCAGTCCGGCGAGGGCGTCGACCGCGACCAGTGCCAGGGCGATGAGCAGCGGCCCGCCGAAGCCGTGCAGCAGCCTGCGCAGACCGTAGGAGCGCTCGGGGCGCACGGCCAGGTCCTCGTCGATGTCCGGCAGGTCGGTGGCCGGCGGCAGCGCGTCGACCTTCGCGAGCAGTTCCGGTGTCGCGGGCATTCCGGCCAGCGCGGCACCGATGCCGGGCCCGCCTGCCGCGGCCGCCGCAGGCGCGGGACCGGCGGTACCCGCCTCGGTGTCCCGTTCCCGGCGGACCCACAGCTCGGGGGTGACGGTCCCGGCCGCCGCCCTGGTGCGGGCGGTCTCGCCGTCGGGCGTGGCGCGCTCGGCGGGGTCCGCCGCGACTTCGTCGGCCTCGAGCTCGTCCACTCCCAGCGCGTCCGCTTCGAATTTCAGCAGGCCGGTGGCCGCGTACTCGCCGTTGAAGGCGCCGGCCAGCTCGCCCGCCGGATCGTGCGCGACGTCGCCCAGCTCATCCGGGTCGGTCAGCAGCCTGCGGTAGAGCGGACAGCGGAGCTCCAGCTCTTCCTGGGTGCCGATGTCGACCAGCCGCCCGTCGTCGAGGACGGCGACCCGGTCGGCGAGCGCCAGGGTGGAGGCGCGGTGCGCGATGAGCAGGGTGGTTCGGCCCGCCATGACACCGCGCAGCGCCTCGTGTATCTCGTGCTCCACGCGGGCGTCGACGGCCGAGGTCGCGTCGTCCAGGACCAGCAGCCGGGGGTCGGTGAGGATGGCACGGGCCAGGGCGACGCGCTGACGCTGGCCGCCGGAGAGGGTCAGGCCCTGCTCGCCGACCTTGGTGTCATAGCCGTCGGGCAGGGCGGAGATGAATCCGTCGGCCTGGGCGGCGCGGGCGGCGGCGCGTACCTGTTCGTCGGTGGCGTCCGGGTGACCGTAGGCGATGTTGTCGCGTACGGAGTCGGAGAAGAGGAAGCTGCTCTCGGGGACGAGGCCGATGGCGGCCCGCAGCGATTCCAGGGTCAGATCGCGTACGTCATGGCCGCCGACCAGGACCCGGCCCGCGGAGACGTCGTAGAAGCGGGGAAGCAGCAGGGAGACGGTGGACTTGCCGCTGCCGGAGGTCCCGACGACGGCGACCGTCTCACCGGCTTCGATGCGCAGCGAGAAGTCGTCGAGGACGGGCCGGAAGGCGGGGGCGGCCGACCCGTCCGGGGTGGCGTCGCCGGCGTCGCTCCCGCTGTCCGTGTTCTCGGCGTTCTCCGTGTTCTCCGCGTGTGGCGCGTTCTCGGCGGGCAGCGCGTTCTCCGTGTGCGGCGGCGCGTTCTCCGTGTGCGGCGGTGCGTAGCCGAACGTCACCGCGTCGAATTCGACGGTGGCCGGGGCGTCGGCGGGCAGCTCCTGCGCCTGTGGGCGCTCCTTGATCGACGGCTCGGTGTCGATCAGCTCGTAGACCCGCTCCACACCCGCGCGTGCCTGCTGGCCGACGGTCAGCATCATCGCCAGCATCCGGACCGGGCCGACGAGCTGTGCGAGATAGGTGGAGAAGGCGACGAAGGTGCCGAGGGTGACCTGCCCCTGGGTGGCCATCCAGCCGCCGAGGGCCAGCATCGCGACCTGGCCGAGCGCCGGTACGGCCTGCAGGGCGGGGGTGTAGCGCGCGTTGAGACGGACCGTCCGCAGCCGGCCGGCGAACAGCCTGCGGCTGACCTCGCGCAGCTTGCCGGTCTCCTGCTCCTCCTGGCCGAAGCCCTTCACCACGCGGACGCCGGTGACCGCGCCGTCCACGACACCGGCCACCGCGGCCGCCTGGCCCTGGGCGTACCAGGTGGCGGGGAAGAGCCGGACGCGGCTGCGCTGGGCGATGTACCAAAGGGCCGGGGCGACGGCCAGCGCGACGACGGTGAGCAGCGGCGACAGAATCATCATCACGACGAGCGAGATCAGGAAGAGCATGACGTTCCCGATCATCATCGGGACCATGAACAGCAGGCCCTGAATCAGCTGAAGGTCGCTGGTGGCACGGCCGACGACCTGGCCGGTGCTGAGCTCGTCCTGCCGCCGGCCGTCGAGCCGTGCGATGGCGGCGAACATTCTCGTCCGCAGATCGTGCTGGGCGTCGAGGGCGAGGCGGCCGCCGTAGAAACGGCGGATATAGGTGAGGACGTAGACCACGATCGCGGCGACGACGAGCAGCGTCGCCCAGGGCATCAGCGACCGGTCGTGCTTGACGATCACATCGTCGATGATCAGCTTCGGGACGAGCGGGACCAGCGCCATCACGGCCATCCCGGCGAGCGAGGCGCCGAGCGCCAGCAGCACATCCTTTTTGTACTGCCAGCAGTCGCGCATCAGCCGCCGCGCCCAGCCCCGTTGTTCCGCATCCGTCCCCGCCACCCGATGCCTCCCGCATCTCGACCTGTACCACCCCTCACCAACAGCGCCCGCAGCGGATTTCATCCCGCTGCAACAATCCGGGCCGGGAATGGGGGATGTCCCTGGTCCGGCGTCAGGGGTGCCTCAGGGTCGGATGCGGGTCATCCCCGATGGTCTCGGGACCTCGCGTCGGTCACGCTGAGTGACATGAAGCAAACGATTCGCAGTCGTCTCACGGTGGCACTCGCGGGTGGTGGTGCCGCAGTGGCCTTGATCGCCGGGACGACCACGCCCGCCGCGGCCGCCGCGCCGCCCGCCCCGCGCCTCTCCCCTCTCTCCGCATCACCGTCCGGCCCATCCCACTCACCGTCCCACTCACCGTCCGGCTCACCATCCGACTTGCCATCCGGCCCGTTCGACTTCCGGGAGTGCCCCGCGCTGCCGCCCGGCGCCGACGCCGCGAAGTGGCGATGCGAGGTCTTCGTCATGAAGAGCAGCCTCACGGTCGGCGCGCTGGACGTCCCCTCGCTCGCCCCCATGACCGCCACGAACGCCGAAGGCCCGCTGCCGGACGGCAGCCGGGGCCAGGTCTTCGGCGGGCTGCGCGCCGCGCCGACGCCGGTGGGCGGGCGGCTGCGCATACAGCCGCAGTACGCGGGCCACTCCGATTTCTACGGAGACGGTGTGCACAGAGGCGCACTCGATCTGAAGTTCCGCCTGGTGCATCCGCTGCTCGGCGAGCGCTGCACGATAGGTGCCGATACCGACCCGGTGAAGCTCCGGTTCCTCCAGGACGGCGCCACTCGGTGGGTCTCCAAGGAACCGCCGCTCCTGACGTTCGCGATCCACGACTCCTCGTTCGCCGCACCGCGCTCCCACGGCTGCGGCCCGCTGGGCAAGCTGCTGGACAAGCGGCTCGGTCTGCCCACGCCCGCGGGCGTGAACGAGATATCCGCGACCGCCGCCTACACCTTCCGCTCATACGCCCAGCTGCTGGTGGGCCGGGGCCTTTAGGCCTACGGGTCGCCCACGGCAGTCCTGCGGACGGTCAGCTCCGAGATTCCCGGGAGCTTGTGCGACGTCGCGCCGCCGGATCCGGCCTTGTCGCCATGCATCACGATGCGGACGTAGCGGGCCGGGGTCCGCCCCGCGTAGCCCGTTCCCGTCCAGTGTCTGCCGTCCTGCGAGACCTGTGCGACGTAGGACTTCGGGCGGGTTGCGGTCCAGTGCGGGGTGATCTGGCCGACGGTGGTGATCCGGCCGAGGTCGACGGTGAGGGTGGCGTTGCGGGTGCCGGGGGTCCAGGCGGTGGTGGCATTGCCGTCCACGGCTGCGGCTGCGTACAGGCCGGGCTGTTCGGAGGTCGCCCTGACGGTGGCGCAGCGGGCGGCGTTGGTGGTGGCGGCCAGGTCGGGCCGGCGGGTCTTGAGCACCGCGGGCAGGCCCCGGCTCACCACCTTCTCGCCCTCCGGCGTCGCGATCCGCATCGGCGCTCCGGCGGTCAGCCGCACGGTGGTGTGGTGCGCGCCGATCGCGATCTCGTACGTCCGTCCCTGCCAGCGCAGGCCGCGCAGGGCGACGCCGTCGGACAGCTGCGGCGGCAGCGTCGGGTCCAGGCGCAGGTGGTCCTCCGCCGGCCGCAGGCCCGTCAGCCCGTAGGTGAAGGTCTGCAGGAAGCCGCCCTTGCCGGTGAGGAAGTCCTGCGCGGGACGGCCGGCGTGCGGGTCGTCGGTGCCCGCCTTGTCGCCGCGCGCCTCGGAGAACTGCGCGAACGGTCCGCGGACGAAGGGTTTGATGGCGCGCAGCAGGTAGGTGTACGTCGCGCAGCCGGGTTCGCCGATGCCGGCGGCGTCGATGGCGTGCACCGAGTCCGTCATGGCCGGGCCGTCCGGGTCGGTGTGCGCGGCGTAGTAGTCCAGGGTGCTCGCCGCCTGCCGTTGCGACATGGGCCATTGCAACGGGTACATCAGCAGGACGGTGTCGGCCTGTTTGATGGTGGTGCCCCGGTAGCCGGCGTACTGCTGGAAGACCCTGTTCTTCGCGTCGTAGGGGATCCGCAGGGTGTCGGCGATGGCCGTCCAGGAGGCCGGGGCGTGTTTGCCGAGGAGGGCGGCGGCACGGGTGGCGTGGCGCAGTGCGGTGGCGGCGCCCGCGTTGGTGAAGACGCCGTCGTCGACGCCGTTGCTGTATTCGTCGGGTCCGGCGACGTTCTTGACGGAGTAGCTGCCGTCGGCGTTACGGGTGGCTCGCGAGGCCCAGAATTCGGCGATGCCCTTGAGGACCGGCCAGCCGCGGGACCTCAGCCAGGCAGTGTCCTTGGTGGCCAGGTAGTACTGCCAGGCGGCGAGGGAGATATCGCCCATGAGGTGGTTCTGGGTCCGGCAGTGCGGCGGGTCCCAGCTGTGGCACTCGGTGTACAGGTCGCCCTTGCTGCCGCTGGTCCAGGGGTAGAAGAGGCCGTCGTAGCCGAGTTTCCTGGCGTTGGCGCGGGCGGCGGCCCGGGTTCGGTAGCGGTAGTCGACGATCGACCTCGCGAGCGCGGGGTGGCCGGCCAAAAGGGAGGGGTACATCCAGGTCTCTGCGTCCCAGAAGATCTCGCCGGCGTAGTTGTCGCTGGTCAGGCCGGTGGGGCCGATGCTGTTGCCGCTTCCGGCACGGGTGCTGGAGAGCAGTCCGTACTGCGCGGACCGCACCCAGGACTGCAGGTCGCGCTGTCCCTTCACCTCGATGTCGGAGCGCCACAGCCGCCGCCAGGCCGCCGCGTGCCGCGCGAACAGGTCGTCCCAGCCGCGGCTCGCGGCGCGGCGGGACGCGGCGTTCGCGGCGGCGCGCGGGGAGCGGGAGGTCAGGGCGGTGTCCACGCCGACGTACTTGGTCAGCTCGTACGGGCGGCCGCTGCGTACGGGGAAGGTGATCTTCTGCCGGCTGGTGAGCGAGCCGGCCGAGGGGCTCGCCTGGGCCCGCGCGTGGAGGGGGCGGCCGGGGCGCAGCGTGGATGCCACCGCGCCGTCGGTCTGCGTGCCGTCCGTACGGAAGGCGACATCCATGGTGCCGCCGTTTCGGGAGCCGTGTCCGGCCGTCTGGTGGGCGGGCGCCATCCGGCGGGCGCCGCGGCCGTCGAGGACGTCGGTGACGGTGGCCGCGCCGCTCCAGTGCGGCGTCATCCGCAGCCGGACGGCGCCGGTGTGCCCGTCATCGCGGTCGGCCAGGACGTCGTAGACCAGGTCGGTGGTGCGGCCGTCGGCGGCCGTCCAGGTCAGCGAGGTCCGCACGAAGCCGCAGCGCAGGGAGAGGGTCTGGCGGTAGTGGGAGATCCGGCCGGGGGCGGTGGCGGCGGAGAAGGTGTCGGGGTGCGCGCCGCCGGTGGTCACGTTCAGCGTGGTCCAGGTGGGGATCGCGGCGATGGCCTGGCGGCCGGCGACGTTCTTCGGCCCCTTGGCGTACAGCCCGGAGACGAAGGACCCGTCGTAGGCGGGGGTCTTGAGCGGCCAGCCGGTCGCGCCGCCGGGGGCCGCGTATCCGGTGCCGTTGGGCGGTACCCGCTGCCCGAGGTAGCCGTTGCCGACGAAGGCGTGGTGGGTGTCCTGGGGATCGATCCGGGTGGCGGTGGCCGTCCAGCCGGCGCCCGCGCAGCCGCCGGACGGTGACCTGGACGCGTCGGCCCTCGCGACCGGCTCCGGAGCCGCGGCCGCGACCCGGCCCAGGTCCCGGTCCGGGACGGAGGCCGACGCGGGCGCCAGCACCGCAACCACCGCTCCGGCGAGCAGCGGGGCGACGAGTTTGCGTGTCCGCCGGGCCGTGGTCCGCGGCGAGCGTCGCCGCGCCGGTGCCTGCGAGGAACGGTGCACGGGGGGTGGGGAGTGATCCATGGTTCTCCGTCGTACGTGCGCGGCAGCCCGTACCCCATGCTGCGGCACGAACGCCCGGGACACCGCTCGGACGTCGCGAAGTCCCGGACCCGATGCCCGCGCGGTGGCGCCCTCGGGCGCCGCCGTGACGCGGTGATGACAGGCCGCCGTGGACCTCACGAACCTCACCGCACCCTAAAACCCCGCCGCCGCACGGGTCACGCGATCGGCCGCACCAATGCGCACCGAGGAGCCGGAACACAACGCTCCGATTGGTCAATAGGGGCACACTTACGGCACACTTTTAGACTGACCAGTCAGAACAAAGGAGGGGTTGTGGACACCACCCGTCAGGGGGCGGCGGTCAACGCCAGGGGAATCGGAGTGGAGGGCCCACGGGGATGGGCCTTCAGAGGTGTCGACATCAGCGCGGACCCGGGCGCCCTGATCGCCGTCCAGGGCCCCTCGGGATCCGGCCGTACGTGCCTGCTGCTCGCGCTCACCGGGCGGATGCGGATCACCGAAGGGCAGGCGACGGTCGCCGGGCTTCCGCTGCCCAAGCGGATGGGGACGGTGCGCGGCCGTACGGCGATCGCCCACGTACCGGGCGTCGCCGACCTCGAACCGGCCCTCACGGTCGGTGAACACCTCAAGGAACAGGCCCTGTTGGGCCGTAGCGTCCAGGGCGCGCTGCCCTGGGGCCGCCGGTACAAGGAAGCCACCCGGGCCCGGATCGACGCCGCGCTGGCGGCCGTCGGGCTCGACCCCGGCACCCTGCCCAAGGGCCTGGGTACGGCCGTCCGCGATCTGGAACGGATCGAGGCGCTGCGGCTGTCCATCGCGCTCGCGGTGATGCACGGGCCGCGGCTGCTGGCCGTCGATGACGTCGACCTCAAGCTCTCCCCGCCCGAGCGCGCCGAGGCCTGGCAGCTGTTGCGGGACCTCGCGCTGGAGGGCATCACCGTCGTCGCCGCGGGCAGCGACGCACCGGCGGACGCGCTGATCGTCCGCACGGCGCCGGCGGACACCGGGCGGACTACCGGAGCCGGCCGGTCCCCCACCGCCGCGGACCGGAACGCGGAAACGGACACGACGGAAAAGGACAAGGAGGAAGCACCGCATGCGTTCGCCGAAACTGGCCGCGCTTGAGCTCAGGCGCTTCGGCAGGGGAAAGCTGCCCCGGCTGGGCCTGGTGGCCCTGATGCTGATCCCCCTGCTCTACGGGGCCCTGTACCTCTGCTCCTTCTGGGACCCCTACAGCCGCCTGGACAAGATCCCGGTGGCGCTCGTCAACGACGACCAGGGCGCCAGTGCCGACGGCAAGAAGATCACCGCGGGCGCCGATCTGGCCAGGAACGTCAAGGACAGCGACACCTTCGACTGGGAGGAGGTCAGCGCCGCGGACGCCGCCAAGGGCGTCGAGAACGGTACGTACTACCTCTCGCTGACCGTCCCGAAGAACTTCAGCGAGCGGATCGCCTCCAGCTCGGGCGACTCCCCGCAGACCGGCGCGCTGCAGGTCCGTACGAACGACGCCAACAACTACATCGTCGGCTCCATCTCCAAGACGGTGTTCTCCGAGATCCGGGCCAAGACCTCGGCGAAGTCGTCGCGGGCCTTCCTCGACAAGATCTTTGTGTCGTTCTCGGATCTGCACGACGAGACGGCGAAGGCGGCCGACGGGGCCGGGAAGGTCGACGACGGTCTGGGCACCGCCAAGGACAAGACCGGTGAACTGGCCGACGGCCTCGGCAAGCTGGGCAAGGGGTCGGGCGCGGTCAGCGACGGCGCCGGCGACGTCAGCAAGGGCGCCGGTGACGTCAGCAAGGGCGCCGGTGACCTGGGCAAGGGCGCGGGCGACCTGAACAAGGGCGCGACGACGGCCGTGGCGAAGGCCCGGCAGCTCAGCCAGGGTGCGGGCCAGGTCGCGGACGGCACGCAGCAGCTCGCCGACAAGGTCCAGGGCATCGCCCGGAAGGACCTGCCCTACCTCCGCGAGCACGGCAAGGAGATCGGCGAGAAGGCGCAGGTCGTCGCCGACCTCAGCCAGGCGCTCGACGAGGATCTCGGCAAGCTGCCGGACAACTCCGCACGAGCCGCCGCCCAGGCCCGCCAGAACGCCGACAACGCGGCGAAGCTGTACCGGGAGCGCTGCGGGCTCACCTCCAGCGACCCCGACTGCCCCGAGCTGAAGGGGATCGCGGCCGGTGCCGCCCTCGCCGCCGACACGGCGGAGAAGGTCAACGACATCATCGCCCGCACGGACTTCGGGCAGCTGCGCACCAAGCTGCGTGACCTGCACCAGGGTGCCGTGATGGTCGCCGAACAGGCGCCGGGCATCGCCGGCCGCGCGGACACCGCGATCGGCCAGATCAACCAGCTCAACACCGGCGCCCACAAGGTCTCCGAGGGCGCGGGCAAGTTCGCCGACGGCCTCGGCGCGCTCGCCCAGGGCAGCGGCAAGCTGGCCGACGGCGCGGACAAGCTGTCCGACGGCGCCGGCAAGGTGGCCGACGGCGCGGGCAAGGTGGCCGACGGCGCCGGCAAGGTCCACAACGGCCTCGGCGACGCCAAGGAGGGTGCCGACAAGCTCAGCGGCGGCCTCTTCAAGCTCAAGGACGGCGCCAACCAGCTGGCCGGCGGGCTGCACAACGGTGTCGCCAAGATCCCGGACTACGACAAGAAGGACCGCGACGCCCGCACCGAGGTGATGGCCGACCCGGTCGAGCTGGCCGCCAAGTCGATGCACAAGGCGCCCAATTACGGCACCGGCCTGGCGCCGTACTTCATCCCGCTTTCCCTCTGGGTCGGCGCGATGGTCGCGTTCATGCTGCTCCAGCCGCTGGGCAAGCGCGCGCTGGCCGCGGGCGCCCCGGGCTGGCGCATAGCCCTCGGGTCCTGGCTTCCGGCCTTCGCCATCGGCGTCGTCCAGGTGCTGGCCCTGATGGCCGTACTCCACTGGGGTCTCGGCCTGGAGATGGCCCGCTCGGCCGCCACCATCGGCTTCCTGCTGCTGGCGACGGCCGCCTTCACGGCCATCATCCAGTTCTTCGGCGCCCAGTTCGGCCCGGCGGGCCGGGTACTGACCCTGGTCGTGCTGATGCTGCAGCTGACCTCGGCGGGCGGCACGTACCCGGTGCAGACCAGCCCCGGGTTCTTCGCCGCCATCCACCCGTTCCTGCCGATGAGTTACGTCGTCGACGGCCTGCGCCGGCTGATCACCGGCGGCGACCTCGGCGTCGTCTGGCAGGGCTCGGCCGTCCTGGTGGCCTTCACCCTGGGCGCGCTGGCGCTCACGTCACTGACGGCGCGCGGCCGGCAGGTCGTACGGATGAAGGATCTGCATCCGGAGCTCAGCCTGTAGCCACGGCGTTCCGAGGGGCGGCACCGGACACGGTGCCGCCCCTTGGCGTCTCAGGACGTCAGATCTCAGGGCGTCGTATGCGTCGGTGCGAACATCCGCAGCCGGGCCGGGAGGACGACGACGGACGGGCCCGGCGAGGCCAGCGCCGCCGCGAGATCCGCGCGCAGCCGCTCGGGAGCCGTACGGACCGCCGGCACCCCGAAGGACTCGGCGAGCGCGACGAAATCGGGCCGTGCCAGTTCCGTGGCGGTGGCCTCGCCGAAGGCATCGGTCATGTACTCGCGCAGGATGCCGTAGCCGCCGTCGTCCACGATGAGCCAGGTGACCGGCAGGTCGTACTGCCGGGCGGTGGCCAGTTCGGCGAGGGAGTACATCGCGCCGCCGTCACCGGAGACGGCGAGCACCGGCCGGGCGGGGTCGGCGACGGCCGCGCCGAGCGCCGCCGGGAAGCCGTACCCCAGGCCGCCGGCGCCCTGGGCGGAGTGCAGCGCGTTCGTCCGCCGCGGGTCGAAGGCGGACCAGGCCCAGTAGGCCAGGATCGTCATGTCCCAGCAGCTGACGGCGTCGTCGGGGAGCGCCTCCCGTACGCAGGCGAGGATCTGCTGCTCGAGGTCGAGGTGCTGTCCCTCGATACGGTCGCGGACGCGGGCCAGGAGGCCGGCGGCGGCCGCTTCGGGGCCGGCGCCTTCGGGTACCGCGCGGGGCGGCCGCTCGTCCACCGCCTTGACCAGCGCACCCAGCGCGAGCCGGGCGTCCGCGTGGATGCCCAGCGCGGCATGGTTGGACTCCAGCTTGCCGAGGTCCGCCTCGATCTGTACGAGGCGGCCGCGCGGCCGGAAGGTGTGGTAGTTCGAGGAGAGTTCGCCGAGCCCCGAGCCGACGACCAGGAGGGTGTCCGCGTCCTCCAGGAAGGTGGTGGTGTGGCGGTCCTCCAGCCAGGACCGGAGGGAGAGCGGATGCTCCCAGGGGAAGGCGCCCTTGCCGCCGAAGGTGGTCGCCACCGGCGCCCGCAGCCGTTCGGCGAGCGCCAGCAGCTCCGTCTCGGCCCCGGCCCGTACGACCCCGCCGCCGGCCAGGATCACCGGCCGCCCGGCCTGTGTCAGCCGGTCCGCCGCCGCCGCGATCAGCTCGGGCCGCGGCACCAGCTCCCGCGGCCTGACCTCGAGTGCGGTCACCGGCGGCACCTCGACCTCCGCCAGCAGCACATCCTGCGGAATCTCCAGCCAGACCGGCCCGTGCGGGGTGCTCAGCGCCGACTCCCAGGCGGCGGCCACCGCGGACGGGATCTGCGAGGCCGTACGGGCCGTGTGGACGGACTTGACCACGCCCCTGAACGAGGCGCTCTGGTCGGTGAGTTCATGCAGATAGCCGTGCCGGCCGCCGCCGATCCCGGCCAGCGGAACCTGGCTGCCGATGGCCACCACCGCGGCCGAGGCGGCGGCCGCTTCCTGGAGCGCGGCGAGCGTCATCAGCGCACCGGGGCCGGTGGAGACCAGCAGCGGCGCGACCCCGTGCGTGGCCCTGGCGTACGTGTCGGCGGCGAAGGCCGCGTTGTTCTCCACCCGTAGTCCGACGTACCGCAGCGGGGAGCGGCGCAGCGCGTCGAAGACCCCGAGCGCGTGCTGGCCCGGCAGCCCGAAGACGGTGCGGGCGCCGAGTGCGGCCAGCGACTCGACGACCAGGTCACCGCCGTTGCGCCGGTGCTGCGTCGCCGTGGGGGTGGTGGTGCTCATGGGGAGGTGCTGCCTTCCGTACGGCGGGATGGGGGCGGGTGGAGCCGGGGCGGAGCGGACGCCGAGGTGGAGCGGACGCCGGGAGGATCAGGTGCCCGGGGACGGAATCAGACGCTTCCGGAGGCGGTCGCCGCCGCCTGCCGGCCGGCGTCGTCGCCGTGGTCCGGCCCGCCGGCCAGCCGCCCGCGCCAGGCGGCGAGCACCGCCGGGTCGGTGGCCGGGGTCGCCAGGCTGACCACCACATACGCCACCAGCGAGGCCAGCAGCCCGTAGTAGATCGGCTCGTTGGCCAGAACGCCGAGCCAGAGCATCAGGCCGATGACGGTCAGCCCGCCGACCGCGACCGAGGCGAGCGCCCCGGTGCCGGTGCCGCGCTTCCACAGCAGGCCGCCGAGGATGGGGACCAGCAGGCCGCCGACGAGGATGTTGTACGCGACGGTGAGCGCCTCGACGACGTCATGGAGCGAGATGGCGACAACGATCACCACCAGCCCCATCAGCAGGATGAAGACCCGGTTGCCCCGCACCTCATCGTGCCCGCCGGCGGCATCTGCCGCGGAGGCCTCCCCGGTCGGCCCGCGGTCCGCGGCCCGTCGCCTGACCCGCGCCCAGATGTCGTTGTTGGCGACCGTCGCACAGGCGATCAGCGCACCCGAGGACGTGGACATCACCGCGGACAGCGCCGCCGCCAGGACCAGCCCCCGTACGCCCATCGGCAGTGCGTCCTTGACGATCGTCGCGAACGCGTCGTCCGGGCTGCCCAGGTGGGGATAGAGGACCCGGGCCGCGGTGCCGATCACGGCGCCGGCGAGCGCGTAGAGCAGACAGTACGTACCGGCCGCGGTGCCGCCCAGGCGCGCCACCTTGTCGCCGCGGGCGGTGAACACGCGCTGCCAGATGTCCTGCCCGATCAGCATGCCGAAGGAATAGATCAGCACGTAGGTGAAGACGGTCTGGCCGCCGATGCCCAGCGGCGCGAAGTAGTCGTGCGGCAGCCGCGCCTTCATTGCGGCGAAGCCGCCCGCCTTGATCACCGCGATGGGGAGCAGAAGCAGCAGCACGCCGATCGTCTTGACGACGAACTGGACCATGTCGGTCAGGGTGATCGACCACATGCCGCCGAGCGCCGAGTACGCCACGACGATCGCCCCGCCGAGGATGATCGCCAGTGTGCGGTCGAGGCCGAAGAGGACATCGAAGATGGTCGCGTAGGCGAGGGTCGAGGTGACGGCCAGCATCAGCGTGTACGCCCACATGACGATGCCGGAGATGACGCCGGTGGAGCCGCCGTAGCGCAGATCGAGCATCTCGGAGACGGTGTAGACCTTCAGCCGCGCGATCCGGGCCGAGAAGAAGATGCTGAGCGCCAGCAGCCCGAGGCCGATGGTGAAGACCATCCAGGCGCCGGAGAGGCCGTACTGATAGCCGAGCCCCACGCCGCCGATGGTGGAAGCGCCGCCCAGCACGATCGCCGCCATCGTGCCCGAGTACATCGCGGGGCCGAGGCGGCGTCCGGCGACCAGGAAGTCGCTCTTGGAGGTGGCACGCCGCATCCCCCACCAGCCCATGGCGAGCATTCCGGCCAGATAAAGCACGATCACCGCGTAGTCGACAGCCATGGGCCATCCCTTCCAGCTGCGCCGAGGGGAGAGGGGGAGAGCGGGTGGAGCGAGCGGCCCGCCTTGGGGGTTGACCCTAGGAGGCGGCATGGCGACGCTGAAGTGTACGTTTCCTCCATTCCCCCGGACCGAAGTGGAGGGTTCGCACATGCCGCCCCCAGCAGTTCCGCCGCCGTCCACCCCGCCCGTTGCGCTGACCGCGCTCCTGGCCCGTACGGACCTGGGCCTGCGGCAGATCGCCGGGCCGCGGGAAGGCATCGCGATCCACTGGGTGCATACGTCGGAGATGGCCGATCCGGTGCCGTATCTCCTGGGCGGCGAGATGCTGCTGACGGCCGGGGTGCATCTGGCGGACGCGGTGGGGGCGCCGGGTGAGGGGGATACCGCGGGCCCGGCCCTGGAGGCGTATCTCGACGGCTATGCCGCCCGCACCGTCGCCGCCGGTGCCGCCGCGCTCGGGTTCGGGATCGCGCCGGTGCACGACACCGTTCCGCGCGCCCTGGTGGAGGCCTGCGACCGGCACGGCCTGCCGCTGATCGAGGTGCCCGCGGGCACGCCGTTCACCGCCGTCGAGAGCGCCGTGTGGCAGGCCGTCACCCAGGCCCGGCACCACGAACTGACCCGGCTGAGCCAGGCCCAGCGGGCCCTGGCCGCGGCCGCCGCGCGCCCCGGCCCGGCGCCCGCGGTGCTGCGCGCGCTGGCCCGCCATGTCCACGGCTGGGCCGCGCTGCTCGCCCCGGACGGCAGGGAGCACGGCTCGGCCGGAGTCGAGCCGGGTGACGCCGGCCGGGCCGCGGCCGGCCGGCTCGCCCGTGTCGTCGGCAGCGGCGGCCCGTCCTCGGCCACCGACACGCTGCCCGCCGCCCCCGGCTCACCGGCCGGCGGCACCCACCTGACCGCGTACGCACTGACCAGCCATCAGCCCCTCGCCCTGGTGGTGGCCGCCCGCCCGGACGACCCGCCCGCGCACTCCATCGCGGGCGTCGCCGCCGTGCTGCTGTCGCTGATCACCGGCCCGGTGCCGGGCGGCGATCCGGCCGCCACCGACCACTCCGCCGCGCTGGCCCGCCTGCTCCTCGGCGCACGCCCGGCGGATGTCGCCCCGCTGCTCGGCCACCCTCTGTGGACCGTCGTCCACGCCGAACCCCGCCGCGACACCACCGAATCCCCCGCCTCCCTCGCGCGCGCCCTGGGCACCGCCCTCATCGCGCGCACCGGCCCGCCCGCCGCCCTGCGCGCACTGGTCCCCGCCGACCGCGAGATCGCCGCGCACCCCGGCTGGACGCTGGGCGTCAGCGCCCCCGTCCCGGTGGCGGAGCTGCCGGCCGCCGACCGGCATGCCGCCTCGGCCCTGCGCCGCGCCCTCGCCCGCCGCGCCCCGCTCGTACGCCACCGTGCCCCCGACCCCCACAGCGTCACCGCCCTCGTCGCCCCCGCCGACGCCCGGAAACACGCCCAGGCCCTTCTCGCGCCACTGGCCGACTCCCCACCCCTTCTCACCACCCTCCACAACTGGCTCTCCCTGCACGGCAATTGGGACCGCACGGCGACCGCCCTCAACCTCCACCGCAACACCGTCCGCCAGCGCATCACCCGGATCGCCCGCCTCCTGGACACCGACCTGGAGGACCCGGATGCGCGGATGGAGCTGTGGTTCGCGCTGCGGACACTCGACCGTGACGCCGGGCATCGCGACGCCGGGCATACCGACGCCGGGCAGGACTGACACCCCGACCGCCCCGGCACGCCGTGTCGGCGGTGGCTCCGCACCGGGAAACGCGACGACCGGCCCGCCGCGCCGAACGCAGCGAGCCGGTCCTCAGCCGTAGGCCGCGATCCGTCCGTCAGCCCCGCGAAGCCGCCCGGTGCCTACCGGCCCTGCCTGGCGGCGGCGATCTGCCGCGACATGATCGTCGTCAGCTCGTACGCCGTGTGGGAGGCGGCGACGGCGGTGATCTCCGCGTGGTCGTACGCCGGGGCGACCTCGACGACGTCGGCGGAGACCAGGTTGCAGGAGGCCAGGCCCCGCAGGATCTCGAGGAGTTCGCGGGAGGTCAGGCCGCCGGCCTCGGGGGTGCCGGTGCCGGGGGCGTGGGCCGGGTCCAGGACGTCGATGTCGATGGAGATGTAGAGGGGGCGGGCGCCGATGCGCTGGCGGAGCTGGTCGGCGATCTCGTCGACGCCGCGGCGCATCACGTCCGCCGACGTGACGATGCCGAAGCCCATCTTCTCGTCGTCGGTGAGGTCCTGCTTGCCGTACAGCGGGCCGCGGGTGCCGACGTGGGAGAGGGCGGAGGTGTCGAGGATGCCCTCCTCGACGGCGCGGCGGAAGGGCGTGCCGTGGGTGTACTCGGCGCCGAAGTAGGTGTCCCAGGTGTCCAGGTGGGCGTCGAAGTGGAGCAGTGCCACCGGGCCGTGCTTCTTGGCGACCGAGCGCAGGAGGGGCAGCGCGATGGTGTGGTCGCCGCCGAGGGTCATCATCCGGGCGCCGGTGCCGAGCAGGTCGTCGGCCGCGGCCTCGACCGTCTCGACGGCCTCGTTGATGTTGAAGGGGTTGGCGGCGATGTCGCCGGCGTCCGCGACCTGGGCGAGGGCGAACGGGGACGCGTCCTGGGCCGGGTTGTAGGGGCGCAGCAGACGGGAGGCCTCGCGGATGGCGTTGCCGCCGAAACGGGCGCCGGGGCGGTAGGAGACTCCGGTGTCGAAGGGGACGCCGACGACGGCCACATCGGCCCGGCCGCCGACCTCGTCGAGGCGGGGCAGGCGGGCGAAGGTCGCCGGACCGGCGTAACGCGGGATGCGGGAGGAGTCGACGGGGCCCACGGGCTCGTTCGGTGCGCTGGCTGCGGTGGTCATGAGGGTGAGGTTAGGGACGGCCGCCGAAGGGGCCCATGGACATTTATGGGGATGACTCCGGGGGCATTGGACGTTTTGGCCAGGGGTGGCCGGGCGCGGGGCCGGTGTCCGCGGTGCGGAACTCCCCCGCCCCGGGCCCTTGGTACGGGCACAATGGCGCTATGCCGATAGCCGCTGAAGCCCTTGCCCCCTCGCGCGCCGAGCTTGTCGACCATCTCGTGCGCACCCGGATCGCCGGTGATGTCGCCACCCCCCGCGAGAACAACCTCTCCCACTACCGGAGCCTCGCCAACGGTGACCGCCACTACTGGCTCGGGCTGGAGCTCGGCGACCGCTGGACGGACGAGCAGGATGTGCTCGCCGTGATGGCGGAGCGCTGCGGGGTGAACGACGATCCGCACCACCGGCAGGGCCAGGACACCATCGACCCCGAGCTGACGGTGGACGCGCTGGAGCGGGCGGCGGCGGTGCTGCGCAAGGCGGCGGCCGGCCGGCACCGGGTGCTGTTCGCGACCGGCCACCCCGGCGGGCTGCTGGACGTGCACCGGGCCACCGCCGATGCGCTGCGCGCCAAGGGGTGCGAGATCGTGTCCGTGCCGGGCGTGCTGGCGGTGGACGACGGTCTGGTCGTCCAGTTCGCGGATGTCGCGATGCTGGAGCGCGGCGCGACGCTGTGGCACACCCACTCCCCCGCGCCGATGGCGGCGATCCTCGACTGGCTGGAGCGGGACGGTATCGCGCGGCCGGATCTGGTCATGGCGGACCACGGCTGGGCGGGCTGCGCGGGCCAGCGCGGTATCGACACCATCGGCTTCGCGGACTGCAACGACCCGGCGCTGTTCCTGGGCGAGTCCGAGGGCACGCTCCAGGTGACGGTCCCGCTGGACGACCACGTCATCAGCCCGCGCTACTACGACCCGCTGACCGCCTACCTGCTGGATGCCGCCGGGCTGGTGTGACCGCCGGCCGCCGCCGGGCCGGTGTGACCCGCCCGCGGGGCTACTCCCGCTCCCGCGGCACCCGGATCACGCCTTCCTGGATCACCGACACCGCCAGCTGCCCGTCCGCCGTGAAGATGCGGCCCTTGCCCAGACCCCGGCCGCCCTGGGCGGTGGGGGACTCCTGGTCGTAGAGCAGCCAGTCGTCGGCACGCAGCGGCCGGTGGAACCACATCGCATGGTCCAGGCTCGCGCCGACCACATCGCCGACCGCCCATCCGCCCCGGCCGTGTGCGAGCAGCACCGAGTCCAGCAGGGTCATGTCGGATACGTAGGTGACCAGGCAGATGTCCAGGAGCGGGCGGGCGATGGGGGCCGGGCCCTCCAAAGAGCCGTTCGTGCGGAACCAGACCTGGGAGCGCGGCTCGCGCGGCTCGCCGACGCTGCCGAACGGCGGCTCGTCCACGTACCGCAGATCGACCGCCGCCCGCGCCTCCAGCAGCCGCTTGGTGACGCCCGGCTCGACGAACCGGTCCGCGTAGCGCGGCAGCATCTCGGCCGCCGTGGGCAGCGTCAGCGGGTCGGGCGCCTTCGGCATCGGCTCCTGGTGTTCCATGCCGTCCTCGTGGACCTGGAAGGAGGCCGAGAGGTGGAAGACCGGCTGGCCGTGCTGGACGGCGACGACGCGGCGGGTGGTGAAGGACCGGCCGTCGCGGATCCGGTCGACGGTGTAGACGATGGGCGCGCCGGGGTCGCCGGGACGCAGGAAGTACGCGTGCAGGGAGTGCGGCGGGCGGTCGGCGGGGACCGTGCGCCCGGCCGCGACCAGCGCCTGGGCGGCGACCTGGCCGCCGAAGACGCGGGGCACGACCGAGGCGCGGCTCAGGCCGCGGAAGATGTCCTCCTCGATCCGTTCGAGGTCGAGCAGATCGAGGAGGGACCGCAGGGCGTCGTTCACGTGCTGTTGGCCCTTACGGCCTAGAGGCCCATGGCCTTGGCGATGATGGACTTCATGACTTCGCTGGTGCCGCCGTAGATGCGGTTGACGCGGTTGTCGGCGTACAGGCGGGCGATCGGGTACTCGTTCATGTATCCGTAACCGCCGTGCAGCTGGAGGCACTTGTCGATGACGCGGTGCGCGACTTCGGTGCAGAAGAGCTTGGCGCTCGCGGCCTCGGCCGGGGTCAGCTCGCCCGCGTCGAGGGCCTCCAGGGTGCGGTCGGCGACGGCCTCGGCGGCATCCACCTCGGCCTGGCAGCCGGCCAGCTCGAACTTGGTGTTCTGGAAGGCGGCGACGGGCTTGCCGAAGACGGTGCGCTCCTGCACGTACTGCTGGGCGAACCGGACGGCGGCCTTGGCCTGGGCGTACGCGCCGAAGGCGATGCCCCAGCGCTCGGAGGGCAGGTTCCGGCCCAGGTAGGAGAAGCCCTTGTTCTCCTCGCCGAGCAGGTCCTCGGCGGGCACCTCGACGTCGACGAATGCCAGCTCGGCGGTGTCGGAGACCTTCAGGCCGAGCTTGTCCAGCTTGCGGCCGACGGAGTAGCCCGCGGACTTGGTGTCCACGGCGAACAGGGAGATGCCGAAGCGGCGGTCGTCCTCGCGCGGCGCGGCGGTGCGGGCGCACACGATCACTCGGTCGGCGTGCACGCCGCCGGTGATGAAGGTCTTCGCGCCGTTGAGGACGTAGTGGGTGCCGTCGTCCGAGAGCTTCGCGGTGGTCTTCATGCCCGCGACGTCGGAGCCGGTACCCGGCTCGGTCATCGCCAGGGCCCACATCTCCTCGCCGGAGACGAACTTCGGCAGGTAGCGCTTCTTCTGCTCGTCGGTGGCGAGCAGCTGGATGTACGGCAGGCCCAGCAGCACATGCACGCCGGAGCCGCCGAAGGTGACGCCGGCGCGGGCGGTCTCCTCGTACATCACGGCCTCGAACTTGTGCGACTCGATGCCGGCGCCGCCGTACTCCTCGGGGACGCGGATACCGAAGACGCCCAGCTCACCGAGCTTGTAGTAGAAGTCGCGGGGCGTCTGGCCGGCGGCGTACCACTCGTCGTATACGGGGACGACCTCGGCCTCGATGAAGGCGCGTATGGTCTCGCGGAACGCCTCGTGGTCCTCGTTGAACACCGTACGGCGCATGCCCTGGCCTCCTTGACCGCCCGTGTGGCTAAGCGCTTGCTCAGCTTCTGTACCCGGCGAAAGCTACCGGCCGGTCACCGGAACTGTCCAGAGGTGAACGAAACCCGGTGCGCGCTACGCCCCCGGCACCCCCGCCGCCATGGACTCCCCCGCCACCGGCCCGGCCGCCACCGCCCCGAACGCCCCCAGCGCCAGCCGGTGCAGCAGCTCCGCCATCTCCGTGCGGCCGGGCAGCGCGCCGGGCCGGCCCAGGTGCGGGGTGGAATTGAGCAGGCCGAAGACGGCGTGCACCGCGGCGCGGGCCTGGGACTCGGAAGGGCCGGGGTGGACCTGGCGGACAACCTCCACCCACAGCTCGACGTACTGCCGCTGGAGCTGACGGACCCGCTTGCGGTCTGCCTCGCGCAGCCGGTCCAGCTCGCGGTCGTGCACGGTGATCAGCGGCCGGTCGTCCAGCGCGAAGTCGATATGGCCGTCGATCAGCGCATCCAGCACCGCCTCGGGGCTCTCGCCGCCCTCCGCGACCCGCATCCGGCCGCCCTCCAGCAGCCGCTCGCTGATCCCGACCAGCAGCTCGGCGAGCATCGCGTCCTTGCCCGCGAAGTGGCGGTAGAGGCCGGGGCCCGAGATGCCCACGGCGGCCCCTATCTCGTCCACCCCGACGCCGTGGAAGCCGCGCTCGGCGAAGAGCCGGGCCGCCTCCTTGAGGATCTGCTCGCGGCGGCTGGTCGCGGCGGGTGCATGCGCATTACTCATGCGGCCAATTGTAGACAGCCGGGTTAGTGCTCGTTAACCTGAAGGAAGTGTGGTTAACGCCCATTAACGCGCATGCCCGCAGGCCGCCGACCGCGGCGACGGGCAGGTGACCGAGCAAGGGGGCTCGTAAAGATGGAGCAGGCACCGGTGCTGGGGAGTGCTGGAGGTCCCCCCGCGCGAGCGCATTCGGGCGTGGGGGACGATCCGGCGTCCGACTCCTGGCGGGCCAACGAGGCCGCCCACCGCGAGCTGACCGACCGGCTGCGCGGCAAACTCGCGGCGGCCCGGCTGGGCGGCGGCGAGAAGGCCAGGGCGCGGCACACCGCGCGCGGCAAGCTGCTGCCCCGCGACCGGGTGGACGCCCTGCTGGACCCCGGCTCGCCGTTCCTGGAGCTGGCGCCGCTGGCCGCGGACGGGATGTACGGCGGGGCGGCGCCGGCCGCCGGGGTGATCGCCGGCATCGGGCGGGTGTCCGGCCGCGAGACGGTGATCGTCGCCAATGACGCCACGGTCAAGGGCGGCACGTACTACCCGATGACGGTCAAGAAGCATCTGCGGGCGCAGGAGATCGCCCTGGAGAACCGCCTGCCGTGCCTGTATCTCGTGGACTCCGGCGGCGCCTTCCTCCCCATGCAGGACGAGGTGTTCCCCGACCGCGAGCACTTCGGGCGGATCTTCTACAACCAGGCGCGGATGTCGGGGGCGGGCATCCCGCAGATCGCCGCCGTGCTGGGCTCCTGCACGGCGGGCGGCGCCTATGTCCCCGCCATGAGCGACGAGGCCGTGATCGTCCGCAATCAGGGCACGATCTTCCTGGGCGGGCCGCCCCTGGTGAAGGCCGCCACCGGCGAGGTCGTCACCGCCGAGGAGCTGGGCGGCGGCGAGGTGCACACCAGGACCTCCGGGGTCACCGACCATCTCGCCGAGGACGACGCGCATGCGCTGCGCATCGTGCGCACCATCGTCTCCACCCTCGGCGAGCGCGCCCCGCTCCCCTGGTCGGTGCGGACCGTCGAGGAGCCCAAGGTCGATCCGGCCGGTCTCTACGGCGTGGTGCCCGCGGATTCCCGTACGCCCTATGACGTACGGGAGGTGATCGCGCGGCTCGTCGACGGCTCCCGCTTCGCGGAGTTCAAGGCCGAGTACGGCACGACGCTGGTCACCGGCTTCGCGCATCTGCACGGCCACCCGGTCGGCATCGTCGCCAACAACGGCATCCTGTTCTCCGAATCCGCCCAGAAGGGCGCCCACTTCATCGAGCTGTGCGACCAGCGCGGCATTCCGCTGCTGTTCCTGCAGAACATCTCCGGCTTCATGGTCGGCCGCGACTACGAGGCGGGCGGCATCGCCAAGCACGGCGCGAAGATGGTGACGGCGGTGGCGTGCACGAGGGTCCCCAAACTCACCGTCGTCATCGGCGGTTCCTACGGCGCGGGCAACTACTCCATGTGCGGCCGGGCCTACTCCCCCCGCTTCCTGTGGATGTGGCCGAACGCCAAGATCTCGGTGATGGGCGGCGAACAGGCCGCGTCCGTCCTCGCGACCGTCAAGCGCGACCAGCTGGAGGCGCACGGCCAGGAATGGCCCGCCGAGGAAGAGGACGCCTTCAAGGCGCCCATCCGCGAGCAGTACGAGACCCAGGGCAACGCCTACTACGCGACCGCGCGGCTGTGGGACGACGGCGTCATCGACCCCCTGGAGACCCGCCAGGTGCTCGGTCTGGCCCTGACCGCCTGCGCCAATGCGCCGCTGCCCGCCAGGGACAGCGCCGCGCCCGGCTACGGCGTCTTCCGGATGTGATCTCCATGAAAGGGATGTCCACGAGAGGGATGACTACCAGAGGGATGGCTACGTCAATGTCGTCGATGTTCGACACGGTCCTGGTCGCCAACCGCGGCGAGATCGCCGTCCGCGTCATCCGCACACTGCGCGCCCTCGGCATCCGGTCGGTCGCCGTCTTCAGCGACGCGGACGCCGACGCGCGGCATGTCCGCGAGGCCGATACGGCGGTACGGATCGGCCCCGCGCCGGCCACCGAGAGCTATCTGGCCATCGACCGCCTCCTGGAAGCGGCCGCCCGGACCGGCGCGCAGGCCGTGCACCCCGGCTACGGCTTCCTCGCCGAGAACGCCCGCTTCGCCCGCGCCTGCACGGAAGCCGGGCTGGTCTTCATCGGGCCGTCGGCCGAGGCCATCGACCTGATGGGCGACAAGATCCGGGCCAAGGAGACGGTCCGGACGGCCGGTGTCCCGGTCGTGCCCGGCTCCCTGGGCAGCGGGCTGGACGATGCCCAACTGGCCGCCGCCGCACGGGAGATCGGCATGCCGGTGCTGCTCAAGCCGTCCGCGGGCGGCGGCGGCAAGGGCATGCGGCTGGTCCGGGACGAGGCGCTGCTCGCCGACGAGATCGCCGCCGCGCGGCGCGAGGCCCGCGGCTCCTTCGGCGATGACACGCTTCTGGTCGAGCGCTGGATCGACCGGCCGCGGCATATCGAGATCCAGGTGCTGGCGGACGGCCACGGCAACGTCGTCCACCTGGGCGAGCGCGAATGCTCCCTCCAGCGGCGCCACCAGAAGGTCATCGAGGAGGCGCCCTCGGTCCTGCTGGACGAGCCCACCCGCGCCGCCATGGGCGAGGCGGCCGTCCAGGCGGCCCGCTCCTGCGGCTACCGGGGCGCGGGCACCGTCGAGTTCATCGTCCCCGGCAAGGACCCGGCCTCGTACTTCTTCATGGAGATGAACACCCGTCTCCAGGTCGAGCACCCGGTGACCGAACTGATCACCGGATACGACCTGGTGGAGTGGCAGCTGCGGATCGCGGCCGGTCAGCGGCTCTCCTTCGGCCAGGAGGACATCAGCCTCACCGGGCACGCCGTCGAGGCACGCATCTGCGCCGAAGACCCCGGCCGCGACTTCCTGCCGACCGGCGGCACGGTCCTGGCGCTGCACGAGGTGCAGGGCGGCGGGATGCGTACGGACTCCGGCCTGTCCCGGGGCACGGAGGTCGGCAGCCTCTACGACCCGATGCTGTCCAAGGTCATCGCGTACGGGCCGGACCGCGCGGCCGCGCTGCGCACCCTGCGGGCCGCGCTGGCGCAGACGGTCATCCTCGGCGTGACGACCAACGCCGGTTTCCTGCGGCGGCTGCTCGCCCACCCCGATGTGGTGTCCGGCGAGCTGGACACCGGGCTGGTGGAGCGGGAGGCGGCCGGCCTGGTGGACGGCGCGGTGCCGGAGGAGGTGTACGCGGCGGCCGCGGCGGTGCGGCAGGCGGCCCTGGAGCCGGAGGTGCCGACGGGCGGCTGGCGCGACCCGTTCGCCGTTCCGAGCGGCTTCCGGCTGGGCGGCGAGCCCGCACCGGTCCGGCACTGGCTGCGCGTGCCGGGCCACGACCCGGTCCCCCGCGACATCCAACCCGGCGCTTCCCGGCAGGTCGAACCGGACCTCGTACGGATCACCGTCGACGGCGTCCTGCACACCTTCCACCGCAGCGGCGACTGGCTCGGCCGCGACGGCGATTCCTGGCACGTCCAGGACCACGACCCGGTGGCGGCGACGCTGAGCGGTGCCGCCGGGGCGCACGGCGTGGACACCCTCGCCGCCCCGATGCCCGGCACGGTCACCGTCGTCAAGGTGGCCGTCGGCGAGGAAGTGACCGCCGGCCAGGGCCTGTTGGTGGTGGAGGCGATGAAGATGGAACACGTCATCGCCGCACCGCACGCCGGGACCGTCACCGAACTGGACGTCACCGCGGGCTCCACGGTCGCCATGGACCAGATCCTGGCCGTCGTCGCCCCGCACGAGCAGACGGAGGACGCGACGTGACCGCAGCCGGACTCCCCATGGCCGTACCCGCCCAGGGTCTGCCCGCCCGGGTGACGATCCACGAGGTCGGCGCCCGCGACGGCCTGCAGAACGAGAAGGCGGTGGTGCCCACCGACGTCAAGGCGGAGTTCATCCACCGCCTGGCCGAGGCGGGCCTGCCGCTGGTCGAGGCCACCAGTTTCGTCCACCCCAAGTGGGTCCCCCAACTCGCCGACGCCGAGGCCCTCTTCCCGCTCCTGGGCGACCTCGACCCGCACCGCCTGCCGGTCCTGGTGCCCAACGAGCGCGGCCTGGACCGGGCGCTCGCCCTGGGGGCCCGCCGGATCGCGGTGTTCGCCAGCGCCACCGAATCGTTCGCCAAGGCCAACCTCAACCGCACGGTCGACGAGGCGCTGGCGATGTTCGCGCCGGTCGTCGCGCGAGCCCGCGAGGACAAGGTGCACGTCCGCGGCTATCTGTCGATGTGCTTCGGCGACCCCTGGGAGGGCCCGGTGCCCGTGGCCCGGACCGTCCGGGTCTGCCGGGCGCTGCTCGACATGGGCTGCGACGAACTGAGCCTGGGCGACACCATCGGCGTCGCCACCCCCGGCCATGTCCAGCACCTCCTGGCCGCCCTGAACGAGGCGGGCGTGCCCACCTCCCGCCTGGGCGTCCACTTCCACGACACCTACGGGCAGGCGCTCGCCAACACCCTCGCCGCGCTCCAGCACGGCGTCACCACCGTCGACGCCTCGGCGGGCGGCCTCGGCGGCTGCCCGTACGCCAAGAGCGCCACCGGAAACCTCGCCACCGAAGACCTCGTGTGGATGCTGCACGGCCTCGGCATCGATACCGGCGTAGATCTCGGCCGGCTGACCGCCACCAGCGTGTGGCTGGCCGGGGTGCTGGGCCGGCCCAGCCCGTCCCGCACCGTTCGCGCCCTCTCCCACGACTCCCACCAGGAGTGACCATGTCCCTGGACCACCGTCTGACCCCCGAGCTGGAAGAACTCCGGCGCACGGTCGAGGCGTTCGCACACGACGTCGTCGCCCCGAAGATCGGCGACTACTACGAGCGGCACGAGTTCCCGTACGAAATCGTCCGCCAGATGGGCGAGATGGGCCTGTTCGGCCTGCCGTTCCCCGAGGAGTACGGCGGGATGGGCGGCGACTATCTTGCGCTCGGCATCGCCCTGGAGGAGCTGGCCCGGGTCGACTCCTCGGTGGCCATCACCCTGGAGGCGGGCGTCTCCCTCGGCGCCATGCCCGTCTACCGCTTCGGCACCGAGGAGCAGAAGCGGGAGTGGCTGCCCAAGCTGTGCGGCGGCGAGATGCTCGGCGCCTTCGGCCTCACCGAGCCGGACGGCGGCTCGGACGCGGGAGCGACCCGCACGACGGCGGTGCGGGACGGCGAAACCTGGGTGATCAACGGCAGCAAGTGCTTCATCACCAACTCCGGTACGGACATCACCGGCCTGGTCACGGTCACCGCCGTCACCGGCCGCAAGGACGACGGCAGTCCGCTGATCTCCTCCATCATCGTGCCCTCCGGCACCCCCGGCTTCACGGTCGGCGCCCCGTACTCCAAGGTCGGCTGGAACGCCTCCGACACCCGCGAACTGTCCTTCTCCGACGTCCGCGTCCCCGCCGCCAACCTCCTCGGCGAGGAGGGCCGCGGCTACGCCCAGTTCCTGCGCATCCTCGACGAGGGCCGGATCGCCATCGCGGCGCTGGCCACCGGCCTGGCCCAGGGCTGTGTGGATGAATCGGTGGCGTACGCCAAGGAGCGCCGGGCCTTCGGCCGCCCGATCGGCGCCAACCAGGCCATCCAGTTCAAGCTCGCCGACATGGAGATGCGCGCCCACACCTCCCGGCTGGCCTGGCGCGACGCCGCCTCCCGCCTCGTCCACGGCGAGCCCTTCAAGAAGGAGGCCGCGCTCGCCAAGCTCTACTCCTCCGAGATCGCGGTGGACAACGCCCGCGAGGCCACCCAGATCCATGGCGGCTACGGGTTCATGAACGAGTACCCGGTCGCCCGGATGTGGCGGGACGCGAAGATCCTGGAGATCGGCGAGGGCACGAGCGAGGTGCAGCGGATGCTGATCGCGCGGGAGCTGGGGGTCCAGGGACTGTCCTAGCCCGACGCCCCTACGGCCGGCCCTGCGGCATTCCGGGGCCGGCCAGGACGTCGGGGAGCGGCGCCCGCCAGTTGCTCCGGGTCGTCGTGTTCCCCGCGCGGGGCGTCGTTGACGCCCAGTACCGTCCAGATCCCCTCGGCGACCTTCTCTCCCGTCGACTCCTCCCACGCGGGGACCGTGCCGAACACCGGCGGCTCCCACGCCTTCGGCGGCCTGGGCGTCTGGAGCGAACGGCAGCTGCCGGGCTCGATCGCTCATCCCGGCCGCGGGGCGGGACGGTCTGACCGCCCCGCCTGCGTGCGCCGGCGGACTCACCGCGCGGGCCAGGGCACCTCCGGAGAACGGTAGTAGTCCATCCCCATGGCATCCCAGCGGGGCCCCTGTGCCGCCAGCCGCTCGCGGTACGAGGACCAGTCGTGGGTGTCCGCGGGTGACCAGCCCAGCTCCGCGATCCCCGGCAGCCGGGGGAACGCCATGTACTCGATGTGCGCGGACGTCGACAGGGTCTCCGACCACAGCGGCGCCTCGACGCCGAGGATCGCGTTCCCGGGTGCGCCCTTGAGATATGTGCCCGGGTCCCAGTCGTAGGAGCGCTGCACGCCCACGTAACCGGCCCAGTGGAGCCCCAGCGGGGTGTCCTTGTCGTACTGCATGTCGAGGTAGGCGCGGTCGGCGGGCGAGAGGATCAGGGGGGTGCCGTTCCTGGCGGCATCGGCGACCTGCTGCCGCTCGGCGTCGCTGGTCTTGTCGTAGCCCCAGTACTGGGCGACGGCGCCCTTGGCCGGGTGCGCTCCGGTCAGCTGGTGCCAGCCGATCGCCGTCTTGCCGTACTTGGCGACCACCGGCTGCACCTTGTCCATGAAGGCCACGTAGTCCTCATGGCTGGTGGAGTGGGCCTCGTCGCCGCCGATGTGGAGGTAGCGGCCGGGGGTGAGCGCCGCGATCTCGCGGATGACGTCGTCGATGAAGTCGTACGTCACCTTCTTCTGCACGCACAGCGAGCTGAAGCCGACGTTGGTGCCGGTGTAGAGCGGCGGCGCCTGGCCGTTGCAGTTGAGCTCGGCGTACGAGGCCAGCGCGGCGTTGGTGTGGCCCGGCATGTCGATCTCGGGGACCACGGTCAGATAGCGGCTCGCGGCGTACCGCAGGATCTCGCGGTAGTCGTCCTTGGTGTAGTAGCCGCCCTTGCCGCCGCCGACCTGGGTGGAGCCGCCGTAGGTGGCCAGCCTCGGCCAGGAGTCGAGGGCGATGCGCCAGCCCTGGTCGTCCGAGAGATGCAGATGCAGCTTGTTGATCTTGTACATCGCCAGCTGGTCGATATAGCGCTTGACCTGGCCGACGGTGAAGAAGTGCCGCGAGACATCGAGCATCGCGCCGCGGTAGGCGTAGCGCGGGGAGTCGGCGATGGTGCCGCCCGCGATCCGCAGGGGGCCCGTCTGCCCGGCGTGCTTGCCGAGGTCCCCGGGAAGCAGCTGGCGCAGCGTCTGGACGCCGTGGAAGAGGCCGGCGGGCCGTCCGGCGCTGATGGTCACCGCGCGGCCGGTGGCGGCGAGGCGGTAGCCCTCCGCGCCCAGCCCCTCGGTCCCGGCGCCGCCGAGCCGCAGGACGATGCCGTCCCGGCCGTCCTTGGTGGTGACCGGCAGGCCGTACCCGGTGGCCGGGCGCAGCACGCCCGCCAGATAGCCGGCGATCCGCTCGGCCTCGCCCGATCCGCCGGGCACCCGGATGCGGGTGCCGGCGCCGATCGTGTACGGATCCCCGCCGGGCCGTACGGAGGCGGGCGCGGGAATGACCCGGTCGAGGGGTGCGGGGGCGGCGGCGGACGGCTGGGACGGTGCGGCGGCGGTTCCCAGCCCCGCCGCCGCGACCAGCAGCAGCGAAAAGAGGAGTCTGCGTCGTCTCATCGACGGTCCCTTCGCGAGCATCGTGCACGGCAGGTGAATTCCGGCACGCCTTGCCTGGCATGTCCTGCATGGCATGGAGCGACCGAACGGTGACCATGCGTACCGTGAGCCTCGTACGCGGTCAAGGTTTAGACCACTTTCCGAGCGCCATCTCAGGGACTTGCCCGATATCGGGCAGATTTCTTGCGAATCCCGGCGCCGCCCCGCAGTATCAACGGGTGCTCGATCGCCGTCCGTCCCACGAGGACCTTCTCGACCACCTGGTGCGCAGCACGCCGCTACAGCGCGGCGAGGCAGCCCGGGTGGTCCTGGACGTGCTCGCGTACTTCGACGAGACCATCGAGGGGTTCGTCCGCCGCAGACACCGCGAGCTGCAGTCCCAGGGGCTGCGGAACGAGGCGATCTTCGAGCGGATCTCGCACGAGCTGCCGCACCGCGCCGTGTCCCCGCCGGACCTCTCGATACGCCAGCTGCGCCGGCTCGTCTACGGCTGAGCCGCCCGGCGGGGCGGCCGGGCACACCGGAACAGACCAAGAACGCAAAGTACGTCCGTCACCACGATCCACTCGTCATCACGATGCACTCGGAGGTCACTGTATGTGCGGGATTGTCGGCTATATCGGCAAGCGCGATGTTGCTCCGCTGCTCCTCGAGGGCCTGCAGCGCCTGGAGTACCGCGGCTATGACTCGGCGGGCATCGCCATCCACGCGAGCGGCACCGGCAAGGCCGCGGGCCTGAAGACCGCCAAGGCCAAGGGCCGGGTACGCGAGCTGGAGGCCCGGCTGCCGAAGCGGTTCGCCGGCACCACCGGCATCGCCCACACCCGCTGGGCCACCCACGGCGCGCCCACCGACGAGAACGCGCACCCGCACCTCGACACCGAGGGCAAGGTCTCGGTCGTCCACAACGGCATCATCGACAACGCCTCCGACCTGCGCGCCCGGCTGACCGCGGACGGCGTCGACTTCGCCTCCGAGACCGACACCGAGGTGCTGGCCCACCTGATCGGCCGCTCGAAGGCCGAGACGCTGGAGGAGAAGGTCCGCGAGGCGCTGCGGCACATCGAGGGCACGTACGGCATCGCCGTCCTGCACGCCGACTTCGCCGACCGCATCGTCGTCGCCCGCAACGGCTCCCCGGTCGTCCTGGGCATCGGCGAGCACGAGATGTTCGTCTCCTCGGACGTCGCCGCGCTGGTCTCGCACACCCGCCAGGTCGTCACCCTCGACGACGGCGAGATGGCCACCCTGAAGGCCGACGACTACCGCACCTACACCACCGAGGGCTCGCGGACCACGTCCGCTCCGGAGACCGTCGAGTACGCGGCCGAGTCGTACGACATGGGCGCCCACGACACGTACATGCACAAGGAGATCTCCGAGCAGGCGGAAGCGGTGGACCGCGCGCTGCGCGGGCGGATCGACGACCGGTTCTCCACCGTGCACCTGGGCGGCCTGAACCTCGACGCCCGCGAGGCGCGCGGCGTGCGCCGGGTGAAGATCCTGGGCTGCGGCACCTCGTACCACGCGGGCCAGATCGGCGCGCAGATGATCGAGGAGCTGGCCCGTATCCCCTCGGACGCCGAGCCGGCCTCCGAGTTCCGCTACCGCAACCCGGTCGTGGACCCCGACACCCTGTACGTGGCGGTCTCCCAGTCCGGCGAGACCTACGACGTACTGGCAGCCGTCCAGGAGCTCAAGCGCAAGGGTGCGCGCGTGCTGGGCCTGGTGAACGTGGTCGGCTCGGCGATCGCCCGGGAGACCGACGGCGGCATCTACGTGCACGCGGGACCCGAGGTCTGCGTGGTCTCCACCAAGTGCTTCACCAACATGGTGGTCTCCTTCGCGCTGCTCGCCCTGCACCTGGGCCGCACCCGCGACCTGTCCGTCGCGGACGGCAAGCGGATCATCGAGGGCCTGCGGCAGCTGCCCGGACAGATCGACGAGATCCTCAAGGGCGAGGCGGAGATCAAGAAGCTGGCGGCCCAGTACGCCGACGCCAAGTCGATGATGTTCATCGGCCGGGTGCGCGGCTACCCAGTGGCGCGTGAGGCCTCTTTGAAGCTCAAGGAGGTCTCCTACATCCACGCCGAGGCCTACCCGGCCTCCGAGCTCAAGCACGGCCCGCTGGCGCTCATCGAGCCCGCGATGCCGACCGTCGCGATCGTCCCGGACGACGACCTGCTGGAGAAGAACCGCGCCGCGCTGGAGGAGATCAAGGCCCGTCACGGCCGCATCCTGGCCGTCGCGCACCAGGAGCAGGAGAAGGCCGACCACACCATCATCGTCCCGAAGAACGAGCCGGAGCTGGACCCGATCCTGATGGGCATCCCGCTCCAACTCCTCGCCTATCACACGGCGCTGGCCCTCGGCCGGGACATCGACAAGCCGCGCAACCTCGCCAAGTCGGTCACGGTGGAGTAGTCACCCGCAGCGCCCGGTCCCGGGGCGGGCGGCGGCTTCGTGCGCGCCACCATGCGCACAAAGCCACCGCCTCCCCTGTGCCGGCGTCGCCCATACGCCGGCAGGATGCCGCCACCCCGGAGACCGTCACCTCCCGGTGGGCAGCACGTCACTGGCGCGTGCGCGGCCTCCCGGGCCCGTACGGCGGTGCCGCGAACACGTGACGGTCCCTTACCCGTCACAAGGGCACAATCCACTTCTCCGCATGGCCGGACGCGTCAACTGCCCACAATCCCCATGACGCCCCCTCAACTGTGCACAAACCAAGGAGAACTGGCGGTGCGTCGGGAGCCCGGTCCCGTACGGGGGCTCAGGGGATGACGATCACCGGGCGCTGTGCGCGCCGCGCCAGCCGTCCGGCGACCGACCCGAAGATCCGGCCGACGAGGCCATGGGTGGACCCGACCACGATCGCGTCGGCCTCGTACTCCCGGCCGACCTCCTCCAGCTCGTGGCAGATGTCCCCGCCGCGCTCGACGAGGATCCAGGGGACCTCGGTGAGATGGTCGGCGCAGGCGAGCTCCAGGCCCAGCACCTCGGTGCGGTGATCCGGGACGTCCACGAAGACCGGGGGTTCACAGCCCGCCCAGACGGTCGTCGGCAGCCGGTTGGCCACATGGACGATGATCAGCCCGGAGCCGAAGCGCCGGGCCATACCGATTGCATACGCCAACGCGCGTTCGCTCGACATGGAGCCGTCGAAGCCGACCACCACGCCGTGCTGGAAGGCGGGGTCGCAGGAGCGGCATGTGTCTTCCGCCGCTTCCAGGTCCGCCATCGGATCGGCGACCTGCTTGCGGTCCGCGGGTTCGGGATATTCGTGACCGGCCATTGGTGTCTCGGCGAGGACGTCCTCTTGCGGAGGGGCGAACGGGGAACGGCGATTGACTTGATCCGGCAGTTGACTGAGCTGGCTCGATCGCGGAGCGGGAGCCATAGTTCAAAGAGAAACGATACGACTGGGAATCATCTTCCCAACCAGATACCCCAAGAGTACGGCGCCACTCCTGCGCTGCCCAGATCCCGCCGTGGACGCGGGGCGCCCGCCGAGGGGGCCAGGGCCTCGAACGTTCCCCGGAGCATGCCGGAGCGTGGCGCGGATGGCAATGCCCCGGCCTGCCCCCGTACGTACCCATCGCGGTGACCCATGATCGCCGACGGCGTTGTAGTAGCTGCCCGCCGGAAGGGAGCCCGCGATGCCCGCGCCGTCCAAGAGATCACCCGACTCAGTGAGCGATGTGGTGCGCTGGGGCGCGTTCAACTGCGTCCTGGTGCCCTTCGTGATGATCGCGAGCGGCACGTCGGCCGGCGGTGCGGCCGGCACCGCCGCCGGCCTCGCGGCGGTGACCTGCACCTGCCGCACACTGCTGCGGCAATCCGAACGGACCGCGGCCAGGGTCCGGGTTCGCGAGGCGGGGCGACACCGGGACAGAACGGGATATACCGGGGTAGTGGCGCACGGCGGCAGCCGGCTCTATGACCGGCGTACGCCGGTCGATTGAGGCCGCCGCAAGTCCGCGCGCGAACGTTTTCAGCCAACTTCTAGCCGGGATCCGACCCTTGCCTCCACCACCCCTCAACCTGGGTGTGACCAGGGCGGAAAGGACCGCTCGGCATGGTTGTGCCCTACTGCAAACGGGCAGAGCCGAGACGCGTACTTCCCATGCAGGGCCGACGAGTGGAACGCTTCGTGATCGAATGCTTCGCGCCAAGTTCCCATATCGACATACCAGCGGGTGGTGAACTTGGCACTCCATCCTCACGGGACACAGTAGATTCGATCTTGGTAGTGATGGCGGGGGAACTGTGCAGGACCGAGAGGGCGAGACGACCGAGGGGGGCTTAAGTGCCATGAGCCAGGACTCCGCTGCCGTACCAGATGCCGCACGCAAGCTCGCCGCCCGACGACGCCGCGAAATAGTCGCGGTGCTCCTCTTCAGTGGCGGCCCCATTTTCGAGAGCTCCATTCCGCTCTCGGTCTTCGGCATCGACCGCCAAGACGCAGGCGTTCCGAGGTACCGGCTACTTGTGTGCGCGGGCGAAGATGCGCCTTTGCGCACGACCGGGGGGCTCGAACTATCCGCCCCCTACGGGCTGGAGGCGATCTCCCGTGCCGGGACGGTCGTCGTACCGGCCTGGCGTTCCATCACCCAGGCCCCGCCGCCCGCCGCGCTCGAAGCGCTGCGCCGCGCGCATGAAGAAGGGGCCAGAATCGTCGGGCTGTGCACGGGGGCGTTCGTCCTCGCCGCGGCCGGACTGCTCGACGGCCGTCCGGCCACCACCCACTGGATGTACGCGCCGACGCTCGCCAAGCGTTATCCGTCCGTCCATGTGGACCCCCGCGAGCTCTTCGTCGACGACGGCGATGTGCTCACCTCCGCGGGGACGGCGGCCGGCATCGACCTGTGTCTGCACATCGTGCGGACCGACCATGGCGCGGACGCCGCCAACGCACTGGCCCGCCGGCTGGTCGTACCGCCGCGCCGCACCGCCTCGGACATGGGGCACCAGCGCTACCTCGACAGGTCGTTACCTGAAGAGATCGGCGCCGACCCGCTGGCCGAGGTCGTCGCCTGGGCGCTGGAGCACCTCCACGAGCAGTTCGACGTGGAGACCCTGGCCGCCCGCGCGTATATGAGCCGTCGCACCTTCGACCGGCGTTTCCGTTCCCTTACCGGGAGCGCTCCGCTCCAGTGGCTGATCACCCAGCGGGTCCTCCAGGCCCAGCGGCTGCTGGAGACCTCCGACTATTCGGTGGACGAGGTCGCCGGGCGCTGCGGATTCCGCTCGCCCGTCGCCCTGCGCGGGCACTTCCGGCGGCAGCTGGGCGCCTCGCCCGCGGCCTACCGCGCGGCGTACCGCGCGCGCCGGCCGCAGAACGGCTCGCCCGAGCCCGCGCTGCGGCCGGAGCGGACCGAGCGGACCGAGCGTTCCCCGATGGGACCCGGCGGCGCGGAGCGGTTCTCCGCCGCCGCGGTGGCCGGGCACGGTCCGGCGGCCGCGCTGGCCGCCGCGGACGCGGGCGAGAGCGGGAAACCGCAGTCGGACGCGTTCGCCGCCCGGCTGCCGGAGGCACCCGTCCCGCGCGGCGCGGGCCGCCCCGTGCTGCCCAGCCAGCGGGAACGCCCCGTAGGGTGAGACGTATGAACGATCGCATGGTGTGGATCGACTGCGAGATGACCGGTCTCTCGCTGGCGAATGACGCGCTCATCGAGGTGGCCGCGCTGGTCACCGACTCGGAGCTGAATGTGCTGGGCGACGGGGTGGATGTGGTGATCCGCCCCCCGGCCGAGGCACTGACCACCATGCCGGAGGTGGTGCGCACCATGCACACCACCTCCGGGCTGCTGGAGGAGCTGGACCGCGGTACGACGCTGGAGGACGCCGAGGCGCAGGTGCTGGCGTACATCAAGCAGCATGTGCCGGAGCCGGGGAAGGCCCCGCTGTGCGGGAACTCCGTCGGCACCGACCGGGGATTTCTGCTGCGCGACATGCCGACGCTGGAGACGTATCTGCACTACCGGATCGTCGATGTGTCGTCCGTGAAGGAGCTGGCCCGGCGCTGGTATCCGCGGGCCTACTTCAACAGTCCGGACAAGAGCGGCAATCACCGGGCGCTGGCCGACATCCGCGAATCCATCGCGGAACTGCGGTACTACCGGGAGGCGGTCTTCGTGCCGCAGCCGGGCCCGGATTCCGACACCGCCAAGGCGATCGCGGCGAAGCACGTGCTGCCCGCCGATCCGCAGGCCACGCCGCAGTGACGCAGCTCGCTCCCGGGCCCACGAAACCCGGGAGCGAGCACCCCTCAAGACCCTGTACACTTTTCCTCAGCCGGTGGGGAAAAAGAACCACACAGCACCGGTCATGGTGGGTATAGCTCAGCCGGTAGAGCACCTGGTTGTGGTCCAGGATGTCGCGGGTTCAAGTCCCGTTACTCACCCCACTGTCAAGGCCCCCGACCTCAGGTCGGGGGCCTTGAGTGTTTCCTGCCCGCGCTCAGTACCCGACGGTGCTCAGTACCCGACGGTGCTCAGTACCCGACGGTGAAGCGCTCGCCGATGTGGCGCGGCCGCTCGATCTCGTCGAGGACGGCGACGGCGTAGTCCTCGGCGGAGATCCGGCTGTTGCCCTCGTCGTCGGTGATCAGGTCCTCGGTGGCGGTCCGGTAGCTGCCGGTGCGCTCGCCGGGCTCGATGGTGGCGGCCGGGCTGAGGTTGGTCCAGCGGACGTCGGAGACGGTGCGGTAGTGGTCCAGCGCATCGCCGTGCGCGTGCATGATCTGCAGCAGGAACTCCGGGAGCCCGTCCTTGTCCCAGACCTGCTTGCCGTCGGGGGTGCGCAGCGAGCCGGCGCCGCCGACCGAGATCAGGCGGGGTGCCGCCGCGCCGAGGGTCCGCAGACCGGCGACGAGCGACTCGGCGGCGGGCTTGATCGTGGCGAGGTGGCCCGGACCGTCCCCGCCGCCGACCGCGCTGATCACCACGTCCTGTCCCTCGGCCACGGCGGCCACCGACTCCGGGTCGAGGACATCACCGGTGGTGACGGTCAGGTTCGGGTGGGTCGTGGTGATCTTCGCGGGGTCGCGGACGACCGCGGTGACCTGGTGACCGCGGTTCAGGGCCTCGTTCAGGATGCGGCTGCCGATGGTGCCGTTGGCCCCGAAGAGAGCGATCGTGGTGGACATGGGGGTCTCCCAGCTGTGGTTGCGTCCGGCGCTACGGACTTCCGTTTTCGGTCAGCGGTTGGGCTGATGTCTTCTACGCTAGGGGGTGTAGCGGGGCATTTAGGGGTAGCGAGGGGACCAGCTATGGTCAAAAGACGACAGGAGTGGCAGGAGGGCGAGGAGGCCGTACCGGAGATCCGGGAGGTGGCGTTCTCCGCGCCGGCCGGGCGGCCCGCCGGGGTGGAGGTCCTGACGCTGGACGAGCTGCGCGACCGCGCGGACGCCTGTCAGCTGTCCACGCCGCACCGCCCCGGCTTCCATCACCTGCTGCTCCTGGACAGCGGCCGGCTGGTGCACAGCGTCGACTTCCGCGCGCACGTCCTGGCCCCGGGCGACCTGCTGTGGTCACGCCCCGGGCAGGTGCAGCACTTCGGTGACCTGACCGGCGCCGAGGGGCGGCTGGTGCTCTTCGAGGCGGGATTTGTGGACCCGGGCACCGCGGCGGCCGCCCGGGTGGAGGACTGGTACGGGCCCGCCGTACGCCATCCGGAAGGCGCGGCGGCGCGGGGCCTGGACGCGGCGATGCGCGCCCTGCACCACGAATTCGGCGAGCTGGGCGGGCTGCCGCTGGAGGTGCATCTCGAGGTGCTGCGGCATCTGCTGGCCGTACTGGTGCTGCGGGCCGCGCACCCGGGCGGGCAGGCGGGCGGCGAGGACGGGACCTGCGAGGCGAGTGCGACGTATCTGCGCTTCCGGGACGCGGTGGAGCGGGACTTCACCCGCAGCCGCCGGGTCGCCGACTACGCCCGGTCGCTCGGCTATGCGCCCCGTACCCTCTCCCGGGCCACCGAGGCCGGGGCCGGGGTCGGGGCGAAGGAGTTCATCGACCGGCGGGTGGTGCTGGAGGCCAAACGGCTGCTGGCGCACGGCGATCAGTCGGCCGCCAGGATCGCGGACCGGCTGGGCTTCGCCGACGCCACCAACTTCACCAAGTTCTTCCAGCGGCGGGCCGGGACGACGCCGATCGCGTTCCGGGCGGCCGTACGGGGCGCAGCGGGCGCCGCGGAGTCATAAAGGCGGCGGGGCGCAGCGGGTGGGGGGAAGTCCGCTGCGCCCCGCCTCGGGGGGAGGTCAGCCTGTGTAGGCGCCGAAGGCCTTGGTGAAGGCCAGCGGGGCCTGGTCGATGGAACTGCAGGTGGGCTGCGCGGAGTTGCCGCCGCCGGTGCAGGCCTTGTCGCGGGTCGAGGACCACATCGACAGCGAGCCCAGGTGCTTGTCCTGCGCGAACTTCACCAGCTCGGTGGCGTCATCGGTCTTGAAGACCTCGTTCTGGACGTCGTTGACGCCGATCATCGGGGTCACCGCCACGGTCTTCCAGGCGTCCGCGTCGCTCAGGCCGAGCGCCTTCTTGAGCTGGCCCTGGGTGGCGGTGGCGGCCTTGGTGGCGTAGGTGCCCATGTCGCCGTCGTAGGAGGCGCCGTAGTCCATCGCCATGATGTTGACGGCGGAGATCTTGACGCCGTTCTTCTTGGCGTCGGCGACGAGGTTCACGCCGTCCTGGGTCAGGCCCTCGGGCATGACCGGGAGGGTGAAGGAGACGTCCAGGCCGGGGTGCTTCTTCTGGAGCTGGGCGATCGCCTGGGCGCGGCGGGTGTTGGCCTCGGTGTTGGGCAGCGCGCCGCCCTCGATGTCGAAGTCGACCCTGGTGAGCTGGAACTGGTCGATGACCTTGCCGTACGCGGCGGCCAGTTCGTCCGCCGAGCCGCAGGCGATGCCGAGCTCGGAGCCGTTGGCGCCGCCGAAGGAGACCCGGACATTGCCGCCGGCCTTGCGCAGAGCGGGTATCTGCTGGGCCACCGGGTCGTTGCCGAGCTCGCCGGAGCCGCCCCACTTGGGGACGCAGCCGCCGCCGGAGGTGACGAAGGCGAGGTTGAAGGTCTTCACCCCGGTCTTCTTGGCGGTGTCCACCAGGTCGTAGGCGGGGGCGAGGGAGGTGTCGACGTACGGGGCGAAGCCGGCGCCGGCCTGCGCGGGGCCGGTGTGCTGCCCCGCCTTGCTCGCCATGGCCGAACCGGCGACGGCGAATGCGCCGCCGGCCGCGACCACGGCCGCCGCTCCGGCGGTGATCAGCTTGGTGGTGCGGCTCATACGCCGGCGGTGTGCCGAGGAACTCATCTCGTGCCTGCCTGTCGTCACGTGGGGGGCGGGAGTGCACTGGGGGTGCACCTGGGTGCGTCCGCACGCTAGCGGCCGGGAAACGGACAAAAGCCGGGTTCCGTACGGCGGTTGGCGGAATTATGGCCGCCTTAAGGAAGCGGAAGGGGGTGGTTAAGAGCCCGGCCCGCCCGCGCCCGGCGCCCGGCCGCTCAGGTACGCGCGGCCCGCCGCCCCCGCACGCCGAGCCGGCGCCGCAGCCGGTGGCCGCGCCGTACGCCCTGCCGCTCCTGCCCGTCGTCCAGCGCCAGCCAGACCCGCACCTCCGTGCCGCCCAGGACCGAGCGGCCGATCCGGACGTCGCCGCCGGTGGACTCGGCCAGCCGGCGCACGATGTCCAGGCCGAGCCCGGTGGAACCGTCCCCGCCGCCGGAGTGGCCGCGGCGCAGCGCCGCGTCCGGGTCGGCGATCCCGGGGCCGGCGTCCGAGACCAGCACGATCACCGCCTCTTCGGCGTTGTGGACGTCGACCGCGAAGGCAGTGCCCTCGGGGGTGTGGCGGAAGACATTGCCGAGCATCGCGTCGAGGGCGGCGGCGAGTTCGGGACGGGCGACCGGGATGCGTACGGGGCGGTCGGCGCCGGCCACCCGCACGGTGCGGCCCTCGTCCTCGGCGAGCGCCGACCAGAAGTCCATCCGCTCGCGGATCACCTCCGCCGCGTCGCAGCCCGCCGCGGCGGCGGCCTGCTGGGCGTGGGCCTTCTGCTCGCGGGCGGTGCGGATGATCTGGTCGACCTCGCGCTCCAGCTGTGCGACGGCGGCGCGGGTCTGTTCGGCGGCCGGGGTGTCGCCGAGCGAGGCGGCGTTGAGCCGCAGGACGGTCAGCGGGGTGCGCAGGCGGTGCGAGAGGTCGGCGGCCAGCTCGCGTTCGTTGGCGAGCAGCTGGACGACCTGGTCGGCCATGGAGTTGAAGGCGGCGGCCGCGGACCGCAGTTCCCTGGGGCCGTCCTCGGCGACCCGTACCCCGAGTTTGCCCCTGCCCAGGTCGTGCGCGGCGCCCGCGAGCCGCTCCGCGGGCCGCACCATCCGGGTGCCGAGCCGGTCGGCGACCGCGACCGAGCCGATGATGAGGGCGAGACCGACGCCGGCCAGCACCACCCAGGAGGTGGTGACCCCGTTGGTGAGCGCATCGTCGGGGACGAACACCTCGACGACGGCGATACCGGATGCGACGGCGGTCGGCTGGAGCAGCGAGGAGCCGCCGGGGACGGGCGAGATGGAGGCCCGGCCGAGCTTGACCGCGGCCGCCACATCCGCCGGCGCGGCCCGCCGGGAGCCGATCTCGGCGGGGTGGCCTCTCTTGCCGCTCGCCGGGACATGGACGCCGATCCGGCCGCCGGGGCCCGTCTCGGCGCTGGCGACGGCGCGCTCGAGCTGGGTGCGGTCGGTGGTGATGGCGAGGACCGGGCCGATGGTGGCGGCCTGCCGCTCGGCGTTGGAGAACGCGCGGTCGCGGGCCATCTCCTTGACGACGAGTCCGAGCGGTATCGCGAACGCGACCACGACCATCACGGTGACCGCCAGCGCCACCTTGACCAGGGCCCATCTCACAGCGGTGGCTCCAGCTTCACACCCACGCCCCGCAGGGTGTGCAGATAACGGGGCTTCGCTGCGGTTTCGCCCAGTTTGCGGCGCAGCCAGGAGAGATGGACGTCGATGGTCTGGTCGTCCCCGTACGACTGCTGCCAGACCTCGGCGAGCAGTTCCCTGCGGGCCACGACGACGCCGGGCCGCCCGGCGAGAAAGGCCAGCAGGTCGAATTCCCGGCGGGTCAGGTCGAGCGCGACGCCGTCCAGTTCGGCCTGGCGGCGCAGCGGGTCGATGGACAGACCCCCTACCCGCATCACCCGGGAGGGCGGTTCCGCCCCGGTGGCGGTGGCGCGGGAACGGCGCAGCACGGCCGACATCCGGGCCGAGAGATGTTCCACGGAGAACGGCTTGGTGAGATAGTCGTCGGCTCCGTCGTTCAGCAACCGTACGATTTCGGCCTCGTCGTCCCGGGCGGTGGCGATGATCACCGGTACATCGGTGATACCGCGCAGCATCTTCAGCGCCTCGGACCCGTCCAGGTCCGGCAGCCCCAGGTCGAGGATGACGACGTCGAAGCCGACGTGCGCCACCTCGCGCAGCGCCTCCAGAGCGGTGCCGACGCTGCGTACCGTGTGGGAGGCCTCGGTCAGATGCCGGATGAGGGCCGAGCGTACGAACTGATCGTCCTCGACGACGAGTACACGTGCCATGGGCGGCACCGTACGCCATTCGGGCCGGTCTCTTTACCCGAGGTTGACGCCGGGCGGGGGTGGTGGCCGTCGCGGACGGGCTGCAACGGGGCGGGCCGGTGGTGCAGTATGAGCCAAATGCAACGAGGACTGATTCACGCGCTGGCCTGGACGCTGGCGACCGGCGCCGCGGTCACCTTGTCGTGGTTCGGCGTGCACACGGTGCTGTCCGGTACGGCCTACGACGCGCCCCGTGCGCTGCCGCTCTCCGATCAGGTGGCCGCATCCGGCGACCGGGCGGACGGCGGCGTCTCGCCCCGCGCCTCCTCCACGCACCGCCCCAAGCCGTCCGCGACGGGAGGGCACAGTCCGTCGCCGTCCGACGACAAGCCGTCCAAGTCGTCCACGCCCTCGGCCGGCAGCGGCGAGCGATCGCACTCCTCCCCCACCCCGCCGGCCGGCTCCTCTTCGGCCGCCGACGGCCGGATCAGGAGCTACGCCACGGCGGGCGGCCGGGTCGTCCTCGACATGGGCGCGCAGTCCGCCGAGCTGGTGTCGGCGACCCCGAACTCGGGGTGGCAGATGCAGGTGTGGAAGCAGGACCAGTGGCTGCGGGTGGACTTCACGGGCGGCGCGGCCCATACGTCGGTGATCTGCACCTGGAACGGCCATTCGCCGACCGTGGAGACCAGCAACAACGCGACGTAGTACGCCGGTTGACCGGGGTGTCAGTCGAAAGCCTCGGCCGGCGGGGCCGGTGAGGCGACCGCCGTGGCATCGGTCACCGGTGCCGCACCGCCGGTGAAGTCCGCCAGCGCCCGGCCGTGTTCGACCCGTCCCGCATGCGGATCGCCCGCCGCGCGCCGGGTCAGCTCGGCGACCGGCAGCTCGCGGTCGGACGCCAACAGCACGGCGTTGCCGAAGCGCTTGCCCCGCAGCACGGCCGGGTCGGCGGTCAGGCACAGCTCGGGGAAGACCGTACGGACCGTGGCGATCTGGCCGCGCAGAAAGCGCAGCGGCGGCCCGTCGGCAAGGTTGGCCGCGTAGCAGCCACCGGGGCGCAGCACCCGGCGCACCTCCCCCACGAACTCGGTGCTGGTCAGATGCGCGGGTGTGCGGGCCCCGCCGAAGACATCCGCGATGATCAGGTCGGCCCAGCCGTCCGGGATCTTCGCCAGCCCGGCGCGGGCGTCCCCGCCGCGCACCCGGATGCGCCAGCCGCTCTCCAACGGGAGTTGGCTGCGGACCAGTTGGATCAGCGGCGCGTCGATCTCCACGACCTGCTGGGTGGAGCGGGGCCGGGTCGCGGCGACATAGCGCGCCATGGTCAGCGCGCCGCCACCGAGATGGACGGCCTGGAGCGGCTTGCCCGGCGGCGCGGCCAGGTCGGCGATGTGGCCGAGGCGGCGCTGGTAGGAGAACTCCAGATACGTGGGGTCGGCCAGGTCCACATGCGACTGCGGGGCGCCGTCGATCAGCAGCGTCCAGCCGCGCGGCCGGTCCCGGTCGGGTCGCAGCTCCGCGAGGCCGCCGTCCACCGCCTGGGTGACGGACTCCGGACCGCCGCGCCCGCGTCTGCTCTTTGCCATGCCCCAAGTATCGGGCGGGGGGATGCGCCACCTGGCGCCGGCCCCCGTGCGCGGTGGAGCGGCGGGCCGCCCTGGACCGATGGCCCGGGTTGCCCGCCGCCGCACACCGAGACCCGTGTCGGCCCGATGCCCTTCCGGGCCGGCGCTCAGGTCACCAGTTCCTGCATCGGTTCCCGAAGGCCGGGTTCAGCAGCGCGAGCACGTTGACCGTGTTGCCGCACACGTTGATCGGAATGCTGATCGGCACCTGGACGACGTTGCCGCTGAGGAAACCCGGGGAGTGCGCAGCGAAGCCGACGGCCTTTGCACCGTGACCGTGGTGACGGTGGTGACCGCCGGCAGTGGCGACGGACGCACTGCCCAGCACCATGGCACAGCTGACCGTGGCCATGACGGCGGTCTTGACGAACCGCTTCATCATCTTTCTCCTTTCAGTTCGCGAATAGGCAACGGTCACAACGAGCGAATTGATGTGGGGATGCGGCCGTTCGCCCTTCCGGGAAAACATTCGCCCATCCGGGACTTCTTTGCAGCTCAGCGCGGCACCGTATTCCGCTGATCGGCACAGCCGGGGCGGCAACCGGCGTGCCTGCGACGATTTCCGACATGATTTCTGTCAGAGTGCTCTCCTGTTTGACTGATTGAAGTCCGGAGTGACTGCCCGAATCGGGAGAGGACGGTATGCGGAAGCCGATGGACCGCACCGGCGGTGCCGTATGCGCGGTAGCGGCTTTGGCATTGTCGGCCGCCCTGTCTTCGGCGCTGTCCCCGGCGGTGGCCGTATCGGCTCCCGGTGAATCCGCACGAATTCCGTTCACCGAGCGCTATCACGTGAAGCAGCACGGGGGAATCGTGCGTGCCGCCAACTCCTCGGTCACCTGCGGCGCGCCGACGGCCCGCGCGGCCGGGCCGTGCGCGGCGGTCCAGCAGGGCGGCGCCGGCGCCAACGGCCGCTACCGGATGGCCTATATCGACATCGACGCCGACGCCCGCACCGACAACTCCAGCCGCGCGGAGCTGCGGCTGCCGCCGGACTCCCGGGTCAGCTACGCCCGGCTGTACTGGGGCGGCAATCTGCGGGCCGGTGAGCGGAAGCAGGCCGAGAACAACGGCCGGGTGCTGTTCGCCCTGCCCGGCGACCACTACCAGGAGGTGCGCGCCGACACCCTGACGGGCCACCGCACCACCACCAGGACCGACGGTTTCCAGGCGTCGGCGGACGTCACCGAGCCGGTGCGGTCCGGCGGCGCCGGCCTCTACACGGTGGGCCAGGTGAATGCGGCGCGGGGGAATTCTCCGGCCGGTGGCTGGGGCGGCTGGACGCTGGTCGTCGCGTACGAGAATGCCCGGGAACCGCTGCGTTCGCTCGCGCTCTGGGACGGATTTCAGCCGCTGAATGCAAACCGCCACGCCCTTTCGGTGAACCTGAAAGGGCTACGGATTCCGCCGAATGCGCGGGGCAGCGCGGGGGTGCTGGCATACAACGGCGACCGCGGCAGCGGAAATGACACGCTCTATGCCACCGCCGACCAAAAGGCTCCGGTAGCCCTCTGGGATTCCGCCAACCCGGCTAATGATGTGATGAATTCCACCATCACCGATTTCGGCCGCGACACCGCCCGGCGGCCCGCTTATCGCAATACCCTGGGGTTTGATTCCGATGTATTCGATCTGAGGCCCGCACTCCGGTCCGGCGGCGACCGTCTCGCTTTCCGGTTCGCCACCCAGGATGCGGGATATCTGCTCGGCGCGCTCTTCGTCCAGGCCGACACCGGGCGCTGATCGGCACCCCGGAATTCCCGCGGAGATTTCTGTCAGCTCGGATATCAGGGGAGCAGTACGTGATGAAGGTTCTGCATGTCATCACCGGCCTGGAGACGGGCGGCGCCGAACAGCAGCTGCGGCTGATGCTGCGGCGGCTGCCGGCGCGCTGCGAGGTCGTCGCCCTCACCGGCCCCGGTCCGGTCGCCGACGGCATCCGGGCCGACGGCACCCCCGTCACCCACCTGGGCATGACCGGCAACCGGGACCTGAGGGCGCTGCCCCGCCTGACCCGGCTCATCCGTGACGGCGGCTACGACCTGGTGCACACCCATCTCTACCGCGCCTGCGTCTACGGCCGGATCGCCGCCCGGCTGGCCGGCGTACGGGCCGTGGTCGCCACTGAACACTCCCTGGGCGACGCGGTGATCGAGGGCCGCCGGCTGACCCGCGGCGTACGCACCCTCTACCGGGCCACCGAACGGCTCGGCTCGGCCACGGTCGCCGTCTCGGACACCGTCGCCGCCCGGCTGCGCCGCTGGGGCGTCCCGGAGCCGCGCATCCATGTGGTGCCGAGCGGCATCGAGGCCCACCGCTTCCGGCACGACCCGCTCGTCCGCTCCGCCGTCCGCACCCGGCTCGACATCCCTCTCGACGCGTTCGTGGTCGGCGGCGTCGGCCGCCTCGTGCCCGCCAAGCGGTTCGACGTCCTGGTCCGGGCGGTCACCCAGCTCTCCGGCGTCCACCTGCTGCTGGCGGGCGAGGGGCCCGAGCGCGAGGTGCTGCGGAAGACGGCCGAACAGTTCGGCTCCGGCAGCCGCATCCATCTGCTGGGCGAACGCGGCGGCGCGGTCGCGGCCGGCGCCGCCGAGGGACCGGGCAGGGCGCTGGACATCCCCGGGCTGCTGGCGGCGATGGATGTGTTCGTCTCCCCGTCCCAGGACGAGGCGTTCGGGCTGGCCGTCCTGGAGGCGCTCGCCGCCGGGCTGCACGTCCTGTACGGCAGCTGCCCGGCCGTCGACGAGCTCCCCGCGGACCAGACCCCGGGCGCCCGCCGGATCAGCCCCGTGGTGTACGAACTGACCACCGCACTGCGCGAGTTGCGCCGCAGTGGACCGGGCCGGCTGCCGGTCCCGCCGGTGGTGCGGCGCTATGACATCGCGCGCAGCGCCGAGTCGCTGATGGCCGTCTACGAGGCGGCCGTCGCCGCCGCACCGGGTCGCCGGACGGCCCGTCCGGCGACCCTCCCCGTGCCGGCCCCCCCACCCGGCGGGCCCGCGCCGGAAGCGGCCGCGCCCCAGGTCTCGCTGCCCGACCCCGCCCGGCCGCCGGCCCCCTCGCCACGCGACCGCTCCCTCTCGAACAGATGAGGGTGCCGGGCCGCGGCTCTCACTGACAGCGGTCGACGGCCTCGATCGTGCGAGCCGCCTCGCCGAGCGCCGCGCGCAGCACGACCGGGTCGGTGGCGTCGGCGTACGCGCCCTCCGGCGGCACCAGCCAGCCGGTGCCCGACACCGGCGGCTCCGCCACGGCGCCCTCGCCGCCGCACACCGCCCCCACCGCGAGCCCGCGCCCGTAGGTCTGCGTACACGCGCTGCCCGGGACGTCCCAGCCGTCGGCCGTGCCGGGCGGCACCAGAAAGCCGAGGGTGTGACAGGCGCCGTCGTGCAGGACCGGGCCGACGCCGTCGCGCAGCCGGAGGATGTCGACGGCCTCCAGCCCCTGCCGGGCGGGCACCGTGACGAGGTCACAGGGCTCTACCGGCCCCTGCGGCGTGCTCGGTTCGGATCTGCCCACGCCTCTGCTCACGCCGGTCTCCCACATGGAGAACCCCTCCTCATGCACGCGCCGCGCCCTTTACACCGACTTCAACGGTTCCGTATGTCAACAGCTACGGCGGCGTAACGCTGCAAAGGATGGCACTTCATGGCAGATCACGGGCGAGATGGGCGGATTGTGGGCAAACGCTGGGTATCGCGCCCCTGCTAGCCGGTACGGTCGTCCCGCCGCACCGCCAGGACGCGGCACCGCCACAAGATGGCACGGAAAGGCCACGGAGAGGGTCCGCCATGGCGTCGCCACCAGCAAGATCAGCGTCGTCCCGCACCGTACCCGCCCGCCCGAACACCGCTTTCCGACAGCTGCGCGGCCGGCTGTCCCCAGGCGAGTTCGCGGCGGCGGTCCGACGGTCCGCCCGTGAGATCGGAGAGCAGGTCTCGTGCGACGCCCGCTATGTGGGCCGCGTCGAGTCCGGGGAGATCCGCTGCCCGAACTACGCCTATGAACGCGTGTTCCGGCACATGTTCCCCGGGCTGGCGCTGCCGGACATGGGCTTCGCGCCACGCGAGACGGTACGCGGACGGGGGGCGCGTACGGCGGTGAACGCCGCGCCCCTGGCAACCGAACCCGACCACCGCGATACCTGTATCCAGATCTGCAAGGAGAGCGACGTGCTGCGTCGCGCGTTCATCACCGGCGGCCCGGCGGCCGCCCTGGGCATCACCGCCCTGCATCCCACCGAAGCCGCCGCCATCGTGCCCGGCCCACGGACGCCCGCCGGCCGGGCCGGTGCCGCCGAGGCCACCGCCGTCGAGGAAGCCGTCCGCCGGATCCGGCTGCTGGACGACCGGCACGGCGCGGAGGGCATCTACCGCCGCGCCACCCAGCCCCTGCGGGCCGCCTACGAACTGCTGGACGCCGGCGTCCAGCGCCGCGCGGTCGCCGACCGGCTGCACTGCGGCGCGGGGGAACTCGCCATCTCGGTCGGCTGGCTGGCGCATGACTCGGGCCGCTTCGGCGACGCCCGCTCGCACTACGCCGAGGCGCTGGCCACCGCCCGGGTCTGCGGCGACGCGGCGCTGGAGGCGCACGCCTTCTGCAACACCGCCTTCCTGGCCCGCGACGCCGGCCGCCCCCGCGAGGCGGTACGCGCCGCCCAGGCCGCGCAGCAGGCCGCCAAGCACCTCGCCTCGCCCCGGCTGCTGTCGCTGCTGGCACTGCGGGAGGCGGGTGGCTGGGCGGTGCTGGCGGACCGCAGCGCCTGCGAGCAGGCGCTGACGCGGGCCGAGCGGCTGTTCGCGGGCGGAGCGCGGGACAACGACCCCGAATGGATGACCTTTTACGGCGAGGCCGAACTGGCGGGCCTGGAGGCGCAGTGCTGGTCGGCGCTGGGCGAGGGCGAACGCGCGGCGGATCTCGCGCGCCGGGCGGTGAGCATGCAGGATCCTCACTTCACCCGCAATATCGCCCTGTTCACCGCGGAACTGGCGGGCGACCTCGCCGACAGCGGCGCCCCGGAGGAGGCCGCCGCGGCCGGCACCCGGGTCCTGGCACTGCTGGACCAGGTCCGCTCGGCCCGTATCCGCACCATGCTCGACCGCACCGCCCGCAAGCTGGCCGGCCACCGCGACTGTGTCCGGGTCGCGGAGTTCCTGGAGCGGCATGCGGCGACGGCGGGAGCACCGGCCCACTGACCCGGCCGGCCCGACTCGGCCCAGGGGTGGCCCGCGGAGGGCCGGTACCGCGTGGCCCGCGGCGGAAAGCATGCGGCCTCGAACACGTCAACCCGGTCCGGCTGTCACGCAGTTCACCTCACCGCAGGGCTCTCCCGCCAGTTCTTCCCGGCGTCCCGTCAGCCCAGATGGCCGGTGTCGTTCCAGCGCTCGATCGCCGGCTCCCCGTAGGCCCAGCCCAGGACCGACAAGGAGGTGGGCTCCAGGCGGATGCGGGCGCCGAAGGAGATGTCCTGGCCGATCCAGCGGGCGCCGAGGGCGCGCAGGATGTGGCCGTGGGCGAAGAGCAGGACGTCACGGTCGGCGGAGCGGGCCCAGGCGATGACCTCGTCGGCCCGCGCAGTGACGTCGGCGAGGGTCTCGCCCCCGGGGACGCCGTCGCGCCAGATGAGCCAGTCCGGGCGGGTGGCCTTGATCTCGGCCGGGGTCAGGCCCTCGTACGCGCCGTAGTCGAACTCCATCAGCGCGTCCCAGTCCCGGGCCCGGCCGCCGAAACCGGCCAGTTCGCAGGTCTCCTTCGCGCGGACCAGCGGGCTGGTGCGGACCTCGACGTCCGGCAGGCCGTTCCAGGGGGCGCGGTGCAGCCGTTCGCCCAGGAGCTTGGCGCCGCGGCGGCCCTCGTCCAGGAGGGGGATGTCCGTGCGCCCGGTGTGCTTGCCGGACAGGGACCACTCGGTCTGTCCGTGCCGGGCCAGGAGTATGCGCGCTGCCATGGTCGTACCTCTCGCCTTTCGCCGAATGCATCGGTGGGTCGTCGATCGTCGATCGTTCTCGGCGCGGGCGGCGTTGACCGCGGGACGTACTTCCATCATCGCGCACGGGGTGGTTTTGTCCGTAACCGGGGAGGTCGTCACGGGCGGGCCGGCCCTCAGCGGGCGCCGATCTTCGGGTGGTTGCCCCGCATGGCACCGCACGCCGTGGCAAACCGGGGCAGGAGCCGTTGCCGGTTGCGGTCCGGGCGGGCGGCGGGCCGATCGGGCACGGATCTTCGGGTGGTTGCCCCGCATGTCAGTGCCGGATGCGAGACTTTCGCAGGTGAACGTTTCCCGCGACAGTCGACCCGCGGCGGCCGCACCGCCGGCGGGGCAGCAGAAGCCGACACCGAGCCTGCGCCGGCGGCTCACCGAGCTGCGCGGCCCCGGCGTGCGGCCCCGTTCGCTCGACGCCCGCGCACTCGCCGCGCTGGCCGCCAATCCCGGCTGCCGGCGTCGCGCGCTGCTGGACGGCGCGGGGATCGACAAGGGCGCGCTGGCGCAGGCGCTCGGCTCGCCCGCGACGTACGGCCAGTCCCAGTTCGCGATCATGCGCGGCATCACCTTCGAGTCACGGGTCAAGGCCGACGGCGGCGCGGCCCTGATGCGGCTGCTGCACGAGCGGCTGCGCACGGACAGCCCGCCGCCGGAGGGCGCGGAGGTCGCCGTCCCCGATCTGTCCGCCGCCGGGCCCGAAGGCCGCGCGGCCCGTACGGCGCTGGCGCTGCGCGAGGCGACCGCGGCCGAGGGCTGGGCGCTGCTCGATCATCCGATGCTGACCGTCGAGGTGGCCGGCTCACCGGTCTATGTGGAGCCGGATGCGGTGGTGGTGCATCCGGACGGCAGCTGGACGGTCGTGGAGATCAAGTCCTTCCCGATGATCGACGGCGCGGCGGACGCCTCCAAGGTGGGCGAGGCCGCCCGCCAGGCGGCGGTGTACGTCCTCGCTCTCGAGACCGTCGCCGGGCACGTCGCCGCGCGGACCGGGCGCCGGGTGCGGGTGCGCGACCGGGTGCTGCTGGTCTGCCCGAAGGACTTCTCCAACCTGCCCACCGCCGCGGCCGTCGACGTCCGCAAGCAGCTGGCCACGACCCGGCGGCAGCTGACCCGCCTCACCCGCGTCGAGGAGATCGCCGCCGCCCTCCCCCCGGGGACCACCTTCGATCTGCGCCTCGCGGAGGACGGCAAGACCGCGACCCGGCCCGCCGAGGAGCTGACCGAGGCCGTCGAGGCGGTCGGCGCGGCCTACGCCCCTGAGTGCCTGGCCTCCTGTGAGCTGGCCTTCCACTGCCGTAAGCGGTCCCGCGAGCAGGGCGCGGTGGAGACGCTGGGGCGCGGGGTGCGCGGCGAGCTGGGCGGGCTGCGCACCATCGAGGCGGTCCTCGAGGCGGCCGCCCCCGATGACGCCGGGGCGGCCGAGGGCCCCGACGACCCGGCCGTGGTCGCCCTGCGCAGGGCCGCCGCGCTGCGCGCCGAGGCGCTGGCCGCCGCGGCGGCGGAGCGGGCGGCGGACCAGTCGGAAGACCGGGCGGCGGAGCGGGCGGAGGGGCGGGCATGTCACTGATCCAGACGCTGGCCCGGATGGAGGCGGTGGCCTCGGGCCGCGCCGCGCCGCTGACCACGGTGCGCCACCGCCATCTGTCCGAACGGCCGCTGGTCCTCGTCCCGTTGACCACCGCGGGTGAGGCCGGCGCTCCCCTGGGGATGCTGGTCGGCACGGACCGGGAGAAGCCGCAGCTGCTGGCCGTACCGCAGCCGCGCGACCGCGAGCTGCGGTTCGCGTTCCTGGCGGAGCTGGCCGAGGCGGTACTGCCGTATGTGGACGGCTTCGCGGACGTCATCGAGTGGGAGGAGCGCAAGGAGACCGACCCGGAGACCGGCAAGCGGGTCCCGGTGCAGGTCGAACTGTGCGCGGACGCCCCGCAGTTGATCGTGCCGAGCGCCGCGGGCATCGATTTCGTCCGGCTGCTGGGCCGCTCGATGCGCTTTCGGCGGACGGCCGAGCAGGAGCCGGAGACGCCGTATCCCGCACCGCCGCATGTTCCGCTGCTGGGCCGCTGGTTCACTCATTTCGGTGAACGGGCCCGGGTACCGGCCGCGAGTCTGCTGCTGTCCATGACGGGGCTGCTCAGCCGCCACTGGGCCACCGGGCAGAGCATGCTGGAGGACCAGCATCTGGGCGCGCTGCTCGCCTGGATCGACCCGCCCGCGGGCATGTCCGGCCAGGAGGCGGCCGAGCGCGCGGAGACCGGGCGCGACGCGGCCGGCCAGCTGCTGTGCCCGCCGGCCGGCCCGGCCACGGACCCGGCGTTCGACAACCGGCTGCTGTCCCCCGCGATGGCGCGCTACGACGCCGGGTCGCCCGGCGCCGAGGAGGAGATCCGCACCCTGGTGGAGGGCCAGTTGCGGCCGACCTGGGACGCCGTCTGGCAGGGCCTCGAGCTGCTGCGCGGGCTGCCGCCGGGCGCGCGGGTCACCGACCGCTGGAAGCGCGACCGCTGGTCCTACACCGCGCACCGCGACCGGGTCCGCGCCGGGGAGCCGCCGCAGCCCAGGCGCGACGACGCCGTCACCGCCGCCCAGAAGCTGGCGTCCCGGGAGACCGCGCAGGCCCAGCTGGACGCCCAGGAAGCCCTGGACGACCCGCTGGTGATGGCGGGGCGCCGGCTGTCCGGCGAGGCGATGTGCGGCACGGTCGTCCATGTCGAGATGGCGTACTCCGAAGGCAAGCGGCCGATGCCGCGCCCCCTGGTGACCCTGCGCACGGCCGACCGCCCGCAGCTCGCCGAGCACGCCAAGCTCTACCGCCCGATGGCCGGCGGGAAGACCCAGACCGCCGAGTTCGTCTCGTATGCGGCGGGGGAGCCGGGCGCCCTGGTGGTGCGGCTGACGGGCGGCATGGGGCGCGGCAAGGAGCCGGAGCCCGGTTCGGTTCCGGAGACGGACGACGCGGTGTCCTGGACGCTGTTCGAGCACGCCCCGCGCGGCGGCCCGGAGCTCCCGGACCCCGAGGACACCCCCTGGACGCACGGCGGGCCGGCGGCGGCCGCCGCCGCGGGCGCGCCCGCGGACACCCCCGACCCCGTGACGGCGGAGGACTTCCTTTGAACCCTCCCCCAGCGAAAGCGGGGAGATTCCTGGCTCACACAGCTCGGTCGCTCAGCGAACGATCGAGTCTTACACGTTCAACACCAGCCGGGTTGGAACCAGCCCGGTTGCCCCGAAAGACAAGGAGGTTGCGCGTGCTTGGTTCTCGCGACGCGCGGCGCACAGCTCACTCCTTCGACCCCGCCGCCGCGGCCGCCGCCGCGACGGACGCGATCTTGCACGACACGCTGCACGGCAGCCGGCGCGGCGTGGTCGTCGACTCCCCGCCCGGCGCCGGCAAGTCCACCCTGGTGGTCCGCGCGGCGCGCGAACTGGCCGCCGCGGGCCGCCCGTTGATGGTGGTCGCGCAGACCAACGCCCAGGTGGACGACCTCGTGCTGCGCCTGGCCGACAAGGACCCCGGGCTGCCGGTCGGCCGCCTCCACAGCAGCGACGCGAACGCCTTCGACCCGACGCTGGCCGAGCTCCCCTCGGTCCGTACCTCCGCGAAGATCGCCGATCTGGCGGGCATGGACATCGTCGTCTCGACGGCCGCCAAATGGGCCTACACCAAGGTCGAGACGCCCTGGCACCACGCCATCGTGGACGAGGCGTACCAGATGCGCTCCGATGCGCTGCTGAGCGTGGCCGGGCTGTTCGAGCGGGCGCTGTTCGTCGGCGATCCCGGGCAGCTGGACCCGTTCAGCGTGGTGGGCGCGGACCAGTGGGCGGGGCTGGCGTACGACCCGTCCTCCAGTGCCGTCGCCACGCTCCTGGCCCACAACCCGGACCTGCCGCAGCACCGCCTGCCGGTCTCCTGGCGCCTGCCCGCCTCCGCCGCGCCCCTGGTGTCCGACGCGTTCTATCCGTACACCCCCTTCCGCAGCGGTACGGACCACGGCGACCGCCGCCTCACGTTCGGGGTGGCCGGGGACGGCTCGGGCGTGGACCGGGTGCTGGACGAGGCCGCCGGGTCCGGCTGGGGCCTGCTCGAGCTGCCCGCCCGCCATACGCCGCGCACGGACCCCGAGGCGGTGCGCGCGGTGGCCCTGGTGGCGCGCCGGCTGCTCGACCGCGGCGGCGTCGCGACCAGCGAGAACTCCCCCGATCCGGTGCCGCTGACGGCCGAGAGGATCGCGGTCGGCACGGCCCATCGCGACCAGGCGGCAGCCGTGCGCGCCGCGCTCGCCGGCCTGGGGGTGCACGGCGTCACGGTGGACACCGCGAACCGCCTCCAGGGCCGCGAGTTCGACGTCACGGTCGTGCTGCATCCGCTCTCCGGCCGCCCCGACGCCACCGCCTTCCACCTGGAGACCGGCCGGCTGTGCGTGCTCGCCTCCCGGCACCGCCATGCCTGCATCGTGGTGTGCCGGGAGGGCGTCACCGAGCTGCTGGACGAGCACCCCTCGACCGAGCCGGTGCAGCTCGGCGTCACGGTCAAGTTCCCGGACGGCTGGGAGGCCAACCACGCCGTACTGGCACATCTGTCGGAGCACCGGGTCCGGTGGAGTCCGGGGGCCGGGGGCCGGGGTTCACGCTCCTGAGAGCCCGTATCCGCTCCGGCCCTATGGCCTACTTGCGCGGGGCGGGACAATGGAATGCGGCACACGATCCTGGAGGTACGTACATGTCCCAGCCGCGTCCGGCTTCCGACCCCCGCGCTGCGGCGCCGGCACCCCGGCGCAGGAGGCCCGCGCCGCTGCTCTTCGAGCCGCCCGAGGCCGTCGCCGACCCCGAGCACTTCTTCGACCTGGAGTCGATGGAGGACCCCCGCGAGCTGCTGCGCCGCTCCACGGAGCTGGCGCTGGCCTTCCGTGTGGCGGCCGACCGCGCCACGGAGTACCAGGCGGTGGCCGCCGCGCAGCTGACCGACCCGCGGCGCTTCGACCGGATGCCGCTGTCCGTGCTCGCCGAGCAGGCGGAGTGGTCGCAGGACTACGCGCAGAAGATGATCGAGTTCGGCCGCGGTCTGCTGCGGGACGGCGGGACCCACACCCGCGACACCGACTGAGCGCCGGCCGGTCAGGCCTCGCCGAACGCCGGCCGGCTGGCCGGCCGGCCGGCCCCGCCCGTACCACCCGTCACACACACCTCAGAACGGCTCATGGTCCACCACCATGAGCCGTTGGCATATGCGAAGCGGGCAAGATACCTGCTCACGCCGCGTCCCGTCCCGATTTCCCGCAATCCGCATAACCGGTAGGCGGGGAATGGGTAGACCTGTCCCCATGAGCGACTGGCTGCCCGACACTCCCCGCACCCTGACGTTCCCCACAGCGGCGTACGTCACCCTCGCCGGCGCCGACTGGCTGGCCTCCGCCAGTCCTCATCCGCACACCCTCCAGACCCTGTGGGCCACCCAGCCCACCGCCCCCAGCGTGCTGCCGTGCGGCACCGCCTTCGACGTGATCAACGCTCCGGCGCTCTTCGGGCGCCGCATGGTCGACCGGTTATGGTCCGCGGGCCCCGGCTCGGGGCCGGTGGCGGCGCACCGCGGCCGGATCCTGCTGTTCACCGCCCCCGGGACCGCCCAGCGGCTGCCGTCGCTGCTCGGCTGGGAGGAGTGGGCGCGCGCCGTACCGCCGCTGCTGTGCCACGGCAGCGGGGACGCGGTGACCGTCCCGCCGCTGCACCCCTGCCACACCGCCGACGACGATGCCGACGGCGCCGCCCCGTCCGGATCCCGCTGGCTGGTCGCCCCGGACGTCCGCCACCCCTGGCTGCCGGGTCCCGACGTGCTGCTGTGGGCCTGTGTCCGCGCGGCCCGCTGTGCGGCCGACGAGGAGCACGAAGCCGCACCTCAGGGCCCGGTTCCGGCGCTGACCCCGAGCTGAGACAAACCGATTTTTGCGCTCCCCCGACCGGGTGCTAATGTTTCCTCCGTCAGCAGGCGCCGCTAGCTCAGTTGGTTAGAGCAGCTGACTCTTAATCAGCGGGTCCGGGGTTCGAGTCCCTGGCGGCGCACAGACGGTCGAAGGCCCCCACCTCGGTGGGGGCCTTCGTCATGCCCGGGTGAGGTGGGCGCACCGTTCAGTCGCGGCTCACCTTGACCGTCCAGTCCCCGTCGGCGCCGCGCCCCAGGACCTGGATCCGTACCCGGTCGTCCGCGTCGGTCAGGCTCTCCCCCACGCCCAGCGGCGCGTCCGCGAGCGGCGGGTAGACGGAGGTGCCCCAGCAGGCCGCGGTGCGGGGATGGCCGTCCAGGACGTGGACCGGCCCGGATCCGGAGGCCGTATCGCCGTGCACGCGGTAGGCCAGGACGCCCTGGCTGCAGATGGAGCGGTCGTTGCCGACGGCACCGCGGGCCTCGATGGCGAGCGCGCTCTCGGGGCCCGTGCGGACCACCAGCAGCCGCGGGCGACGGTCGTCGCCGGGCTCCGCGGGGGCGGACAGGGTCCGCAGCGAGTGCACCGACGGCGTGCGGGACAGCGTCGCGCAGTCGACCTGGTTGTCGCCGAGCCAGCCGAGCTTCCACTTGTGCCAGGCGAAGGGATCGGGCGCCAGGCCGAACTGGCTGCCCATGAGGTCCCAGTCCCCCACATAGGTGTCCCAGTCGCCCTTGCCGTCGTCCGGGCGGTGGTAGAGGTCCGGCAGGTCGAAGACATGGCCGGTCTCGTGGGCGAGGACGTTGCGGTCCGGCGGGCTCTGTTCGAAGACGGTCACGAAGCGGCGCAGATCGGTGTGGTCGGCGTGCATCGGCTCGTCCAGGTTGACCACCTTGGTGGCGTCCGAGTCGACGCCCGGGGCGTCCGGGTCGGCGACGAAATAGACCAGGTCGTAGCGGCTGAAGTCGATCGAAGGGTCGGCGGCGGCGACCGCGTCGCGCAGATAGGCCGAACGGCGGCCGGAGTCCCAGTCGCGCTGTATTCCGTATGCGGCGGAGCGGCGCGGCATCTGTACCCACTTGCGGTGGAGGTGCGAACGCAGCCGGAATTTGCCGTACGAGGCCTGGTCGAAGAAGCGGGAAGTGGCCGGGAAGTAGTCCTTCGACAGCTCTCCCGGGCGGGTTATGGGCCGGGAGTCCGGAAAGGACAGGAAGATCATTACGGCGTCGAGGGAGCCGGTGGGGCGGGGGTAGGCGCCGTTCCAGCTGTCCAGGCCCTCGGAGTGGTGGGCGTCGGTGCGTCCCAGCGTGCAGGAGAGAGCGGCCTCGGAGGCGGTGGCGGGCCCCGCGACGATGGAGGTCGCGATCAGGGCGGTCAACGAGGTGGTGACGGCTGCGAGACGCCGAAGTCGACGGCGCTCCACCCCGTGGGGTGTCCGGTCGCGCGGCACATCGACCTCCAGGGACGGAATCGGAAGACCTCACCCACCCTGTGCCGTTCGTCTGCCGTTCGTCCTGTTCGGGGGCCCAGAAGAGTGATCGGCGAGTCGCCGACTGCCCGTAACGGAAAGTAACAAACGGCCAACCATGCAATCCGCATGAACACAGTCGTGCAGAAATGGCTGAAGTTCCGTCATGCGTGCCGATGATCGCGGCTGCGTCGCTGGATCGGCCGTTGCACCAGCCTCTATGATCGCCACACTTTCCAGCGCGAGATCCACCCTCCATCACGAGACAAGCGCCATGCGGGAGCGAGCAGTGAGCGGACACCCCGACAGTACGGGCCGCACGCCCGGAGCGACGCTGCCATCCGTGACGGAACGTGACGACAGGGCCAAAGGGTCCGGCGGCGCCCGGCGCGCCCCCGCGCCCCCCTGCGACGTCTCGGCCCGCTGCGACGGCACCGCCGCCGCGCTCGCCGACTACCGCGCCGCCTTCCACGCCGCCCGCCTCCCGATGGCCGTTCTCAACCGCGACGGGCTGGTCCTCGCCGCCAACCCCGCCTTCGGCGAACTGGTCGGCACCGACCCGGACCAACTGGTCGCCGCCACCGCCGCGGATCTCACCGACCTCGGCGCGGACCCGCGGGTGTGGACCGCCTACCGCGAGGTGCTGTGCGGGCGCAGCGACCGGCTGCGCTGTACCCGCCGCCTCAAACACCCCGACGGGCACTCCGTATGGGTGGAGGTCACGGTCGAGCCGCAGATGGGCGAGGACCGGGTGCTGCTGTCGGTGGCCGACATCAGCGACCGGCACGATCTGCTGGCCCGGCTGCGGCATCTGCAGATGCACGACCCGGTCACCCGGCTGCCCAACCGCGCGCTCTTCTTCGAGCGGCTCTCCGCGGCCCTGGAGGCGGCCGCCTTCGAACCGTCCGGCACCGGGCGGATCGGGCTGTGCTACCTCGACCTGGACGGTTTCAAGGCCGTCAACGACACCCTCGGGCACCGCGTCGGCGACCGGCTGCTGAGCGCGGTCGCCCAGCGGCTGACCCGCTGCGCGGAGCGCGCCGGCGACCGCGGCCCCGGGCACGGCGGCCATCTGGTGGCCCGTCTGGGCGGCGATGAGTTCGCCCTCCTGGTGGAGGACTCCACCGGCACCGACCAGCTGGCCGAACTGGCCCAGTGCGTGCTGGACGCGTTGCAGCGCCCGTTCGACCTGGCCGGGCAGCGGCTGTCGGTCTCGGCCAGCATCGGCGTCGTCGAGCGGACCGCCGCCGGCACCACCGCCACCGGGCTGATGCAGGCCGCGGACACCACGCTGTTCTGGGCCAAGGAGGACGGCAAGGCCCGCTGGACCCTTTTCGACCCCGAGCGCAACGCGCACCGCATGACCCGCCAGGCGCTGTCCAGCACGCTGCGCCCGGCCGTCGAGCGCGGTGAGTTCACCCTGGAGTACCAGCCGCTGGTCGGTCTGGGTGACGGCCGGGCGCAGGGCGTCGAAGCGCTGGTGCGCTGGCGGCATCCGCAGTTCGGGACGCTGTCGCCGAATCGGTTCATCGCCCTGGCGGAGGAGAACGGCGCGATCGTCGAACTGGGCCGCTGGGTCCTGGAACGCGCCTGCCACCAGGCACGCGCCTGGCAGCTGGCGCATCCCGGCGGCCAGCCGCTGTTCGTCAGCGTCAATGTGGCCGTACGTCAGGTGTGGGACTCCGACCTGGTCGCGGACGTGGCCGGAATCCTGGCCGAGACGGGCCTGCCGCCGCGTCTCCTCCAGCTGGAGCTGACCGAGTCCGCGGTGATGGGCTCGGCCGGGCGGCCCCTGCAGGCCCTCCAGGCGCTCAGCGACATGGGCGTACGGATCGCCATCGACGACTTCGGCACCGGCTACTCCAACCTCGCCTACCTCAGCCGCCTCCCGGTCTCCGTCCTCAAGCTGGACGGCTCCTTCGTCCACGGCTTCCGCTCCCAGGAGCACCCCAACCCGGCCGACGAGATGATCGTGGAGGCTTTGGTGGCCCTCGCCCACCGCCTCGGCCTCACCGTCACCGCCGAATGCGTGGAGAGCGCCGAACAGGCCGAGCGGCTGCGCCGGATCGGCTGCGACACGGGGCAGGGGTGGCTCTACTCACGGCCGGTGGCGCCGGACCGGGTGGAGGCGTTGCTGGACGCGGGGCGGCGGACCGGGAGCTGAGCGCCGCCCCTTCAGGTCAGCCGCGCGGCAGCCCGTAGGCGTCGGCTATCAGCTCGTACGACCTGAGCCTGGCCGGCCCGCCGTGCGCGTTGGCCGTGATCATCAGCTCGTCGGCGCCGGTGCGCTTGGCGAGGTCGTCGAGGCCCTGGCGGACGGTGTCGGGGGTGCCGTGGATGACGTTGCCGATCCAGCTGTCGACGAAGTCGCGTTCCCGGTCGCTGAAGTCGTACGCCGCGGCCTCCTCCGGGGTGGGGACCAGGCCCGGCCGGCCGGTGCGCAGGCGGATCATCGACAGGGCGCCGGTCATGACCTGGCGGCGGGCTTCGTGCTCGTCCTCGGCGGCCAGGGCCGAGACGCCGATCAGGGCGTACGGCTCGGCGAGCACCTCGGAGGGGCGGAAGGAAGAGCGGTAGAGGTCGAGCGCGGGGACGGTGTTGGCCGCGGAGAAGTGGTGCGCGAAGGCGAACGGCAGGCCGAGCGCCCCGGCGAGCTGGGCGCTGAAGCCGGAGGAGCCGAGCAGCCACAGGGGCGGGCGGTGCGGGGACTGCACGCCGCCGGGCGAGGTGGCCTGCACCGGGCCGGGGACGGCGTGGATCTTGGCGTACGGATGGCCGTCGGGGAAGGAGCCGTCCAGGAAGCGGGTCAACTCCAGCAGCTGCTGGGGGAAATCGTCCGCGCCCTCGTGCAGCCTCTCGGTGCGCCGCAGCGCCGCGGCGGTGGCGCCGTCCGTGCCCGGCGCGCGGCCCAGGCCCAGGTCGACGCGGCCCGGGGCCATCGCCTCCAGCGTGCCGAACTGCTCGGCGATGACCAGCGGGGCGTGGTTGGGGAGCATGACGCCGCCGGAGCCGAGCCGTATCGACGAGGTGTGCGCCGCGAGGTGGGCGAGCAGCACGGCCGGCGAGGAGGAGGCGACGCCGGGCATGGAGTGGTGCTCGGCGACCCAGTAGCGGTGGAAGCCGCGGCGCTCTGCCGTACGGGCGATGTCGACGGCGGTGCGTACGGCGCCGGTGGCGGTGTTGCCGGCGCCGACGGTCACCAGGTCGAGCACGGACAGGGGGACGGACGCGGTGCCCCGGGCGGTGCCCCGGATGCCGTCGTCGGTGCCCGGGGTCTTGTCCACTTCGCCGCTCACGGTGCGGGTCCTCCTCGCTTCGCTGATCTGCGAGGTGGATAACCGGAGAAGTTCTCCGGTTATTCCCGGGGTCCGCTTTTTCCGGGGACCGCTTCGCCCGGGGCCCGCTCTTCCGGGGCCGGCCCACTCCCCGGTCCGCCCGCCAGGGATTACGGGACAGCCCTCAGGCGCGCGCCGCCCGCGCGAAGAGCGTCCCCAGCGGCGGGCAGGCGATCTCGCGGCCGAGGAGACGCAGCCCTTCCCAGACCGTGACCTGATTGGCGGTGAGGACCGGTTTGCCCAGCTCGGCTTCGAGGTCGGGCAGATACGCGGCGGTGTGCAGGGCGGTGTCCGGCAGCAGCACCGCCTCGGCGTCGGGATGATCGCCGGCCCGCGCGAGCCGGAGCACCTCCTCGCGGCCCCAGGTGCCGACCTCGGCGGCGGTGATGATGCCGCTGCCGCGGGTCGAGACGACCTCCGTACCGGCGGACTTCAGGAACGACTGGAAGCGCTCGGCGACGTCGGCCGGGTAGGTCGCGGCGATCGACACCCGGCGCGCGCCGAGCGCCTGGAGGGCGTGCGCGAAGGCGAAGGACGTACTGGAGGCGGGCAGGGCGGCCGTGACGGACAACTCCCGCACCTGTTCGTGGGCGCCCTCCCAGCCGAAGACGAAGCTGGCGCTCGTGCAGGCCCAGACGACGGCTTCGGCGCCTTGGCCCTTGAGGTCGTCGACGCCGGCCGCGAGCCGCGCGGCGGAGCCCATCTCCAGCAGCGCGTCGACCCGATGGGCGTCCTCGCCGATATCGGTGTGCACGAGCGGCAGCCGGACCGCGCCGCCCAGCAGCGCTTCGAGCCGGGGGTAATCGTCCTCCGCGGAGTGACCGGGGTAGAGGAAGCCGACCGATGCCATGCAGTTCTCCCTTTCGCGTACGGCGGTGGGTGCGGGTGTCTTGATGAGCGCTGCCGGCGGTGCGGCCGCCGGCAGCGCGGTGCGAAGGGGCCGGGCCCCTGGCGGCCTCAGACCGAAGGCGTGGGGCCGGGATCCTCGGGCAGGTAGGGCGGTGGCTCGATGCCGTCACCCGCCTCCCCGTCAGGAGGCGCGGGCGGCCCGGCGAACGCGGCCTCGGGGGTCACCCCGGGCCGGCTCTCCGGCACGCCCGTGCCCGTCCCGGTCATCGCGGCCGGGCCGCGCCGCGCCACCGGGTCGAGCAGCGCCTGGTACGGGCCCACCGCGTAGGCGCCGATGGCTCGCAGCGCCGCCCACATCGTGACCTGGTTGGCGGACAGCACGGGCATCCGCAGCTCGGCCTCCAGCTGCGGGATGACGTCGTAGGTCGGCAGGTTCGTACAGCTGATGAAGAGCGCGTCGGCCGCCCCGACCACGGCGGTGCGGGCCATGTCGACGACGTCGCGGTAGGGCACCTTCCAGATGTGCCGGGTCAGTCCGAGGTAGGCGCGGCCGGTGACCGTGATGCCCGCCTCGCCGAGATACTCCTCCAGGGAATCGGTGACCGATTTGGTGTACGGGGTCACCACCGCGATGCGTCGCGCGTCGATCTCACGCAGCGCCTCGAGGAGTGCGCCCGATGTGGTGAGGGAAGGCACCTCCCCCGCCTGGGCCATGGCGGCACACATGGCCCGCTCGCCCGCCACGCCGCCGACGAAGCTGCCGGAGGTGCAGGCATAGGAGATGACCTGCGGGGAGACCGCGCACAGTGCCTGTACGGCGGCCCGCAGGGTTTCGTGCTCGCTGACCAGACGGGCCAGACCGAGGCTGACCTCGACGGGCACGAATGGAGTCCGGGTGAGGTGGAGGGAGACATCGTCGGGGACCCACCGCCACAGCTCACGGTCGAGCGCGAAGTCGAAGGGAGCGACGACGCCCACGCCGAGCTGAGGCTGTGGGCCTCCGAGAAAAGAGACGTCCATGAAGGCCCCTAGAAGAAACGAAGGGCGGGAATGGCCAGGCCAGTGGCCGAGGGATGTGGAGCAGCCGGTGCATGCCGGGACGTCGGAACAGAGCCGTTGTTGACACGGTAGATACGACTTCTTAGCGTGGTCAATCCTCGCATCTCAGGCATCTGTCGGCGCCCTTTTCTTTCATAGAGGGCACACGTTTCAGAACGGTTTCTGGCCTATGTCCGAAAGCACCGTCCTTGTCCTCGGTTCCGACCCGCCGCCCGCACTCGACCGGCTGACCGGCCGGGCCCGGGTGATCTACGCCGACGAGACCTCGCTGGCCGGCCTACTCCCCTCCGCGGATGTGCTGTTGGCCTGGGATTTCACCTCGGACGCGATCCGCGAGGCATGGCCGGAAAAGGGTCCCAAACCCGGCTGGGTGCACACCGCCAGCGCCGGCGTGGACCGCCTGCTGTGCCCGGCGCTGATCGCCGACGACACCCTGGTGACCAATGCGCGCGGCGTCTTCGAGCAGCCGATCGCCGAGTACGTCGCCGGGCTGGTGATCGCCATGGCCAAAGATCTCTACGGAAGTTGGGAGCTCCAGCGACAGCGGCGCTGGCAGCACCGCGAGACCCTCCGGGTGGCCGGCACCCGGGCGGTCGTGGTGGGCTCCGGCCCGATCGGCCGGGCCATCGGCACCACCCTCCTGGCACTGGGTGTCAAGGTCGACCTGGTCGGCCGCCGGGCCCGCCCGGACGACCCGGAATTCGGCTTCGTACACCCGAGTGACGCGCTGAACGACCTGCTGCCCCACGCCGATTGGGTGGTCTGCGCGGCGCCCCTGACGGAGTCGACCCGCGGCCTCTTCGGCAAGGAGGCGTTCGCCCGGATGACGCCTCAGACACGGTTCATCAATATCGGGCGCGGCCCTCTGGTAGTCGAGGACGATCTCGTCGCGGCGCTGCGCGGCTGGCGGATCGCGGCCGCCGCGCTGGACGTCTTCGAGCACGAGCCGCTGACCACCGACAGTCCCCTGTGGGACGTCCCGCATCTGATCGTCTCGCCCCATATGAGCGGGGACACGCTGGGCTGGCGGGACGCGCTCGCCGAGCAGTTCCAGGACAACTTCGACCAGTGGTCGGCCGGCGAGCCGCTGCGCAATCTCGTCGACAAGCGGCTCGGGTACGTACCGGTGCAGTGACGGTGCGGGACGTCCGGGCCCCGGCCCGCCCCCGCACCCCGCCCGCCGCCCTCCCCGGGGGCGGCCAACGCTCGGAGGACGCATGACGAACGGACCGACCTCGACCCGCCTCGCCGACCTCACCGCCACACAGCTCACCGCCGGGTACGCAGCCGGCGAGTTCTCCCCCGTCGAGGCCACCCGGGCGGTCGTGGAACGCGCCGAGGCCGCCCAGACCCGTACGAACTGCTTCACCCGGATCGCCACGGACGAGGCGCTGGCCGAGGCCAAGGAGTCGGCGGAGCGCTGGCGGTCCGGTACGCCCGCCGGTCCGCTGGACGGGGTGCCGGTCACCGTCAAGGACCTGCTGCTGACCCGGGGCGCGCCGACGCTGCGCGGTTCACTGACCGTCCGGGCCGAGGGCGCGGCATGGGATGAGGACGCGCCGGCGGTGGCCCGGCTGCGCGCATCCGGCGCGGTGTTCGTGGGCAAGACGACCACCCCGGAGTTCGGCTGGAAGGGTGTCACCGACAGCCCGCGGCACGGGGTGACGGGCAATCCGTACGACCCGGAGCGCACCGCCGGCGGCTCCAGCGGCGGCAGCGCGGCGGCGGTGGCGCTGGGCGCCGGGCCGCTCAGCCTGGGCACGGACGGCGGCGGATCGGTCCGGATCCCGGCCTCCTTCTGCGGGATCTTCGCCCTCAAGGCCACCTACGGGCGGGTCCCGCTCTATCCGGCCAGCCCCTTCGGGACGCTGGCACACGTCGGGCCGATGACCCGGGACGCGGCGGACGCGGCGCTGATGATGGATGTGATCACCGGGCCGGACTGGCGGGACTGGTCCCAGCTGGAGCCGCCGGGGGGCTCGTTCCGCGCGGCGCTGGAGCGGCCGGTGGCCGGGCTGCGGGTGGCGTTCAGCCCGTCGCTGGGCTGGGATGTGCCGGTCGCGCCGGAGGTTGCGGCGGCGGTCCGCGCCAGTGTCGAGACGCTCGCCGGGCTCGGCGCGGTGGTCGAGGAGATCGACCCGGGCATCGCGGACCCGGTGGAGGCGTTCCACACCCTGTGGTTCAGCGGCGCGGCGCGGGTCGTACAGCCCCTGGACGACGCGGCGCGCGAGCTGCTCGACCCGGGGCTGCGGGAGATCTGCGAGCAGGGGGCCCGCTACAGCGCGCTGGACTATCTGGCGGCCGTGGACACCCGGATGGCGCTCGGCCAGGCGATGGGCCGTTTCCACAGCGCCTATGACCTGCTGGTGACGCCGACCGAGCCGATCACCGCTTTCGAGGCGGGCGTCGAGGTACCGTCCGGATCCGGCCACGCCCGCTGGACGGGCTGGACGCCGTTCACCTACCCCTTCAACCTGACGCAGCAGCCCGCCGCGACGCTGCCCTGCGGGCTGGACGGCGGCGGGCTGCCGATCGGCGTACAGCTGGTGGGGGCGCGGCATGCGGACGCGCTGGTGCTGCGCGCCGCGCACGCGCTGTACGGGGCGGGGGCCGCCCGGATCCCCGCGCCCCCTGCCCCCTAGGGGCTGTCGTCAAACTCCCGTCGTTCGCCCGAAGGGCGGGCCCCGCGGCGTCTGGTACGTGCGATCGCAAGGCGGAGGGCCGCCCCGATACTGGGCGTATCGGGGCGAGCCCGACAACGCAGCGAGCGTGCGTGCCAGGCGTCGCGGGGCAGGCGGGAGTTTGACGACAGGCCCTAGGCCCGCCGGAAGTTGAGGGTCTCCCCCAGGGCGCCGGCCCGCCACAGGTCCTGGCAGGCATCGGCCATCCGGTCCAGGCCGTCGACGACCGCACCCCACACGATGCCCGGCACCCAGCCCGCGTCACCGTTGATCAGCAGGTTGTTGCGCTCGTAGAAGAGGGCGAGATCGACGACGGTGGCGCGGCCCTGGTGCGTGGCCTCTTGTTCGTAGCCGTAGGACGCGGTGCCCAACTGCGTATCACTGAAGGTGAAATAGCACAGATCGCCGGGGATCGGGGTGATCGTGGGGTTCTCGAGCGGCGGCTCCTGGGGGGCGAACGGCGGGACCAGGGTGTAGATCTCGTTGCGGGCGTATTTGGCGTGATAGACGTCGCCGCCGAGCGGGAGAGCGTCCCAGACGGCGTTACAGGTGATCGGCGCGCGGTCGTCGAGCAACTTGGCTGTGCAGCTGACGCCGCGCTTGTCCAGGAAAACTTCGATGAAGCGATCGGTCATGCCCAGATCGTAGGGGGGCAATACCGGCTTACGGAACAAGTCCCGCCGCACGTATCTCCCTCACTCGCCTCTCTCACCCGTATCACTCTCGCTTTCATCAAGGGCCGGAAACGATCGGCATATGTTCGAAGGGTTTCGGGTAGTCGCGCGCCCATGGCTCCACCACAGGGGAAGACCTCAAAAACCGAAGAACAATCAACAGGCGGCATCCGTCGCCGCTCGCTGCTCGCGGGGGTAGCGGCGCTCGGCGCAGCGGGTGCAGTAGGGGCGACCAGCGCCTGCAGCCGGGTGTCGACGGACGAGGCCAAGGACGGCGGGCATCTGCTGCAGCGGCTGCGCGCCAAGGGCTCGGTCACGCTGGGCCTGGCGGGTGAGCAGCCGTACGGCTACATCGGCCGGGACGGCAAGATGACCGGCTCGGCGCCCACCATCGCGGGGGTGATCTTCAAAAGGCTCGGCGTGCCCAAGGTCGAACCCTTTCCGACCGATTTCGGTTCGCTGATCGTCGGGCTGAATTCCCAGCAGTTCGATGTGGTTGCGGCGGGTATGTACATCAACCCCGAGCGTTGCGCAAAGGTCATTTTCGCCGATCCCGAATATCAGATGCTGGACGCTTTCATCGTCCGCAAAGGAAATCCGCTGGGGCTCCACACCTACAAGGACCTCGCCCGCACCGGGGCGAAGGTGGCGACCGGCGTGGGATACGCCGAGATCGGCTACGCCGAGGAAGCCGGCGTCAAGGAGATCACCACGCTGCCGGACCAGCTGGCGGGTCTGCTCGCCGTCGAGCAGGGCCGGGTGGACGTCTTCGTCGGCACGGCGGTGACCGTACGCAATGTCGTACAGCAGTCGAAGACCACCCGGGCCGAGGCGACCGGCGAGGTCACCCCGTATGTGAAGGGCAAGCCGGTCATCGATGTCGGCGGCTTCGCGTTCCGCACGCCGGAGACCCATCTGCGCGATGCGTTCAACCGCGAGCTGCACAAGATGAAGAAGTCCGGCGAACTCCTGGATCTGATGCGGCCCTTCGGCTTCACGAAGCATCAGATGACGAAGATCACCGCCAAGGAGAAGTGCCGGCCATGAGCGATATCAGCTGGGGTTTGTGGAAACTCCTCCTCAACGGCGTCTGGATCACCGTCCAGTTGACCGTCTACAGCGCGGCACTCGCCGCGGTGGTGGCCTTCGGGATCGGCATCGCGCGCACCCACCGTCTGCGGATCGTCCGCTTTCTGTCCGGCGCCTATTTCGAGATCTTCCGTGGCACCTCCGCGCTGATCTTGATGTTCTGGGTGTTCTTCGTGCTTCCGATGGCCTTCGGCTGGCAGCTGGTCCCGATGTGGGCCGCGGTCCTCACCCTCGGCCTGACATACGGCGCGTACGGCTCCGAGGTCGTCCGCGGCGCCATCGCGGCGGTCTCCCCCGCACAGCGCGAGGCGGGCATCGCGCTCAGCTTCTCGCCCGCCCAGCAGCTGCGGAAGATCGTCCTGCCGCAGGCCTGGCCGGAGATGGTCCCGCCGTTCAACAACCTGCTGATCGAGCTGCTCAAAGGCACCGCGCTGGTGTCGCTCCTGGGCGTCCCCGACATCACCTTCGGCGCGCAGCTGGTGCGGAACGCGACCGCACAGAGCGCGCCCGTCTACACGATCATCCTGGTCATGTACTTCGTACTGGCCTTTGTGCTGACCCGGGGGATGCGTGTGGTGGAGCGGCACGCCAAGACAGGTATCGGCCAGGCCCCGCCGAAGCGGGCCGGGCTGACATCGAGGTTGAGCATCGGCCGGCAGTCGTCTCCGATCGGCCCGGTGGCCCGTACGGCCACCAGCCCGACGACCGGCGCCGCAGCGGAAGGTGATGTGTGATGACGTTCGACTGGTCCGCGGTCGGCGACTTCATGCCGATGTTCTGGAAGGGCGTGCTGGTCACCCTCCAGGTCCTGGTGCTCGGCTCGCTGATGGCCTTCGCGCTCGGTCTCGTATGGGCACTTGCGCAGCGCTCCTCTCTCAAGGTGGTGCGCTGGCCGGTGACCGCGATCACCGAGTTCGTCCGCAACACCCCGCTGCTGGTGCAGCTGTTCTTCCTCTACTACGTGATGCCCGAGTGGGGCATCACGCTGACCGCCATGGTCACCGGCGTGATCGGGCTCGGCCTGCACTACTCGACGTACACCGCCGAGGTCTACCGCGCCGGCATCGACGGCGTACCGGCCGGCCAATGGGAGGCGGCGACCGCGCTGAGCCTGCCGCGCAGCCGCACCTGGATCGCGGTGATCCTGCCGCAGGCGATCCGCCGGGTCGTCCCCGCGCTGGGCAACTACGTCATCGCGATGCTGAAGGACTCTCCGATGCTCGTCGCCATCGGTGTGCTGGAAATGCTCGGCGAGGCACGGCAGTTCTCCTCCGAGACCTTCCAGACCGTCGAGCCCTACACGGTCGTCGGTATCGCCTTCATCGTCATCGCCTACCCCGCTTCTCTTCTTCTGCGAGCCCTGGAGCGTCGCCTTGTCCGCTGACAGCACCCCCAACACACCCAAGAACACCGCGAACGGGCAGGGCGTTGCGTCCGGCACCGGGACCGGCGAGAGCGCCAACCCGGCGGTCGACGGCAGCGAACTGATCCACTTCGACAAGGTCACCAAGCGCTTCGGCTCCCACACCGTCCTCGACTCGCTGGACATGAAGGTCTACTCCGGCAAGCACGTCACGCTGATCGGCCCCTCCGGCTCCGGCAAGACCACGATCCTGCGGCTGATGATGACGCTGCTGAAGCCGGACGAGGGCACCATCACGCTCAACGGCGAATACCTCACCCACGAGAAGAAGGGCGACAAGCTCGTCCCGGCGAGCGACAAGCACAGCCGCGCGATCCGCAAGAACATCGGCATGGTCTTCCAGCAGTTCAACCTCTTCCCCAACATGAAGGTGCTGCGGAACATCACCGAGGCACCGGTGCACGTCCTGGGCCTGGACAAGGACGCCGCGGAGGAGCGGGCCCGCGAACTGCTGGACCTGGTGGGCCTGACCGAGCACCTCGACAAGTACCCCACCCAGCTCTCCGGCGGCCAGCAGCAGCGGGTCGCCATCGCGCGGGCGCTGGCGATGCGGCCGCAGGTGCTGCTGCTGGACGAGGTGACCTCGGCGCTCGACCCGGAGCTGGTGGCCGGCGTGCTGGACGTCCTGCGGGACATCGCGCACACCACGGACATCACGATGCTCTGCGTCACGCACGAGATGAACTTCGCCCGGGACATCTCGGACTGCGTGATGATGTTCGACGCCGGCCGGGTCATCGAGTTCGGCCCGCCGGAGCAGATCTTCACGGACCCGGAGCACGAGCGGACCCGGGAGTTCTTGAGCGCGGTGCTGTAGCGCCGGGTTGGTGCGGCGGGGGCGCTTGGTCCGGTGGTGCGTGGTCCGGTCGGTGCGCGGTCCGGTGGGACCCGGCCCGGTGGCCGTCCGGCTTGATGGGCATGGACATTTGGCTTGATGGACGTCTGGCTTGATGGACGTCTGGCTCGTGGGATCCATGAGGCCACCGGGACTCGCGCGACTCCCGTGACGGCTGCCCCCGTCGTTGCCACCGATGCGCCCCCGGCGCACGCCCAAGCACCTCTATGTGCGCCCCCGTGCCACGTGCAACGGAGCCCGGCCCTCTCCGAAGGGCCGGGCTCCGGCACGTCACAGGATGCCCACCCGGCGCACGACCCACCCGCTACCGTGCCTGTGTCATATGCCAGTGAAACTCTCTCCTGCACAGACGCGTGAAAGACATCGTCTTTCGGTCAAGACCCCCTCCATCGCGGGCCGTTGACCGCTATCGTGATACGAGCCCCGTTGTCCGGGAACGGTCCGCGCATGCGCCGCCGTGACCGCCGACGAGGTGACGACGCAAGCGGTAACAACCTGCTAGGGGGACACCGTGGCGCTGAAGCCCGAGCCGACCGCGCCGTTCCATTCGGTGCAGTACGCCCTTCGCGTGCTCGAAGCGATCTCCAAGCACGCCGACGGCGTGACCGATGTCCAGATCGCACGCGAAACCGGCCTGCCCACGGGCCACCTCGCCCACATGCTGTCGATGCTGCGGCGCGAGCGCTATGTGGAACAGGTCGCGGACGGCGCGTATGTCGTGGGCGAATCTCTGCTCCTGCTGGGTTCCGGCGGCGACCGGAACCACGCCCTGCGCGACAAACTGCAGGTCACCCTCGACGAACTACGCGATTCGGTGGGCGCGGCGGTCTACATCAGCCGCTACATCGACGGCGAGGTCAAGATCCTGCACTACGCCGACGGGCCACTGGCCCCGAAGGTCAACGAATGGGCCGAATTCCGTCGCACCGCCCACGCCAGCGCAGTAGGCAAGTGCCTGCTCGCGCAGCTGGACCACGATGGCCGGAAAGACCACCTCTCGCGTCACAAGACCGCCCGGCTCACCTCCCGGACGATCACCAACGAGAAGGTTCTCTTCCACAAGCTCGACAGCCAGCCACCGACGGTGCCCGTTCTGGATCTTCAGGAGTACGCCGTCGGCACGGTCTGCGCGGCCGTCCCGATCACCGCCGGTTCGACGGTCGGCTGCCTCGCGCTGTCCATGCCCCTGGAACACGCCCACCGTCTGCGCCAGGCCGCCGACGCCCTCAACCGCCGAGCCGCTCCGGTGCTGCTGTCGCTGGCGATCTGAGCGGGGATCGCCGGGCCGGTGCGGGCGTGGTCGGGAGCACCCCTTCGGACCAGGTAGTATTTCTTCCGTCAGCGCGCGCCGCTAGCTCAGTTGGTTAGAGCAGCTGACTCTTAATCAGCGGGTCCGGGGTTCGAGTCCCTGGCGGCGCACCTGTGAAGTGGGTGTTCTCGGTTCTCCGGGGACGCCCACTTCTGCGTTCTCACCGCTCCAGGAGGTGGGCGCGATCGTGGTCGCGGTAGCGGGCCAGCAGGGCGGCACGGTCTTCACCGGTGAAGCGGCGGTATGAGCTTCCGGCGGGTGCGGCAGCCCCGGCGGCCCCCGCAGATGCGGCCCCCATCGGCGTCCACCAGACCGGTTCCGGACAGCGGAATCCGGCCCTCCGGAGGGCGACCCGGTGCACCTTGTTGGTGGCGGTCACCGGGAGCGCGGCCACGGTCCGTACGAAACGCGGCGCCATTTTCGTCCCGAGATCGGGCTGAGCGGCGAGAAAGGCCACGAACTTCTCCGGGTCGAACGCCGCGCCGTCCCGCACCGCAAGGGTCGCCATGACCTGGTCTCCGGCGACGGGGTCGGGCACGGCGTAAACGGCGACGCCGGTGGCCGGGGCGTAGCGGGCGAGGATGTTCTCGATCATCGCGGCGGCGAGATTCTCGCTGTCGACCCGCAGCCTGTCGTCGGTACGGCCCGCGAAGTGGAAGAACCCCTCGGCATCCCGGAAGAAGAGATCGCCGGTCCAGTACCAGCCGGCGCCGGCTCGCCCCGCCAGGTGGCCGCGGGTGCGCGCGGCGGTGGCCTCCGGGTTGCACCAGTAGCCCTCGAAGGAGCTGCGGCCGCGATTGACCAGCTCTCCTATGGCCTGCTCGCCGTTCAGCAGCCGGCCGTCGGCGTCGAGGCGGGCGCGCGGCAGCTCGGCGCCGGTTTCCGGGTCGACGACGGCGAGATCGTCACCGGGGGCGGGCCGCCCGATGGCGCCGGGCGGGGTGTCCGATGAGCGCTGGAGTGCGGCGCCGCCCTCGGAGGAGCCATACCCCTCTATCAGGCGCACACCGAACCGGTCCGCGAAGCGGGCGGCGTCGACCGTTCCCGCCTCGGTGCCGAATCCCGTACGGAGCGGGTGGTCGCGGTCGTCGGGAGCGGGCGGCGTGGCGAGCAGATACTGCACGGCGCGGCCGACGTAGGTGAAGTACGTGGCGTCGTAGCGGCGGACATCCGGAAGGAAGGCGGAGGCCGAAAAGCGGCGCCGCAGTGCGACGGCCGCGCCGCCGGCGAGCGCCGGGGCCCAGCCGGCGATCACGGCGTTCCCGTGGAACATCGGCATACAGAGGTAGTGCACATCGTCCCGCCGCACCCCGAAATACCTGACCAGTGAATGCCCGGCGGCGGCCAGCCGCCCCTGGGTGCAGATGGCGGCCTTGGGCGCGCCGGTGGAACCGGAGGTGAAATAGAGCAGCATCCGGGAGGCGGGGGTGGCGGCGCAGGGGCCGCTGATCTCGTCGGGGCGGGCGTCCTCGTACGGCTTGAGCAGCTCGCGGTACACCGGGTCGTCCACGACGAGGACACGCTCGGGCGGAATGGGCAGCTCCAGCCCCGCCAGCAGGGGCAGGTGGGCGCGTTCGGTGATCAGCACCGCGCAGTCGGTGTGGGTGATGTCGCGGGCGAGCTCGGGACCGCGACGGGTGGGATTGATACCGGCCACGGCGGCCCCGGCGAGCGCCGCCGCGCTGAGCCAGAGCGGGTATTCGGGAACGTTGTCGAGCAGCACGCCCAGATGTGGTTCCGCCCCTCGCGGCAACAACTCCCCGAACAGCGCCGCCCGCGCGGCGGCCCCGGCAGCCATCTCATGGTGCGTGCGCACACCCTCGCCGGACTTCACTCCGGTGCGGTGATCGCCCCACTGTGCCTGTACCAGCTCCGCGATGGTCGCGGGGCCACCGGCCGCAACGGGGGTGTTCCTGCTGCTGGTGCGCTTGGCTGCCATGGCGTCGGAGGGTAGTTGACTGTGCGTCAGATGTAGAGCCATGCGTCAGACGTGAAGGCCTGCCTCAGGCGCGGAGCCGTCCATCAAACCGTGGGTCTACGAGCAGCCCTGGGGATGACCAACCCACGGTTTGACGTGCCCGCCGCACGCCTCTCATACCGTTGTTCACGTTCGAGCGAGGGCGCGGGAGCGCACGAGAGGGGGCGCCATGACTACGGCACCGACGAGGGGAACGGCGGCACAGGATCGGCATCTGATCGAGCGCCTTGAGAGGCGCCTCGGGCCGGTCGAGCACGGGTGGAGCCGCGGCCCGGACGGCCGGCCCATGCCGCTCCGGGTGGCCGAGTGCGGTGGCGGCGAACGCGGCGATCGGGCCGAGGCCATGGGCGCCGGGGGCCTCCCCGAGGGAAGGCAGGGAGGCCCGGCGGAAGGGCAGATCAGGAGAGATCGACGTCCGAGCAGGCGTAGAACGCGTTGCCCGTGTCGGCGATGTTCCAGACGCCCAGGATGATGTGGCGCCCCGCCTTCTGTGTGGGCACGGTGCCCTGATGCTGCACCGTCTCACCGGGCTGTGCGCCGCCCATCGGGACCGTCATGAATGGCTCGGGCTCCAGGTCGGCGCGGGTGAGTGGCTTGCTGGGGTCGTAGCCGTCCTTGGTGATGAAGTATTCGAAGTCCGTGGTGGAGTGGCGTGCCGTCAGACGCCAGGTGAAGGTGTAGCCCTGGCCCGGGGTGAGCTTGGTGCCGGGCCACTTGCCGCCGCGGGGGTCGTCGAGTTCGGCGAAGTTGTCGTGCCCGCCGGAACAGATCTTCCCGTCGGCGGGTCCGGCGGCCGGGAAGCCCTTGGGAGCCTCGACGCTCTGCGGTTCGTACTGAATCGCACCGCAGTCCTTGACCGTCCCGTTGGCGCAGAGCGCCTGCCGGCTGGGGGGTGCGTCGCTGTAGCCGTGACTGGAAGCGCTGCCCGTGGAGAGGAAGGAGGCACCGACGATACCGAGTCCGATCACGGCAGCACTGATCCGTTTGCGCATGCTTCGCTCCTGAAGAACGTGGGGGGAGTTCCGTGAGCTGGTGACGTGCGGTCTAGACCAACTGGCAGACTAGTGAGGGAGGTTGAACATGTCCATACCAATGACAACGGGATCTGTGCCTGCGGGATCCGTGCCTGCGGGATCTGTGCCTACTGGATCTGCGCCTACTGGGGCTGCGCCTTCTGGGGACGTGCGTTCCAGCTGTGGGCCTTCTAGCTATGGGCCTTCGCGGCCACGATCCGTCCGGACGTCGCGACGGTGAGGTCCAGCCGTATGGCGGGCATGGCGCCGTGGGCGTGGCGCCGGTAGCTCAGGACGTGGGCGCCGCGCAGGTGGCTGCCCTGCTTGCCGGGGAGGGGCCGGAAGGTGGTCTCGGCTCCCGTCATGTCACCGGGAAACCATCTGCGGGCGAACTTCTCGCCGGAAGCCTTCATTTCGGGCCCGGTGAGGTGGCCGGCGTCGTCTTGGGTGGCTTTCGACCGTACGCTTTCGAGCTTGCGGGCAGGCCATAGCGCGGAGACATTTCCTCGTCTCGTCGTTGCCAGCAGGCGGAATCGGCCATGCCCCAAGTATCTGGTCACTGACCCGGTGATGTCCGCGTGCTTGCCGAAAAGCTCGACGACCGTCCGGTTCAACCATTCGTCCTGCTGCCGGAAGTCGCGGAACGTCTTCCGTGCCTCGAAACCCTTGGCCTCTCCGTTGACGGTGGTGGCAGAGGAATGGAAGGCGGCCGTGAAGGCTACGGCCGCCGTGACGGCCAGGCCTGTGCTCCACGCGATGTCTTTGCGGGTGAAGGGGGTGCGGCGCTGCTTGATCCAGAGAAACACGGTGCCGCAGATCGCGCCGGCGATGCCCCCTGCGGCGTTCGCGGCAATGTCGTCGTAGGTGCACGCGCGGCCCAGCGAGGCCCATGCCTGGAGGAGTTCGATGGAGCAGGCCAGCATGGCGGCGCCGACGGCGACCGTCACCGGGCGCCGGAAAAGGAGGACGGCGACGAAGCTGAGGGGGATGAACAGCAAGAAGTTCAGCTGAGCGGATTCGGAGGCGACAAAAGCGGCCGCCGGAAGGCCGGCGTCACAGACGAAAGCCCGGTCGCCTCCACCGCCCGGGGTCAGGGTCACCGCAAGCACGCCGGAAAGTGAGGTGCTGAACAACAGCGCGAGGATGAGGGATTTCTTCTTGGCCGCGGCGGTCAGCGCGACAGGAATTCCCAGCAGGATGGCCATGGCGAGGAATGCGGGAACCAGGCCGGGCAGCGCGCCGACGGAAGCATCTATCACTGGGGGGTGTCTTTCGAAGGTGAGCCGTTGGTGTGGAGGGATTCTCTCCCGAGGCTCGCGCTTCCGTCGGGCTTTTACCGACGCCGATGGAGCGTCGGCACGGCGTAGTTCTCTTTCTTCTACCGGCAGTTGGGGCGTGGTGTCAGGCTGCGGCCGGGAGCGGGGTGGACGTGGGGTGGGCAGCAGCGGTGTGGACCAGGGAGGTGTAGGTACGGCGTAGGGCTATGAGGGATTCCTGCGCCTCGCGGTAGGTGGCGGCATCGGGGCCACCTCGGTGAGCGAGGGTGCGGACCGGTGCGCAGTGGCGGTCCATCGCACTCAGCCAGGCGCGATGGGGTGCCGGGAGGTGGCGGCGATGGAGTTGGCGCCTGCCTTCACCCGGCCGGCGGCCCCCGACGCCGAGTACCGCGTCCGCGGCCTGGAGGACCGGGGGTTCCAGGGCGCCCTGCTCAGCGAGGGCGCCGAGGACCGCGCGCTGCTGCGGGGTCGTCGGGGCGGCCGCCAGTTCCGCGGCCTCGGAGCGGAGTTGGGCGCGCAGGGCGTGCTGTACGCGGACCAGGCGGCGTAGGGCCGTCTGGGTGGAGGAGTCGTCGGGCGCGCGGCCCGCGAGGGTTTCGGCGAGCCGGAAGAGCCAGATCCCGTGCGCCTCCAGGCGGGTTGCGGCCAGCATCAGACGGTCGAGGCGGCTGAGCGGCTGTCCCTCGGGGGCCCAGCGGACGATGGGGACGAGCGGTTCCGTGCGGGCGAGTTGGTCGATGGGGATGTGCTTGCGGGGTTTGCGTTCGGGGGCCCAGTTGCGTAGCGCGAGGGTGGGCAGCGCGACGAACTGGTCGTGGTCGATGCGGTGGGCGACGGCCGCCCACAGGTCGAGAAACGCCTCGTCGGCGATCCGGCGGGCGGCCGGGGCCTGTGGGTCGAGCCCGTTCCAGCCGCAGGACACCGCGATCACCGCGACGCGCATCGCCGCGGCCTCCGCGTTGCGCGGGGACAGCCGGGAGACGCGCTGCCGCAGGGCGCTCAATTCATCGGCGCGGTGGGCCCGTTCCACGACGGCGATGGCGGCCTCGCGGCCGGGGGCGGCCGCCGCGGCGTGGGCCATGGCGTCCAGCCGGGTCCAGGTTCCGATCATGGAACGGACCGGGGGCCGCTCGGGAAGGAAGCCGTGCGTGCGGGTGTCGTGCGGCGGTGCGCACGGTGGTGAAGACGGAGGCGAGGAGGGAGGCGAGGAGGGTGCGGGTGACGGCAGAGGGGAGGCGGTGCGGGTGCCGGCGTCGGCAGCGGCGTCCGCGGGGTGCCGCATCGGGGTTCGCTGCGCGGGCGGTATGCCGAAGTCGGTCATCGTCGTGAGGTCGATGTCGAGGTCGAGGTCGGTCGGGGTCGGCATGGTCGGCATCAGTGCCTTTCCGCGAGGAGCCGGGCCAGATGGGTGTCCATGTCGAGGTATTCGTTCTCCCGGCCGGGCGGCACGATGGCCGCCGTCTGCTCCAGCCATGCAGTCAGCTCCGTTGCACGTACCGACAGCTCGCAGACGCTGTCGTCGGTGGACAGTTCGATGTGGATACGGCGCTGTCCCCCCGGTTCGCGGAACGGCCACACCCGTACATCTCCTTCTCCGGTCTCGTCGCGCAGGCCGCCCAGCAGCAGATCGCGGGCGAACAGCCAGGTGGCGACCGACCGGCCGCGGGTTATGAAGTCGACCTCGACCTCATAAGGGCGGTCACTGCGGTAGCTGAAGCGGCCGTCCACCGGGACCGCGTCGTGCGGTCCTATGAGGAGCTGCATCTCAAGGGTGCGCTTGGCTGTCGACACCACGACGATCAACCTTTCCGAGGAGGGGCGAGTCCCGGGAGACCCGATTCCGGGGCGCGCGTCCTAGCAGACGTCGGCGCGCGCGATGGGGTTGCAGAGGTGGAGGAGGAGTGACGGACGCCATCCGGTGACGGCGTCCTTGGAGGCCGGGGACGGCCGGGGCGCGAGGGCGGGCCGGACAGGGGCTCGCCGCCGTCGGGGCCGTCGTGGGCGCGCTCAGGGGAAGCCGGCCCGCGCCCTACGGGATGCGGGACCGCCGGCGGGGAGCCGGTGATTTCCGGGTCGGCGATTTCCGGGCGAGTGAATTCCGGGCCGGTGAAATCCGGCCCGGTGATTCCGCCGGAAGTGGGCGTGGCGCCGGCCAGAGGTGACCGCAGTCCGCGACCGTCGCGGCAGCCGCCGCTGCGGCTTCCTATGGCACTTCCCGGCGCTGCCATGCCAGTTCCCTCCGGGCTCGTTCAGGCTTCCCGTACTGCTCTCGCCCAGGCTTCGGACCGCTCGCCTCGGCGTTCGCCTCAGCCTCTCAACCGGGGGTTGATAGCGCATGTTGACGGGCAAGCGGTGACCAGTCCCCATGAATTCGATCTTCACAGCCGAATTCGGGCAACCCGTTGGTCGAAGGTCCCGAAATGACGGGACCTTCGGCCGGGCGGCATGTGCAGCGTGGACGGCGCGAGGCGCGCGAGTGGCGCGGGTCACATGCGTTGCGGGTGTGGGCGGTTCGGACGTGGGTACGGAGCATCCCCGGAGTTCGTGTAAAGTTCTTCAGGTCAGCGCGCGCCGCTAGCTCAGTTGGTTAGAGCAGCTGACTCTTAATCAGCGGGTCCGGGGTTCGAGTCCCTGGCGGCGCACGTAAGACTGAGGCCCCTCGCCATGCGAGGGGCCTCAGTCATTGGGACCTCATGAGGGACCCGGCCCGTCGCCGAGGGCGGGGAGGGTGACCCCGGTGGGCCTGACGGTGGCGGAGGCGGCGACCGGGTCGTGGACGCGCGGCGGAGCCTGGCCCGGAGGGCGGCCGACGGCGGCGACGTTCCCCCGTGGCCGGCGGCCGCTCGGCAACCCCGGCCGTGGCCGGCGAAGGGTGCGGCGGCGCGTGGCGGCCGCTCCCCGTCTCCCCGCCTCGCCTCCCCCTCGGCCCGCCCCCTCAGCCTTGATCCGCGCTCCCCTCGCCTTCCCGTTCGCGTCGGGGCCGCAGCCGGAGCCGCAGCAGCTGCCCCGCGACGACCAGGAGCGCGCCCCCGGTCAGCACCAGGCCGACGGCCGAGGTGCTGGTCATCTCGCGGTTGGCCTCGGCCCGTTCGGACGATGTCGCCCGCTGTGCCCGGCGGTCGGGCCCGGCGCCGTCGTCGGACGGTACGGGCTTGTGGGGGGCGGCCGCGGCGACCCGGAGTGTCGCGGTGGCGGTCAGTGCCCGGTCGCCCGCCACCGGGCAGGCGACGGTGACGGGATGGGCCCCGGGCGCGGCTCCGTTACGGATCCGGGCGCCGCCGGCCAGAGCGTGAGCGTCCCCCTCGGCGCCCCGGGCCAGCAACACCGTACCGGTGAACGCCGACGATTCGGCGGTGGCTTTCGCGGCGTCACATCCGGTGACCTGCAGGGTGACCGCGGCGCCGGGGGCGGCCGCGGCGGGGACGACGGAGACCTTGGTGGTTCCGGCGCCGCGCTCATCCCCGGCGTATGCGGGCGCCGCCGTCACCACGCACGCCGCGACGGCGGCACAGAGAGTCAGTTGCGGTGAGCCCATGGTGAACCTCCGAATACTCCGAAGGTCCGCCCGCGCGGCGCGGTCCGCATCCGGTACGGCCCGGCGCTGCACCGTTCAGGTGAGCCGCGGGGCGTATCGGCGGGCCGGAACGGGTGCGGCTCGATCTCCTCGGGCGGCCCGCGACGTAGAGCCCGCGCACACGCAAAATCACCGCAGCCGGACGGCCGGCGGCCTCGCCCGGACGGCCGGGGCGATGCCGCTGTCGCTCCCCTGCGCCACGGGCCACCTTGCCTGGGCCGGGTGCGAGGATTCCGACTGTCGACCTTCCATGGCGGATCACGGGGGCCTCCTCGTACCGTGGGGGCCATGACAGAGCGCAAGCCCATCGAGTCATGGCTCACCGACATGGACGGTGTCCTGATGCACGAGGGCATCCCCGTCCCCGGCGCCGACGCCTTCATAAAGCGACTGCGGGAATCCGGTCGGCCCTTCCTCGTGCTGACCAACAACTCCATCTACACCCCGCGTGACCTGCACGCCCGGCTCAACCGCATCGGCCTGGACGTGCCCCACGAATCGATCTGGACGTCCGCGCTGGCCACCGCCCAGTTCCTGGACAACCAGCACCCTGGCGGCACTGCGTATGTCATCGGTGAAGCGGGGCTGACCACCGCTCTGCACGACGCCGGCTATGTGCTGACGGACGTGGAACCGGATTTCGTGGTCCTGGGTGAAACGCGAACCTACTCATTCGAAGCGCTGACCAAGGCGATCCGGCTGATCAACGAGGGTTCCCGGTTCATCGCCACCAACCCCGACAACACCGGGCCCTCCCCTGAAGGTGCTCTGCCGGCGACGGGTTCGGTGGCCGCGCTGATCACCAAGGCGACCGGCAAGGAGCCGTACTTCGTCGGCAAGCCCAACCCGCTGATGATGCGCAGTGCCCTGAACGCCATCGGCGCCCACTCCGAAACCTCCGCAATGATCGGCGACCGGATGGACACCGATGTACTGGCCGGTCTGGAGGCGGGGATGCGGACCTTCCTCGTGCTGACGGGGCTGACCCGGCGCGAGGACATCGAGAATCACCCCTTCCGGCCGACCAGTGTCGTGGACTCCATCGCGGACCTCGTTGACCTTGTCTGACCAGGTCGGTGCAGCGTCCGACCAGGTCCGTGCAGCGCTGTCCGACGCCCTGCGCAGATCACCGCGAAGCTGAGGAAGGCCCCCGTGGGCAACGGGGGCCTTTCAGCACCGTCAGCTGCCCGTGGCCGTCTTCCAGGCGTTGACGTAGGAGTCCAGGTTCTTGTCGATGTCGTTCCAGTCGGGCCGGAAGACCTCGACGCCGTTCATGATCTTGGCGAGGGCGGTGGCGTTGGCGTCGGTGGCCTTGATGTCCTTGCGGGCGGTGAAGCCGCCGCCGACCGCGGAGACCTCCTTCTGGACGCCCTCGGACAGCAGGTAGTCCAGGAACTTCTTGGCGTTGGCGCTGTGCGGGGCGTTCTTGACCAGGCCCGCGGCGTAGGGGAGCGCGAAGGTGGAGGGCTTGCCGCCGGGTTTCGCGGCGGGGAAGAAGATGCCCTGGTCCGGCATGGACGTGAGGTTGGCGTAGTTCATCTGGACGTCGCCGTTGGCGACCAGGAGTTCGCCCTTGTCGGTCTTGGGCGCGAGCTGGCCGGTGGAGGACGACGGGCCGACGTTGTTGGCCTGGAGCTTCTTCAGGAACGCCATGGCGGGGCCCTGGCCGCCGAAGTCGTGCATGGCCTTGATGAGTACGGCGGTGCCGTCGCCGGCGACGCCCGGGGTGGAGTACTGGAGTTTGTCCTTGAACCTGCCGTCCGTCAGGTCGCTCCAGGCCTGGGGCGCCTGCTTCAGTTCCTTCTTGTTGTAGATGAAGCAGAAGTAGTTGTTGACGACGGAGATCCACTTTCCGTTCGGGTCCTTGTCGGCGGCCGCGACGTGGTCCGAGTTCTGGGGGCGGTAGGTGTCCAGCAGGCCCTTGCCGTCGGCCTGCTGGATGAAGGGCGGGAGGGTGACGACCACATCCGCCTTGGTGTTGGCGCGTTCGCGGGCCAGCCGCTGGACGGCGGCGCCGGAGCCGCTCTCCACGTAGTTGACCTTGATGCCGGTCTTCTTCTCGAAGTCCTTGAAGACCTTGTCGTAGAAGCCGTCGCCCTTCTCGCTCTTGAGGCCGTCGGCGCTGTAGACGGTGATCTCCTTGGCGTTGGGGTCGGCGGACGAGGCACCGCCGCAGGCGGTGAGGGAGGCGCCGAGGGCGAGGGCGCCGAGGCCGGCGGTGAGCGGCTTGCGGAGGGGGCGGCGGGGGCTGGGCATGGCGGGGCAACTCCTAAACAGGGCAAGGGATTCGGTGGCTTCGACTAGCGGTAGGCGGCCTTGGTGCGGATGCGGGAGACGCCGAGGAGGACGAGGAGGGTGGTGGCCATCAGGGCCACCGCGAGCGCGGCGCCGGTGAAGAGGGACCCGCGGTCGGTGGCGGCGAAGATCTGGACCGGCAGGGGCATCCAGTCCGGGGGATAGATCATCATCGTGGCGCTCAGTTCGCCCATGGAGAGCGCGAAGCACAGCCCCACGGCCGCGGTCAGGGACGGCAGCAGCAGCGGGAGCTTGACGCGCCACAGGACGTGGGCGGGGCGGGCGCCGAGGCCGGCCGCGCTCTGTTCGTAGGCCGGGTCGAGGCGGGTCAGCGCGGCCGTCACGGACTGGTAGGCGAACGCGGTGACCAGCACGGTGTGGGCGATGATCACGATCTGCGGGGTGCCGTTGAGGAGGAAGGGCGGCCGGGAGAAGGCGACCAGGAGCGAGAGGCCGACGACGACCGAGGGGACGGCGACCGGGAGGAGGAACAGGGCGTCGAGGAGGCGGCGGGCGCGGCGGCCGAGCCTTTCCGCCGCCAGGGCGGCCCAGGTACCGGCGGCGAGGGCGGCCGCACTGGCCGCCAGCGCGGTCAGCACGCTGGTGAGCAGGGCGCCCGCCGAGTCGCCCTGCGCGATGTCCTGATAGTGCGCCAGGGTCGCGCCGGAGGGGAGGGCGCCGCTCCAGCTGGTGGCGAAGGACGCGGCGACGATGACCAGCAGGGGCAGCGCGAAGACGGGGACGAAGAGAAGGAAGAACAGCGTGTGGACGGCCCGGCGGGCGGCCTTGCTATGCACCAGCACGACGCGGCTCACCTCCTGTGCGTGAATCTCTGCGAGAACCTGTACGTGACGCCGTACCTGAACCCGTAGCTGAACCCGTACGTGTGCCGGTACGCGATGCCACGGTCCGGTAGAGGGCGTAGAGCGCGGCGGACAGGGCGATGTTGATGACGGCGACGACGCAGGCGCCGGTGTAGTCGCCGTCGAGAATGGCCTTCGTGTAGACGAGCATCGGCAGGGTGACGACGTCCTTGGCGCCGGTGAACAGCACGATCCCGAATTCGTTGAGGCACAGGACGAGGACCAGCGCGCCGCCCGCCGCCAGCGAGGGCAGCGCCTCGGGCAGGATCACCTTCCGTACGATCCGCCAGGGCCGCGCGCCCAGTGACGCGGCGGCCTCCAGCTGCCCGGTCTCCACCTGGGAGAAGGCGGCCAGCAGGGGCCGCATCACGAACGGCGTGAAGTAGGTGACCTCGGCCAGCAGCACGCCCCAGGGGGTGTGCAGAAAGTTCAGCGGGCCGGTGGCCGCTCCCGTCGCGTCCGTCCACAGGCCGTTGGCCACACCGACGGTGCCGTAGAGGAAGAGAAGGGCGAGGGTGATGAGGAAGGAGGGGAAGGCGAGAAAAATGTCGATGAAGCGGCTGAGGGCCTTGCCGCCGGGGAACGGCACGAAGGCGATCACCAGGGCGAGCGCCAGGCCCAGGAGCAGAGCGCCGATGGTCGCGCCGACGGCGATCAGGACGGTGTGGGTGAGGGCTTCGCGGAAGGAGGCCTCGGCGAAGACGGTGGTGTAGGGGGTGGTGGAGTGGCCGCCGTCGTCCGGGGTGAAGGACTGCCACACCACCAGGGCGAGGGGGTAGAGGAAGACCACGGCGAGGGCGGCGACGGGCGGGAGAGCCCACAGGGCCGCCCTGGTACGGGGAGGCCTGGCCCGCTCCGGGGCCCGCACCGCCGGCGGCGCGGCCTGCGAAGACCTGGCCGGCGCCGTTTGCGTACTAGCCATCCTGGCCACCGTCCCCGCCGATCCCCGCCGGTATGAGGACGCCGTCCTCGGGGGCGAAGTGCAGCGCGATCTTCTCGCCCAGGGGCGGGGTCTCGCGCAGTTCGCGCACATCGGCCATGACGCGGTGGCCGTCGACATCCGCGTACAGGCGGTGGGTCGCGCCGCGCCACTGCACCTCGGTGATCGTGCCGCGCAGGGTGTTGCCGTCCGCCCCGGAGCTCTCGCCGAGTCCGACGAGGTGCGGGCGGACGCACAGGGTGGCGGCGGCGCCCTCGGCCACGCCGTCCACCGGGACGGTCAGCGTGCGGCCGGCGAAGCGGACGCCGTCGCCGGCCACCGTGACCGGCAGCAGATTCGCGGTGCCGACGAACGACGCGGTGAATTCGGTGCGCGGGCGGCGGTAGAGCTGCTGCGGGGTGCCGCAGTCGCGCAGGCGAGCCCTGTCCATCACGGCGATCCGGTCGGCCAGCGTCAGCGCCTCGACCTGGTCATGGGTGACGTAGAGGATGGTGACGTCCGGCAACTCGCGGTGCAGGCGGGCGAGTTCGGCGAGCATGCCGGAGCGGAGCTGGGCGTCGAGGGCGGAGAGCGGTTCGTCCAGGAGCAGGACGCCGGGGCGGATCGCCAGCGCGCGGGCGATGGCGACACGTTGCTGCTGGCCGCCGGACAGCTCCCGGGGGTGCCGGCCGGCGTATCCGGCCATGCCGGTCATCTCCAGGGCCTCGGCGACCCGCCCGGCGATCTCGGCGCGCGGCACCTTCTGCGCCTTGAGGCCGAAGGCGACGTTTGCGGCGACCTTCATATGCGGGAACAGCGCGTACTGCTGGACGACCATGCCGATGCCGCGCTTGTACGGCGGCAGCCCGGTGACGTCCCGGCCGCCGATCAGCACCCGCCCGGAGGCCGGCTGGACGAACCCGGCGACCGTGCGCAGCGCGGTGGTCTTGCCGGAGCCGGAGGGGCCGAGCAGGGCCATCACCTCGCCCGGTTCCACGGTCAGGGAGAAGGAGTCCAGGACGGTGGTCCCGCCGCCGTTTCCGGCGTTCGTGCCGTTTGCGCCCTTCCGGCCATAGGCGACGGACACGTTGTCGAAGCGGATCCCGGCCTCCGGGGCGGCGGCCATGTCAGATCACCCCTGCCAGGGCGGGGAGTTCGGCGACCGAGCCGAGGACGTGAGTGGCACCCGCCGCGGTCAGCTGCGCCCTGTCGTGGGCCCCGGTGAGCACCCCGGCCACGATCGAGGCGCCCGCCCGCCGGCCGGAGCGCATGTCGTACGAGGTGTCGCCGGCGACCGCGATCTGCCGTACGTCATCGGCGGCGCCGGTGCGCAGCAGCGCGGCCAGCACCATGTCGGGGTAGGGACGGCCGCGGCCGCCCGCGTCGGCCGGGCACAGCGTCAGGCCGACGAGGCCGCGCCAGCCGAGCGCGTCGAGGATGGCGTCCTGGGTGACGCGGGCGAAGCCGGTGGTGAGCACGACGGTGCGGCCCGCCGCCTGCAGCGCCTCGATCGTCTCGCGGGCTCCGGGGACCGGCGCGATCCGGCCGCCGTCCACCAGCTCCCCGTACGCCTCCTCGAAGGCCCTGTTGGCGCGCCGGGCCGCATCCTCGTCGCCGAACAGGTGCCGGAAGACGGAGATCTTGGACTCGCCCATGGTGGCGCGGACGTAGGCGAGCTTCTCGGCGTGGTCGGCGCTGCCCGGCTCGACGCCCAGGCGCTGCGCCGCCGCACCGAAGGCCTGCTCGACCAGGCCGCCGTCGGCGACCGTGGTGCCGGCCATGTCGAGCACGACCAGCCGGATGTCGTTCTTGTCTGCGGTATCGCTGTGCAACTTCCTCACCATTCCAGTTCGTTCGCGGTCCGCTCGGCGATGGCCGGCGAGCAGGTCATGCCGCGCCCGCCGGGTCCGGTGACCAGCCAGACGCCGTCCCGGGCCTGCTGGCGGTGCACCACCCGTGTGGTGTCGGTGCACTGTGCGTACACCCCGGCCCAGCGGCGGCGGATGCGCGGCAGCGGGCGGCCCAGGATCGATTCGACGACGCCGGTCAGGTGCTCGTACGGCTCCTCGACGGTGTCGAAGGCGAACGGCGTCTCGTACTCGTGTGTGTCGCCGATGGTCAGCCCGCCGTCGGCCCGCTGGACCATCAGGAGCTGCATCTTGTGCTCGGCGGCGGTCGGCGCCTGGGCCTGTGCGGCGGCCATCGCCTCCAGTGCGTCGCTCGCGTAGGCCGGGTAGTAGCGAAAGCTGTCGGCGTCGGCGACGGAGGTGGTCAGCGGTTCGCCGAGCGGGTCGGTCTGCATCATCTGCAGGCGTACGCGGCGCACCGGCAGGTCCGGGATCAGCTCGCGGACCAGGCCGCCGAGCCAGGCGCCGGTGCACAGGATGACCGCGTCGCCGTGGTGGATCTCGCCGTGGTCGTCGCGCACGGCGCGCTCGCCGACCACCTCGCGGATCTCGCGGCCGCCGAGGTAGGTGTACCGGCCGGACTCCAACAGCTCGGCCTTCAGGGCGCGTTGGGCGACCCGCGGCTCCACGGCGGCGTCCCGCTCGCACCACAGGGCGCCGGTGAAGGTGCCGCGCAGGGCGGGGTTGAGGGCGCGGGCCTCGTCGGCGTCCAGCAGCCGGTAGCCGCGGGCGGCTGCATCGGGGCGGCGGGTGGCGGCCTCGGCGACGGCCCGCTCGGCGTCGTTCTTGACGATGGTCAGCGAGCCGATGGCGCGGAAGCCCAGTCCGGGGACCCGGGCGCCGATGCCCTCCCACAGTTCGCGGGCGCGCAGCGCGGTGGCCAGCTCCTCCCCGCCGGCCCGGCCGCTGACCCAGATCTGCCCGAAGTTACGTACCGAGGCGCCACGGGCTTCGGCCTCCCGCTCGATGTGCAGGACCTCATGGCCTCGTTCGACTGCGTGCCAGGCGTGCATGGTCCCCAGCACACCGGCTCCGACAACTATGACTCGCATGCCGCAGACGGTCCTGGCGGCGGGTGACCCGCAACGGTCCGCTCGGCGACGTGGCGGTGAACAGGGCCTCAAAGTTGGCCTAGACCCGTTATCTTTTCGTGACTTCAGGGGAGGTGAAGGGGTGCCCCGGGAGGGTTTCGGGCCGCGCTTACGGGGTCAGCCCGGGGTCCCCAGGTGCGTGGTGAACGAGAACCGGTCGCCCCGGAAGAGCGAGCGCACCCGCTCCAGCGGGCGGCCCCGGGTGTCCCGTGACAGCCGGTGGATCAGCAGCATCGGCAGCGCACCGGGCGTGCCGATCAGCAGGGCCTCGCGCGGGGTGGCCAGTACGGTCTCCAGCCGCTCGTCCGCGTCGCCGAAGCCGATGCCGAGCCGGTCGTGGAGGTAGGCGTAGAAGGAGGAGTCGGGGGTGAAGTCGGTGTCCAGGTCGGGGACCCGGTCGGCCGCGACATAGGTGCTCTCCAGCCCGACCCGGTCGTCGTCGGCGAGCAGCACCCGCTCCATGTGCCATACGGAATCGCCGACTTGGAGCCCGAGGTCGCCGGCGAGCGGCGCCGGGCAGGGGAAGCGGTCGAGGCCGACGAGATGGCGGCCGGGCGCGCGGCCCTGGCGGCGTACGCCCTCGGTGTAACTGGCGAGCGAGAGCGGCTGCTCCATCTTGGGGCCGGCGACGACCGTGCCCCGCCCCAGGCGGCGCAGCCGTCCCTCCAGGATCAGTTCGCGCAGCGCCTGGCGCAGCGTCTCGCGGGACACCTCGAAGCGCAGCGCCAGATCCCGCTCCGCCGGCAGCGGTTCGCCCTCCCCCAACTCCTTGAGCAGCGCGGCGATGTCGACCTTCGCCGCGTAGTACTTGGGAATGCGGCCGTGCTCGGGGATGCCGGCCCGGACGGGTGCGCCAGGTTCCTGGCCGTACTGGTACTCCACCCGGTGATCCTCGCATCACGGGGAATCAGCGGCGCAGGCGGCGGGCCCCGGCCAGGAGAAGGCGGCCGCCCACGAGCAGGGCCGCGGCCGCCGCGGCGGGTCCCCGTACGGGTCCCTGGGCGGTGGCCGCGAGCTCCTGGGGCGGGGCGGGGGCGGCGGGCGCGCTCTCCGGGGCGGCGGGGGTGGCGGACGCGTCGGGAGCGCCCGCCCGGACGGTGAAGCGGTAGTCGCCGGACTGGCCGACCCATTCGCCGTCAGCGCCGCGGCGCTGGACGGTGGTGATGTTGGCGGTGATCCGGTCCTGGGCGGTGTCCGGGGCGAACCGGAGCCGCACCGGGACGGTCACCGTCCCCTTGGCCGGCACGGCCAGCCCACCACCGGGGGCGGGCACCCGCTCGCCCTTCTTGCCTTTTCCGCCCTTCTCGAGCTTCCCGGGCTTCCCCGTCGTCCCTGTCCTCTCGGGTGTGCCGGACTTGGCGAACACCCCGATCTGTTCGTCATGGTCGGTGGCCTCGAAAGGGACCGGCCGCCAGTCGCCGGCGGCCGGGTCGCGGTACTCCAGCCGGATCCGCTCGGGCCGCAGGCCGTGGCGGGCGGCGGTCAGGACGACTACGGGGTGGACGTCCTCGCAGATGGCGTCGGTGGTGTTGCGCAGTTCCAGCTGCCAGGTCCGCCAGTCGCCGCCCGCCGGGTAGTCGGCCGGGGCGCCCTGCACCCGGGAGGCGATGGGGAAGGCCGGGCTGTCCGGACGGCCGCAGGAGGCGGTGGGGACGGGGCCGTGCGCCGGGGCGGTGCCGAGGGCGGCGGCGGTCGTGCCGAGGGCGGCGCAGGCGCCGGGCACGCCGGCGAGCAGGCCGGCGGCGAGCGCGGTACGGGCCGTACGGGAGGCAAGCGCCCGCCGGACGGTGCGGGGGCGGCGTACACCGGACGGATGCATGGCGGTCCTTGGCTGCTCGGGGCCGGGGGCCGCGGGCAGGGCACCCCGAACGACCCTGCCACCCCGCGCCGCGCCGCCGGACGGGAGCGGCGGCGGATGCGCCCGACCGGCCGACGGATCCCGCCTTATCAGCTGACTTTCCGCCGATCGCGGTTGGCCGGCATCCGGCGCGCCCCGGGAGCCGGGCGCCCGGGGGCCATCCGGCCTGTCCGGCCCGTCCGGCCGGGAGAGGTCCCCGCCCGCCCGGTCAGGACGCCCCCGCCCGGCCCGGTCAGGGGGCCTCCCGGCTCGCCGCGAGGGCGGGATGCCGCGGCCCGAACAGCGGCGCCAGCACCAGCTGGGCCGCCCCGTCCGCGACCACCCGCGCGCCGCCCCGGGCGAGCGCCACCGGCACCGCGGCCTGGGACCCGCCCCGCGTACGGGCCTGGTCGGCGAGCACCTGGGCCACGCCGCGCGTGAACCCGTCGGGGTTCTCCAGTACGGTGCGTCCGCCGAGCAGTACCCGGTCGATGTCCAGCAGCTCCACGAGGTTGGCCGCGCCCACGCCCAGCACCCGCGCCGCCTGAGCCAGGTCGCCGCGCTCCACCGCCGCCAGGCACAGCGCCTCGACGCAGCCACGCTTGCCGCACCCACACACCGGACCGTCCAACTGCACCACCTGGTGGCCGAATTCACCGGCCCCGGTGCGTGCGCCGCGCAGCAGGCCGCCGCCCAGCACCAGCCCGGCGCCGAGCCCGGTGCCCAGATGCAGATACGCGAACGAGCCCGCCCCCTCGGGTATCCCCTGTGCCAGGCCGAGGGCCGCGGCGTTGGTGTCCTTGTCGAGGACGACGGGCAGGCCGAGCCGTTCGGCGAGCGCATCCCGCAGGGGAAAGCCGTCCCACCGGGGCGCGCCGGTGACCCGGTGGAGCACTCCGGCGGTGTGGTCCAGCGGGCCGGGGCAGGCGACCCCCACCCCCAGCACGAGCGGCCCGCCGGCCTGGGCCAGGAGCGCCGCGACCTCCCTTTCGGCGGTGGTCAGCACCTGTTCGGCACCCGCCTCGAAGGCGAGCGGGGCGCGGCGGAGGGCGACCGGCTCGCCCGCGAGGTCGGCGAGCACGGCGGTGAGCTCGTCGCGGTCGAGGTGCAGCCCGACGGCATGCCGGGCGCCGGGGACCAGCCGCAGCACCGTACGGGGCTTGCCGCCCGTGGAAGCGCGGCGGCCCGCCTCCCCCGCCAGGCCGTCGGCCCGCAGCCGTGCGGTGATCTTGCTGACGGCCTGCGGGGTCAGTCCCGTGGCCGCGGCGAGCTCCAGCCGGCTCACGCCCTGCTCCCCGGCCGCCCGCAGCAGCCCGAGCACCAGCGCGGCGTTGTGCCCGCGCAGCGCGGGGAGATTGGCACCCGGATGGCCGCCGGAGACGGCGAGGGCTCCCTCGCCTGCGGGACCGGCGGCTCCCCCTGCGGACTCCTGGGAATCGATACTCGTCACCCACCCATTGTCCCCACCGCTTGCACTTTGGCAACAGCGTTGCTTAAGTAGAGATATGAGCGAGACGACCACAGGCACCCCCGGCACTCCGCACGCCCCGCTCCGCGTCGGCCTCATCGGCTACGGCCTGGCCGGCTCGGTCTTCCACGCCCCGCTGATCGCCGCCACCGACGGCCTGGTCCTCGACACCGTCTCGACCGCCAGCCCCGAGCGGCAGGCGCAGGCCCGCGCCGAGCACCCGCAGGTCCGTACGGTCGACACCCCCGAGGCCGTCCTCGACCGCGCCGACGACCTCGACCTGATCGTGCTGGCGAGCCCGAACAAGACGCATGTACCGCTCGCCACCGCCGCCCTGAAGGCCGGGCTGCCGGTGGTCGTCGACAAGCCGCTGGCCGCGACCGCCGCCGAGGCCGAAGAGCTCGCCGCGCTCGCCGCCGACCGCGGCCTGCTGCTCTCCGTTTTCCAGAACCGCCGCTGGGACAACGACTTCCGCACGGTCCGGAGGCTCATCGAGGACGGCGCGCTCGGCGACGTCCAGCGATTTGAGTCGCGCTTCGAGCGCTGGCGTCCGCAGCCCAAGGGCGGCTGGCGCGAGTCCGGCGACCCGGCCGAGATCGGCGGGCTGCTCTACGACCTCGGCAGCCACCTCGCCGACCAGGCGCTGACGCTCTTCGGCCCGGCCGTCATGGTGTACGCCGAGGCCGACATCCGCCGTCCGGGCGCGGAGGCCGACGACGACACCTTCCTCGCGATCACGCACGCCAACGGGGTCCGCTCACATCTGTGGGTGAGCGCCACCACCGCCATGCTGGGCCCGCGCTTCCGGGTGCTGGGCAGCCGGGCGGGCTATGTCAAGCACGGCCTGGACCCGCAGGAGGCGGCGCTGCGCGAGGGCCGCCGGCCGGGCGACGGCGCGGAGTGGGGCGTGGAGCCCACGTCCTGCTGGGGCCGGATCGGCGCCGGGGCCTCCCCGCAGAGCGGCGGCGCCGAGCCCGTACCGACGCTGCCGGGCGACTACCCCGCGTACTACGCCGCGATCGCACGGGCGCTGCGCGAGGGCGGTGAGCCGCCGGTGACCGCCACCGAGGCCGCGGCCACGCTGCGCGTCCTGGAAGCGGCCAGGCTCTCGGCCGCGGAAGGCCGTACGGTCCGGATCGAGGCCGCCGCATGAGCGACACCGGCACCCGGCCCGACGACGAGGTCGCCCGGCTCGCCGCCCAGGAGGAGCGCCTCGTCTTCGCCGCCTTCGGCAACGACGACGCCTGGCGGCTGGGCTGCCTGCTCGTGGACCTGGCCCGCGAGCGCCGCGCCCCGGTCACCATCGGCATCCGCCGCGGCGCCCAGCAGCTCTTCCACTACGCGCTCCCCGGCACCAGCGCCGACAACGACGCCTGGATCCAGCGCAAATGCGCCGTCGTCGAACGCTACGCGGAGTCCTCGTACCTGGTCGGCGCCCGTTTCCGCGCCAAGGGCCGCACCTTCGAGGAGTCCTCGAGGCTGGACCCGGACCGCTATGCCGCTCATGGCGGGGCGTTCCCCATACGGGTGCGCGGGACGGGAGTCGTCGGGGTGGTGGCGGTGTCCGGGCTGCCCCAGGGCGACGATCACGCGCTGGTGGTCGAGGCCCTGGAGCGGTGCCTGGCGGGGGCCTGATCCCCACCGGTCCGCTGCGCTTGGCGGGCCTCCCACGTTTTTGTCTTTCCTGCCGTGGTGGTTTCGCGTCGTTGCGCCTGCGGCGGGCGTGGGTTTGTCGGGTGCGGTGCCACACCTCCGGACTCCGTCCTGCGGCGCGGCCCCTCCCACGGGTGGGTGGAAGACGGGCCGGTGGGGGCGCGCGTTGAGTGTCAGCTGCGCCCTGTGATGCGTCCACAGGGTGCAGCTGACCACTGACGTGCACTCCCACCGGCCTTTCTTTTTCCCACCCTCAACGGGGAGGGGGCGGGCCGTAGCGGCGGAGCCGTGTAGGGCCGGTCCCGCAGCCGAACAGCCCCGCGCAGCGGCACCGCCCGCCGCAGGCGCCACGGAGAGAAACCACCACGGCGGGAAAGACAAAAACGTGGGGCCAAGCCCCAAGCGCAGCGTTCAGGCGGACTTGAGCTCCTGGCGCTGGCGGCCCAGGCCGTCGATCTCCAGCTCCACCACATCACCGGCCCGCAGATACGGCTTGGGCTCCGGCTGCCCCATGGCGACGCCGGCCGGGGTGCCGGTGTTGATGACATCGCCGGGGTAGAGGGTCATGAACTGGCTGACGTAGCGGACCACTTCGGCGACCGGGAAGATCTGCTCGGCGGTGGTGCCGTCCTGCTTCAGCTCGCCGTTGACCCACAGGCGGATGCCCAGGGCCTGCGGGTCGGGCACCTCGTCGGCGGTCACCAGCCAGGGGCCCAGCGGGTTGAACGTCTCGCAGTTCTTGCCCTTGTCCCACTGTCCGCCGCGCTCTATCTGGAACGCGCGCTCGGAGACATCGTGCGCCACCGCGTATCCGGCGACGGCCGCCAGCGCCTGCTCGTCGCTCTCCAGGTAGCGGGCGGTACGGCCGATGACGACCGCCAGCTCCACCTCCCAGTCGGTCTTCACACTGGTCCGGGGTACCAGGACGGTGTCGTCGGGGCCGACGACCGTATCCGGGGCCTTCATGAAGATGATCGGCTCCTCGGGGGTCGGTGCCCCCGTCTCCCGGGCGTGGTCGTGGTAGTTCAGCCCGATGCACACGACCTTGCCGATCCGGGCCACGGGGGCGCCGGTGCGCAGCCCGGCGGCGTCCAGCTCGGGCAGCTCGCCGGACGCGGCGGCGGCGCGGATCCGCGCCAGCGCCTCGTCGTCCGCGAGCAGCGCCCCGTCGATGTCGGGGACCAGGCCCGAAAGGTCCCGCAGGACCCCGGACTCGTCGAGCAGCGCCGGGCGTTCCGCCCCCACCGTTCCGACACGCAGCAGCTTCATCGGTACAACTCCCGTGGTCGAGGGTCGGCCCTGGAAGGGGTCTTCCGGGCCGGCCGATGGGGGACGGCCATCGAGCGATTTGGTCGATCGTCCAAGAACGGGGTCCAGTCCGCAAGACCCCGTTCAGGGAGTGGACCATTACTGAGGGGTAGTAACGGTCTTGGCGGCCTCGGCCCGCCGGGAGTTGGCCCTCGCCCGTGCCGCCCGCTGCCGAGCCGCACGGGTCTTGGGGGCGCGCCGCTGCGCCGGCGGGTTCGGCGCCGCCGTCGGCTGCCCCTCCGCCACGACGGCGGGGTCCTTCACCGGGGCGCTCTCGGCCACCTGCCCCTGCCCCTGCCCCTGCCCCTGCCCCTGGGCACCGTCCCGCTTCCGGTCCCGGTGCAGCAACGCCCGCTCGCACGCCGTCCAGGTGGTCGTGGTGACCATGTAGAGCCCGGCCGCCAGCGGCACCACGGCCACGGTGATCAGCGTGCCGAACGACAGCAGCGGCATCAGCTTCGCCATACCGCCCAGGCCCGGCAGCCCGGGTCCGGCACCCTGGGCCGGCTCGGGGGCGGCGGCCGCCGCGGCCCGTGCCCGGCGGAAGTTCCAGGTGGCGACCGCGCCGATCAGGGCGAACAGCGCGAGATAGACCAGGCCGTGCGGCCCGAACACCCCGCCGTCGGCGAGCGCCTGGCTCCAGTGACCGCCGAGCGGCGCGCCCAGCAGCGTGTGGTCGAGCAGGCCGCCGCCCCCGGTGGTGAAGAGGTGGTACATGACGAAGAAGACGGGCAGCTGGAGGAGGGTGGGGAGACAGCCGGCCAGGGGTGAGGCGCCGGTCTTCGCGTACAGGTCGGACACCGCCTTTTGCAGCCGCTCGGGATGGCCCTTGTGCTTGCGCTGCAGAGCGGCGATCTGCGGGGCGAGCGCGCCGCGGGCCTTCTCACCACGGGCCGCGGCGCGGGCGAGCGGGTGCAGCGCGGCGCGTACCGCGAGGGTGAACACAACGATGGCGGCGGCCGTGGCCGCGGCGCCGAACAGCGGGGTGAGGGCGTCGGCGCCGCGCGCCAGCCCTTCGCCGAGAATGCCGAAAACGGACATGGGTGAGCCCTCCACGGGTCTCGTCGTGCCGGAGAAACGGGAATTCGGCGTGACGAGCTGCGTGGACGCGAGGAGTACGGGTGGATCCCGATCCCGTCCGATCCCGTCCGATCCGGTCCGATCCAGTCCGGTCCGGTCCGGTCCGGGTATCGAACCGGTCGATGAGGGGATCCGGCCCATACGGAGATCCGGCCCATGCGGGGAACAGGCCCACGCGGGGATCCGGTCCGTATGTCGATCCGGTGCGGGTATCCGGATCCGGTGCGTCTACGCGGCCGTCTGGAGGGAACGGCCCGGTGCTCGGGGACGCGGCCGGCCGGCCGCGTCGGGATCGCGTTGCGGCAGGAATGCCGTACGCCGCTCACGGTCGCGGATGGCGGTGCGGATCCGGCCCGGTGGTACCGGGCGGGCGCAGACGGCGATGAGGAAGGCGCTGCACAGGAGCAGGACCGCGGCGGTGGTCGCGACGACCGTCAGAGCCGACGTCAGACCGGTCTGGGCCAGCAGGAGTCCGGCGAGCAGGAAGAAGAGAGCGGAGGTGTACAGGCGCCAGGCATCGGCGATGCGGTACATCCGGTGCCCTCCTCGCGCATCGTCCTTGTCGTCTTCCGCTCAAGAGTAGCCGCAGCTCTGGGCAGCCGGGAGACCGGCGGGTAACTTGCCCTCCCTGCCGCCGGGGACGGACGGCAGATCAGGGGGAATTCAGGGGGAACACTTAGGAGGTGCTGTGCGCGACATCAGCGTTCCGGCCCTGGCGGCTCCACTGCGGACCGGCGGGCTGGCCGACTCCGTCTTCGACACCGCCGCCTACCAGCCGGACTTCGCCCAGCTCGCCCGCCGCGACGCCAGAGCTCCCGGGACCTGGCGGGAAGTGACCGCGGCGGAATTCCGGGACGAGGTCATGGCCCTGGCCAGAGGGCTGCTGACGGACGGCATCCGGCCCGGTACCCGGGTCGCGCTGATGTCCCGTACCCGCTACGAGTGGACGCTGTTCAGCTATGCCCTGTGGGCGATCGGCGCGCAGCTCGTACCGGTCTATCCGACCGCCTCCGCCGAGCAGCTGCGCTGCATTCTCTCCGGCGCGCACGTCGCCGCGATCGTCGTCGAGAACGAGGCGCAGGCCATGACCGTGGCCGCGGCCTGCGACGAGGCGTCCGGGCTGCGGCGGCTGTGGCAGCTGGACCGGGACTGCGTACGGCGGCTGGCCGAGGAGGGCACCCGGCTGACCGACGCGGATGTGCACCGGCTGCGCCGTGCGGTCACCCCCGGCTCCATCGCGGCGATCGTGCACACCTCGGGGACCACCGGAATCCCCCGCGGCTGCGTGATCACCCACGCCAACCTCGCCGCCGAATGCGACACCCTCTACGCGGGCTGGGGCGGACTCCTCGCCGCCCCCGGGGAACGCCCGTCGCTGCTGGCCTTCCTCCCCCTGGCGCACATCTACGGACTGATGGTGCAGGTGGCCTGTCTGCGCGGCGGGGTGCTCCTCGGCCACCAGCCGGACATTGCGTCGGACGAGCTGCTGGCGGCCCTCGCCTCGTTCCGGCCGACGTTCCTGTTCGCGGTGCCCTATATCTACGAGAAGATCTGCGACCGGGCCCGCCGGGCCGCCGAACAGGCCGGACGGCGGCGGATGTTCGACGCGGCGATGACGGTGGCGGTGCGGTACGCGGAGGCGCTCGCGGCGCAGGCACAGGGCACCGGGCGCGGCCCGGACCCGTTCCTGCGGGCCCGGCACGCGGTCTATGAGCGGCTGGTGTACTCCCGTATCCGGGAGCTGCTGGGCGGGCGGGTGCGCACCGGGGTCTCCGGCGGCTCACCGCTGCAGCGGGAGCTGGGGCTGCTCTACGCGGGCGCCGGGATCACCGTCTACGACGGCTACGGCCTGACGGAGACCACCGGGGCGATCACCGTGCAGCCGCCGGGGCGGGTGCGGTTCGGGACGGTGGGGCTGCCGCTGCCGGGGAACGCGGTGCATCTGGCGCTGGACGGTGAGGTGTGGGTGCGGGGGCCGGCGGTGTTCGCCGGGTATCTCGACGAGGGGGACGCGCCGGGCGGCGGGCTGTACGACGGCTGGCTGGCGACCGGCGACCTCGGCCGTCTGGACGACGACGGCTATCTGGTCATCACCGGCCGCAAGAAGGACATGATCATCACCAGCGGCGGCAACAGCGTGGCCCCGCAGGGGCTGGAGGAGCGGCTGCGCAGCCATCCGCTGATCTCCCAGTGCGTGGTGGTCGGCGACAACCGCCCTTACGTCACGGCGCTGATCACGCTGGATCCGGAGGCGCTGGCGCACTGGCGGCGGCTGAGGGCCGGGCGCGACGACGGATACGAGGACGCAGGCGACGACGGGCACGGCGGGGCGTACGGCGGAGGGCTTGGCAGCGCGTACGGCGGGGCGTACAGGGACGGCTCCGGCGGGGCATACGACGACGGGTACGGCGAGGAGACCGCCGTCCGGGAACCGTCCCCGGAGGAGCAGGTGCGGGCGGAGGTCCGGCGGGCCGTGGCACGGGCCAACAGCGCAGTCTCGCGCGGCGAGTCCATCCGCGCGTTCCGCATCCTGCCGGGCGAGTTCAGCCAGGAGTCCGGGCTGATGACACCGTCGCTGAAGCTGCGCCGGGCGGCGATCGTACGGGCCTATGCCGCGGAGATCGACGCCCTGTACGCGCAAGGGAAGCACGACCTGCTCGAATCCCGCGCGGAACGGCGGAAGGCGGCGGCCGCGGGACCGTACGCGCGCTGACGCCCGCGCGGCTCGGCCGACCGGGCCCGCACGCGAACCGTAGCAGCGCCGCGCCGGGCCCGGCCGTTATTTGTCCAGGGGTGAGGACCCCGGGCCACGGACCCGGCCCGGCGCCTAGCGTCCGGTGGCATTCCGGTGGGTCCCACCCGGGGGCCCACCACGGAGACGAAACCGGGAGGCCATGTGCGGTCGATCATCAGCAACTCCGCAGCATCCGGGCGGACCATCGCCACCGGACTGGTCGTCGCGGCGCTCGTGGCCACGCTCGCGGCGCTGTTGCTGCCCGTACAGCTCTTCGGCGAGACGGCCGCCGCGGCCACCAACACCGTCTCGTACGACGACGACGGCGGCGGCACGGTCAACACCCGCTTCGGGCCGCTCAGCCCCATGGACCGGGACTTCGTGCGCAAGGTCAGGCTGGCCGGGCTGTGGGAGATGCCCGCGGGCCGGCAGGCCCAGGAACGCGGGAAGACCGCCGCGATGCGTACCGCGGGCAACCACCTCGTGGCCGGCCACACCGAACTGGACCGGCGGTCGGTGGAGGCCGGGAGGGCGCTGGGCATCTCGCTGCCCAACCAGCCCACCGCCGAGCAGCAGGGCTGGCTCGCGCAGCTCAACTCCGCCTCGGATGCGGACTACCCCGCCCTCTTCGCCAAGCTGCTGCGCCGGTCCCACGGCAAGGTCTTCGGGCTGATCGCGCTGGTCCGCGACCAGACCCGCAACTCGATGGTGCGCGCGCTGGCGGACAAGACCAACTCCACCGTGCTGGACCACATCACGGTTCTGGAGAAGACCGGCCAGGTCGACTTCAACACGCTGCACAGCAGCTGAGCCGCTCGATACACCCCTCACACCGGACGAAGCGAAGTGATCTCATGAAGCAACGTCAAGGCCAACAGGGCCACAAACGCTCGCGTCTGACGACCAGAATGATGGTGGGGGCCGCCGCGCTCCTGCTGGGCGGCGGCGGGCTGGCGGCGGTCGCCACCACGGCGCTGGCCGGCAACGCCGAGCCCGACGAGACCGCCGGCCATCAGCACACCGCCGTGACCACGACCATCTCGTGTCCCGACGTCGGCGAAAAGCTGCGGCAGGTACCGCACAGCGCCCAGCTCCAGGTCTCCAAGGGCCTGGCCACCCTCGACCGCCAGGTCCACGACGCGTACCACAAGTGGATGGCGGGCAGCGACAACGCCGTCCTCACCGCGCTCAAGCAGCAGCGCTCGCGCACCATCAGCACGATGGTCACCGCCATCGACAAGAAGGCACAACGACCGGGCTACCTGCTGAAGATGAGCGGCTGCACGACCAAGCCGGTCGACGAGGGCGCGGGCGCCGGCGGCTTCGACTCCACGAAGTCCACCACGAACGGCTGGTACCAGGGGCAGAGCCCGCAGCAGGGCCAGCAGCCGCAACAGGGTCAGGACCAGGGGCAGGAGCAGGGCCAGGACCAGGGCCACCAGCCGGGCCAGGGCCAGCAGCAAGGTCAGCCCGGCGGCCCCTCCCCCGACGACTTCATCGACATCAACACCGTCCAGCCGAACGCGGACGCCCCCCCGTTCGCCGCCCCCAAGGGGGACAACGCGACGACCGGTACGTTCACCACCGAATGCGGCCGCAATGAGGAAGGCCACTTCAACCCCGACAACGTCATCGTCACCCCGGGCGTCAGCAACGGCGCCCACCACACCCACGACTACGTCGGCAACAAATCCACCGATGGCTTCTCCACCGACGAGTCCCTCGCGGCCTCCGACACCACCTGCGACAACGGCGACCTGTCCACCTACTACTGGCCGGTGCTGCGCAAGCTCGACGGCCAGGCGGAGCAGAAGCCGGGCGCCGCACAGGACGCCAACGTCGGCTCGGTGCTGACCCCTGCCACCGTCACCCTCACCTACCGCGGCAGCCAGGCCGGTCAGGTCCGGGCGATGCCGCGCTTCCTGCGCATCATCACCGGCGACGCCAAGGCCTTCACCAACGGGACGGGCAACGCCAACGCCTCCTGGAGCTGCACCGGTTTCGAGGACCGGCAGTTGAAGGACAAGTACCCGCTCTGCCCGCAGGGTTCGCAGGTGGTCCGTACCTTCGCCTTCCAGAACTGCTGGGACGGCCGTAGCACCGACAGCGCCAACCACCGCACCCACGTGACCTTCTCGGACCGCAACGGCTTGTGCCCGCAAGGGTTCACGGCGATTCCCCAGCTGGTGGAACGCATCACCTACGACGTGCCGCAGGGCGACAGCTTCGCGGTGGACAGCTTCCCCGAGCAGCTGCACAAACCCGTCACCGACCACGGTGACTTCATCAATGTGATGCCTGAGGACCTGATGAACAAGGCCGTCGACTGCATCAACGGCGGGCGGGAGTGCAGGTGAGGACCGGGCGGGTGAAGTCCGGGGCGATGAGGTCCGGACCGATGAACTCCGGGCAGACGAACTCCGGGCTCAGGAGGACCTGACCCCGCTCGCACCCCATGGCCCGCTCGTGGCTCCCCCATCGCGAGCGGGCCGTGGGGTTGGCGGGCCCTAGGGGTTGGGGGAACAGATCCCGTAGGGGGTGTGAGGGCCCCCTACGGGATCCACAACGCGGCGGCCCCGGGCCGGTATTCCCGCTGCAGCCGGCTGCAACTGGGGAATACCGAGACCCGGGGCCGCCGCTGATGGTCCCGAGGGGGGCGTCACGCGGAAACGTTCTTCCGCAGGGTTTGTCGGCCGGCCCGTCGGCCGGCCCGTCGGCCGACCCCGTCGACAGGTCCGTCCAACGGTTCACCAACGGCCCCGTCAGCAGGCCGACTGCAGGGACAGCCACCGGCCCGTCAGCAGACCGACGGACAGAGACAGCCACCGGCCCCCTGTCGGCAGACCGACGGGCAGACACAGTCACCGGCCCCGTCGGCAGGCCCGGCTACAGGTTCGTCAGCAGGTCCGTCAGCAGATCCAGCGACAGGCCGGCCCAACGGCCCGCCGGCAGACCGACTGCAGGTACTCCTGCCGATCCGTCAGCAGGCGTGACTACAGGGCCGCCAGCAGACCCGGTGCCAGGCCTCGCCCGACACCCTCTCAGCAGGCCCGGCTGCAGGCCCGGCCCGACGCCCCCGCATCACGCCCGACTACAGGGCAGCGGGCGGCCCCCCGAGACCGCCCCGTAGGGCCGCCCCGCGAGACCGCCCTGCAGGCAGGCTCCTCGGCCCCCCCGTGGAACCGATTACGTGACGCCCGTCAGAGCCCGTTCACCCGGGCCTCCCTCGCCATGCCAAGTGGTCGGATGGTGGAGGCGACGGCTCGCGCGCGGCGGCCGGCGCGGGCGCGGTAGCTGCGGACGTGAGCCATCAGGCGGCGGCTGCGCAGTGCCATCTCCAGCTCGAAGCGGCTGCGCGGATCGCGGAGCACCGGGCCGAAGAGTTTCTCGATCTGGCGCAGGCGGTAGCGCACCGTCTGCGGGTGGACGTGCAGCAGCTTGGCCGCTTCGGGCGCACCACCGCCCTCGAGCCAGGCCAGCAAGGTCACTTCCAGGCGCTCGCTCTGGCGTGGCGTCAGTTCACTCAGCGGACCGAGCCAGCGGGAGGTCAGGGCGTCGGCGAGCGATTCGTCCTGGAGGAGCAGCAGCGCCGAGAGGTGGTCGTCGACGAATGCGGCGCGCACCTCCGGGCCGACCCGGCTCGGGGCCAGTGTCAGCAGGTAGCGGGCCCAACGCAGCGAGGACGCCGTGTCGGTGGCCGGTACGACGTGTCCGACGGCAGCCGCCCGGCCCTTGAGCGCCGCCTCCAGGCGGGCCCTGGTCTGGGTGGCCGGGTCGGGGACGAACAGACAGGTGTCCCCCTCGACGGTGCCGATGAGGGCATTCCCCAGGGCTGCGGCCAGTTGGGGTGCCTCGGCCGGTGTGGCGAGGACGACGGCCTGGACGGTCTCGGGGACCGGCCAGCCGGCCGCGCGGGCCAGGCCGTCCAGGCCCCCCGGCGGCAGGTCCCGCTGTCCGGCGAGTACGTCGAAGAGGTCCTGCCGTGCCTTTGCGACCGGCATGGGCGTGACCACGGACGATACCGCCGGACGTTTACTTTGCGACTCTTTTTGGTACCCAAGACATGTCAGCAGGGCCTGTTCCAGTGCCCATTGTGCCTCTTCTACGGGAGTATTACCGAGAAGTGCCGACAATGCGGGAAAACCGCGCTGCAACTCCGCGACAACCTTCTCTGTGAAGTCCGGGAGTTCCATTCTCACTACGCGGGACCACTCGCCTCGGGGGCGCGACCAGATGCGGTTCAGGAGATCACACATCGCTACCTCGATCCTGGCGGGGATGCGGCTGGAAAGGCGCTGAACTCCCCCGTACGCCTGAGTCGGCATCATCGGGAGTCGGTCCGTGTGACCGCGATGCCGGTGCAGGAATTTGTCACAGCGCGCTAAACCTTACGAAATCTCCACGGCGTTCGTAGATGCTTTTGCACATCCCGTTTAACGGCCCTGCGTATTCACTCGGTCACGGAATGTTCAGTGTTACCGGGGGTCACACGGAAGGGTTACCGGGGGTTACCGGAACAAAAGTCCGGCACAAATGCCACCGCCGGGGATTTCCGGGAAATTTGCACTCGCAATCGTGTTCGCCATCGGGAGGTCCGATGCCTGTCCCTCGTCTGCAGATCCGGCAGAGCAATCAGAGCCGGCAGGGCCGAACCAGCCGTCATGCGCATCGGGGGCGGTCCTCGCCGACCGTGCCCCGCCCCCGGCGGCCGCCCCGAGAACCCGGAGCGCCACCGCGTCGTCGCTCCGCCGGCAACCGCCCGGCCACCACGGCCACCACAACCGCCGTACTGCGTCCGGCACTTCCGGCCGCCCTGCTGCTCTTCCTCGCGGTCACCGTGCACTCCGGCGCGATGGACACCGCGATGCGGTTCCTGGACTTCGGCGCCGGGGTGCTCGCCCTGGTCGCGCTGTCCGTCACGGTGCTGTGGGGGCTGGCCGCCACCGACCGGATGGTGCTGCACTCCGGCCACCGGCTGCTCGCGCAGGCCGTGCACCGCGGCACCGGCGTCGCCGGGCTCGGCTTCCTCGGCCTGCACATCTGGGTGAAGGTCGCCGAGGGCCACACCGGCACACTGTCCGCCGCGGTGCCCTTCACCGACGGCGCCCGGCCCTTCCTCATCGGCCTGGGCACGCTCGCCGCCTACATCTTCCTCGCCGTCGCGGTGACCGGCGCGGTGCGCGGCGCGTTCACCGGCATCACCGGCTCCCGCTGGTGGCGGGCGCTGCACATGAGCGCGTACGCCGCCTGGGCGCTGGCCCTCGTGCACGGCATCAAATCCGGCCGCCCGGCCGCTGGTTGGGCCATTGCCGGATATGCCCTGTGCCTGGCTGCGGTGGCCGTACGGCTCGTTCTGCGGCTGCGCGCCGCACGCCGCGGCTGACGCTCTCAGGATCGCAGGCACACAGAGCAGGAACTCAGGAGAACCCCATGACCGCCCCCGCTCCCACCCGCCCGCTGCCCGTCGTCCCCGCGGGCGCGCCCCTGCCGACGCTGGCGTCCCTGGGGCCGCCGCGACTGCTGGCCGGTCTCGACGAGGCGCCGCGCCTGGACCGGGTGGCGCATCTGGCCCGGCACGGCGGCCTGCCCCAGCTCGACTCGCAGGAGCTGGTGGCGCTGGCCGAGGACACCGATCTGCGCGGCCGCGGCGGCGCCGGCTTCCCCTTCGCCCGCAAGCTGACCGCCGTCCTGGACGGTATGCGGCGCTCCGACGGAAAGGCGGCGGTCGTCGTCAACGGCAGCGAGGGTGAGCCCAGTTGTCTCAAGGACACGGCGCTGCTGCTGCACGTACCGCATCTGGTGCTGGACGGCGCCCTGCTGGCGGCCGACGCCCTCGGCGCGCAGGAGGTCGCGGTCGGCGTGACCCGGCCCGATGTGGCGGACTCGGTGCAGCGCGCCATCGATGAACGCGGCCCGGTGCGCCCGGCGTTACGGGTCACCCTGCTCACGGAACGGTTCGTCACCGGCGAGGGGTCCGCCATGACGAACGGGCTGGGCGGCGGTCCCGGACTGCCCTCGGGCCGCAAGATCCGCTCCAGCGAACGCGGCCTCAACGGTGTCCCGACCCTGCTGTCCAACACCGAGACCTACGCCCAGCTCGCCGTGGCCGCCCGGCTCGGCGCGCTCGGCTACCGCACCACCGGGCTGCCCGCCGAGCCCGGCACGCTGATGCTCACCGTCGCCGGCAACCGTGTGGTGGAGGCCCCGTACGGCGTTCCGCTCTCCCGGGTCCTCGCGCTGTGCGGGCTGGACCAGGGGCAGGGCGTGCTGATCGGCGGCTACCACGGCACGTTCATCTCCCCGGCCGACGCGGAGACCGCGACCCTCTCCCGTGCCGCGCTGGCCGCCCATGACGCGGTCCTCGGCGCCGGGGCGGTGCTGCCGCTGCCGTACGACACCTGCCCGGCGGGCGAGACCGTACGGGTGGCGCGCTGGATGGCCGCCGAGTCGGCGGGGCAGTGCGGGCCGTGCGTACTGGGCCTGCCCGCCCTCGCCGACCAGCTCGACCGTGCCGTACGGGGCGGCGGGGACACCGCCCTTCACGCCGTGCGGGCCCGTATGCGGGCCGTGGAAAAGCGCGGCGCCTGCAGCCACCCGGACGGCACCTCGCGCTTCGTGGCCTCGGCTCTCGCCGCCTTCCCCGAGGAGTTCGAGCGCCATGCGCGGGGGTTCGGGTGCGGTCGCCCGGTGACCGGGGCCCTGCCGGTCACCGGGCACCAGCCGCCGCCGTCCCCCGAACCCACGCCGTCACGGACACCGGCACCGCCGCAGGAGCGGCTGCTGGTCGACTGGACGCTGTGCCGCGGCCACGGCCTGTGCGCCGATGTCGTCCCCGGCATCGTCAAGCTCGGCCAGGACGGCTATCCACAGGAGGCCAGCATGCCGATGCCGGCCCGGATGCGGCGCCGGGCACAGCTCGCGGTACGCCGCTGTCCGGCGCTGGCGCTGCGTGTCCAGAACGCCAACTGACCAGCCAGGAACGGCTTTTGTCATGCGGGAGAAAATTTCCCGCCCGCTGAACGCGGCACCACCCACGCCGCGTATCCCCCCTCACAACAGCACGAGCAACGCCACCGACAGAGGAGAGACCGTGACCATCACCCGACGTCGTGCAGGACTCGCGGCCACCGCGCTCGCCACCCTGGCGCTCACCGCCGCCTGCGGCAGCAGCGGCAACCAGAGCGCCGGCACCCCCACCACCGACACCGTCCAGCCCGCGGGCCAGGGCACCAGCGACTACAGCTACGGCTCCTCCGGGGGCAGCCAGGGCGACGACGGCTACGGCGGACAGGCGGGCGGCGACGACGGCAAGGCGACGAAGGAGGGCCCGAGCGCCGGCAAGCTCGCGCTGTGGCAGTCGCCGTCACTGGGCCCCGTCGTCACCGACTCCAAGGGCATGACGCTCTACCGCTTCGACAACGACACCGCGAAACCGCCCAAGTCCAACTGCTCGGGCTCCTGCGCCACCACCTGGCCGCCGGTCCCCGCCGACGGCTCGAGCGCCCCCGCGGGCATCGCCAAGAGCGCGCTGGGCTCGGTCACCCGCGCCGACGGCACCAAGCAGCTCACCATCGGCGGCTGGCCCGCCTACCGGTACATCAAGGACACCAAGGCCGGGGACACCAAGGGCCAGGGCGTCGGCGGCACGTGGAACGCGCTGGCCGCCGACGGCAAGAAGGCCGGCGCCCAGCAGCCCGGCGACGTCTCGGTGTTCAACCAGCCCGACCTCGGCCAGATCCTCGTCAACGGCAAGGGCATGACCCTCTACCGCTTCAACAAGGACAGCGCCTGGCCGATGAAGTTCGGCTGCAACGACGCCTGCCTGGACACCTGGAAGCCCGCCAAGCCCGCCGACCGCTCCAAGCTCGCCGGAATCACCCCCAAGCTGATCTCCACCGTCACCCGCCCCGACGGCACCCGGCAGCTGGCCGTCGACTGCTGGCCGGTCTACTGGTTCACCGGCGACAAGGAGCCCGGGGACATCAACGGCCAGGGCAAGATGGGCCTGTGGTTCGCGGTCTCCAAGGACGGCAAGAAGATCACGACAACGCCCTGACCTGACCGGCCTCCTCCCGCGGGAACTCGTCGTCCAGCGCCAGCACCTCGGCATCCGGCCGCTCGTCCCTCTCCCCCGGCCCCAGCCAGGTGACCAGCAGCGCCACCGCCACATTCACCGCGAGCCCGACAATCCCCGCGTTCATCCCCCAGAGCGGGTCGTGCTCGGTGAACACCAGCACACAGACCAGCGTGAAGCCCGCCACCAGGCCGCTCACCGCGGCGTGCACCGTCAGCCGCCGCCACACCAGCCCCAGCAGCAGCATCGGTACCAGCTGCGCCATGCCCTCGTACGAAATCAAGGACAGCCGGACGAGGGTGGTGGGGGCCAGATAGGTGAGCAGGAGGGCGAGCGATCCGGCGGCCACCACGACCAGCTGGGAGGACAGCTTCTGGTGGTTCGCCAGCCGCGGGATCGCGCCCAGCACACTCCTCCCCCACATCGTGCCGATGACCAGCATGAACACGGCCATCGGCACGATGGAGGAGAGGGCGGCGGCCACCCCGATCACGCCCACCGCCCAGGCCGGGAGGGAGTCCACGACGAGCTTGAACAGCGCGAGGTTGGAGTCCGCGCCGACCAGCCCCGGCACCACGAACAGCGCAGCCAGGCCCAGCAGCATCGGCACGTACAACAGCACGTTGTAGAAGGGGAGATACATGGCGTTGCGGCGCAGCACGTCGGCGTTGCGGGCGCCGAGGTAGCCGGCCACGGTCGTCGGGAAGATGACCACGGTAAGGGAGTTGACGACGGTGGTGGTGATGAACCAGACCTGGCCGAGGCCGCCGGACGCGTGTCCGGGGAAGGTCAGCCACTGCGGCTTCTCGGCGACGATGCGGTGCAGGAAGGGGCCGTAGCCGTCGAAGTAGTGCAGCGGTACGTAGATGGCCAGGAAGCCGAGGGTGGCGATGACCAGGATGTCCTTCAGTACGGACACCCAGGCGCTGCCGCGCAGGCCGCTGATCACGACGAAGGCGGTGGTGACGGCGAAGGCTATGAAGTAGGCCCAGTTGAGGCTGATGGCGCCGTAGGAGATGGTGGAGACGACCACGCCCATACCGGTGATCTGCAGCTGGATGTACGGCAGCAGACAGACGGTGGCGAGGATGGCGACGGCGGCGCCGAGCCAGGGGCGGCCGTAGCGGTGGGCGACCATGTCGGTGATGCCGACGAGGCCGTGCCGGCGGGCGTAGGCCCACAGCATCGGGCCGACGACGTAGCCGATCGCATAGCCGCAGGACATATAGGCCAGGACGTAGAGAACCGGGGCGCCGAAGTTGTAGCCCCAGCCGGCCGCGCCGAGATAGCTGAAGCTCGTATAACTCTCGCCGGCCATCAGCACCCAGATGAAGACGGTGCCGAGGCTGCGGCCGCCCACCGACCACTCGGTCAGCCCTCCGCCGGAGCCGCGCCCGCGCACCGCGAGCAGGCCGAGGACGACGGTGAACACCATGAAGACGCCGAAGACGGAGGTTGCCACTGTGGCGTTCATGAACGCCCCCGCCCGAGCCCGCGCTTGAGGTCACCGCGACGCGCCAGCCACACCGACACCGGAGTGGCCAGCGTCGCCACCAGCATCCAGAAGAAGAGGAACGGCAGCCCGAGGACGGTCGGCGTCACCCGGTTCACCAGCGGCAGCACCGCCAGGAACAACACATACGGCAGCAGCAGCCACAACCTGTTCGCTGCGCTTGGCCCATTCGCTGCGCTTGGCCTCTTCGCTGCGCTTGGCCTGCGCCCCACGTTTTCGGCTTTCCCGCCGTCGGACTGTTTTCGCACGTCGGCCGAGCCTAGTCGCTGCGCTTGGCCTTGGCCCCACGTTGTTGGCCGTCCCGCCGTGGTGGTTTCGCGCCGTTGCGCCTGCGGCGGGCGTGGTTTTGTCGGGTGCGGTGCCACACCTCCGGACTCCGTCCTGCGGCGCGGCCCCTCCCACGGGTGGGTGGAAAAGACGGGCCGGTGCGGGCGCGCGTTGAGGGTTTGTTGCACCTGTGATCCACAGGGCACAGCTGACCACTGACGTGCACTCCCACCGGCCTTTCTTTTTCCCACCCTCTACGGGGAGGGGGCGGGCCGTAGCGGCGGAGCCGTGTAGGGCCGGTCCCGCAGCCGAACAGCCCCGCGCAGCGGCACCAGCCCGCCGCAGGCGCCACGGTGAGAAACCACCACGGCGGGAAAGACAAAAACGTGGGGCGTCAGCCGAGCGCCAGCGACACGGCATAGATGGCCAGCCCCGCCAGCGCGCCGACGACCGTGCCGTTGATGCGGATGAACTGCAGGTCACGGCCGATGTGGGCCTCGATCTTCTTCGAGGTGTGTTCGGCGTCCCAGCCGGCGATGGTGTCGGTGATCAGGGAGGTGATCTCGCCCTGATACGTCGTCACCACATAGACGGCCGCGCCCTCCAGCCAGCCGTCCACCTTGCCCTGCAGTCGTCCGTCGGAGGCCATCCGCCCGCCCAGGGACAGCAGCGATGCCCGTACCCGCAGGCGCAGCTGGCTGCGTTCGTCCTCGGCGGCGGCCACGATCATGGCGCGGACGGAACCCCAGGCCGAGGCGATCAGGTCCTGTACCTCGCCGCGGCCCAGCACCTCGGACTTGAGGCGTTCCACCTTGGCCCGGGTTTCCGGGTCGCTCTGCAGATCGGCCGCGAAGTCGGTCAGGAAGCGGTCGACCGCGCCGCGGGCCGGATGGCCGGGCATGTCGCGCATCTCGGTGACGAAGCGGAGCAGCTCCTTGTAGACGCGGTCGCCCACCTTGCGGTCGACGAAGCGCGGGGTCCAGCCGGGGGCGCCGCCGGAGACCGCCTCCATGACGGAGTCGCCGTGTTCGACCAGCCAGTCGTGGGCGCGGGCGCAGACCAGGTCCACCACCCGCCGGTGGCCGCCCTCGGCGACGATCTTCTCCAGCATGGTGCCGATGCCGGGCGCGATCTCCTGGGCGTCCGCGCGCCGGGTGATCGCCTCGCCGACGACCGCCTGGACATCGGAGTCGCGCAGTACGGTCAGCGCGCCGCGCAGCGCAGTGGAGAGCTCGGCGGTGACGCGGTCGGCGTTCTTGGGTTCGGCGAGCCAGCCGCCGAGGCGCCGGCCGATGCCGACGGAGCGCAGCCGGCTGCGGACGACTTCGCCGGAGAGGAAGTTCTCGCCGACGAAATCACCCAGACTCCGCCCCAGTTGATCCTTTTTGGTAGGAATGATGGCGGTGTGTGGGATCGGCAGGCCCATCGGCCGCTTGAACAGGGCGGTGACCGCGAACCAGTCGGCCAGCGCACCGACCATGCCGGCTTCAGCCGCCGCGGCGACAAAGCCGGTCCAGCCGCCCGCCCCGGAGGACTGCGCCCATTTCGCCAGGACATAGATCAGCGCCACGGACAGCAGCAGGCCGGTGGCCAGCGTCTTCATCCGTCGTACGCCGCGCCGCTTCTCCGCGTCGGCGGCGCTGTAGCCGAACCCGGCCGGCGGCGCGGCGCGGCCCGCCGGTGCCGGCGCGGGGTCCGGCCTCGCCGCCGTATCCGCCTTCGTACGTTCCATGCGCTCCACCGTTCCCACCGTGCCCCCACCATCCTTACGCCGTATGTCCCACTGTGACCTACTCCCGGAACGAACCACGAGTTCCCCGCGTCTACGTCATGAGGGGCATCGCCAGGGCGCCGGGCGGTGTCCCGGAGGTCCGTGGGATCATGCAGAAACGATCGGACCGCAACGGTGCCGCTGATCACTCGCTGCCCTTTGCCCGCCCGGAGCGCCGCGCTCCGCTTGCCCCAGGAGACCCCTCCCGCATGAACAAAGGTGTGGGTTACGCCCTGCTCGCCGGTCTGGCGGCAGTGGTGGTGCTGATCTCGACCGCCATATTCGTCGGCTTCGGCGGCGACCACGGCGGCCTGGGCAGCGACCCGCACAAGCCCCGCAATCCTGCGTCGCCTGCGGTCTCCGGGCAGTGGGTCGGCACCTGGTCGGCGGCGGCCGCGGCCGCCGAGCCCGGCACCCTGGACGGCTACGCGGGGATGTCCATACGCAATGTCGTGCACACCAGCGTCGGCGGCTCCGGTGCCCGGATCCAGCTCTCCAACCTCTACGGCACCCGGCCGCTGATCGTCAGCCACGCCTCGCTGGCGGTGGCCAGCGCCCCCAGCAACCCGACGGCCGCGGCCGGCACCATGCGGCGGCTGGCCTTCGGCGGCAGGCCCGCGGTGACCATCCCGGCGGGCGGGGCGGTCACCAGCGACCCGGTCCGGCTCAAGGTCCCGGCCAACGCCGACCTCCTGGTCACCACCTACTCCCCCTCCCCCTCGGGCCCGGCCACCTACCACCCCTACGCCCGCCAGACCTCCTACCTGGCGCGCGGCGACCGGGCCGAGGACGCCACCGGCGCCGCCTATACGGAGCAGAGCCCGTACTGGCGTTATCTGACCGGCGTGGACGTGTGGAGCACCGAGGCGCAGGGCACGGTCGTGGCCATCGGCGACTCCATCACGGACGGGATCACCTCGACGGCGGGCGCCAACCACCGCTGGACGGACTTCCTCGCCGAGCGGCTGCGCGACGAGCCCGGCGCGCCCCACTACGGCGTCCTGAACCAGGGCATCAGCGGCAACCGCCTGCTGGTCAACGGCAGCCGCTTCTCGCCCAACAACGGGCCCAGTGTCCTGACCCGTCTGGACCGCGATGCGCTCTCGCGTACCGGGGTGAAGGCGGTGGTGGTCGAGATAGGGCTGAACGACCTGTTCAAGTCGCCGCGGCAGTGGGATCCGCAGAAGATCGTCGCGGGCATGCGAGCGGTCGTACGCGAGGCGCACGCCCGCGGGCTGCGCGTCACCGGCTCCACCCTGACGCCGTTCGGGGGACACCGCGGCTACTCCACGCGGATGAACCAGGTACGCGAACAGGTCAACCGCATCATCCGGTCCGGCGCGGTCTACGACGAGGTCGTGGACTGGGACAAGACGCTGCGGGATCCGGCGGCGCCGGTGCGGCTGCGGCCCGTCTACGACTCCGGTGACCATCTGCACCCGAGCGACGAGGGCTTCCGGGCGATGGCCCATGCGCTGGACCTGAACCGGCTCAAGCGGTCGGCGCCCGCCCAGCTCTGAAGGCCCGGCGCCCTCAGCTCAGCTCCTTGCGCGGCCGCTCCCCGAGCTCCTTGAGCCGCTGCCGCTCGGCCTTGGTGTGCTTGCGCTCCACGCCGACGCCGCCCATCAGCGCCAGACCCTTGACGATCACTCGGGGCGCCCCCGGCTCACCCGGCAGCCCGTCCTCCCGTGAGTCGAAACCGCCCATGATGCCCAGGCCGCGGACGTCGATCTCGACGCCCGGCGGCACCACGATGTTCACCCCGCCCATCAGCGCCCATACGCTGATGACGACCTCGGGCCCGGCGAAGTTCGCCTCGCGCAGATCGATCTCGCCGCCGCCCATGCAGCACCAGGCGTGAAAACGGCGCCCGATCGTCCAGCGCCCCTTGCGCTGGAAGCCGCCCATGACGGCGACGCCCACCGAGGAGCCGTCCGTATGGTTCACGATCCGCTCGGACCAGGCCGCCGCCTCGGCGTCGTCCTTGCGTAGCGACAGCGGGGCACCGGCGGGCCGCGCCGTCGCGACGGCCGGCAGATCCGCGGTGAGCGGCGCCAACTCCCCATACGTCCGAGCCGCGTACGCCGCATCGAGCCGCTCCTCGAACTCTTCCATGACAAGCCGTCCCTCGGCGACGGCGTCCCGCAGGATCTCGGCCACCCGCTCCCGGTCACTGTCGGCGGCACGCAACTCGGGGAGTTTGTCAGTCATACGAACAGATTACGGGGCGGCGACCCGATCGGGGTGTCTTCCGTCACCCGCGTACAGCTTCGCGATCACATCCTCGATGTCCGGCTCCCGCACCGACAGATCCACCAGCGGATAGCGCTCGGCGACCGCCGCGACCAGCGGCGCCGCGCTCTGCGCCGCCGGGAACGCCAGCCACTGCCGGGGCCCCTCCACCTTGACCGTACGGGCCCCGGGCACCCCCTCGATCGGCGGCAGTTCCCGCGCCAGGTCCACCACCAGCGTGCGCTCGCCGTCCCCGGCCGCACGCAGCCCGTCCAGGGCGCCGTCGTAGACCAGGCGGCCATGGTCGATGACCATCACCCGGCGGCACAGCTGCTCGATGTCGGTCAGGTCGTGGGTGGTGAGCAGGACGGTGGTGCCGCGCTCGGCGTTCACCTCGCGCAGGAACTCGCGCACCTTCGCCTTGCTGATCACATCGAGGCCGATGGTCGGCTCGTCCAGGTAGAGCACCTCGGGGTCGTGCAGCAGCGCCGCCGCGATATCGCCGCGCATCCGCTGCCCCAGCGACAGCTGACGCACCGGTACATCCAGCAGCGGGCCCAGGTCGAGCAGTTCGGCACAGCGGTCGAAGGTGGCGCGGTAGGTGGCGTCCGGGACCCGGTACATGCGCCGGACCAGTTCGTAGGAGTCCTTCAGCGGCAGGTCCCACCACAGGGTGGTGCGCTGGCCGAAGACCACGCCGATCCGGCGGGCGAGGTGGGTCCGCTCGCGCGCGGGGTCGATGCCGGCGACCCGCAGCCGGCCGCCGCTGGGCACCAGAATGCCCGTCAGCATCTTGATCGTGGTGGACTTCCCGGCGCCGTTGGGCCCGATGTAGCCGACCATCTCGCCGCGCGGCACCTGGAAGCTGATGCCGTCCACGGCCCGCACCTCGTGCCGGACCCTGCGCAGCCGGCCCGCCTTGCGCCGTACCGAGAAGACCTTCTCGACGCCGTCCACCTCGATGAGTTGCTCCGCCGTCATACGCCTCTCCTCAGCTCCCCGTGCTCCGGTACGCGCGCAGCCCGAGCCGCCACGCCAGCCCCGCGCCCGCGCACATCAGCGCGGCCACCGCAGGACCCAGGAAGTCCACCCAGCCCGGCAGCCCCAGCGGATCGGGGCGGCCCAGCAGGCGCAGCGCGGGCAGCCAGTTCACAAAGGCCAGCGGAATGATGAAGGTGACGCCGCGCACCAGGTCCTTGGCGAAGACCGTCGGCGGGTACTGGAGCAGCGCGTTGCCGCCGTAGGTGAAGGAGTTCTGCACCTCGGCCGCGTCCTGCGCCCAGAACTGGAAGGCCGCGCCGGCCGTGAACACCGCCGCGAAGATGGCCGCGCCGCACACCGCCATCAGCGGCACCAGCAGCACCCGGCCCACCGTCCAGTGAACGTCCAGCCGGGTCATCGACCAGCCCAGCACCAGCAGCGCCTGGCTGATCCGGCCCAGCCGGCGCAGCGCGAAGCGGTCGGCGGCGACCTGCGCGAAGACCGGTACGGGGCGCAGCAGCAGGATGTCCAGGGTGCCGTCGCGCACCCGCCGGCCGAGCCGCTCCATGCTGCCGAACAGCAGATCCGCCAGGCCCAGCGAGGTGCTGGACGTGCCGTAGAGAAAGGCGACTTCGGGCAGCGAGAAGCCGCCCAGGACGTCGGTCTGGGCGAACATCAGCACGATGGCGACGAAGTCCAGGCCGCTGGCGGCGAAGTTGCCGGCCGCCATCATCACGAACGACGCCCGGTAGGCGAGGGCGGAGCGGATCCACATCTGCGCGATCAGGCCGTAGGCGCGCAGGCCGTGCGCCGTCCGCTCGGCAAAAGCCCCGTCAGCCACCGTGCACCACCACCTTGCGGGTGGCGGCCGCCTGCACCAGCCGGCCCAGCGCCAGCAGCGCCGCACCCCACACCGCCTGGAAGACCAGTCCCCGCAGCAGCGGTACGCCGGTCCGCGTGCCGATCAGCACATCGGCCGGCACCTGAAGGATGGCCGCCCACGGCAGCAGCTGTGCGAGGCCGGCGAGGTCGCCGGGGAAGGCCCGCAGCGGCAGCACCATGCCCGAGAAGAACATGCAGGCCAGGCCGCTGATCAGGGCCAGGCCCGAGCCGTCGAGCAGCCAGAAGGACGCCAGCGCGACGAGATAGCGCAGCGCGAAGCTGACCACCACGCCGAGCGCCACCGAGAGCAGGAAACACGCCCAGGTCAACGCATCGCGGGGCAGGGCGAGTTCGAAGAACGTCGCGCCCACCGCCATCGGCACCGCCCCGCGCGCGGTCAGCTGCAGCGCGGCCCGCCCCAGATCCGCGGCCAGCCACCACAGCTGGAGATCGGCGGGCCGGTAGAGGTCCACCGCGATATCGCCGCTGCGGATCCGCTCCTGCAGCTCCTCCAGGCCGCCGCCCACCATCAGCGCCGAGGCCGCCAGCAGCGCCTGCGTGATCCAGACGTACGTCAGCGCCTGCGCCTGGTCGTAGCCGCCCAGATGGGGGCGCTCGGTCCACAGGGCGATATAGGTGGAGGCGATGATGAAGCCGAAGACGGTGTTGGTGAAGACGCCCGCCGCGGTGGCGATCCGATAGGTCGCGTACCGGCGGAAGCTGCCGGCCGCGACGGCCGTGTACCACACCTCCGCGTTCCCCCAGCCTCTTGTCATCGGGCGGCAAAGCACTGGAGCCTAGTAGGGCGAACGGGGACCGCACCATCGGTTTATCGCCGGTTCGGGTGAGTCCGGGGCGCCATTCGGCCGGTCGCGGGGCGGTCACAGGTGTGCGACACCCCTGGTGGCCGGGACGCATGATGCGAGAGTTCTCCAACAAGGGCTTATCGGGCGAGCACACCTTTTCGGGCGCCGCGCGATTCCCTGACATCACACCGATCCCGCCGCAGCACAACCTTCGACGGCCGCCGAGGAGTCCATACAGTCATGAGCGACGATCGGGAAGGCGGGTCAACCGCCCAGGGCACCACGTCGCGCCCCCGGCGTACCGGCTGGCGCCGCGTCATCCCCACCTGGCGCATGGTGCTCGCCACCGTGGTGCTGTTACTGCTGGTGATCGTGGGCGGCCTGGTGGCCGGATATCTGCTTGTCGACATCCCGCCCGCCAACAGTGCCGCCCAGGCGCAGAGCAATGTCTACCTCTACTCCGACGGCACCTTCCTGGCCCGCGACGGCGACGTCAACCGCGAGAACGTCACGCTCAACCAGATCCCCAAGTCCACCCAGCAGGCCGTACTGGCCGCCGAGGACCGCGACTTCTACTCCGAGTCCGCCGTCGATCCCGCCGCCATGGTCCGCGCCGCCTGGAACACCCTCACCGGCAAGGGCAAGCAGTCCGGCTCCACCATCACCCAGCAGTACGTCAAGAACTACTACCTCGGCCAGGAACAGACCATCACCCGCAAGGCCAAGGAGTTCTTCATCGCCATCAAGCTGGACCGCGAGGAGACCAAGGACCAGATCCTGGAGGGCTACCTCAACTCCAGCTACTACGGCCGCAACGCCTACGGCATCCAGGCCGCCGCCCAGGCCTACTACGGCAAGAACTCCGAACAGCTCACCATCCCCCAGGGCGCCTACCTCGCCACCCTCCTCAACGCCCCCAGCGCATACGACATCACCGCCCACCCCGAGAACAAGCACCGGGCGATGGCACGCTGGAACTACGTCCTGGACGGCATGGTCAAGAAGAAGTGGCTCGGCCGGGCCGAGCGCGCCGCCATGAAATTCCCCGAGCCCGGCCCCGTCAAGGCCTCCGCCGGGCTCTCCGGCCAGCGCGGCTATCTCGTCGAAGCGGTCAAGGACTACCTGACCGGCAACAAAATCCTCGACGAGGACACCCTGCGGGCCGGCGGCTACCGCATCACCACCACCATCGGCAAGGGCCGCCAGAACGCCTTCGTCGAGGCGGTCGACACCCGCCTGATGGGCCAGCTCGACCGCTCCCGCGAGGTCGACACCTATGTCCGGGCGGGCGGCGCCTCCATCGACCCCGCCACCGGCCGGGTCGTCGCCATGTACGGCGGCATCGACTACGCCAAGCAGTACGTCAACAGCGCCACCCGCCGCGACTACCAGGTCGGCTCCACCTTCAAGCCGATCGTCTTCGCCTCCGCCGTACAGAACCGCTCCGTCACCCAGGACGGCGAGCCGATCACCCCCGACACGCTCTACGACAGCACCAACAGACGCATGACCGTCAACCACGGCTCCCCCACCGGTTTCGCCCCGGCCAACGAGGACGACCGCTCCTACGGCCCGATCACCGTCTCCGAGGCCACCGACAATTCCGTCAACGCCGTCTACGCCCAGATGGGCATCGACGTCGGCCCCAGCAGGGTCAAGCGCACCGCCATCGACCTGGGCATCCCCCCGGACACCCCCAGTCTCTCCTCGTCCCAGGGCGCCATCTCGCTCGGCACCGCCACCCCCAGCGTGCTGGAGATGACCCAGGTGTACGCGGGCTTCGCCCACCACGGCAGACAACGCCCCTACACCCTCGTCGACAAGGTCTCCAAGAGCGGCGAGGACCTCCCGCTGCCCGAACGCGCCGAGCACACCGCCATCGACCGCAGCGCCGCCGACACCACCACCTCGATCCTGCGCAGCGTCGTCGACGGCGGCACCGGTACCGCCGCCCAGGCCGCCGGACGCCCGGCGGCCGGCAAGACCGGCACCGCGGAGAAGGACAAGGCCGCCTGGTTCGCCGGCTACACCCCCGAACTCGCCACCGTGGTCGCCGTCCTGGGCCAGAACCCGGAAAGCGCCGCGCAGGAACCGCTGTACGGGGCGGCGGGGCTGCCGCGCATCAACGGCGGCGGCTTCCCCGCCCAGATCTGGGCCGACTACACCGCAGCCGCACTGGAAGGCCGGCCGGTCACCGACTTCGACCTCCGGACGGAAGAGGGCGTCGGATCCCCGCCGCCCGGACCGGACACCAGCGCCCCCGCGCCCCCCACCGAGTCCGCCCCACCGACCGGCAGCGAACCGACCGCACCCCCCACCGAGTCCGCTCCGCCGACCGGCGCCCCCACCACGCCGACCGCCGAACCGCCCACCCCCACCTTCCCCACCGAGACACCGCCCACCGACGAGCCCACGGAGGAATTCCCGACCGTGGGCCCGGAAGGGGCGGACACCAGAGGGCGGCAGGGGTGGTGGGACGACTGACGGCGATTCCCGGTACCCGGGTCAGTGACCCGACGTCGCCTTGAGCCCCACCACCGCCACGATCAGCAGGCAGACGAAGAAGATCCGGGCCGCGGTCGCCGGCTCCCCGAGCACGGTCATGCCCACCACCGCCGCACCGGCCGCGCCGATGCCCACCCACACGCCATAGGCCGTACCGATCGGCAGCGTCCGGGCCGCGGACGAGAGCAGCAGCATGCTGACGACGATCCCCGCGCCGGTGAACACACTGGGCCACAGCCGGGTGAAACCCTCGGTGAACTTCATCCCGATCGACCAGCCGACCTCCAGCAGACCGGCGACGACCAGCAGAATCCATGCCATGACGGCACCTCCGTGAAAACGCTTCAACAGGGGTGCGTCGTCTTGTCGTGACCCGGTACGGCGCGTCTCGTCGGGTACTCACGAGGCTAGCAAGCGGCAGACAGACGGCAGACAGAACGGGCGGTGACCTCGGTCACCGCCCGCCAGGGACGACAAAAGCTACAGATACAGCCGCATCAGCTACAGATACAGCCCCGTCGAATCCTCCGCACCCTCCAGCCGCTCCGCGGCCACCGCATGCAGATCGCGCTCCCGCATCAGCACGTACGCCACGCCCCGCACCTCGACCTCGGCGCGGTCCTCCGGGTCGTACAGCACCCGGTCCCCCACCTCGACGGTCCGCACGTTCTGGCCGACCGCGACCACCTCGGCCCAGGCCAGGCGGCGGCCGACCGCCGCGGTCGCCGGAATGACGATGCCCCCGGTCGAGCGCCGCTCGCCCTCGGGGATGTCCGTCCGGACCAGCACACGGTCGTGCAGCATCCGGATCGGCAGCTTGTCGTGGGTGTCCTTGGTGTTATTCGGGCTCACGGCATGACCGTACATGCCCGGCGCGGCACCCCGCGTCGTGGTGGGCCGGGGCGGGAGCCAAGGTCGGTTACGGTCGGTGAAGACACATCAGCCGCGGCGCCGCCTCGCGCTCAGCGCCAGCAGACCCACCAGCGCCACACCGATCACGGCCACCGGAACGATCCGCTCCAGCCGCGGCACCCCGTCCTCCGACACCATCTGAGCACGCACATCCGACACCGCACGCTGCGCGGCCACATACGCCCGCCCCGCCGTCCGGTCCACCGCCGCCGCGGTCGCCGCCTTCGCATCGCCGATGATCGTCTTCGGGTGCAGCCGCACACCGATCTCGTCGAGCGTCACGGCGAGCTCCTGCCGCCTGCGGGCGATGTCCGCCTCGATCTGCGCAGGGGTCCTGGCTTCCGACACCGCGCTGCCTCCGTCGTCTCGGGCCGATGCGTACGAGGACGGGACAAGCCCCCGTACGGAACCGGCCGCCTTGATCCATGCCGATTTGTGATGGACAGTCTGTCAGCTCACACCCGCCCGCGCCCCACAGCACCCCCGTTTCGGGCAGCCGCGGCGCCCGCGCAGCCGTACCCCGGCCCGGCTGGCTAGTGTCGGGACGTACGCATCCCCGTATCAGTGCCCGTAGAAGGAGAGTCATGAGCGAGCGACTGCAGACCGGCGACACCGCACCCGCCTTCACCCTGCCCGACGCGGACGGCAAGCAGATCTCGCTCGCCGACCACAAGGGCCGCAAGGTCATCGTCTACTTCTACCCCGCCGCCCTGACCCCCGGCTGCACCAAGCAGGCCTGCGACTTCACCGACAACCTCGACTTCCTCGCCGGCCACGGCTACGACGTCATCGGCATCTCCCCCGACAAGCCGGAGAAGCTCGCCAAGTTCCGCGAGAAGGAAGACCTCAAGGTCACCCTGCTCGGCGACCCCGACAAGACGGTCCTTACGGCCTACGGCGCCTTCGGCGAGAAGAAGCTCTACGGCAAGACCGTCACCGGCGTCATCCGCTCCACCGTCATCCTCGACGAGGACGGCAAGGTCGAGCGCGCCCTCTACAACGTCAAGGCCACCGGCCACGTCGCCAAGATCATCAAGGATCTCGGGCTCTGATCCGACCGGCCCGGACTCCCGGACCTCCCGGCCGCCCCCATCACTCCCTGATCAGGCGCCCGGCACGGTAACCGCCCGGTCCGGCAGCTCCAGCACGGCCTCGGCGCCGCCCTCCGCGGCGGCGCCGAAGTCCAGCCGCGCCCCCAGCACCTCCGCCTGGCCCGCCGCGATCGTCAGCCCCAGACCGTGCCCGGTCCCCCGCTCCGGCGCCGCCGTACGGAACCGCCGCGGGCCCTCCGCGCACAACTCCGCCGGATACCCCGGACCGTGATCCCGCACCACGATCCGCGTACCCCGCACCACCACCTCGATCGGCGGCTTCCCGTGCTTGGCCGCGTTCGCCAGCAGATTCACCAGCACCCGCTCCACCCGCCGCCGGTCCGTCTCCACGATCACCGGCTCCCCCTCAACGGACACCGACACCTCGTCCACCCCCCGCTGACGCGCCGCCCGCCGGACGATCCCACGCACCAGCGACGGCAGCTCACAGGCATCCAGATCCGCCCGCTCCACCCCCGCATCCAGCCGCGAAACCTCCAGCAGATCCTCCACCAGCCGCCGCATCGCCTGCGCCCGGTCCTGCACCATCTCCACCGCCCGCGGCTGCGGCAACAGCTCCGCCGCCGCCACCAGCCCGGCCACCGGCGTCCGCAGCTCATGCGCCACATCCGCGGTGAACTCCCGCTCCGCCTGCGCCTGGGCCGCCAGCGACGTCGCCATGTGATGCACACTGCGGCCCAGCTCGGCCACCTCGTCCCGGCCCTTACTGGCCAGCGCATTCGCATCCGGCGCCGCACCCGCCGCGATCCGCCGCGCCGCCGCCGCACTCAACCGCAGCCGCCGCGACAGCCGCTGCGCCACGAACCACGACACCACCGCCATCAACGTGACCGTGCCGAACCCCGCGATCAGCAGCGCCCGGTCCAGCGCCACCTGCGCCGGATCGTCGTCCGGATACGCCGCCTGCACCGACAACGACCGCTGCGGCCGGCCTCCACCGCCGTCACCGACGCCGGTCGCCGCCCACACCCGCGGATCCTCCCCACCGCTGACATAGGTGCCCGACCGGTTCTTGAACACCGCCTCCCGCAACGGCGACGGCAACGTCACATCGTCCAGCTGCGCGCCCAGCACCAGCTTGCGGTCCCGCTCGTAGATCTGCAGCGCCGAACTCAACCGGTCGTCCTGATACGCCCGCGCCGACCGCTCCCGCTCCGCGTCCGCTATGTGATGCACGGCGAACCCGAGCACCACCACGGCCAGCGCCGTCACACAAGAAATGGCCAGGGCGATCCGGCCTCGAATGCCCATCACGCGAGGTTGTACATCTCCGTCGTGTCACCGAGCGGCGTCGAGCCCTCGTACGTCACCTCGAGCCCCGTAAAGGCCCGCGCACCATCGATCGTCTTCACGCCGTACAGCCGGAACGTCGCCGGAAACCCCGAATCCGCCCCCGCCCCCGCGGCCGTCTTCTCCACCTGCACCACACCGGTGCCCTCCGCCTCCCGCGCGCCATAGCGGTCCCAGGTGATCGCGGTGGCCACCATCCCCGCATCCGCACACGCCAGCGTGATCACATGCGGCTTGACCGCCGCCTGGCCGACCCCGCAGTCCCGCACCCCCGGCAGGCCGCCCATCCCCTGGGCGTCCTCCTTCACGTCCTGCACCGCCGCCGTCTTCGGCGCCGCATCCACCGCCGACGCGCGGTCCGCCGCCTGGCTGAACCACACCCCGCCGGCCGCCAGCGCCGTCACCACGACAAACGTCGCCAGAGCGGTACGCCCACGGGCCCAGCGGGACCCCGCGCGGTCGGTCATCACGTTCTCCTCCCGGGACTCACGCCCCGTACCCCCACCAGCAGACAGGCGGCGCGCCCGCATCACCCGCACAGGCCCCGAACGGGCTCCGGCGGCCCCGACGAAAAGCGCCACACGCTACAAAAGAGCGGTTTCACGGCCGCCACGTTCCCCTCTGTCCCACACAACCTGATTGCTTGAACACGGCAGTAATGACGCAACCGTGTACCAGTCCTGTAACAGACCCGCCGATCCCTGGCACACGGACTCCGTCCCATGACGGCCACGCCGCCCTGTGACCGCCGCACTCGGCCCATGACCGCCATGCCCGCCCCGCGAACACCACGCCCGCCCCGTGAGCACCACGCCACCCCGTGAACACCCGCGCGCCCTACGTGACCTGCCTCGCGAATTTCGGCCAGAGTGGTTTGATCCGCGCTCCACTGCGCAGGCGCACCTGTCGTATCTGTCGTATACCCACCGCGCATCACGCGCCGACCGACCGAGAGGACCGCCTCGTGGCCCACGGGAGCACCGCAGCAGAACAGCCGTTTGAGGACAGAGAGGCGCTCCGGCGCCACCGCGTCCTCTTCCGCGCCGTCGCCCGGCGCAGGAATCCCAAGCTGCGGCGCACCGACATCACCATCACCGACGAGAAGGTGGTGAAGCGGGCCGTGAAGGCGGCCGCCCTCGGAAACGCCATGGAATGGTTCGACTTCGGGATCTACAGCTATCTCGCGGTCACCATCGGCCAGGTCTTCTTCCCCGGCGGCAGCGACACGACGAGCCTCCTCTCCTCCTTCGCGACCTTCGCCGTGGCCTTTCTCGTACGGCCTCTCGGCGGCGCCTACTTCGGCCCGCTCGGCGACCGCGTCGGCCGCAAGAAAGTCCTCGCCCTCACCATGATCATGATGGCGCTGGGCACCCTCTGCATCGGCCTGATCCCCTCCTACGCCACCATCGGCTTCTGGTCCCCCACCCTCCTCATCCTCTTCCGCCTCGTCCAGGGATTCTCCACGGGCGGCGAATACGGCGGCGCCTCCACCTTCATCGCCGAATACGCCCCCGACAAAAAGCGCGGCTATTTCGGCAGCTTCCTGGAGATGGGCACCCTCATCGGCTACACCGGCGCGGCCGGCATCGTGCTGATCCTCAACACCACCCTGGGCTCCGACGCCATGCTCCACTGGGGCTGGCGCATTCCGTTCCTGATCGCCGGCCCCCTGGGCCTGGTCGGCCTCTACCTCCGGATCAAGCTCGACGAGACCCCCGCATTCCAGAAACTGGAAGCCTCCCAGACACACTCCGCAACGGGATCCGTCGTCGAGGCGGAATCGGAATTCTCCCACCTCTCCGAAAACGCCCCGAAAAAGAAGCTGGGCGAAATCTTCGCCCAGCAGTGGCCCACGCTCATTCTCTGTATCGCCCTGGTCGGTGCCTACAACATCACCGACTACATGCTGCTCTCCTATATGCCGACGTATCTGACGGACACCCTCCACTACGAGGAGTCCCACGGGCTGCTGATCCTCCTCGGCACCATGATCGTCCTGATGTGCATCATCAGCAGCATCGGCAAACTCAACGACCACTACGGCCGCAAGCCTCTGCTGATGACCGGCATGCTCGGCTTCTTCATCACCGCCATCCCCGCCTTCCTCCTGGTCAAGCAGGGCAGCATGGCCGCGGTCATCGGCGGCATGGCACTCCTGGGCCTCTCCCTGGTCTGCCTGCTGGGCACCATGTCCGCCGCCCTCCCCGCCCTCTTCCCCACCAACGTCCGCTACGGCTCCCTCTCCATCGGCTACAACCTCGCCGTATCCCTCTTCGGCGGCACCACCCCCCTGGTGATCACCGCCCTGATGGACGTCTCCGACAAGAACGTCATGGTCCCCGCCTACTACACAATGGGCGCCGCCCTGGTAGGCGTCATCGCCGTGGCCTGCATGAAGGAAACCGCCCAGCAGCCCCTGGAAGGCTCGCCCCCTTCGGTCGCCACCAAGGAAGAGGCGGTGGAACTGATCGAGGCCCAGACACCGGAACCGCGGTTCTGAGAAACGGCTGTGACTGATGGGGCCTTGGGGTTTCGCACCCCGAGGCCCCTTTCCGTTTCTTCGCCCCTCACGCAATCGGCCGCCCGTTCGATCGTTGTTCAGTTCGGGAGCACACGGGGGCGGACCCGGTGCGCGGAACGGGGAAACGGGGGAACCATGCCGGTCAAGTACACCCGCGAGCAGCTCACGGAAGCGGCGCGCGCCTCGTCGTCGTACGACGGTGTGGTGCGGTATCGACACCAGCCACTTCACGCGGCGGAGTCCGTGGCGCAAATATCCCGACGAGGCAATCGCCAGGGCCGTGGCGTCATCGACCACACTGCGCGAGGTCGCGCGGAAGCTGGGCGCGACACCAGCCACGGGGACGCTCTCGCACATCCGGCGGCGCATCGCCACGGCCGGGATCGACACGAGCCACATTCCGGGTCTGAACCGCTCAGGACCGGAACTCTTCTGGGCACCAGAGGAGCTACGCGCAGCCGCCGCATCGGCGACGAGCGTCCGGGCCGTGGCTCGCGCACTTGGCGCTCCTGACGATGGCCGTACCCGCGCCGCGCTACGTCGCCTGCTCGCAGAACTCAACGTGGACACCAGTCACTTCACCCACGCGCGGAGATCACTGCCCGAAGGTCGGCTTCGTGAGGCAGTGGCGACCGCGTCCAGCTATGCCGATGTCATGCGTTCGCTCAACCTGCCCGAGAACGATGCAAGCCATCGCCGCATTCAACGCAAGATCGCAGAACTCCGCCTGGATGTAACCCATTTCACGCGAAAGTCACGACGCGCCATCCAGCCCCAGCGCGCCAAGCCCAGCGCGCGACAGGTGCTTATCGTGCGCCCTGAAGGTTCGACACGCATCAACCGCGATCGGTTGCATCGCGCGCTCAGCGAGGTCGGCGTCCCATACACCTGCTCCTTCTGGGGCAATCCCGGCGAATGGCGCGGCCGGCCCATCACGTTGCAGATCGACCACATCAGCGGCAACTGGCTCGACAACCGAGCGGAGAACCTGCGATACCTCTGCCCCAATTGCCACGCCCTCACCGCTACCTGGTGCAAGCGCAGAAAGACACCGACCGTCGAACCGCCTGAGCGAAGCTCCACCAGACAGGAGTAGGATTTTCGTGCGCGCGAGTGCCGGAACTGGTAGACGGGACGGCTTTAGGTGCCGGTGTCTTCGGACGTGGGGGTTCGACTCCCCCCTCGCGCACCCCTCGGCCGTGGTCCCTCTCGGGGCCACGGCCGATGTGCATTCGCAGATCTCAGCCCAACAACTCCCGCACCACCGGCACCAACGCCCGGAACGCCTTCCCCCGGTGGCTGATCGTGTTCTTCTCGTCCGGGGTCAGTTCGGCGCAGGTTCGGGTGTCGCCGAGGGGCTGGAGGATGGGGTCGTAGCCGAAGCCGCCGGTGCCCGAGGGGGTGTGGCGGAGGGTTCCCTCGAGTGTGCCCTCGACGACGCGCTCGGTGCCGTCGGGGAGGGCGAGGGCCGCGGCGCAGGCGAAGTGGGCGGCGCGGTGGTCGTCGGCGATGTCGGAGAGCTGGGCCAGGAGGAGAGAGAGGTTGGCCCGGTCGTCGCCGTGGGTGCCGGCCCAGCGGGCGGAGAAGATGCCCGGGGTGCCGCCGAGCACGTCGACGCAGAGGCCGGAGTCGTCGGCGACGGCCGGGTGGCCGGTGGCCTGGGCGAGGGCGTGGGCCTTGAGGAGGGCGTTCTCGGCGAAGGTGACGCCGGTTTCCTTGACGTCGGGGACGTCGGGGTAGGCGTCGGCCCCGACAAGGTCGACGTCGAGGTCGGCGGCTTCCAGGATGGCCCGGAGCTCGGTGATCTTGCCTGCGTTGCGGGTGGCGAGGATGAGGCGGGTGCGGGATGCGCGGTGCCCGCCGGTTTGTGGCTGCATGGGGAGTGATTATCCCAAGGCGCGGGGGTGGATATCCCCGGGGCGGTTGGATTTCCCCGGGGCGGGGGGCTGTTCCTGGGGCGGGAGAGGCGGTCCCTGCGGTGGGTGGGGCTGACCCCGGGGCGGAAGGGGCTGACCCCGGGGTGGGAGGGGTCAGCCGGGGGTGCAGACCTTGGTGATGTCGCCGGCCGCGTCGGTGATGGGCTGCAGGTCGGGGGCCTTGGCGTCCTTGATGGACTTGCGGGCGTTCTTGATGCCGGTGTTCATCTTGTCGATGGCCGCGGAGAGGTCCGGGTCGCTCGACGAGTCGCGGACCTTTTTGAGGTTCTGGTCGATGTCGTCGAGGGCCTGCTCGGCCTTTTGCGGGTCGTCGAGGGAGTTCTGGGCGGCCTGCTGGAGCTTGTCGACGGCGTTGACGACGGCGGTGGCGGTGCCGGCGCAGTCCATGGCCTTGTTGACCGCGCCGCAGGCGGAGAGCAGCGGTATCGCGAGGGCCGCGGCGGTCAGTGCGACGAGTGCGGCGGCGGGACGGCGGCGGGTGTGGCGGGGCGTACGCGGGGACATGGGGCGGTTCCTTCCTTGGTCATGAGCGGGCAAAGAAAGAAACGCGTGGCGCCCCGTTTTGGTTGACGGGGCGCCAGGGAGAAACGACGGGAGGAGCGAAGACCGGACAGGTCGAACAGAAGGGCGGGCGGCCCCGGTCCCGGTCCTGTCAGAGCGTTCGCGCCAGCGCCTCCCGCTGCAGGGTGTCGAGTTCGGCGCAGCCGGTGACGGCGAGGTCGAGGAGGGCGTTGAGTTCGTCGCGGGAGAAGGGTTCGGCTTCGGCGGTGCCCTGGACCTCGACGAAACGGCCGTCGCCGGTGGTGACGACGTTCATGTCGGTTTCGGCGCGGACGTCTTCCTCGTAGCAGAGGTCGAGGAGCGGGATGCCGGCCACGATGCCGACGCTGACGGCGGAGACGGTGCCGGTCAGCGGCTGGCGGCCGTGCTTGATGAGCTTTTTGCCCTGGGCCCAGGTGATGGCGTCGGCGAGGGCGACGTAGGCGCCGGTGATGGCGGCGGTGCGGGTGCCGCCGTCGGCCTGGAGGACGTCGCAGTCGAGGACGATGGTGTTTTCGCCGAGGGCCTTGAAGTCGATGACGGCGCGCAGTGAGCGGCCGATGAGGCGGCTGATCTCGTGGGTGCGGCCGCCGATCTTGCCGCGTACGGATTCGCGGTCGCCGCGGGTGTTGGTGGAGCGGGGCAGCATCGAGTATTCGGCGGTGACCCAGCCTTCGCCGCTGCCCTTGCGCCAGCGCGGGACGCCTTCGGTGACGGAGGCGGTGCAGAAGACCTTGGTGTCGCCGAAGGAGATGAGGACGGAGCCTTCGGCGTGCTTGCTCCAGCCGCGCTGGATGGTGACCGGGCGGAGCTGTTCGGGTGTGCGGCCGTCGATGCGAGACATGGCGTAGACCCTATCGGGAATGGCGAGGGCCCCGTTCCGGTGGTGGTGATGCGGCCGGATCGGGGCCCTGCGGTCGGCTGCGCTCAGCGGCGGCCGCTGTGGACTGCCGGGGTTGGCCGGGTGAGCTCGGTGCTCAGCTCACATCATGTCTTCGATCTCGCCGGCGATGGGGTCGGCGTCGGTGCCGATGACGACCTGGATCGCGGTGCCCATCCTGACGACGCCGTGGGCGCCGGCGGCCTTGAGGGCGGCCTCGTCGACGAGGTCGGGGTTGGCGACTTCGGTGCGGAGGCGGGTGATGCAGCCCTCGACCTCTTCGATGTTGTCGAGTCCGCCGAGCCCGGCGACGATCTTCTCAGCCTTGGTGGCCATGTCCACTCCTGCATGTCTCGGCCGTCGGCGGCTCCGCCGAGCGGTTTTTCCACCGTAATGCACGTACCTGGGCGCCTATATACGTCTGTGCACGTTCAGCCCATCTCCATGGGCGGTTGTGTGCCATCTGGCGAAAGATGGCGATCACTCGGAGTGCGTGCCGAGCTGCCGGCACGTGCTCCCAAGTGGTCTACACCACCAGTATGCGGCAAGCACCAGGGCGGTTGTCGACAGGCCGTATCGAGGGACCGTGTCGACGGATCGCATCGCGGGGCCGGCCGCAGGGAGGACGGCGATGAGTTCGAATGCTGCGGCGGCGGAGCCGAGGAAGCGGCCGGCGAAGACATGGGGAGCGGCTCTCTTTCAGGGCATGCAGAAGCTGGGCCGCAGCCTTCAGCTGCCGATTGCCGTTCTGCCCGCCGCGGGCATTCTCAACCGTCTCGGCCAGCCGGATGTGTTCGGTGCGGACGGGCTGGGCTGGGACGACGTCGCCAAGGTGTTCGCGGGTGCGGGTGGCGCGCTGCTGGATTCGGGGCTGGGGCTGCCGCTGCTGTTCTGCATCGGTGTGGCGATCGGGATGGCGAAGAAGGCGGACGGCTCGACGGCGCTGGCCGCGGTGGCGGGCTTTCTCGTCTATTACTCGGTGCTGCATCAGTTCCCGGTGATCTGCGGTGCGGGGCAGACCTTCACGCAGGCGGGGCCGTGGGGCGGGGTGTGCGTCGACAAGGGCGGGAAGGCCGCACAGGCGACCTTTCAGAATCCGGGGGTTTTCGGCGGCATTGTCATGGGGTTTCTCGCGGCCTGGTTCTGGCAGCGGCTGCACCGGGTGCGGCTGGTGGACTGGCTGGGCTTCTTCAACGGCCGCCGGCTCGTACCGATCGTCATGGCGTTCATCGGCCTGGCCTTCGCGGTGGTGTGCCTGTGGGTCTGGCCGCCGATCGGCGACGCGCTGACCAGCTTCAGCGAATGGCTGACCGGCCTGGACTGGCTCGGGTCGGGGCTTTTCGGTGTCGCGAACCGGGCGCTGCTGGTGATCGGCCTGCACCAGTTCCTGAACACCTTTGTGTGGTTCCAGTTCGGCAGTTATACGGAGCCGGACGGCACGGTTGTCCACGGTGACATCAACCGGTTCCTGGCGGGCGATCCGACCGCCGGCCAGTTCACCACCGGCTTCTTCCCGATCATGATGTTCGCGCTTCCGGCGGCGGCGCTGGCCATTGCGCACTGCGCCAAGCCGCATCGCCGTAAGGAGATCTCCGGGATGATGCTGTCGGTCGGCCTGACGTCGTTCGTGACGGGTGTGACCGAGCCGATCGAGTATTCGTTCCTGTTCGTCGCGCCGGTGCTGTACGTGTTCCATGCGCTGCTGACCGGCGTGTCGATGGCGGTGAGCTGGGCGCTGGGCGTGCACGACAGCTTCAGTTTCTCGGCGGGGCTGATCGATTACGTCATCAACTGGGGGCTGGCGACCAAGCCCTGGCTGATCCTGCCGATCGGGGCGTGTTTCGCGGTCGTCTATTACGCGGTTTTCCGGTTCGTGATCACGAAATTCAATCTGCCGACGCCGGGCCGCGAGCCGGACGAGGTGGGGGATGCCATGGAGGAGGCGAACGTCAAGTAGGCGGCCGGTGCCCCGTGGTGAAGGCCCTCGAGTCTGCGGACTCGGGGGCTTTCGTCGTGTGGCCCACGCCACTTGGAAGAACGGATTCCTTTGTGCCGGGACGGCGTGCTAAGAATGGTCTAAACCACCAGTGGTGTAGACCAAGGTGTAGACCAAAGACCAGGGTAGACCAATCAGCGGGCCGTCCCCCTCTTTCCGAGTGCCCGCCTCACCAGGAGGAATCCGATGAGTTCGGACACGGCCGCGAAGGCGGCCCCCGCAAAGAAGCGGGGAGCGGGCCTGATCCAGGGCCTGCAGAAGGTCGGCCGCAGCCTCCAGCTGCCGATTGCCGTCCTGCCCGCCGCCGGCATCCTCAACCGCCTCGGCTACGAAGACGTCTTCGGCGCCAAGGGCCTTGGCTGGATGAGCGTCAGCAAGGTCTTCAGCGCGGCCGGCGGCGCGGTCTTCGACAATCTGCCGCTGCTGTTCTGCATAGGCGTGGCCATCGGCTTCGCGAAGAAGGCCGATGGCTCGACGGCGCTCGCCGCCCTGGTCGGTTTCCTGGTCTACAGCAATGTCCTCAAGGCGTTCCCGGTCACCGAGGGCCACATCGAAAAGGGCGAGTGGGTCGAGCCGGTCCTCAACAACCCCGGCGTCCTCGGCGGCATCGTGATGGGTCTGCTGGCCGCGGTCCTGTGGCAGCGCTATCACCGCAAGAAGCTGGTCGAGTGGCTCGGCTTCTTCAACGGCCGCCGGCTCGTACCGATCATCATGGCCTTCGTCGGCACCGCCGTCGGCGTGCTCTTCCTGCTGATCTGGGGCCCCGTCGGCGACGCCATCTCCAGCTTCGGCGAGTGGATGACCGGCCTGGGAGCGGGCGGCGCCGGCCTGTTCGGCCTGATCAACCGGGGACTGCTGCCGATCGGTATGCACCAGTTCGTGAACACCGTCTCGTGGTTCCAGCTCGGTGACTTCACCGACGCCGCGGGCCACGTCGTGCACGGCGACATCGCCCGCTTCTTCGCCAAGGACCCGTCCGCCGGACAGTTCATGTCGGGCTTCTTCCCGATCATGATGTTCGGTCTGCCGGCCGCCGCGCTGGCCATCGCGCACACCGCCCGCCCCGAGCGCCGCAAGGCAGTCATGGGCATGATGGTCTCGCTGGCGCTGACCTCCTTCGTCTGCGGTATCACCGAGCCGATCGAGTTCTCGTTCATGTTCATCGCCCCGGTGCTGTACGCCATCCACGCCGTGCTGACCGCCATCTCGATGGCCGTGACCTGGGCCCTTGGCGTGCATGACGGCTTCACCTTCTCGGCCGGCGCCATCGACTACGTCATGAACTGGAACCTCGCCACCAACCCCTGGCTGATCATTCCGATCGGCCTGGTCTTCGCGGCGGTCTACTACGTGCTGTTCCGCTTCGCGATCACCAAGTTCAACCTCACCACCCCGGGCCGGGAGCCCGAGGAAGAGGTCGAGGACCTGACGAAGGCGTAGGACCCCGCGACGGCGCAGGCACGCCCGCCGATACGCACGACAGGGCCCCGGAACCGGTACTCGGTTCCGGGGCCCTGTCGTGCTGCGGCGTTCCGGGCGGTGCGTGCGGATCTCGTACGTCGCGGTCCGTGCGGATCCCGTACGTCGCGGTGCGTTCCGATCTCGTACGCCGCGGTGCGTTCAGATCTCGTACGTGGCGCCGGCCTTGGCGACCTCGACCGGGCCGTCGTAGACCTTCTGGGCGTCGCGGATGTTGATGTCCGGGTCGGTCCACGGCGGGATGTGGGTCAGCACCAGGCGGCCGACGCCGGCGCGGCGGGCCTGTTCGCCGGCTTCGCGGCCGTTGAGGTGCAGGTCCGGGATGTCTTCCTTGCCGTGGGTGAAGGACGCCTCGCACAGGAAGAAGTCGGTGCCGGCGGCGAGGGTGTCGAGCGCCTCGCAGGGGCCGGTGTCGCCGGAGTAGGTCAGGGAGCGGCCGCCGTGCCGGATATGGAAGCCGAACGCCTCGACCGGGTGGCGGACCCGTTCGGAACGGATCGTGAACGGGCCGATGGTCTGGGTACCGGGCTCGAGCGTGCGGAAGTCGAAGACCTCGCTCATCGCCCCGTCGTACGGCAGGTCGGCGTGCGCGACGGTCAGCCGGCGCTCGGTTCCGGCCGGTCCGTAGATCGGCATCGGGGCGCAACGTCCGCCGTCCGGGCGGTAGTAGCGCACGACGAAATAGCCGCACAGGTCGATGCAGTGGTCGGCATGCAGATGCGACAGGAGTACGGCGTCCAGGTCGTAGAGACCGATGTGGCGCTGCATCTCGCCAAGGGCGCCATTGCCCATGTCGATGAGCAGCCTGAAGCCGTCGGCCTCCACGAGGTAGCTCGAGCAGGCCGATTCCGTGGAAGGGAACGACCCCGAGCATCCGACGACAGTGAGCTTCATGCGGGCGTGAACCTCCGTGGGCAAGGGGCGGCGGGGTAGGGGGCTCCCCTGCTCAGCTCGGGGAAGTCCATGCGGGGCTTCTCGGCGGGTCCTTGCCGGTGTGTGCCAGGTCTTGGGTGGTCCTTGCAGTGCCCACGAGCGTAAGGCGCAAAAGGTCCGGTGGCGCCTTCAGCGGGGCGAGCTGTGGGCGGAATCACCAGTCCGGGTGGGGCCATGCGTCGTGGTTCCGGCGGTCTTCGATTCCTTGTCCGGCCCGCGCGGGGAAGCACCTCCGCCGCACGCCCGGAGGTGCCCCCGGGGCTGCGCCGTCGTGGCGCGGCGCGGCGCCGGAAATGGCCCGCCGCCGCGGCGAGGCGCCACGGCGGCGAGGGTCTGCGGGAAGGCGGGGCGGCGGGGGCGCCGCGTACGGCTGTACGGGGCTAGGCCCAGAGCTGCCCGTGCAGAGCGGCGATCGCCGCCTGGGTCGACTCGGCGGTGTAGACGCCGGTCGAGAGGTACTTCCAGCCGCCGTCGGCGACGACGAAGACGATGTCGGCGCTCTCGCCCGCCTTGACGGCCTTCTTGCCGACGCCGATCGCGGCGTGCAGGGCCGCGCCGGTGGAGATGCCCGCGAAGATGCCTTCTTCGGCGAGGAGTTCGCGGGTGCGGCGGACCGCGTCCTCGGAGCCGACCGAGAAGCGGGTGGTCAGGACGGACTCGTCGTAGAGCTCGGGGATGAAGCCCTCGTCGAGGTTGCGCAGGCCGTAGACGACGTCGTCGTAGCGCGGCTCGGCGGCGACGATCTGGACGCCGGGGACCTGCTCGCGCAGATAGCGGCCGACGCCCATCAGGGTGCCGGTGGTGCCCAGGCCGGCCACGAAGTGGGTGACGGAGGGGAGGTCGGCGAGGATTTCGGGGCCGGTGGTGGCGTAGTGCGCTCCGGCGTTGTCGGGGTTGCCGTACTGGTAGAGCATCACCCAGTCGGGGTGTTCGGCGGCCAGCTCCTTGGCGACCCGGACGGCGGTGTTGGAGCCGCCGGCCGCGGGCGAGGAGATGATCTCGGCGCCCCACATGGCGAGCAGCTCGCGCCGCTCGGAGGAGGTGTTCTCCGGCATGACGCACACCATGCGGTAGCCCTTGAGCTTGGCCGCCATGGCGAGCGAGATGCCGGTGTTGCCGCTGGTGGGCTCGAGGATCGTGCAGCCGGGGGTGAGCCGGCCGTCCTTCTCGGCCTGCTCGATCATGTGGAGCGCGGGCCGGTCCTTGACCGAGCCCGTGGGGTTGCGGTCCTCCAGCTTGGCCCAGATGCGGACGTCGTCGGAGGGCGAGAGGCGCGGGAGGCGGACGAGAGGGGTGTTCCCGACCGCCGCCAGCGGGGAGTCGTACCGCACTGTCAGACCATTCCGCCGGCCACGGCCGGGAGGATCGTGACGCTGTCGCCGTCGGCCAGCTTGGTGGAGATGCCCTCGAGGAAGCGCACGTCCTCGTCGTTGAGGTAGACGTTCACGAAGCGGCGCAGCTGCTCGCCGTCGACGAGGCGCTCGCGGATGCCGGCGTGCCGGGTCTCCAGGTCGGCGAAGAGGTCGGCGAGGGTCTCGCCGCTGCCCTCGACGGCCTTCTCGCCGTCGGTGTAGGTGCGCAGGATGGTCGGGATTCGGACCTCGATGGCCATGGGAGTGCTCCTGTCGGAGGGTGGTGGTGGGGGCTGTGCGTCCCGGGTGCACGGCGGTACGGGCGTGCCGGGGGCGTCGGGTGACGCGGGAGGTGCGGGGTGCCGGGTGGGCGCGCGCCGTGCGTCGGCGTGGACCGGGTCAGGCGGCGGCGCAGCGCGGACAGATGGCGCTGGAAAGGCGGCACAGATCGACGTGCAGCCGTGCGGCTCCGCAGCCGAACGCGCCCAGCAGGGCAGATGCGGAGCGACGCGTGGCGAGCGGAGCGAGCAGCAGCATGCCCGGCCTCTTCTCGCTCACGTCGTGGTCAACCATGCGGTCATCGTATCGATTCCCGGTCCGGGTATTGGAACCTCGTCCCATGATGCGGACGGTCGGTGTACGTCAGGTGGGACGCGATCTTGGGATGCGGCGGCGGGGGCGTCAGGAGTATGCCGCCACGACCTCGACTTCTTCCTCGGTGACCTGGCCGTCGACGATCCGGAACGAGCGGAACTGGAAGGGTCCGGCGTCGTCGGTGTCGGCGGTGGATACCAGGACATAGTGGGCGCCTGGCTCGTTGGCGTACGAGAGGTCGGTGCGCGAGGGGTAGGCCTCGGTGGCGGTGTGCGAGTGGTAGATGATCACCGGCTCCTCGTCCCGGTCATCCATCTCGCGGTAGAGCTTGAGCAGGTCGGCGGAGTCGAATTCGTAGAAAGTGGGCGAGCGGGCGGCGTTCAGCATCGGGATGAACCGCTCGGGGCGGCCGCTGCCGGCCGGGCCCGCGACCACACCGCAGGCCTCGTCGGGGTGGTCCTGGCGGGCGTGCTCGACGATCTGGTCGTGGAGAGCCTTGGTGAGGGTCAGCATGCGGCCAGGATAAGAGGGGCACGCAAGCTCGGTTGAGGGTGGTGGCGGGCGGCGGGCGGACAGCAGAGGGCCCGTACGTACCGAGGGATGGTACGTACGGGCCCGCATGCTGGACGGTTCTGGCCGGTCAGTCCTTCTTGGCCAGGGCGGCGGCCGCGTCCCGCCGCTTGATGGCCAGGTAGCCGGCGGCCAGGATGAGGGCCCACACCGGGGCGGCGTAGAGCGAGATCCGGGCGTCCGGGTCGATGCCCATCATCACGATCACCATGCCGATGAAGGCCAGCGCGAAGATCGAGGTGTACGGGGCGCCGGGGGCCTTGAACTCGGACTGCGGGAGTTCGCCGCGGTTCGCCTTGGCGCGGTAGCGCAGCTGCGAGAGCAGGATGACGATCCAGGCCCACATACCGGAGATGGTGGCGAAGGAGACGACGTAGTTGAACGCGTCGCCGGGCCACTGGTAGTTGATCCAGACGCCGGCCAGCATCATCGCGACCGAGACGCCGGTGCCCCAGGTGGGCAGGCCGGTCTTGCTGAGCTTGGTGAAGAGCTTCGGGCCCTGGCCGTTGAGCGCGAGGTCGCGCAGCATCCGGCCGGTGGAGTACATACCGGAGTTGGCCGAGGAGAGCGCGGCGGTCAGCACGACGAAGTTCACGATGGCCGCGCCGGCCGGCAGGCCGATCCTGCCGAATGCGGCGACGAACGGGCTGACGTCCGGGGTGAAGTACTTCCAGCTGACGACGGACAGGATGATGACGAGCGAGCCGATGTAGAAGAGGCCGATCCGCCACGGCACGGTGTTGATCGCCTTGGGCAGGACCTTCTTCGGGTTGGTCGCCTCGCCCGCGGTGACGCCGACGAGTTCGACGGCGAGGAAGGCGAACATCACGATCTGCAGCGTCATCAGCGTGCCGCCGATGCCCTTGGGGAAGAAGCCGCCGTCGTTCCACAGGAGGGAGAAGGAGGCGGTGTCACCGGCGTCGGAGAAGCCGAGGATGATGACGCCGAGGCCGATCAGGATCATGCCGATGATCGCGGTGACCTTGACCATCGAGAACCAGAATTCCAGCTCGCCGAAGAGCTTTACGGAAATCAGGTTGATGCCGAAGAGCGCGACGGTGAAGACCAGGGCCGAGACCCAGGGTGGTATGCCCTTGTTCCAGTACTGCACATAGTGGGCTGCCGCGGTCACTTCCGTGATGCCGGTGACGACCCAGAAAAGCCAGTACGTCCATCCGGTCACAAAGCCGATGAACGGGCCGAGGAATTCGCGGCCGTACTCGGAGAAGGAGCCGGAAACGGGCCGGTACATGAGCAGTTCGCCCAGGGCCCGCATGATGAAGAAGATGACCAGACCGACGATGGCGTAGGCCAGGATGATGCTCGGTCCGGCTTTGGAGATCGCCTTGCCCGCTCCGAGGAACAGGCCTGTACCGATGGCGCCACCAATGGCGATCATCTGGATCTGGCGGTTTCCCAGACCCCGCTGGTAGCCCTCTTCCGGGGCCTTTCCAGCAGCCTCGTTGCTGTCGTGTTGCTTGTCGACCTGCACAGAGGTCATGAGTGGTGCGCCTTTCTCCATACCGACCCGGTCTGTCCGGATCGGGTCCCGATCCCCCCGGATGGAGTTCCTGTACGCCGACGGTCGGCCGGCTAGCGCTCCCGCGGTGACAGGGGTGGCGTCACGCGCGGCAGGTCGTGAACATTTATCACGGTCCTACGGAGATCAACTAATGTTGGCGTGCGCCAGCTCACATGAAAATCGGGACAAAGGTCAAGGACGGCGGCAAGGCGTGCGCCCCTGGTGACGCGATCGTTATCCGGATTTGAGCATCCGCTGAGCGAACACCAGGCGAACGGCCGGGGCGCATCGGCCGGGCGAAACGCCCGGCTTTCCGCAACCTCGGTCCGATGGATTCAAGCCATGCGCGATTCAGGCCCTGAGCGCTTCAGCTCATGAGTGCTTCAGCCCATGAGGGATTCGACGAGGGTCTCCTGCAGGCCGCCGAGCCAGAGGTAGGCCATCACCATCGGCTTGCGCGGGTCGGTGTCCGGCAGCCGGAGCAGTTCGCCGCCGTCCTCCTCGTCGGTGACCTCCAGGCGGGTGCCGATGGCGAGCCGGAGGTCGTTGAGGGCGCCGAGCCACCGGCGGCATTCGTCGGGCTTCAGCCGCAGCACCGCGCCCTGGTCGAGGCCGGGGCTCAGCGCATCCAGCGCGCGGACCAGCGCGAGGGCGTCCTCGCGTTTGCGTGCGCGCAGGTCGTTCTCGGTGTAGCGGCGGAATTCGGCGGCGGCGGCGCGTACGTCGTCGTCGGGGACGAGGTCGGGGCCGCCGTAGGCGTCGGGGAAGAGGCGGGCCAGGACCGGGTCGGCGGGCGGTTCGCTGGGGCCGTCGTTGAAGATGGCGGCGAGCGGGTCGTCGGTGTCGTCGCTCTCCTCCCCCGGGCCGATCAGTTCCATCAGCTGCACGGCGAGGCTGCGCAGGATGGAGATCTCGACCTCGTCGAGGGCGACGGCGGCACCGCCGTCGGGCAGGGGCTCGAAGTGGCCGGCCATCAGCGGTCCTGCTGAAGGGTCGCCCACAGGCCGTAGCCGTGCATGGCCTGCACGTCGCGCTCCATTTCCTCGCGGCTGCCGCTGGAGACGATCGCGCGGCCCTTGTGATGGACGTCGAGCATCAGCTGGTGGGCCTTGTCCTTGGAGTAGCCGAAGTACGACTGGAAGACGTAACTGACATAGCTCATGAGGTTCACGGGGTCGTTGTGGACGATCGTCACCCATGGGACGTCTGGTTCGGGGACCTCGAACGGTGCCTCGCTCGATTCGGGACGCTCGATCTCCACTGGGACACTCACACGCCCCATGCTGCCACCCGGGGGCGGGCAGCGCACAAATACCCCTCGCGCGGGCCGCGTCGGGGCACCCGCACCTGAAATCGTCAAAGTGACGAGTAATGGGGGTAGCATCGCTCCCATGAACACAGCAGACCTGGGGCTGCCGGTGGCCGTGCCGTCGACTGCGCTCTTCACCGACCAGTACGAACTCACCATGCTGCAGGCCGCGTTGCGGTCCGGGACCGGGGACCGGCACTCCGTCTTCGAGGTCTTCACCCGCCGGCTGCCCGAGGGCCGCCGCTACGGCGTGGTCGCCGGCACCGGCCGGGTGCTGGACGCGGTGGAGAATTTCCGGTTCGACGAGACCATCCTCGGCTTTATGCGGGACCGCGGCATCCTGGACGAGCCGACGCTCCAATGGCTGGCCGACTACCGCTTCAGCGGGGACATCTGGGGCTACCCGGAGGGCGAGGTCTACTTCCCCGGCTCGCCGATCATGCGGGTCGAGGGCAGCTTCGCCGAGGCGGTGCTGCTGGAGACGGTGATCCTCTCGATCCTCAACCACGACTCGGCGGTGGCCGCGGCGGCCTCCCGGATGGCGGTGGCGGCCGGCGACCGGCCGCTGATGGAGATGGGCGCCCGGCGCACCCACGAGCTGTCGGCGGTGGCCGCGGCCCGCGCTGCGTACGTCGGCGGCTTCCACACCACCTCGGACCTGGCGGCCGGCTTCCGCTACAACATCCCCACCGTCGGCACCAGCGCGCACGCCTTCACCCTGCTGCACGACAACGAGCGGGACGCCTTCACGGCGCAGGTGGAGACCCTGGGCAGCGGGACGACGCTGCTGGTGGACACCTTCGACGTCACCGAGGCGGTCCGTACGGCCGTGGAGGTGGCCGGGCCGGGCCTGGGCGCGGTACGGATCGACTCCGGGGACCTGCTGCTGGTCGCCCACCGGGTGCGTCAGCAGCTGGACGAGCTGGGCGCCGAGAAGACCAGGATCGTGGTGACCAGCGACTTGGACGAGTACGCCATCGCCTCGCTGGCCGCCGCCCCCGTGGACGCGTACGGCGTCGGCACCCAGCTGGTGACCGGCAGCGGCCACCCGACCTGCTCGATGGTCTACAAGCTGGTCGCCCGCGCCGACAGCGACGAGCCGGGCGCCCCGCTGCGGCCGGTGGCGAAGAAGTCGCTGGGCGGCAAGACCTCCGTGGGCGGCCGTAAGTGGGCGGCCCGGCGGCCGGACCCGGACGGGGTGGCGGAGGCCGAGGTCATCGGCACCGGCCCGGTGCCGGACGAGCTCGCGGCGCACCAGCTGCTGGTGCCGCTGGTGCGCGGCGGCGAGGTGGTGGCCCGTGAGCCGCTGGACGCCGCCCGCGCACGGCACATCGCCGCCCGCGGCGGGCTGCCGCTGTCGGCGACCCAGCTCTCGCGCGGCGAGCCCGTGCTGCCCACCGAGTACGTCTGACCCACAGGGGCGCGGTAAGCCACTCCCGCAATCGGCGTCGAGTGGCTACCCTCGGTCACATCACCGTTCCGCGCCCCTCCCCCGATTCCCAGCCGGAAGGCACGCACTCATGCACCGGGCATTGATCGTCGTCGATGTGCAGAACGACTTCTGTGAGGGCGGCAGCCTCGCGGTGGCGGGGGGTGCGGATGTCGCCGCGGCCATCACCGATCTGGTGGGCCAGGCGGCCGGCGGCTGCTACCGCCATGTGGTGGCGAGCCGGGACCTCCACATCGACCCGGGCGGCCACTTCTCCGACACCCCGGACTACGAGCGCACCTGGCCGGTGCACTGCCTGGCGGGCAGCGAGGGCAGCAGTTTCCACCCGAACTTCGCGCCGGCCGTCGCCTCGGGCGCCATAGACGCGGTCTTCGACAAGGGTGCCTATTCCGCCGCGTACAGCGGTTTCGAGGGCGCGGACGAGAACGGCACCTCGCTGGCGGACTGGCTGCGCGACCGCGCGGTCACCGAGGTGGATGTGGTCGGCATAGCCACCGACCACTGCGTCCGGGCCACCGCCCTGGACGCGCTGGGCGCCGGGCTGCGCACCCATGTCCTGCTGGATCTGACCGCGGGGGTGGCCGCGGCGACCACGGAGCGGGCGCTGGAGGAGCTGCGGGCGGCGGGCGCGGAGCTGACCGGGAAGCCGGTGATCGTCGGCGGCTGAGCGCCGCGGGCGGCGGGGCCGGAGACGGCCGCGCCGCCCGGAGAGCTCAGCCGGCCGCCCGCACCGGCGCCGCCGGGGCCACCGGCGCCCGCAGCAGGGCCCGTATCGGATGCCAGGACTCGGTGTCGTCGTCCGGCGCCTCGCGCCAGACCAGGCCGTCGGGATGGTGCAGTACGGCCGTCACCTCGTCCGGTGTCGGCGGCTCGGAATTGCCGCGCAGGTAGACGGCCCGCAGTCCGTGGTTGCGCAGCCTGGTCAGGGCGCGCTGGCGGTTCGCGGCGTGGACCAGGACCCGTACGCGGCAGCCGCAGTCGTACAGGCCCGAGCGCGCGCCGTGGGGCGGTCTGGGCAGCGAGAGGGCGACCACCACGCTTCCGCCAGGAAGCCTGATGAAGCCGCCGCCGGTCATTGTCATATCTCCCCCGTGAGACTTCGCGTCAACAAGGAACTCGTAAGACGCATCTAAACGCGAACGGCCGCCACCCGCCAAGGGGTAACGGCCGATTCGCTTCTGACCTGCGGTTTTATCGTTTACTTACCTGCGGGGCCGACGAGGACGATCACCGCGGAGCCGTTCGGGGCCTCCTTGGCGATCTTGATCCGGGTGTTGGTGTCAGGGACGATCACCCCGCCGGTCGGGTTCGTCTTGTCGTAGTAGACGCCGTGCCGGTCGTCGAAGACCGTCACACCGCGCTTGGACTTGATCTTGGTGACCTGGCCGTCCTTGTGGAGCGTGAGGGCGTCCGTGCGGGAGCGGGTGAAGGTCGAGTCGTAGGACTGGAAGCGGTTGCGCATCAGCTTGCCGTCGGCCCACTTCTCGGCCCCGGGGTGCGCGTCGACGGGGAGGATCTGCCCGTAACCGGGGTGCTTGCCGACGTTGTTGTCCGGCTGCGAGGTGTCCCACAGCCAGATCAGGACGCCGTTCTGGTACGGGAAGTGCTCCACCCAGCCCGGCTTGGCCGTCGTCCAGCCGAAGTTGTACGGGCCGGCCTTGAGGGTCTTGTCGTACGACACGTACTGGCGGTTCTCGGCGATGTAGTACTGCGGGTAGTCCTTGGTGAAGGACGCGCCGGCGCGCGAAAAGCCGTTGCTGGTCCAGCCGTTGTCGCCGTCCTCGGCGTTGTCGGTGAACAGCGGCGTGCCGTCGGCGACCACGCCGATCGAATCGGCCGCGAAGCCCTTCTGGGCCGCGCCGCCGTCGGTCTGGTAGCGGAAGCGGAGGTCGATCTTCTTGCCCGCGTAGGCGTCCAGCGGGTAGACGAGGTCCTGGTAGGCGGCGACGGTGCCGGTCAGGGCGGGCTTGTCGCTGCCGTCGCGGGGGATGGCCTTGCCGCCCGCGGTGCCGTCGAGGGCCGTCCAGTTGGCGCCGCCGTCGGTGGAGACCTCGGCGTAGAGGTAGTCGTAGTCCTTCTCGATGTCCCACCAGCCCTTGAGGTTGAGGGCGGCCTTGGACTTGCCGGTCAGGTCCACCGGGCGGGTCAGGGTGTTCTTGAGGTCGTTGCCCATGCCGCTCCACCACTGCTTGGTGCCTTCGGCGGGCTGGACGATGTCGGTCTTCACCGCCTTCGCGGGCAGTTCGACGACCACGGCCTGCTTGTGCCGGGTGTTGTACTCGGCGACGCCCAGCTTGTGGACCGACTTCGTCGCGGCCTTCGCCTTGTCGTAGTTGAGCCAGCCCAGCTGCAGCTTGTCCCAGGCGCTCATGTCGCCGGGCAGGTCGCCGATGGAGTTCTTGCCGGTGCCCAGCCAGGAGCCGGACGACATCAGCGACCAGAAGTCCACCGAGGACTCGCCGGCGCCGGTGGTGTCGTACTCGTCCGGCAGGCCCAGGTCATGGCCGTATTCATGGGCGAAGACGCCGAGTCCGCCGTTCTCCGGCTGCATGGTGTAGTCGCCGACCCAGATGCCGGTGTCGCTGATCTGGGTGCCGCCCGCCTTGTTGCCGGTGGGGCCGGTCTTGCCGGCGTCGGTGCCGTAGGCGTACCAGCGGTGCGCCCAGATGGCGCTGGTCTTCTGGGCGCCGCCGCCCGCGGACTCGTCCTCACCGGCGTGCACGATCTGGAAGTGGTCGATATAGCCGTCGGGCTCGTTGAAATTGCCGTCGCCGTCGTGGTCGTAGCGGTCCCACTGGTCGTACTTGGCGAGGTCGGCCTTGATCTGGGCGTCGGTGCGGCCCTTGGCCTTCTGGTCCTTGGCCCACTGGTTGACGCCGTCGCGGATCAGGTCCCAGGCATTGGCGCAGTTGGTCTGGCCGCAGTAGTTGGAACCGTACCGGGCCTCGTTGGAGTCGACCTTGACCCAGTCGGAGACCTCGCCGTCGACGGAATACCGGCCCGAGGACTGCTTCTCGTAGTACTTGGCCAGCGACTCCTTCTTCTTGTCGTGCGAGAAGTAGAGGTCCTGGAAGTGCTTCTGGTTGAAGTCCTTCTGCCAGGCCGTGCTGTTGTCCTTCTTGCGGTCCGGCTGGGCTATCCGGTTGTGCGCCGGGCCCGGGTCGCCGCCGTATTTCTTCACCGGCGGCTGGGGGCCGTCGCCGTCCGGGTCGAACATCGTGGTGTCGTCGACCTTGTCGCCGAAGTCCACCAGGATCGTGAAGATCTTGTCGGTCTTCTGCCGGGCCAGTTCCACGTACTTGCGCCGGTCCAGCTTGACGATCTGCGAGCCGCCGCGCTCGGTCGGCCGCGCGGTGCCGGCCATGACCTGCTCGAGCGCCTCCTTGCGCTGCGCGGCCTGCCGGTCGCTGAACGGGCCCTTGAGGTCGTGGTTCACACTCCGCTCGGGAGCCGGGTCATGGCTCCTGGCGACAGGCGACGGCGCCTGCGCGTCGGCCGTGGCCACCCCCGACGACAAAACGGCCGCCCCGATCGCGGCAACTGCCGTGGCCAGGGCGGCCGGTCTGAACACCCTTCTGTGGTCTCTCACTTGGCGCTGTCCTCCCCTTCGAGCGGTCACTGTTCGACGGCATTCGACCGGAAGCGCGGTGAAAAAGACAGATCTTGACTTGGACATGTTCGGCGAAGTACGTTACTCGGCCTGCGAGTTACGGCTATCGGACACCGGACGGCGGGGCCATGCGGCCGCACGGAGAGCGGTTCCCGTCATCCTTCGACTCTCCTCTGCTCGCCGGTGCATATGCCTCTCGGACATGCGCCCCCTCTCCAGCAGGCCGGACACCGCGTCCCGACTCTTTGCGCGCCCGCCCCGGAGAACCGTGTGCGCCCCTTGCGCACCCGACCGTGGGTTAGGTCACGCTTACTTGCCGTTCCGCTCGGGCAGTAAGGACCGTAGGCTCGTTTGATGGCGCGCCCTTGACCTACACCTCCTGCCGACCCTCCGAGGACGGATCCCGCCATGCCTCGTCCGACCGCCACGCAGCTCGTCTACGGTTCGGCCACCGTCTTTCTCTCCACCCTCGCCATGCTGCTGCTCTCGCAGACGCAGACCGGGATCGGGGTCGCGGTCATCGCCATCGCCGGGCTCGGGCTCGGACTGCTCGTTGCCATGACGGTCCCGATGCCGGGGTCGCCGCGGTGCGCCCGCCGCCCCGCCCTGCGGGCCGAGCCGACCGCCGCGCCCGCCCCGTTGCGGGCCGTGCCCACGCCCGTCGAAGCCGGGGTCAGCGAACACTCGGGCTGAGCGGGCCAGTTGCTCATCAGGCCGTCGAGACCACCACCGTCTTGGCGGCCTTGTCGTGCAGACACTGCTGATACGGCTTGTCCCAGGTGCACCACAGAACGTTGACCAGCCAGAAGAGGAAGCCGCAGCACGGCACGATCTCCGGCAGCGTATAGACCGCGGCCCGGATCCAGCCCGCCTGCCCGGCCGGCACCGCGCCGTTGGAGAGCATCGCGACCCGGATCTTCATCGCCATCTTGCCGACGGTCTGACCCCGGCTGGTGAGCATCAGCCCCTCGTAGAGGAGATACACCAGCATGGTCACGCCCGAGACGGTGGCCTGCTTGCTGGTCTCGACGCTGCTGGTGCTGGTGTAGTTCACCCAGCCGACGATCAGGTTCATGATCAGGGTGACCGGTACGCCGATGATGATCGCGTCGATGATCCGCGCGACGAGCCGGCGGCCGCGGTTCGCCAGCGGCGGCATACCGGCCAGCGGATCGGCCGCGCCGTACTGGCCGCCGTAGGGGTTCTCGGCGTACGGGCTCTCGGAATACGGCTGCCCGGAATGCGGGCCGCCGCCCTGGCCGCCGGCGCCGCCCTGGCCGCCGCCTTCGCCGCCGGCGCCGTCGTGGCGAGGAGCGCCGTTGTAGGGGCCGCCGCCGTCCGGCGGCTCCGGCGGTTCCTGCGGCTCCGGGGCCTTCTTCCGGAACGGATCGTTCTCCGGCGGTTCACCGGAGCCGGGGCCGGGAGGCTGATCGCTGCTCATGGCCCGAGTCGACCGCCTCGGGCGGTCCGCCGCATCCGGCGAAGTCCGTTCGGGGGACGCCCGCCGCGAACAGCCCTCCAAAGGGTCACGGGGGCGCGTCCGTTCGCCGGACACGCCCCCGTGCACACTCCGGGTGAGGCCCCGTCAGTCCGAGGCGTCGGCCGCGTCGGAGGCCACGAACGTCCGCGCGAGCTTGTCGTGCCAGCACTGCCGCCACGGCTGGTCGAACACGCACCACACGGCGTTGACGATCCCGATGGCCAGGACCCCCAGCACGCTGTAGGCGAACCAGCGCTTGACGGCCGCACCGAGCATCGGGGTGTCATGGCTCTCGATGTCCAGCACCCGCACCCCGCACAGCTTCTTGCCCAGGGTGCGGCCCCACTTGAGGGTCGGCAGGATCTCGTAGAGCCCGCCGCCGATCAGCAGGACGGCCAGCACGATGGCGAAGACCGGGGTGGTGGTGCCGTCGAGCAGATAGACCGTCACCTGGCGGCCGGACTGCTTGGCCGCCGTCACCTTGGCGTCGAGGTGGTCCGTGACGGTGCCCCACATCGGGACGGCGACCGCGGCGGTGACCGCGCCCAGCACCGCGGAGTCGATCAGCCGGGCCACGAGGCGGCGGCCGAGGCCCGCCGGATGGCCCTGCTGCGCCTGCGCGGCCGCGAAGAAGACATCGGCGGCCGGCGGCTTCCAGGGGATGACGCCGTCGGCACCGGGGGCGGCACCGCCCTGCGGCGGGAAGCCGGCGGGCGGGGCGGACGCCTGCGGGGCGGGGGCGGCCTGGCCCGGGAACCCCGGCCGGCCGGGGGCGCCCTGCCCGCCGGGGTGCTGCTGCGCCGGGCCGCTGTGCTGCCGGCCGCCCTGCTGCTGCCCGCTGTGCTGCTGCCCGCCCTGCTGCTGCCCGCCGACGGACGGCAGGGCCTGCGGGGCGGCGTTCTGGGGCGCGGCGGACTGCGGGGCACCGGACTGCGGGGCGGCGCCGCCGGGCGGCAGGCGGAACGCCATCGTCTGGTTGCCCTTGGCGGGCGCGCCCTCCTCCGGCCGTACCGCCCGGATCGCGGTGGTGCCCTGGTCCGGGGCGGATCCGCGGCCCGGCTTGACGGCCCGGATCGCGGTGGTGCCCTGGTCGGCGGCGGACCCGCGGCCCGCGTCACCGCCCGGCTTCACGGCGCGGATGGCGACCGTCCCGTCGGCGGGGACCCCGGGCTGACGGGGCGCGGGCGTGGCGGACGACGAGGTGCCGGGCAGGTCACCGGAGTCCGCGGCGCCCTGGTCCGCGCGCTGCGGCGGCACCGCGCCCCAGGAGGCCGCACCGGAGGGGGTGCCGGCCGGGGCCTGACCGGGCTCGGGCGAACCCCAGGAGATCCGCTGGTCGCTCTCGCCGCCGAGGCCGCCCTGCCGGGAGGCGTCGGCCGTCCAGGCAGAGGCCGCTTCCGGGCTGGTGCCGTGCAGCCGGGCCGGGTCGTCCCAGCTCGCGACGGCGGGTGCCGCCTCAGCCGGGCCGCTTCGGTGTACGGCCGGCAGCGAGGCGCCGCCCGTCGTCTCGTCGAGGAAGACCGGGCCGGTCTCCTCGATTGCGGGCGGGGCCGGGGCCGCTCCGGGCGGCGGTGCGGGCATCGCCTCACCCTCGGCCGGGGCCGGCCGGCTGGTGCCCGGCACCCATGCGGCTCCGTTCCAGTACCGGATATAGCCGGGAATGGACGGGTCCGGGTAGAAGCCTGGCGTGGGGCTGTCGCCGGCGGATCCTGAGGTAGGGGCGCTCATGTCCGAAGTCCCGTATCTGTACTCGGCTTGGTGGGTGTGGGGTGCAGTCTGCCGCAACGCGGCGTCCACATCTATCAGACCCCGGGGTGCATCTGTACGGATGCCCGGCCACGAACACCTGGAAGAGGCCCGGGAAAAAAGTTGTGCGAAGTCGTGTAAGGGTCCGGCGGGTGGCGGCTCTCTTCCTCTGCGGGCCCCGTCACGGACGCCCGTACAGGGAGCGAAGAGAGGCGGACGCGATGGACACCGTGGTGGAACGAGAACTCGAACTGGGCCTGGTCCTGTCGCCGGAGCGCAGCATTCCGGTGCCGGCCCGGCTGACGTACCGGACGGCTGACCCCTACGCCGTCCATGTCACCTTTCACGTCGGTTCGGATTCCCCCGTCAACTGGACATTCGCCCGCGAACTGCTCGTCGAGGGGGTGTTCCGGCCGTGCGGCGAGGGGGACGTACGGGTGTGGCCGACGAAGCTGGACGGCCGCAGCCTGGTCTGTATGGCGTTGACGTCGCCGGATGGTGACGCGCTGCTGGAGGCGCCGGCCACGGCGGTCTCGGCCTGGCTGGAGCGGACGCTCCGGGTCGTGCCGCCGGGCTCCGAGCAGGGGCATCTGGGCATCGACAAAGGGCTGAGCGACCTGCTCGCCATGGCGCCGCGCGACGAGGTGCGGGGCGAGACCTGGACGTCGGACGAGTTTCCCGAGGCCGGGGCGTAGCGGGTGGCGGCTTCGGCCTCAGCCCCGGTAGGCCTCCAGCAGCCGCAGCCACACCTCGCTGATCGTCGGAAAGGCGGGCACCGCGTGCCACAGTCGCTCGATCGGGACCTCGCCCACGACGGCGATCGTCGCCGAGTGGAGGAGTTCGCCGACGCCGGGGCCGACGAAGGTGACGCCGAGCAGGACCTCGCGGTCCAGGTCGACGATCATGCGGGCGCGGCCGCGGTAGCCGTCGGCGTACAGGGACGCTCCGGCGACCGCGCCCAGGTCCTGGTCGACGACGCGGATGCGGTAGCCGGCGCGTTCGGCCGCGGCGGCGGTCAGGCCGACCGAGGTGGCTTCGGGTTCGGTGAAGACGACCTGGGGGACGGCGGCGGTGTCGGCGGTGGCGGCGTGGGCGCCCCAGCGGCCGTTGTCCAGGATGGGGACCTGCCGGGCGCGGGCGGCGATCACGGCGCCCGCGATCCGGGCCTGGTATTTGCCCTGGTGGGTCAGCAGGGCGCGGTGGTTGACGTCGCCGACGCCGTAGAGCCAGTTGCCCGGCACGTCCGTCACCCGGCAGCTGTCGTCGACCGTCAGCCAGGAGCCGGGTTCCAGGCCGACGGTCTCCAAGCCGATGTCGTCGGTGTGCGGGGCGCGGCCGGTGGCGATCAGCAGTTCGTCGGCGATGATCTCGTCGCCGGAGTCGCTGGAGTCGTCGGGGTCCAGGACGACGGTGACCGGGCCGCCCGGCGCCTCCCGGCGGACCTCTGTGACCTCGACCCCGGTACGCAGGAACACGCCCGCCTCGGCGAGCGATTCGGCGACGAGACGCCCGGCGAACGGCTCCATCCGGGGCAGCAGTCCGTCGCCGCGTACCAGGAGGGTCACCGAGGCGCCCAGGGCCCGCCAGGCGGTGGCCATCTCCACGCCCACCACGCCGCCGCCGACGACCACCAGGCGGCCCGGTACGGCCTTGGCGCTGGTGGCGTCCCGGCTGGTCCAGGGCTTGGCGTCGGCCAGGCCGGGGATCTGCGGGAGCACCGCGCGGGTGCCGGTGCACACCGCGACGGCGTGCCGGGCGCCGAGCATCCGCCCGTCGACGGACACCTGACGGGGTCCGGCCAGCCGGCCGTGGCCCCGTACGAGATCGATGCCGGCCGAGTCCAGCCAGCGCGCCTGGCCGTCGTCCTTCCAGTAGGAGGCGAAGGCGTCCCGGCGGGCGAGCACGGCGGACGCGTCGAGCGGGCCGGCCGCCGCGTCCGCGATGCCCGCGACGCGGCTCGCGTCGGAGCGGGCGCCGACCGGGCGCAGCAGGGCCTTGCTGGGCATACAGGCCCAGTAGGAGCATTCGCCGCCGACCAGTTCGCTCTCCACGATCGCCACGCTCAGTCCGGCGGCGTGGGCGCGGTCGGCGACGTTCTCGCCGGTGGGCCCGGCCCCCAGCACCAGGACGTCGTACGTGTCGGCCGCTTCGGCCGCTCGGGTGGCTTCGGTGGCTGCCATCGGCTCGTCGCTCTCCCTGCGTGGGCGGGGTGGCCCGGCGGGCCCTTGAGGACATCCTCGGTGCGGGGCGCCGTCAGCGCATCCGGCGTTCGACCGCTTCCTTGGCCTCGGCGAGACCGGAGCCGGTCAGCTCACGGTGCAGCTTGATCGCCTGGATCGTCTTCCCCTGCACCAGCAGCTCGTCGATCGGCTTGAAGTCGGTGGCATCGGGGTCCTCGACGCCGAGGTGTTCCAGCAGCAGGTCCACCTTGCGGTCCAGCCGCTGGAGTCTGCGGTCCATGGTCTTGGAACGGCGGTCGGTGGCCGAGGCCACGATGCCGAAGGTGAGCACGACGAGGGTTATGCCGGGGATCAAGGTCTCCATGGCGGGACTTTCTCACACCGCCGCGGTCGGGAGCATGGCCACGTCAGGGGGTGTGCCCGCCCGCGTCCCCGGAACCGCCCCGGGCGGGCCGCCGCGGCGTGGCGGACTCAGAACAGTTTGCCGGGATTGAGGATCCCCAGCGGGTCGAAGACGTCCTTGATGCCGCGCTGCAACTCCACTCCCACCGGGCCCAGTTCGCGGGCCAGCCACTCCTTCTTCAGGACGCCGACGCCGTGTTCGCCGGTGATGGTGCCGCCCAGTTGGAGGCCGAGGGCCATGATGTCGTCGAAGGACTCGCGGGCCCGGCGGGATTCCTCGGGGTCGGCGGCGTCGAAGCAGACGGTGGGGTGGGTGTTGCCGTCGCCGGCGTGGGCGCAGACGCCGATGGTGAGGCCGTATTTCTCGGCGATGGCGGCGGTGCCCTCGAGCATCTCCGCGAGGCGGGAGCGCGGTACGCAGACGTCGTCGATCATCGTGGCCGACTTGACCTGCTCCAGCGCGGTCAGGGTCAGGCGGCGGGCCTGCAGCAGCAGGTCGGACTCGGCGGCGGTTTCGGCGGGGACGACCTCGGTGGCGCCGGCCGCGGTGCACAGCGCGCCGACGGCGGCGAGGTCGGCGGCCGGCTCGGGGGTGTCGAAGGCGGCCAGGAGGAGGGCCTCGGTGGTGTCGGGGAGGCCCATCTGGGCCATGGCGTTGACGGCGCGGACGCTCGTACGGTCCATCAGCTCCAGCAGCGAGGGGGCGTGGCCGCGGGCCATGATCTCGCAGACCGCTTCGCAGGCGGTGGCGGTGGAGGGGAACTCGGCGGCCAGCGCGAGCTGTTGGGGCGGCTCCGGCTTGAGGGCGAGGACGGCGCGTACGACGATGCCGAGGCTGCCCTCGGAGCCGACGAACAGGCGGGTGAGGTCGTAGCCGGCGACGCCCTTGGCGGTGCGCCGGCCGGTGGTCAGCAGCCGCCCGTCGGCAAGGACCACGTCCAGGCCGAGGACGTATTCGGCGGTGACGCCGTACTTGACGCAGCACAGGCCGCCGGAGGCGGTGCCGATGTTGCCGCCGATGGAGCACTCTTCCCAACTGGAGGGGTCGGGCGGGTAGTAGAGGCCGTGTGCGTTCACGGCGCGGGAGAGGGTGGCGTTGATGACGCCGGGCTCGACCACCGCGATCCGGTCGACGGGGTTGATCTCGATGATCCGGTCCATTTTGACCAGCGAGAGCACGATGCAGCCGTCGGAGGCGTTGGCGGCGCCCGACAGGCCCGTACGCGCCCCCTGGGGGACCACCGGGACGCGCAGCTCGGTGGCGGTGCGCATGACGTGCTGGACCTGGTCCACGGTGCGCGGCAGGACGACGACGGCGGGCGTGCCGGCCTCACAGAAGCTCGCCATGTCGTGGGCGTAGGAGCCGGTGACGTCCGGGTCGGTGAGGATCGCTTCGCCGGGGAGCCCGGCGCGCAGACGTGCGATGAGGTCCATACCCTCAGCCTCGCACCCGTGGGCCGTACACGGAAGATCGGGTACGGCCCGGGGTGGGGGCGCCTCCCCCGCCCGTTCAGGGCTGTGGGGGAGGCCGGCGGTCACAGATTGCCGCGGCGCTCCTGCTCGCGCTCGATGGCCTCGAAGAGGGCCTTGAAGTTGCCCTTGCCGAAGCCCATGGAGCCGTGCCGCTCGATCATCTCGAAGAAGACCGTCGGGCGGTCCTGGACCGGCTTGGTGAAGATCTGCAGCAGATAACCGTCCTCGTCGCGGTCGACCAGGATCTTCAGCTCGCGCAGCGTCTCGACGGGCACCCGGGTCTCGCCCGCCCAGTCGCCGAGGGTGTCGTAGTAGGAGTCGGGGGTGTCCAGGAACTGGACGCCGGCCGCCCGCATGGCGCGTACCGAGGCGACGATGTCGTTGGTGGCCAGGGCGATGTGCTGGACGCCGGGGCCGCCGTAGAACTCCAGGTATTCGTCGATCTGCGACTTCTTCTTGGCGATGGCCGGCTCGTTGAGCGGGAACTTCACCTTGCGGGTGCCGTCCGCGACGACCTTCGACATCAGGGCGGAGTATTCGGTGGCGATGTCGTCGCCGACGAACTCCTTCATATTGGTGAAGCCCATGACGTTGTTGTAGAAGGCGACCCACTCGTTCATCTTGCCGAGTTCGACGTTGCCGACGCAGTGGTCGATCGCCTGGAAGTTCCGCGGGACCGGGGCCACGACCGGGTCGGCGGTGACGAAGCCGGGCAGGTAGGGGCCGTCGTAGCCGGTGCGCTCGACGAGGGTGTGGCGGGTCTGGCCGTAGGTGGCGATGACGGCGCGGACGACGGTTCCGTGCTCGTCCTTTTCCTCGTACGGCTCACGCAGGCCGGTGGCGCCGTGCTCGAGGGCGTAGGCGTAGGCGGCGCGGGCGTCGGGGACCTCGATGGCCAGGTCGATGACACCGTCGCCGTGGGCGGCGACGTGGTCGGCGAGGAAGCGGCCCCAGTCGGTGGTGGGCTTGATGACGGAGGTGAACACGAAGCGGGCGCCGCCGGACTCCAGGACGTAACTGGCGGTCTCGCGGCTGCCGTTCTCCGGTCCGGAGTAGGCGACGCGGGTCATGCCGAAGGCGGTGGAGTAGTAGTGGGCGGCCTGCTTGGCATTGCCCACGGCAAAGACGACCGCATCCATCCCCTTGACCGGGAAAGGGTCCGCCTGTCGGGCCGTGCCGGGGGTGGTGGGCTTGGTGTGCATCGTGGTGTCTGCCATGGCGGCAGAGTCCCCCCGATCCACAAGGTGCGCAATAGTTTCCGTAAGGGATGGGCATTCTGTATAGCGACCAGGCGGTTTTGCCGGGCTATCTGTACATGATGACCATCACAATCGGAGGTGTCGGCGATGGCGATCGATCATTTGGACGGCGCGCTGCTGGAGCTTCTCGCGCGCGAGCCGCGGATCGGGGTCCTGGAGGCGTCGCGGCGGCTGGGGGTGGCGCGCGGGACGGTCCAGGCGCGCCTGGACCGGCTTCAGTCCAATGGAGTGATCAGGGGTTTCGGGCCGGACGTGGACCCGGCCGCGCTCGGCTATCCGGTGACCGCTTTCGCGACGCTGGAGATCAAACAGGGACAAGGCAGCGATGTGCGCGCCCACTTGACGACCGTTCCCGAGGTGCTCGAGCTGCATACAACGACGGGACATGGGGACATGCTCTGCAGGCTGGTCGCGCGTTCCAACGCCGATCTGCAGCGTGTGATCGACCGCGTCGTGGGTTTTGATGGCATTGTGCGGGCTTCGACGGCAATCGTCATGGAAAATCCGGTTCCGTTGCGCATCATCCCCCTGGTGAAGCAAGCATCGGGGGACTGACCGAGGAGAGCGCCGAGTGAGCTTCTGGGAGTACGTCGGCACCCGGCACGCCCAGCTGCTGACGGATACGTATCAGCACGCCAGCGCGGTCTTCCAGTGCATGGTGCTCGCCACCGTGCTGGGGGTCTTCATCGGCGTCATCTCGTACCGCAGCGAATGGGCGGGCAGTCTCGCCACCACCTCGACCGCCACCGTCCTGACCATCCCCTCGCTGGCCCTGATCGGTCTGCTGATCCCGGTCGTCGGCCTCGGTGTCCCCCCGACGGTCATCGCACTGACCCTGTACGGGCTGCTGCCGGTGGTCCGCAACGCCATCGTCGGGCTGCGCGGGGTGGACCCGGCGCTGGTGGATGCCGCCAAGGGGATCGGGATGTCGCGCCTGGCCCGGCTCTTCCGCGTCGAACTGCCGCTGGCCTGGCCGCCGATCCTGACCGGCATCCGGGTCGCCACGCAGATGCTGATGGGCATCGCCGCCATCGCCGCCTTCGCCTCCGGCCCTGGCCTGGGCAATGAGATCTTCCGCGGCATCGCCTCGCTGGGCAGCGCCAACTCCCTCAACCAGGTGCTCTCCGGCACCGTCGGGATCGTCATCCTCGCCCTTGTCTTCGACGCCGCATACGTCCTGCTGGGACGTCTGACCATCTCCAGGGGGATCCGTGCCTGAGCCGTCCGGGACCAGCACCGGCAAGACCTCGCAGGCGCCCACGACCGGCGCCCGCATCCAGCTGGAGAACCTGACGAAGATCTATCCGGGGAACCCCAACCCCGCGGTGGACAACGTCAACATGGAGATCAAGGCCGGGGAGATCGTGATCTTCGTCGGCCCCTCCGGGTGCGGAAAATCCACCACCCTGAAGATGATCAACCGGCTGATCGAGCCGACCTCCGGGCGGATCCGGATCGGCGACGAGGACGTCACCGACATGGACCCGGTCAAACTGCGCCGGAAGGTCGGCTACGCCATCCAGGCCTCCGGCCTCTTCCCGCACATGACGGTCGCTCAGAACATCGCGCTGGTACCGAAGATGATCGGCTGGTCCAAGGCGAAGACCAGCCGCCGGGTCGAGGAGATGCTCGACCTGGTCGGCCTGGACCCGGGCGAATTCCACCACCGCTACCCGCGCCAGCTCTCCGGCGGCCAGCAGCAGCGCGTCGGCGTCGCCCGCGCGCTCGCCGCCGACCCGCCCGTCCTGCTGATGGACGAGCCGTTCGGCGCAGTCGACCCGATCACCCGCGACCACCTCCAGGACGAGCTGATCCGGCTCCAGCACGAGCTCCACAAGACCATCTGCTTCGTCACCCACGACTTCGACGAGGCCATCAAGCTCGGCGACCGCATCGCGGTCCTGCGCGAGCACTCGCACATCGCGCAGTTCGACACCCCCGAGGCCATCCTCACCAACCCCGCGGACGACTTCGTCTCCGGTTTCGTGGGCGCGGGGGCGGCCCTCAAGCGGCTGAATCTCACCCGCGTACGGGACGTGGGCGTCGTCGACTTCCCCACCGCCGGTATCGACGACCCCCTCCAGGACATCTTCGACACGCTGCGCGCCGGCTCCACCAACGAAATGCTGCTGCTCGACCGCAACCGCCGCCCGTACAAATGGCTGCGCCGCGGCGACCTCTCACGGGCCAAGCAGTCGCTGGCACGGGCCGGGACGCTGGTGACCGACACGGTCACCCGGGACGCCACGCTGCGCGACGCCCTGGAGGCGGTGCTCACCGACAACGCCGGGCGGGTCGCGGTCACCGGGCGGCGCGGCGAGTACATCGGCGTGGTCGACATGGAGACGCTGATGAACAACGTCCATGAGCTGCTGGAGGCGGACCGTCTGGAAGCCCTCGAGCACCAGCACGAGCTCCAGGAGCAGCGCCGTCACCAGACGCAGCTGGCCCAGGAAGGCCTGGACGGCGGTGCGGACGGCGCCACGGGGGTCAAGGCATGACCTCGCGCGGCAGCGGCGGCCCGTCGGGCGGCGGGGAACGGCCACCGGGCGGGCACACGCCGGACGGGCTCGCCCACCTGGACGACACCGACATGGAGGAACGGGAGACGGCCACCGGGGAGGCGCCGGCCCGCGCCCCGGGCCCCGGCGCCCGCCGGATCAGCTGGCAGAAGTGGACCTTCATGCCGGTCTTCCTGGTGGCCGCGCTGCTCGCCACCTGGCTGTGGTTCCGCGGCGCCCGCCTGGACTCCATCGCCCACCAGGCGGTGGACAACGGCAAGGTCGCTCTGGCGCTGCGCCAGCACATCCAGCTCACCGCCGTCTCCACCTTCTTCGTACTGATCATCGCGATCCCGCTGGGCATCGCGCTGACCCGCGCCAGATTCCGCAAGGCGACCCCGTTGGCGATGGCCGTCGCCAACCTCGGCCAGGCCATCCCCGCTCTCGGTCTGCTGATCCTGCTGGTCATCTGGCTCGGCATCGGCGCCCGCTCGGCCATCGTCGGCATGGTCATCTACGCTGTACTGCCGGTGCTGGCCAACACCATCGCCGGACTGCGCGGCATCGACCCGACGCTGACCGAGGCGGCCCGCGGGATCGGCATGTCCCCCCTGGGCGTGCTGGCCAAGGTCGAACTGCCGCTGGCCGTACCGCTGATCCTGGCGGGGGTGCGCACCGCGCTGGTGCTGAACGTCGGCACCGCGACGCTGGCCACCTTCGGCGGCGGCGGAGGCCTGGGGGACCTGATCTCGGCGGGCATCATCACCCAGCGGATGCCCGTACTGATCCTCGGCTCGGTGCTGACCGTGGTGCTGGCGCTGCTCGTCGAATGGCTGGCCTCGCTGGCCGAACTGCTGCTGCGGCCGCGCGGCCTGGAGGGGACGAACTGATGGCGCTCCGCGGATCGACCCGACGCCCGCGCCCGCACACCGCCGCCGCGGCGCTGGCCGGGCTGCTGCTCGCCGCGGCCGCGCTGAGCGGCTGCGGGCTGGTCAGCGGCAGCCCGATGACCGACGACGTCAAGCCCGGTACGGTCGGCCGGGGCCTGCCGCTCAAGGGCGCCACCCTCACCGTGACATCCAAGGAGTTCACCGAGAACATCATCCTCGGCCAGATCATGGGCCTGGTCTTCAAGGCGGCCGGCGCCACCGTCATCGACAAGACCAACATCCAGGGCACCATCGGCGCCCGCGAGGCCGTGCGCACCGGCACCGCGGACGGCATGTACGAGTACACCGGCACCGGCTGGATCACCCACCTCGGCCACGAGAAGCCGATCCCCGATGTCCACAAGCAGTGGGTGGCGGTGCGCGACGCGGACCGCAAGAACGGCATCGTCTGGCTGCCGCAGTCCAGCCTCAACAACACCTACGCGCTGGCGCTGAACGCCGCCAACCTCAAGAAGTACCCGGTCAAGAACCTCTCGGACGTCGCGGCGCTGCTGAAGAAGAACCCCGGCGCGGTCACCCTGTGCGTGGAGAACGAATTCGCCACCCGCAACGACGGCCTGCCCGGCATGGCCAGGACGTACGGCATGAAAATCCCCTCCGGCAACATCCGCAAGATGACCGGCGGCGTCGTCTACACCGAGGCCTCGCAGGGCAAGTCCTGCACCTTCGGGGAGGTCTTCACCACCGACGGCCGGATCAAGGCCATGGGCCTGAAGGTCCTCGCCGACGACAGGCACTTCTTCCCGAACTACAACGCCGCGCCCGAGATGAACGCCGCGACGATGAAGAAATACCCCCAGATCGCGCCGCTGCTCGCGCCGGTCACCAAGGCGCTCAACAACCGCGTCGCCCAGGAGCTCAACCGCAAGGTGGACGTGGACGGCCAGGACCCGCACGAGGTCGCCAAGGACTGGCTGGTCAAGGAGGGGTTCATCAAGACGGCGGGGTGAGGGCGGCGGCCGCGCCCGAAGGCGGCGCCACCGGCCGCATCGGGCCGCAGGGCGGCCGCGGCATCGCGGTGCGGCGCAAAAAAATCGGGGGAAACGGACCGGTCAGCAGTGCGGGACCCGGCCGCCCGAGTCGAGGGCCTTGAGGGCGTCCACCGCGCCGTCGAGCGTGGTGACAGGAATCAGCCGCATGCCCCGGGGGAGCTCGGCACGGGCATCCGCGCACTCCTGCTTCGGGACCAGGAAGACGGTGGCGCCGTCGCGGCGCGCCGCCTGGGTCTTGAGCGGGACGCCGCCGACCGCGCCGACCTTGCCGTCCGCGGTGATGGTGCCGGTGCCCGCGACGGTCCTCCCGCCGGTCAGATCGCCGCCCTTGCCGTTGCCCGCCAGCTTGTCGACGATGCCGAGGGCGAACATCAGCCCGGCGCTGGGCCCGCCGACGTCCGCGAGACTCAGCTTCACCTTGATGCCCTTGGGCGACTTGCCCAGCCGGCCCAGCGCGGCGGCGGTGGCGGTGTCCTGGGACTCCCGCATCTGCTTCGCGTTGTGCTCCGCGATCTCCTCGGTGTTGCTGCCCACCGGATAGACCGCCTCGCGCGGCATCGCCGCCTCGTCCGTACGGAACCAGGCCCGCAGGACGTCCGACAGATGGACGGAGGCATCCGGTCCGGTGGCGACGATGGAGGTCATCCGCAGCTGGCCGCCCGTCTTCCGGGTGCCGGCTCCGGTGATCGTGATCACCGGCTTGCCCTTGTCGTCACCGAGCACATTCGCCGTCATCCCCGGATAGGCGACCGAGTACGGCAGCGGCGCGAGGACCGCGGTGAGGAGGAGGCCGAGAACGAGAGTGGTGCAGACCGCCAGGGCCCGGGTGCGTGCAGACACCCCGCCAGCCTAGATGACCCCCGCCCCACCAGCCTCGCGAAGCGCTGTGGTCTCACCACACGGCCACCGCGCCTTCACAGGACGAGGCCCGGTGCCCGCGTCGCCACCCGCGGCCTCACCGCAGCGCCTCGGAAACCTCCCGGGCCGCCTCGACCACCCGCGGCCCGATCCGCTCGGAGACGGTGTCCGCGAGCATCACCACGCCCACGCTGCCCTCGATGCCGCTCACCCCCAGCAGCGGCGCCGCCGCCCCGCTCGCACCGGCCTCCAACTCCCCGTGGGTCAGGGCGAGTCCGGCGTCCTGGATGCGGCCCTGGCGGGCCTTGAGGATGGCCCAGCCGGCGGCCCCGCGGTCCAGCGGGTGGCGGAAACCGGCGCGGTAGGCGACGTGGTAGTCGGTCCAGGTGGGCTCCACCACGGCGACGGCCAGCGCCTCGGCGCCGTCGACGAGGGTGAGATGCGCGGTGGCCCCCACGTCCTCGGCGAGCGAGCGCAGCGCGGGCAGCGCCGCCTCTCTGACCAGCGGATGCACCTGCCGGCCCAGGCGCAGCACCCCGAGGCCGACTCTGGCCCGGCCGCCGATGTCGCGGCGCACCAGAGCGTGCTGCTCCAGGGTCGCGAGCAGCCGGTAGACCACGGTGCGGTTGACCCCGAGCTTGTTGGACAGCTCGGTGACGGTCAGCCCGTGGTCGGTGTCGGCGAGAAGTTTGAGGACCCGCAGTCCCCGGTCAAGCGTCTGAGAGGTCTCCGCGGTCACGACGCCCCTCCTGGTGTGAGTGGCGGCGCTGGTGCGCGACGCGCTTGCATGTTCCGATGCAGCGCGCTCCAGAGGCCGCCGGCCGCATGGCACGGCTGCGCTCCGCGGCGGCGCTGCCACGGGGCGTGTGCGTGACCGGGACAGTAGCGAGCAAGTCCGGTCAGCGGAAGAGTCCGTCCAGAATCCGGTCTTTCGCGCCCAGAATGTCCGTGATGGTCCCAGGAATGACGCAGGGCGGCACACCGTGAAAGGTGCGCCGCCCACTACGTGAGACGCGGCGGAGCGGCCGTCCGGCCGGCCGGGCTCATCCGATGGGGCCGGTAGAGCCGGTGGGGCCGGTGGGGCTCAGTGCATCCGCGTGGCCCACTCCCGTACCTTCTTGATCCGCTCATGGAGCTGCCCGGCGGTGGCCTCCGCGCTCGGCGGCCCGCCGCACACCCGCCGCAGCTCGGTGTGGATCACACCGTGCGGCTTCCCGCTCTGGTGCACATAGGCGCCGACCAGCGTGTTCAGCTGCTTGCGCAGCTCCAGCATCTCCTTGTGCGAGACCACCGGGCGCCGCTCGGCGGGCAGCTCCAGCAGATCGGCCTCCGCGTCCGGCTTCTTCCTGCTGTGCGCGATCTGCCGGGCCTGCCGCTTCTGCAGCAGCATCTGCACCTGGTCGGGCTCCAGCAGCCCGGGGATGCCGAGGTAGTCCTGCTCCTCCTCGCTGCCCGCATGCGCCTGCATGCCGAATTCGGCGCCGTCGTAGAGGACCCGGTCGAAGACCGCCTCCGACTCCAGCGCCTCGAACGAGAACTGCTCCTGCTCCCCGGTGTCCTCGTCCTGCTCCTTGTTCGCCTCGTCCATCTCCTTCTCGGACTCGGCGTAGGGGTCTTCCTCCCCGTCCTTCTTCGGCTTGTCGAGCACGTGGTCGCGCTCGACCTCCATCTCATTGGCGAAGCCGAGCAGCATCGGGACGGTCGGCAGGAAGACGGAGGCCGTCTCGCCCCGCCGCCTCGACCGTACGAACCGGCCCACGGCCTGCGCGAAGAACAGCGGAGTGGAGATGGTGGTCGCATACACCCCGACCGCCAGCCGCGGGACGTCGACGCCCTCCGACACCATCCGCACCGCGACCATCCACCGGTCCTCGGACCCCGCGAAGTCGTCGATGCGCTGCGAGGCACCGGAGTCGTCGGACAGCACGAGGGTGGCGCCCTGCCCGGTGATCTCCCGGATCAGCTTGGCGTACGCGCGGGCCTGCTCCTGGTCCGAGGCGATGACCAGGGCACCCGCGTCCGGGATGGACTTGCGTACTTCCGTCAGCCGCCGGTCGGCAGCGCGCAGCACATTCGGCATCCAGTCGCCGCGCGGATCCAGCGCGGTACGCCACGCCTGCGAAATGGCGTCCTTCGTCATCGGCTCGCCGAGCCGGGCCGCGATCTCGTCGCCCGCCTTGGTCCGCCAGCGCATATTGCCGCTGTAGGAGAGGAAAATGACGGGCCGGACGACGCCGTCACCCAGCGCGTTCCCGTAGCCGTAGGTGTAGTCGGCCGAGGACCGCCGGATCCCGTCGTTCCCCTCCTCGTACGTCACGAACGGGATCGGGTTGGTGTCGGACCGGAAGGGCGTACCGGTCAGCGCGAGCCGCCGGGTAGCCGGCTCGAACGCCTCCAGGCACGCCTCACCCCACGACTTCGAGTCACCGGCGTGGTGAATCTCATCCAGGATGACCAGGGTTTTGCGCTGCTCGATGCGGTTGCGGTGCAGCATCGGCCGGACGCCGACACCCGCGTACGTGATCGCGATGCCGTGGTACTCGCGGCCCAGCGGGCCCGCGCTGTACTCGGGATCGAGCTTGATCCCGATCCGGGCCGCCGCCTCCGCCCACTGCTTCTTCAGATGCTCGGTCGGTGCGACGACCGTCACCTGCTGCACGACGTGGTGGTGCAGCATCCAGGAGGCAAGGGTGAGCGCGAAGGTCGTCTTGCCCGCGCCGGGCGTGGCGACGGCGAGGAAGTCTCTGGGCTGCGTCTGGATGTACCGGTCCATGGCCGCCTGCTGCCAGGCGCGCAGCTTGTTCGCGGTACCCCAGGGGGCCCGTCCCGGGAAGGCCGGGGACAGGTGGTGGTTGTTGGTGGCGCTGGTGGTGGTAGTCACGGTCTCCGTCGGGCTGACTCGGCGATCGGCAACCGGCCCAGCCTAACGGCTGGTCTCTCCCACGTTGTCGGCCGTCCCACCGTTCCGCCGTTCCGCTGCGCTTTGCCTTGGCCCCACGTCTTTGTCTTTCCCGCCGTGGTGGTGTTTCGCCATGACGCCTGCGGCGGGCGGGGGTTTGTCGGGTGCGGTGCCACGCCTCCGGACTCCGTCCTGCGGCGCGGCCCCTCCCACGGGTGGGGGGCAAGAGAGGCCGGTGGGGGCCTGTCTTGCGGGTCAGGTGCGCCTGGGATCCACAAGGCACAGCCGACCGCTCACGCGCACTCCCACCGGCCTTGCTTTTCCCCCACCCTCAACGGGGAGGGGGCGGGCCGTAGCGGCGGAGCCGTGTAGGGCCGGTCCCGCAGCCGAACAGCCCCGCGCAGCGGCACCGCCCGCCGCGTGGGGGTACCTCCCACGCCCTTCAGGCAGTGGGGGAGCAACGGCGGGAAACCACCACGGCGGGACGGCCGAAAACGTGGGGCGCCGGCAAAGCGCAGCGGACCGGCGGGAGAGCCGACAACGTGGGGTTAAACCCGCAGCCGCACGGCCGCACCGGCGCCGGCCGCGGCGACCATGGCCATTGCCGCGAACACCGCTACGAAGGCCGCCGGATGGCTCGCGGCTCCCGGGGCGGCCGTGCCGGCCGCGATCGACCCGCCGCCGCAGGCCACGAACAGCACGCCGCTCACGCCGACGAACGTGACGTTGCCCAGTGCGTCGGCCATCTGCAGCGAGGCGGAGTGGGTGCCCGCATCCTCCGGCCGGGACAGCTTCAGCAGCAGTACGCCGCCGCTGGAGATGTTCAGGCCCATGCCGAAGCCGCCGAGCGTCCAGGCCGCCGCGACGATGTACGCCGGGACCCCGTCGAACAGCGCCAGCGGGACCATGACGATGGCGACGGCCAGGAAGGCCATGCCCAGGCCCATCAGCCGCTCGCGGTGCGGCTCGAGGCGGGGGCGGCTCTGTACGTACGAGCCGAGCGCCCAGGTCAGCCCGCCGCCGGTGAGGGAGAGGCCGGCGAGGGTGGTGGACAGGCCGCGCTGGGTGACCAGCATCAGCGGGATGAAGCTCTCGGCGGCCACCAGCGCCCCGGCGGCCAGGCCGCGGATCAGCACCACGGACGGCAGGCCGCGCGCCGCCCGGAAAGTGCCCCGGGGCAGCAGGCGCACTGTGCCCGGCACCAGCAGCGCGGCCCCGGCGACGGCGGGCGCCAGCGCGAGCCACGTCGGGTGCTGGCCCGCGTACTGGAGCAGACAGGCGCCGATCGCGACGGCCAGCGCGAGCCGGCAGCGCCGGTTGCCCAGGATGTGCCGCGCTCCGGCACCGTCGCCCGGGTCCGTACGCGGCAGCTTGCGCAGCGCCGGGAGCATCACCGCGAGCGGCAGCAGTATCAGGACGGGGAGGGAGAGGAAGACCCAGCGCCAGCCGAGGTGTTCGGTGACGGTGCCGGCGACCAGCGGCCCGACGATCACCGGCACCACCCAGGCCGCCGAGAAGGACGCCATGATCGACGGGCGCAACCGCTCGGGGTAGGCGCGGCCGACCACGACGTACAGCGAGACGATCACCAGCCCGCCGCCGATGCCCTGCACTCCCCGGCCCGCGATGAACATCCCCATGGTCCCCGCGCCGCCCGCGAGCAGCAGTCCCGCACCGAAGGCGGCGATCCCGGTGAACAGCGGCGCGAGCGGCCCGCGCCGGTCGCTCCACTCGCCCGAGAGCGCCATGGCGAACAGACTCGCCGTGAAGAAGGCGGAGAAGGCGAAGGCGTAGAGCCCGATGCCGTCCAGGGCGCGGGCGGCGACCGGCATCGCGGTGTTCACGGCGCTCGCCTCGAAGGCGACCAGCGAGATGACGGAGATGATGCCGAGGGTCAGCGCGCGGTGGGGGCGGGACAGGACCCCGCCGCCGGTGTCGTCCGCTGCCGGGCCGTGACGCGGACCGGGTATGGCGGGGCGGTCGCCGGGGGCGGCGGTGGGGGCATCGGGGGCGACGCCGGTGTCGCCCGGGTGGGGGTGGTCAGCGGTCATCGGGCCAGAGTAAGAGCCGCAGTGCGGCTGCACCCCTGTCCATGGGCGGGGATCGCCTCGGTCATGGGTCCTACGCCGGGGCGGCGGGCGGCGGGCGGCGGGCGGCGGCAAGCGGGCAGCGGGCGGCGGGCAAGCGGGCGGCGGGATCCATATCGGGCAAGCTGTCCGTATGCCGCACTTCCGTACGTACGACGATGCCGAGCTCCACTTCCGCGTGCTCGGCCCGGCCGACTCCCCGCTGCCGCCGCTGGTGTGCCTGGCCGGCGGGCCGGGGCGGGACGCCGCCTATCTGGGCGACCTCGGCGGCATGGCCGCGCACCGGCAGCTGATCATCCCGGACAGCCGCGGCACCGGCGCCTCCCCGCCAGCCGCCGACCCGTCCCGGTACGCCTTCCCCCGGCTCGCCGAGGACCTCGAGTCGCTCCGCACGCATCTGGGCCTGGAGCGGTTCGCGCTGTTCGGACACAGTGCGGGGGCCACCCTCGCGCAGGCCTACGCGGCGATGCATCCGCAGCGGCTGACCCGCCTGGTGCTGGCCTGCCCCGGCTCCCGGCTGCAGGGCGAACTCACCGACGACGCGCAGGAGATCTTCGAGGCGCGGGCGCACGAGGAGTGGTGGCCCGAGGCCTCGGTGGCGGTGCAGCAGCTGGTCGAGGCGTCGGACCTGAGCGAGGTACGGGAGCTGCTGTTCGCCGCGGCGCCGCTCGCCTACGGGCGGTGGGAGGAGCCTCAGCGGGCCCATGCGGCCACGGAGGGTGCGCAGTTGGGGCCGGTGCCGCGGGCCGGGTTCTGGCAGGGCGTGGACGAGACGGCCCGGCTCGCGCTGCTGGCCGGGCTGGGGCAGGTGACGTGCCCGGCGCTGGTGGTGACCGGTGACCGGGACGCGGTGACCGGTATGCGGGCGGGCGAGCTGGTGGCCGCGTCGTTCCCGGAGGCGCGGGTGCGGCCGCTGCACGGGGTGGGGCACTACCCGTGGGTGGACGAGCCGGAGCTGTTCGGGCCGGTGGTGGAGGAGTTTCTGCATACGGGGTGAGGAGTGGGGGTGACGCGTACGGGGTGACTCGTACGGGGTGACTCGTACGGGGTGGGCGGCGCGGGCTCGGCCCCGCGGCGCGGCCGCCGGCTCACCCCCGTGGAGCCGCCCATGACGGCCGTATGAACGCTCCATGCCAGGGCGCCGGAAGCCATGGACTCCTCGACTCCCCCGCCTTAGCCTCGTCCGCCGTTGCCGACGGATGAAGGAACTCGTATGCAGACAAGGCTATTTGGGGCACGAAGCAGAGCGGACGGGGCACTCGGCCGGTGGTGTCGGGCACGCGCCGGTGCGGCCCTGGCCGCCCTGCTTCTCGCCCTCCCCGCTTCCGTGGCGCTCGCCCCGGCCGCGCAGGCGGCGCCGATACCGCCCGCCCCCGGGCACCGGCTGGTCCCCCAGTACGAGGGCGCCCCGGCCACCGCCGACCCGCTCCCCGCCGGCCAGGCACCGCCGCAGCACCCGTACCTGGCGCCCAACGGGCGGGCCGGGATGCACGGCGACGGCGCGAGCAGCGACACCCACCCCTTCCCCGGCCCGCTGGGCGACCGGCCCGCCGTGACCAGCGTGAAGATGGCGGCGCTCGGCGGCGAATGCGCGACCGTCACCTTCGACTCCGACGGCCGCATCCTGACCGTCTGCGGCACCTTCCAGGGCTTCCGGCTCAAACTGCTGGACCCGAAGAGCCTGGCCACCCTCGCCGAGTACAAGCTGCCGCAGCGCCCCTCCACCGTCGAGGCCATCACCCGCCTGGACTTCTCCAAGATCTTCAAGGACACCTCGGGCGGCGCCTACTTCTACCTCGACAACAAGGACCGGGTCGTCCTCGCCGACTCCCGCCAGCACGTCCTGCGGCTGTCCCACTCCCGGGCGGCCGACGGCTCCTGGCACTTCACGGTCGACAACGACTGGGATCTCACCCCCTACGTCCCGCACGACTGCGTCGGCTGGACCAACCTCTATCCGCGCGGTGACTGCGATCCGGTCACTTCCGTCCAGCCCGACTGGGACGGCCGGATCTGGTGGGTCACCCGTAAGGGCCGGATCGGCACCATCGCCCCGGACACCGACGCGCTGCGCACCACCCAACTGCCCGGCGAGGAGATCCAGAACAGCTTCTCGGTGGCCGAGGACGGCGTCTCCATCGTCTCCGACCATGCCCTCTACAGCCTGCGCGCGGACGCCGACGGCACGCCGCGCGTCCAGTGGCGCCAGACCTACGACCGCGGTACGGACGGCAAACCCGGCTCCATCAACCAGGGCTCCGGCACCACCCCCACCCTCCTCGGCGACGGTGCACACCCCTACGTGGCCATCACCGACAACGCCGACGACCGGATGAACATCCTGGTCTACCGCCGCACCGGCCCCGACGCCGACCGCCTGGTCTGCAAGATCCCGGTCTTCGGCTCCGGCGCCTCCACCACCGACAACTCCCTCATCGGCTACGGCAACAGCCTCGTCGTCGAGAACAACTACGGCTACGAGAACGTCACCTCGCTCCTCCTGGGCAAGTCGGTGGTCGGCGGCATCACCAGGGTCGATATCCGGCCGGACGGCAGCGGCTGCGACACCGTCTGGGAGAGCAAGGAACGCGCCCCCTCCAGCGTCGCCAAACTCTCCACCGCCAACGGCCTCCTCTACTACTACACAAAGGACCCCAACCGCCTGGGCATCGACGCCTGGTACCTGACCGCCGTCGACTTCCGCACCGGCCACACCCGCTTCAAGCGCCTGACCGGCACCGGACCGCTCTACGACAACAACTGGGCCCCGATCACCCTCGGCCCGGACGGCACGGCCTATGCCGGCGTCTTCAACGGGCTGGTCGCGGTACGGGACAGCGCACCGGAGGACTGACCCGCACCCACAGGTGGCCCGGCGGGATTCATGAACCCCACATTGCAGCCTCATGGCAGCCCGCCGGGCACCCTTGCCCCGGCCCCCACCCCGCGCCTTAGAGTCAGGACAACACCGAGTCAGGACAGCACCGCATCTCAACCCGGCCGTGTGCCCGAGTGGTTCAGGGGCTCGCCTGCAAAGCGAGTTACGTGGGTTCGAATCCCGCCACGGCCTCCATGGCTCCTTCCAGGAGCGACCGATGGGCCGGTCTTCCCGAAGGGGGACCGGCCCATTGCCGTTCGTCTCGGTTTACGTCTCGGAATGGCAGCGGCTCAGCGTCCGGCGCCGAGGTGGCGCCCAACTTCCGCCCCGCTTACGAACTTGTGTCGTCGCCGAGCGGAGAGCGGCAAGCGCCTTGCCTCCGGCCGCCACCCTCAACGCGGACGCTCGGGCAGGACCCGATGTCCCTCTTCACTTGGACGTGGTGTTGGGCGTGTTGGGCGTGTTGGGTGTGGTGGGTGTAGTGGTTGCGGTGCCCGGGGTGTTGGGCGTGTTGGGCGTGGTGGGTGCAGCGAGCTCAGCGGGTTTAGTGGGCTCACCGGGCTTAGTAGGCTTAGTGGGCGGCTCACCCGTAGTGCCAGACGGCTGGCCCGTAGTTGTTGTGTTGCCCGTTACCCCAATGCTCGAACCAGGCGAATTGATAATCTGATTCAGAGTGGCGTTCGTCTGAGTAGTGACTTGGTTTATCACGGTCTGCGACAGGCCGAGGCTTGCCGCCTTGGACTGTGTCGCCGCTAGGCCCTGCGCCCTCGCCGCCTGCGGGGAGGCGCCTTTGCTTTTCGCTACTTGTGCCGCACTCGTTCCGGCAGCTACGGCGGCAGCAGCTCCTCCACTTCCTGCCGATGACGGTTCCCCAGTGCAGGCCACAGGGCCTACAGAGAACGGGCCCGCGCCCGAAACGGCGGTCGGCCCGACGCTTCCGGCACCTGATCTGGAGCCGCACCACTGAATACTTAACACAATCGGGTATCAGCGACCCCACGCAGAACATAGACCAAGAGTCAATCTTCAACTTCAGGAAATCAAGAGCTAAATCAACCGATGGCGATGTAGGCAGAATTGCCTCACCCAAAAGGCACGCCATCCCATCCCTGCTGGAGCGTTCAGTGCTACAGGAACCATTTGAAACCCGGATTGAATTTTATGCCATCGGGTTTCCAAGAGGCAGCTTCTGCGCAAGGGCGGGGCGCCTTCGAATCGTTGTTACCGGGGCGGCAGCAGCGATTAACCTCGATCTTTCATGACGTCCGTCGGATTCTTCGGCGGGCCGGGGACAGGTGTCTCTCAGGGCTTGGGTCTGTCCGCCCTGAGGGCCGTCACGAACCGGTAGGTGTCCCGCATCTCTCCCGCGTCCGTCGGGCGCAGCAGTTCCACCAGCGCCATCGGCCGGTCCGACGGCTCGCCCGTGTCGGGGTCGAAAGCTATGTAGCCGCTGACGCCGCGGACCCGGGCCTTGCCGTTGGTCTGTTCCAGCATGGCCAGGACCATGCGGGCGGTGACCCGCCGGGTGCCGTAGACGTTCACGGCGTTCCGGGCGGCCTTGCCGATGGTGTACGCGGCGTCGTGGCCCAGCATCGCCTGGCCGCTGGCCAGGTCCTCGGTGGGGCCGCCGACCTCTTCGCCGTAGGCGCGTACGAAACCGGCGTACGGGCCGCGGTCGGCGCCGCCGTAGACCGTCTTGGGTATCTCGGGGTGGGTGAATGCGGTGTAGTAGACCTTCAGCCGGCTGTCCTTCCACTGCTTGGCGAGCCGGGCCAGTTCGTCGCGGTGCCGCTTGCCTCCGGTGTCGAAGTAGACGCCGAACGCGCTGGATCCGGAGAGCACGGTCGTGGGGCACTGCCGGCCGCCTTCGCCCGCCGCTTCGATGAACCGGCGCAGCTCCCGGCCCCGGCCGTCGAAGTAGACCGCGTCCGGCGGCCTGGTGGCGCCGCAGACCTTGTCGGCGACCAGGGACAGCGCATTGCCCACTGTCGCCTGCTCGCCTTCGCCGGAGCGGAACGGGATGATCTCGTCGTTCACGGTCAGCCCCACGCGCTCCTTCGCGGCGAAGAAGTCCTTGTAGAGGGAGGTGTTGTAGTCGTCCGACTCATTGCCGTCCCGGATCACCTGGACGCGGTAGCCGGGGTGCTTGTCCTGCTGCTCCTTGAGATAGCGGGCGGCGGCCGCGGTCTGGTCCCGGTTGGGGAAGGAGACACGGTAGAACCCGGCCAGAGGGGAGCTGAGGCCATCGGCGGCGACGGTCACCCCGACCATCGGCAGCCCGGCGCCGCGCAGCCGCCTGACCGCGCCCGCCGTACGTGCGTTGCTCTGCCCGAAACCTGCCACCGCGACGAGATGCTCCTTGTCCTTCATGGCGATCAGCTGGTCGACGACCTGGCTCCACCGGCGGTCACCGCGGCCGGTGTTGGCGAGCAGCAGCCGGATCTTGGGCAGCGTGGAACGCTCGGCGTTCAGTGCGCGCTGGGCGACGTAGGCGCCGCTGACGGCCTGCCGGGTGGCCTCCGGGCCACGGTCCTCGGAGCCGCCCGCCATGGCCTCGATATAGGCGATCGCGACCGATGGATCGCCGGACTTCGCGACCCGGTCGTTCTCGGTGCGGATCTTGTCGCTCAGGCCGCGCATGTTCTCGAAGGCGTACGAGCCGTCCGTGACGCCCACGCACTCCCCGCCGTCCGCGTGCAGGACGCCGTCGCCGCAGCTGCCGAGCGTGCCGATGCCCCACACGGTGACGGCGGCCAGCAGCGCCAGCACGGTGAGCGCCGAGCCCGTCCACAGTCCCCAGCGCCGCGGCGGTCTGGGCGGTTCGAAGATCCGCTCGCTCACAGCCATGGCTCCTTCCCGTACTGCTTGGCCTTGCGCAGCAGCGCAGTCGTCCAGGGCACGCCGTCGGCGTGCACCGCGAGGGTGTGGAAGCGGGCCTGTATCTCGCCGTAGAGCTCGGCGCCCGGATCGCCGAGCGGATCGCGGTACGGGTCGCCGACCCGGTCCGTGCGGGGGTCGTCGGGCGGCTCCGGGCCGATCCAGACGGCGGCGAGCAGCCGGGTGATGGTCCGCAACCGCTGGTCGACCGCGCCGTCGTTGAGGTGGTCCACCAGCCGTTCGTAGCGCTCCCACAGCGGCCGGTCGAGGGCGTCGCCGGCCGCGGCGAGCGGGGCGCGGCGCAGCCGGCACAGCTCGGCGCACCACTCCTCGGGGCTGATCCGCTCGAAGGCGTCGTCCAGGTAGGCGGCCGCGGCGGCCAGATCGCCGCCCGCGAGGGCGTGATAGGCCGCGGCACCCGGCTCACCGGCCGCGGTCGCCCGCTCCCGCAGCGCGGCGTGCACGGCGCTCCAGCCGCGGGCGGAGTCGGGCGCCGGGTCCGCGGCGAGGCGGCGCAGCAACAGCAGGCGCAGCAGTGGGTGCGGCGTTTCGGTACGGCCGTCGGACTCCTCGTCGCCGCTGTCGAGGTGCATGGTGCGCAGCACGTCCGTGCAGAAGTCGTTGTACTCCTCCTGGAGGCGGGCGCCGGACTCGTCCCACAGGGCGCGTCCGGCCTGCGCCTGGGCCAGGTCGACGGCGGCCGACGCACGGGCCAGCACCTGCGCCAGCTCGCCGCTGGTGTCCATCGGCAACAGCCGCTCCAGCAGCGCGTCGACCAGGTCCGAGGACGGCTGCAGAACCTGTCGCAGCCGCGCTTCCCAGTCGGCGTCCGCATCGCACTCCAGAAGGGCATCCAGCAGCTGGGTGGTGCCCGCCGGGTGGCCACGGGTGAGTTCGTGCACCACCCAGCCCAGCCACTGCACGCCGTTGCCGGCCGCCGGCGGCGCCACCCGGCGGCCGGCCGACCGCAGCACCTCCTCGGCCTGCTGCTCGACCTCATGCCGCGCCAGATCGCGCAGCCGGCCCACGACCAGGCCCTTGACGACCCGCTCGGGAACGAACGTCTCCTCGTCCGCCGGCCACCGGCCGGGCAGCACCCCCGGCCGCCGGGGGCCGCCGAAGGCGAAGCCCTCCAGCGCCGCCGGATAGCTCCCCGCGGTGGCGAGCACCAGCAGCGGATCGGGCGTCTCCGCCTTCCTGCGGGCGTCCAGCAGAGTCTTCAGGAAGGCGTTGCCCAGGGGACTGTCGACGTTGTCCAGCAGCACCAGGCAGTGCGTCGTGCGCCGCTTGTCGCCGCCGCGCGAGCCGTACGCCCGCCGCAGGTCGTCCAGGAAGGCGTCGAAGAGCACCGCCTCGGCCCGCTGGCGCTCGGCCTCCTCGCGGTCGCCGTATCGCTGGTTGAGGTTGATCAGAAAGCCGTCCACGGAGCCGCCGCGGGCGCGCCGCTGGATTCGGGCCAGCCGCCAGCGGATCCGCAGCCGCACCCAGTGGCGCCGCCATTCCGGCAGCAGCGGCAGCGCGGCGGTCACCGCGGCGGGCGCGCCCAGGACCGTGGCGGCGTACTGCGCCAGCTGGTTGATGACTTCCGTACGGCTGCCGGGCGGCCCGACCAGGGCCGCTTCCATCTGGCGTACGGCGGCGTCCCGGTCCGCCGCCTCCATCCGGGCCGCCACCGCAATGGTCAGCAGCCCGAACGCCGGGAACCGCAACCGCGCGAAATCGCGCTTCTTCTCATTGAGCTGAAAGACCAGCGCCGCCAGCACATCGATCGGCTTACCGCCCTCCTGCCCCAACGCCGCCAGATCGAGCCGTGCCACCGGCACCCGCCGGGCCCAGTCCTCCAGATGCCGCAGCACCGTGGTCTTCCCGCTGCCCCGCGGCCCGAGCAGCAGCGTGGCGGGCAACTCCGCCCGGCCGCCCGGCCGCCGTACCAGCAGCTCCTGGACGTACCGCTCCACCGCTCGGTCCCGCCCCGACTCCCCCGCCCACTCCTGAGGCATCCCGCTCCCCTTCGGCCCCGTGATCCCCGCGCCCCTCGCGACCGGCCACCTCTCACTCCGGCCGCCCCAGGATCCTCCAATTGCCTTGCCCTGTAAGCCGTTTGACCCCATGCGATCTGCCCGCCCCCCACGCGTCCGACGCCGTATCCGCCACCGAGAATTACTGTAAGTGACGGCACTGACAATGGCGTGACGGAGCGTGAGCGTGGGGTCGGGTGGGGGTGGGTGGGGGTCGGGTGGGGGTGCGGGGCCAGTTCGCGGCGACACCCGGGCTCGTACACCCATGGGCTCGTACACCCGGCCTGGTACACCCGGGCTCATACACCCGCCCACCCCCCGAAGGGGGGTGGGCGGCGGGGAAAAAACAACCGGGGCGCTACATCCGCCCAGCCGCGCTACATCTGCACGGCCTGTGCCACCGCCGCCTGCGGGCGGATCGGGAGGCGCCCGATGGGGCGGCCGGTGGCGGCGCGGACCGCGGAGGCGACGGCCGCCGGGGAGGTGACGACCGGGACGGCGCTGGCGGGCTTGGCGCCGAAGGGGGCGACCACGTCGCGTTCCTCGACGAGTTTGACGATGCGGATGTCCGGGGCGTCGAGCGCGGTCGGCAGTGCGTAGCCGGTCAGGTCGGGGTGGCGGACCTGGCCGCGGGTGGTGCGCAGGTTCTCCATCAGCGCGGCGCCCAGGCCCTGTGTGACACCGGCCTCGATCCGGGCCCGCAGCTGGCGCGGGTTGAGCACCCGGCCGACGTCCTGCGCCACGGTCATCTCCACGACCCGGACCGTGCCCAGCTCGATGTCGACGTCGGCGACGCAGCGGATGGCGCAGAAGGCCAGGCCGACGAACGCGTCGCCCTGCCCGCCCTCGTCCAGCGGCTCGGTGGGGTGCGGCCGGCACTGGGCGGTGGCCCACAGTTCCTTGCCGTCCAGCGCCTCCGCGACGGTCGTGCTGAGCACCCCGTCGTACGAGGTGATCTTGCCGTCGGTGATGGTGAGCAGCTCGGTGGACATCCCGAACTTGTGGGCCAGCGGCTGCAGGAGCTGCGTACGGACCATCTTGGCGGCGCGTTCGACGGCGCCGCCGGAGACCCAGGTGTGCCGGCCATGGCAGGCGGGGCCGGCCGGGGGCTGGTCGGTGTCGACGCCGGCGACATGCACCTCGTCGACGCCAAGCGTCTCCTGGACGATCTGCCGCGCCAGGGTGGAGAACCCCGAACCGGTCTCGACGGCCGCGCAGATGACGGTGGCGACCGAGCCGCTGACCTTGACGGTGGCGGTGGACACCTCGTCGGTGCCCTCCGCGCCGAGCATGTGCACCATGCCCAGCGCATAGCCGACGCCGCGGCGCACCGCGCCCGGCTCGCCCGCGCCCTCGGGGCCGCCCGGCAGCAGCCATTCCGCCTCGGGGGCGTCCTTGGGCAGCTCGGGCAGCGGCGCTTCCTTGACGGCGTTCAGGAGTTCGGCGACCGGGGCCGGGCAGGTGACGGTCTGCCCGGTGGGCAGCAGATCACCGGTGGCCATCACATTGCGCATCCGGATCTCGTCCGGCTCCAGGCCCAGCTGGGCGGCCAGCTTGTCCATCTGGCCCTCGTAGGCCGCGCAGACCTGCATCGCGCCCTCGCCGCGCATATGGCCGGACGGCGGGTTGTTGGTGCGTACCGCCCAGCCCTCGATCACGGCGTGCGGGACGACGTAGGGACCGCAGGCGAAGGAGACGGCGGCGGCCAGCGCCTCGGCGGAGGTGTCCGCGTAGGCGCCGGCGTCCATCAGGATCTGCGCCTCGACCTTGACCAGCTTGCCGTCGGTGTCGGCGTGGTGGCGGTAGCGCAGCAGCGTGGGGTGGCGGTGGGCGTGCGCGAGGAAGGACTCCTCGCGGGTGGCGGCGAGCTTGACGGGGCAGCCCGTACGCAGCGCCAGCAAGCCGAGGGAGAGCTGGATGCCGGGGTCCTCGCGGTCGGCGGTTGCACCGGGGACGCCGGTCACCACCACCTTGACGCGCTCGGGGTCGAGGCCGAAGGAGGCGGCGGCCAGATCGCGGTCGGTGTGCGGGTCGGTGGAGGCGGTGTAGATCTCCACGCCGCCATCGGGGCGCGGCACCGCGAGCCCGGCCTCGGCGCCGATGGGCGCCGGGTCCTGGCGGCCGATCCGGTAGAGGCCTTCGACCATCACGTCGCCGACCGCCTCGGCGTCACCGAAGCGGAGCGGGATGTGCCGGATGAGGTTGCCGTCGGGGTGCAGCGGCTCGGCCTCGAAGGCCAGTTGGGGGTCGGTGACGGCGTCCAGGACCTCGTACTCGACGGCGATGGCGGCGGCGGCCAGCCGTGCGGTATCGGGGTGGTCGGCGGCCACCGCGGCGATCGGCTCGCCATGGTGGCGGACCTCGTCCTTGGCGAAGACCGGGCGGTCGGGGGTGCCCCGGCCGTGTCCCGCGTCGCCGGGGACGTCCTCATGGGTGACGACGACGTGGACGCCCGGCATCTCTGCCGCGTGCTTGGTGTCGATCGACAGGATCCGCGCGCGCGGGTGCGGGGAGCGCAGTACCGCGGCCCACAGCAGCCCCTCCGCCCACAGGTCGGCGGCGTAGGGGAAGGTGCCCTCGGTCTTGGCCGACGCGTCCGCGGGCGGCAGGGAAACGCCCAGGCCGTGCGGCGGCGGCTCCACGGGCGGGATCGGCACACCCGCCGCGGGGGTCGCGGTGGCGGCTCCGGCGCCGCCGTCTGTCGTACCGCTCATGCGGCGCCTCCCGTCTGCGGATCGGCGCCCGGCCCCTGCTGGGGGTGGTGGCCGGGGGAATCCTGGTCGTGCGGGGCGTGGCCGGTGGGGTCGGAGGGTCCGGCCTGGTGGGGGATGCGGAGCGTCTGCGACGCGTCCAGCGGGGTGTCCGCCGCGGCGTGCGCCTGCGCGGCGGCATCCGCGCGGGCCTTGACGACCTCGTCGACGGCGTCCAGCACGCCCCGGTATCCGGAGCAGCGGCAGAGGTTGCCGCACAGCGCCTTACGGGTCTCCAGCTCGCTGGGGGCGTGATTGCCCTCCAGGAGGTCGTGCACGGTCATCGCCATGCCCGGTACGCAGAAGCCGCACTGCACGGCCCCGGACGCGGCCAGCGCCTGCTGCACGTCGGAGGGCACGCCGTCCTGGGCCAGGCCCTCGACCGTACGGACCTCGCTGCCCGCCGCGGTGGCCGCGGGCACCAGACAGGACGCGACGAGCCGCCCGTCCACCTGGACGGAGCAGGCCCCGCACTCGCCCTGCGAGCAGCCGTCCTTGGCCCCGGCGAGGCCGAGGCGCTCGCGCAGCACGTAGAGCAGCGACTCGCCGATCCAGGAGTCCGTGACGGGCCGGTCGGTGCCGTTGACGCGCAGGACGTAGGAGGCGGCGGGGTGCTCGTCGTGGGCGTGCTCGTCGGGGGCGTGCTCGTCGGGGGCGTGGCCGGTGAGTTCGGTGAGTTCGGGAGTGACGGCGGGGCCGGGGAGGGCCGTGCGGTCGGTGGGGTCGGTGAGCTCGCCGGTGTGTGCGGCCGGCGCGGTGGGACCGGTCGCCTCGGCCGGCTCGCCGGGTCCGGCCGCCTGAGGTACGTCCTGGGGCGCCTCATGGGGCGCGTCCTGGACCTCGGCGGGTGACGGGGCGGGCAGGGCGCCGCCCTCGGCCGCGCCGACGCGCTCCGGGACGGCCGCCGGTTCCGGCTCCGCCGCCACGCCCGCGCCGGCCTCCTCGGCCGCCCGCTCGGCTGCGGCGGCCCGGTGCTCGTCGCCGGCCGCCGCCCGGGGCTCCTCGTACGCCTCATAGGCCCCGTACGCATCCCCGGGTCCGGCTCCGGCTCCCGCGCCGGCCCCTGGGCCGACCGCGAACTGTCCGGAATGGTCGGGCTGTTCCCCCTCGGCCACCGGGATCACCCAGGGATCGGCACCTATGCTCGGCGCCGCCTCCTCCGGCCGGTGCGCCTCCTCCTGCTGAGCGGGCGGCCACTGGGCCAGCGCATCGGCAGGCAGCGACCAGTGCCCGGTCGCGCCGGCGGCCGGGGCGTCCGCGTGGCCCGTGCCCGCGCCGTACGGATCGTCGCCGGCCGGCGCACCGCCGCCCGCCGGGCCGCCGCCCGTCGCGTACGGATCCTCCGCGGCAGCGCTGAACGGATCGTCGGCCGCTGCCCCGCCGTGCCCCTGCACGCCACCGGTGGCGCCGAGTCCGGCCGCGAAGTTCCAGTGCCCGGTGCGGCCGGTCCCGCCGGAGTCCGCCGGGGCCTCGGCGCCGCCGTAGGTGTCCTGGTATCCGCCGCCCTGATAGCCGGCGGTGCCACCGGGCTCCGGGTGGCCCGGGTGGCCCGGCTGCCCCTGGTACCCCGTCAGGCCGTCGTCGCCGACCAGATACTCGCCGGACTCCTCCAGGCCGTCGTCCGCCGCGGCCGGGACCGACCATCCGCCGGCCGCGCCCGTCGCCTCGGCGCTGCCCGCGACCGGCCAGTCCACCCGGTCGCCGGCCCACGACTGCGCCGCCTCGGGCGCGCGGCCCTGGTAGATCGCGGCGGATTCCTGGTGGCCGGAGTGGCCCGAGTGGGCCGGGTATCCGGCGGACGGGTCGACGTATCCGGCCTGCGGGTCCGCGAACGGCATCGTCCACTGGCCGGTCGACGCCGGGTCGGTGCCCGCATCCGGGACCGGCGGCGTGGCGGCGTGCTGGGTGAAGGAGGACGGCGGGGTGTAGCCGTGTCCGGGCGCGGCGAGCGGGTCGGCGCCGGGCGTGCCGTAGCCGCCGGGCAGCCTGCCTCCGTAGGCCCCGGTGGTGAAGCCCTCGGGGAGCTGGACGAAGGCCGTCGCCTCCGACTCGTACTCGCCGCCCTGCGGGAGCGGTTGCCAGCCCTGTTCGGGGTGCGGCGGCTGCGCGGTGTGGTTGTCGTCGCTCATGCCGAGACCTCGCTTCGCTCGGCCTCGCACTCGCGAGGCGCGCACCTCCTGATTGATCTCCCCCAGCCTCCGGCCGGGGCGACCCCCATTCTGCGCTCGCTCACGAGAGCGCCCTCCCCAGTGCGCGGCGGGCCAGGGCTGCCACCGTACGGCGCAGATGGAGCGCGGCGGGCGGCAGGGCCGCAGGCTGCGACGGGTCCTGTGGCGGCGCCGGATCGGGAATACATGCAGCTGCCACGTAGTCGCCGAAGGCCGTCAGGGCCTCGGGCACCAGGCCGCGTTCGCCGTCCCAGTCGATCAGCGAGGCCACCCACTGCTCGGCCTCCAGGGGGCGCAGCGGCATCGCGGCGACCGCGCCCACGGCGCAGCGCACCCCGCGCCGGGCCGGGTCCAGGACCAGCGCCACCGAGGCGGTGGCCCGCCCGGGGCCCGTACGGCCGGTGGCCTTGAGGAAGGTCTGCGGGGCGTGCAGCAGCGGCACCCGTACGAAGCCGACGAGTTCACCGGGGTGCAGCATCTCGCGGCCCGCCAGGAGGTGGCTGACCGGGATCTCGCGGCGCGCACCACCGGGCCCGGCGATGATCACGGTGGCTTCGAGGGCGGCGAGCACGGGCAGGGTGTCGCCGGTGGGGGCGGAGGTGACGATATTGCCGCCGAGCGTCCCGGCGTTGCGGATCTGCGGGGGGCCGGCGGCGCGGGCGGCGGCGGCCAGGCCCGGGATCAGCGCGGCGAAGTCGGGGCGCCCCATACGGGCGAGGGTGAGGCCGGCGCCGAGCAGCGCATGGCCGTCCTGGTACTGCCAGCCGCGGATCTCGCTGATCCGGCCGAGGCCCACCAGGGCTGCAGGTCTGAGGAGTCCGGCGTTGACGGCCGCCATGAGGTCCGTGCCGCCCGCGACCGGAACGGCGGCAGGCATGGCGGTGAGCGCCGCCACCGCCTCGTCGAGCGAGGCCGGCAGTGTCACCGTTCGTGACGCCTGCGGTGCGTGGGTGGTCAAGCCAGCTGCCCCTTCCCCGGTGTCCCGGCTGTTCCGCTCCGCCGTACGGTACGTGTTCACGGCCCGGACGTGGCAACTCTGGCACATCTTCCCGGACCCACGGCGACAGGGTCCGCGAAGCGGCGTTCCGTCCCCATGCGGCGTACTGGTCCGCATTCGTCCGCCGGTTGTCAAGGGTGCGGCGGGCATCGCGCGGAGTGCGGCGAGCGGTGCGCGCTTGGTGGGCGCTCATCGCCCGTACGGCGGTGCCGGGCAACTACCGTCCCAGGCTCCGGCCGCGCGGGCGCCCTCCTTGCGCACGGGCTCACACGTTTGGGGGCGCCCCGTCGATCGGGCGTCCGAGCACACCGGGGCGCCGCTGCCAGGGGTGGGGGCCACCGGGCGGGCGGTAGTCGACGCCGAGCGCGTCGAGGCGGGCGTAGTGGGCGCCCATCCGGCGGGTGAAGTCCTGGTAGTCGCGCTCGGCGGGCCGCGGCAGCCGCGCCCAGGCGACCTCGGCGAACGCCGCGAGCCGCGGAAAGACCTGGTAGTCGAGGCGCTGCCGGCTCTCCATGACCTCGGTCCAGACATTGGCCTGGGTGCCCAGGATGCGCGCGGCCTGTTCGTCCGTCAGCTCCGGCGGTACGGGCTCGAAGCGGTAGACGTCCTCCAGGGTCCGCACGAAGCCGATCGGCACCGGCTCGTGCGGGGAGGGATCCTGACGGTGGTCCAGATACACCTGCTGCTCGGGGCACATGACGACGTCGTGGCCGGCGCGGGCGGCGGCGATACCGCCCGCGTAGCCGCGCCAGGAGGCGACGGCGGCACCTTCCGCGAGGCCCCCCTCGAGGATTTCGTCCCACCCGATCAGCCGTCTGCCGCGCCCGGCGAGCCAGCGGTCGAAGTGCCGGATGAACCAGCTCTGCAGCGCGTCCTCACCGTCCAGGCCCAGTTCGGCCATCCGGGCGCGGGCGGTGGCCGATGCCTTCCACTGGTCCTTGGGGCACTCGTCGCCGCCGAGGTGCACGAACGGCGAGGGGAAGAGCTCGAGGACCTCCGCCAGCACCTGCTCGTAGAAGCGCAGGGTGTTGTCAGTGGGCGCCAGTACGTTGGGATTGACGCCCCAGGTGTCCCAGACCTTCAGGGAGGTGGTGTCGATGACGTCGGTGTTGCCGAGTTCGGGATATGCCGCGATGGCGGCCTGCGAGTGCCCGGGGATATCGATCTCGGGGACGACGGTGATATGCCGCTCGGCGGCGTAGGCGACGATCTCGCGGATGTCGTCCTGGGTGTAGAAGCCGCCGTGCGGGCGGTCGTCCCAGAGGGGGGAGGCGCGGTGTCCGAGCTTGGTGCGCTCGCGCCAGGCGCCGGCCTGGGTCAGCTTCGGGTAGCGGCGGATCTCGAGGCGCCAGCCCTGGTCGTCGGTGAGGTGCAGATGCAGGACGTTGAGCTTGTGGGCGGCGAGCAGGTCGAGGTAGCGCAGCACGCCGTCCTTGGGCAGGAAGTGCCGGGCGACGTCGAGCATCATGCCGCGCCAGGCGAACCGCGGTTCGTCCTCGACGACGACCCTCGGTACGTACCACTCGTCCCGCCTCACGACCGGGGCCCTGCGCAGCGCCTCGGGCCCGAGCAACTGCCGGAAGGTCTGTGCGCCCCAGAAGACTCCGGCCGCGCTGCCGCCGTCGATACGGAGCGCCGCGCCGTCCATGGCGATGCGGTAGGCCTCGGGCGCCAGTTCCCGGTCGAGGGTGAGGACGATGCGGCTGCCGTCGCGGTCACCCGGCGCGAGCGGCAGCCCGGTGGCCGCGCCGATCGTGGACCGCATCCAGCGGGCCACGCCTTCGGTGCCGGGCCGCGCATCCAGCGGCGTCCCGTGGTCGAGGGTGAAGAGCCCCTGCGCGGGCGGCATCCGGTCCAGGCGCCGCGGCGCCGGCACCAGATCCGTCTGTGCGCTGTACGTCCTGGAGCCGAATGCCATGGCGCTGGGTGTGATGGCGCTGCCTGTGATGGCGCTGCGTGTCATGAGGACGAACCTGCCATGACGGATACGCAGATGGCTCCGGTATGCGCGGATACGCACACCGGAGCCATCTCAGCGGACCGCGGGGAGGGGCCGGCTACTTCTTGCCGCCGTCCTTGCCGCCCTTGTCCTTGTCGCCACCGGCGCCCATGGACTCGAAGATCTCCTTGCACATCGGGCAGACCGGGTACTTCTTGGGGTCGCGCCCCGGTACCCAGACCTTGCCGCACAGCGCGACGACGGGCGTGCCGTCGAGCGCGCTCGCCATGATCTTGTCCTTCTGGACGTAGTGGGCGAAGCGCTCGTGGTCGCCGTCGCCGTGCGACACCTGTGGTGTCGGCTCTACGAGGGTCCCCGTACCTGCCCCGCGCTCGGGCTCAAGAGTGCTCATAACTGCCAAGGGTACTCACGCCCGCCGCAACCCGGGAGCGTCGGCCCGTCACCGTATGGACGACAAGTCCGAGGGCCGCCACGCCGGCCGCCGCCCACGGCAGCGCGGTCGGGGCCGTCCCGGCGGCCAGCGCCAGTCCGCCGAGCGCCGAGCCGACGGCGCTGCCCAGATAGAGCGCCGAATTGTTCAGGGCGAGCGCGACCGTGCCGCGGTCCGCGCGCAGCTCCAGCAGCCGGTGCTGCTGCGGCACCTGCAGCGCCCAGCCCGCCGCGCCCCACGCCACCAGCGCGGCCACCGCACCGGGCAGCGCAGCCCCGGCCAGCGTGGGCAGCAGCGCCTGCGCCACGACGATCACCACCAGCACCCCGCCGACCAGCGTCCGGACCCGGCCCGTACGGTCCACCAGCGGCCCGGCCAGCACGCTGCCCAGCACCCCGCCGACGCCCCAGGCCCACAGATACGGCGCCACCTCGCCGACGCCGCCCGCGGCGGCCAGCACCGGCGCGAGGTAGGTGTACAGGCCGAGGCTGGCGACCGCGGCCAGGAAGGACACCGTGACGACGGGGGCCACGGCGCGGTCCGCGATGGCCGTCAGCCGGGCGCGCAGCGGCACCGCGGGTGCGGCCGGCACCGGCGGCAGGAAGGCCGCGAGTCCGCCGAGCGCGACCGCACCCAGCCCCGTCACCAGCCACATCGTGGCGCGCCAGCCGGTGTGCTCGGCCAGCAGTACGCCGATCGGCACGCCCAGTACGGTGCCCGCGCTCATCCCGCCCATCACCAGGGCCAGCGCCCGCCCGCGCCGCCCGTCCGGCACCAGCGCGGCGGCGGCCGCCGTGGACAGCGCCGAGTAGACACCGGCCCCGGCGCCCGCGATCAGCCGGGCGGCCAGCAGGGCCTGCAGCGAGGGGGCGAGGGCGGTGGCGGCGTTGCCGAGCGTGAAGACCGCCAGTGCGGTCAGGATCAGCGCGCGGGGCCGTACGCCGGAGAGCAGTCCCGCCACCAGCGGCGCGGAGATCGCGTACGCCAGGGTGAAGACCGTGACCAGCTGGCCCGCCAGCGAGACCCGGGTGCCGATGTCGTCCGCGAGGACCGGCAGCAGCCCGGCCATCACATAGGCGTCCAGGCCGAGGGTGAAGGCCCCCAGCGTCAGCAGCCCTACCTTGCGCACCGCGCTCAACTCCCTTGATCGTCCCGGGCGGTGGGGATCCCCGATGGGACCCCGGTGCCCGGGTGAAACGGAACGAGGGAAACGTAGGCAGTCTCCGGAAGGTCCGGGAAATGCCCGGCAGGGTGCACTTATGCTGGGGCGGCATGAATGACGGCAGTGCTCCCCACGGCAGCGAAAACGGCTCAGGAAGCGGATACGGAAGCGGATACGGAAGCGGATCCGGAAGCGACTCCTAACTGGGCAACCCCCTCGGTGACCCTCTCGACAGCCCTCTCGACGGCGTCGAACTGCGCCACCTGCGCGGCTTTCTCGCCGTCGCCGAGGAACGCAGCTTCACCCACGCCGCCGACCGGCTCCGGATCGGCCAGCCCGCGCTGACCCGGACCGTGCGCGCACTGGAGACCGCGCTGGGCGCCCGGCTGCTGGACCGTACGACCCGGCGCGTCGAGCTCACCGACGCCGGGCGCCGGCTCTACGCGGACCTCGCCCCGCTGCTGCCCCGGCTGGCCGCCGCGCTGCGCTCGTCCACCGGGCCGGCGGTCCTGCGGCTGGGCTTCACCTCGCTGCTGCCCGCCGCCTGCACCGCGCTCACCGCGGACTTCGAGGCCGCGACCGGCGCGGGCGTACGGCTGGTGCGCCGGGACGCCCCGCTCGCCGGGCTGGAGACCGGGGAGTCGGATGTCGCGGTGCTGCGCGGCGAGGTCCCCCAGGACGCCGGGCTGCGCACCCTGGTGCTCCTCCAGGAGCCGCGGGTCGCCGCCGTGTCGCGTACGCCCCTGCGGACGGAATCAGCAGCTGCCGTGCGCGAGGTGGCCCACCGCCGGGTGCTGGACTGGGCCGAGCTGGCTCAGCTGCCGCTGGTGGTCAACACCGTCACCGGCAGCACCCGGCCCGAGCTGTGGCCCGAGACCGGGCGCCCCCAACTCGCCTGCACCGCGGGGAACTTCGATGAGTGGCTGGAGGCGGTGGCCGCCGGGCACGGTATCGGCGTGGCCCCGGAGCCGGTGGCCCGGCGGCACACCCACCCCGGGATCCGGTACCTGCGGCTGAAGAACGCGCCGCCGGTGCCCGTACACCTGGCCCTGCCCGCCCGCGATGCCCATCCGCTGGCCGAGCGCTTCTTCGCCCTCGCGCAGCGGCCGTGCGCCCCGCGGCCCGCACGCTACGACGCCACCGGCACCCCGTCGCGGTCCCCGGCCGTCAGGCCCAGCTCCGTCGCGAACGCCAGCGCGGCCTCCGGGCGCACCACGTACCAGGAATCCTGATCGCAGACGGCGTCCAGCAGCGCGGCGACATCGGCCGCACCGACCGTACGGGCCTCGGCGGCGGCTATGAACGCGCGGACCTCCGCCGCCGGATCGACCTCGGTCTCCGCGACCGCCACCAGGTCGTCGACGATCCGCCCGATCGCCGCGTCACCCGTCCCCGCCCAGCTCAGGGCCATCTTCAGGCCGTCGTCGGGCATCGCGTCGGGATACGGCGCGCGGGCCCAGGCGCCGTCCTGCCACCAATAGACGAAACCGAACAGATTGCCCTCGGCGTCATGGCGCATCTGCTTCCAGGGCAGCCATTCCGGCGCCCCGGCCAGGAAGTCGATCCGCTGCTTTCCGCTGTGCGTGCAGCTGCCGTCCGAGTCCTGGCCGCACAGCAGCGCCCGGCCGTCGTCGTACAGCTTCAGCCGCCACCAGTAGGCGCCGCCGCCGTTCCAGCACTGCAGGCCCAACGGGCCCCAGGAGAAGTCGTCCACGTCATCCATGGCCGCCGCCACCACGGACAGCGTCGCGGCCCTCGCCCACAGCCGCTGCGGATGATCCAGGTCATCGGGCACGCTCGGCCTGTGCATGGCGCTCCCCCGTTCGTCTCCGCGCGGCCGCGCCTCGCGCCCGCGCACCGTCGTCCCCTGCATCCCGAACCATAGCGACGGGGTCCGACAATTCCCCATGACGAACCCGTAACAACGCGACCGACGCGGATCGGTGCAGGTCAGCGGCGCAGATCGCGGTCTCAGTTCAGCGAGGGGTCATCCGGATACGTGGCCACCATGGCCAGCTCGTTGCGCTGCCGGCGCAGCACCGCGCGCCACAGCTGCTCGGGATCGGGCGAGGAGACATCGCCCGGTTCGGACTCGACGACGTACCAGGCGCCGTCGACCAGCTCGTCCTCCAGCTGGCCGGGGCCCCAGCCCGCGTATCCGGCGAAGATCCGCAGGCTGCCGAGCACCGCCGCGAGCAGCTCCGGCGGGGCCTCCAGATCGACCAGGCCGATCGCGCCGTGCACCCGGCGCCAGCCCAGCGGCTCACCACCGGGCGGCGCCTGGTCCGTATCCGCCGCCATGCCTCCGTCCGCCGCATCGGCGCCGCCGGCCCGCGCGCCGCTCTGCGCGGACGCGACACCGCCGTCACCGGACAGCCCGCCGGGCACCACCGCCACCCCGAGCGCCGAGTCCAGCGAGACCGGGCCGCCCTGGAAGACCACCCCCGGCTCACCGGCGAGCTCGGCCCAGGGTGCGAGGATGTCCGCCACGCCGACCGGTGTCGGGCGGTTCAGGACAACGCCGAGGGAGCCCTCCTCGTCGTGGTCGAGGAGCAGCACGACCGCGCGGTCGAAATTGGGGTCGGCGAGCGCGGGGGTGGCGACAAGCAGCCGGCCTGTGAGCGAGGACACCTCGGTCATGGCCACATGATCCCGCACTTCGGCCCGGAGCGGGGAGTCAACCGCCCGACCCGTGCGAGAGCAGGGCAGGGCGTACGGCGGCAGCACCGGCGCACGAGCGGGACGACAGATAGCCCATTCAAGACATTTAGCGGCATTTCCAGCCAAAAGTCGATTACGAATCAAAGGCGGATCGTAGCGGAGCGTGTTGTGACAAAGCCATTACATGCCTGAAGCCTGCACAGCCCTACGGACACGCCCTCCGCCGCCCTTACCATTTCTGCTTGGCCCTGCCCGTCTCCAGGAACGCGAGATCCATGACCGTCTCTACTGACGACGTACTGCTTGTCCACGGCGGCACCCCGCTCGAGGGCGAGATCCGGGTTCGTGGTGCGAAGAACCTCGTGCCGAAGGCCATGGTCGCCGCCCTCCTGGGCAGCGGCCCGAGCCGGCTGCGCAACGTGCCCGACATCCGCGACGTCCGCGTCGTCCGCGGGCTGCTGCAGCTGCACGGCGTCACGGTGCGCCCGGGTGACGAGCCGGGCGAGCTGGTGCTCGACCCGTCGCACGTGGAGAGCGCCAACGTCGCGGACATCGACGCGCACGCCGGTTCCTCGCGGATCCCGATCCTGTTCTGCGGCCCGCTGCTGCACCGCCTCGGCCACGCCTTCATCCCGGGCCTGGGCGGCTGCGACATCGGCGGCCGCCCGGTGGACTTCCACTTCGACGTGCTGCGCCAGTTCGGCGCGACGATCGAGAAGCGCGCCGACGGGCAGTACCTGGAGGCTCCGCAGCGGCTGCGCGGCACCAAGATCCGGCTGCCGTACCCGTCGGTCGGCTCGACCGAGCAGGTGCTGCTGACCGCCGTACTGGCCGAGGGCGTCACCGAGCTGTCGAACGCCGCCGTGGAGCCGGAGATCGAGGACCTCATCTGCGTTCTGCAGAAGATGGGCGCGATCATCTCCATGGACACCGACCGGACGATCCGGATCACCGGTGTCGACAAGCTCGACGGCTACAACCACCGCGCCCTCCCCGACCGCCTGGAGGCCGCCTCCTGGGCGTCCGCGGCGCTGGCCACCGAGGGCAACATCTACGTCCGCGGCGCGCAGCAGCGGTCGATGATGACCTTCCTGAACACCTTCCGCAGGGTCGGCGGCGCCTTCGAGATCGACGACGAGGGCATCCGCTTCTGGCACCCGGGCGGCTCGCTCAACGCCATCGCCCTGGAGACCGACGTCCACCCCGGCTTCCAGACCGACTGGCAGCAGCCGCTGGTCGTCGCGCTGACCCAGGCCTCGGGCCTGTCGATCGTCCACGAGACGGTCTACGAGTCCCGGCTCGGCTTCACCTCCGCGCTCAACCAGATGGGCGCGCACATCCAGCTCTACCGCGAGTGCCTGGGCGGCTCCGCCTGCCGCTTCGGCCAGCGCAACTTCCTGCACTCCGCGGTCGTCTCCGGACCCACCAAGCTGCAGGGCTCCGACCTGGTCATCCCCGACCTGCGCGGCGGCTTCTCGTACCTGATCGCGGCACTGGCGGCGCAGGGCACGTCCCGGGTGCACGGCATCGACCTGATCAACCGCGGCTACGAGAACTTCATGGAGAAGCTCGTGGAACTCGGCGCCCACGTGGAGCTCCCGAACGGGGCCCTGCGCGCCGAACCTGCGCGCACGCAGGGCTGAGGACGCGAGGGGGGCGCGGCTTCCGCTCCCCCCTCCGCGCCCCCTCCGTGCCCCTCCCCGCGCCCGCTGCCGGTTCCGTCGGACCGGGCAGCCGCTGCATGGCGCCGACGGCGGTTTCGAAGCCCGCGAGGGTGCCCAGCCCTTGAGGCCGTCCTGCTCCCTCAAGTCCTCCTGTTCCTCAAGTCCTCCTGTTCCTCCTGGTCCTCCTGGTCCTCAAGTCCTCCTGGTTCTTTGGCTGTCCACTCCTTGTTCGGACAAGTCGCCACCAGGCAAGCCCCGCCCGACCCACTGCAAGATGGACCCCGCGCAAACCCTGGGCGACAAAAGAACCACAGGTCATCAGCGTTGCGCTGGAAGGGGTTTAAGGGCTTCGCGGAGCGGCTAGACGCATATCCCACACATGCGTGAATGCCTGCGCCTGCACACAGGTGAGGGATGTGCCGCCGCAAGGAGCCCCGTTGACCCGACGCCACCAGCAGATCGCCGAGAACCTGCGCCACGCCCTCTCCGACGGCACCCGGCCGGTGGGCAGCGCGCTGCCGTCGGAGAGTGAACTGGCCGCCGCCCACGGCGTCTCGCGCGGCACGGTCCGTCGGGCGCTGGCCGCGCTCACCACCGAAGGGCTGATCGGCTCCCGCCGGGGCGCCCGCCACATCGTGCTGAGCACCGCCCCCGGCCAGAGCTTCACCGAACTGCGCAGCTTCGCCCGATGGGCACGGGCCGGCGGCCGCACCCCCGGCGGCCAGGTCCTGCAGAGCGCCCGGGGCGGCGCCGACGGCGAGGAGGCGGCCCTGCTGCAACTGGCGCCGGGCACGGAGGTGCTGCGGGTACTGCGGCTACGGACCCTGGACGGCGAGCCCGTACTGCTGGAACGCACGGTCCACGCGGGCTGGATCGCCGACGCGGTCGAGAAGCTGCCGGCCGACTGCGAGTCCGTCACCCAGGCGCTGCTGGACTCCCGCGGCCTGGTCTGTGCGCACGGCGAGCACCAGCTGGACGCGCTGGCGGCGGGCACCGTGGACGCCCGGGAGTTGCGGGTGCGACGGGGCAGTCCGCTGCTGCGCGTACGGCGCACCACGACCACCGCCGAGGGCCGGCCGGTCGAGACGTCGGACGACCGCTACCGCCCCGGCGCGGTCGTCTTCACCGTACGCAACTCCACCCAGGCCAACCCCTTGGCCCGCACTCCTGCCGACTGACGCCCCCTCATCACGCCCGGTCCGGGCCCCTACGGGGTGGGCGAACAGATCCCGTAGGGGATACGAGCGCCCCCTGCGGGGCCACAACTCGGCGGGCGCCGGGCGATATTCCCGAGACCACCGAACCGCTCCCCCTCCCCCGTCCCCTCCCCGTCCCCTCCCCCTCCCCCCGACCGAGCAGCGAGCCCAGATGTCCCCTCTTCCCGCTCCCGCGCTCCCCGCCGCCCTTCTGTGCGACATGGACGGCACCCTCGTCGACACCGAGCACCAGTGGCTGGCGGCCGTGGCCGGATTTCTGCGGGAGCAGGGTGCGCCGGCCGGGGACGAGGTGCTGGCGGCGTTCGCCGGTGCCCCGGTGGACGACGCCGCCGAGCGCCTGGTGCGCGAGCACGGCATCACCCTCGGCGTCCGGCACACCGCCGCCCGCCTGGACCGGGACTTCACCGCCCGGGTCGCGGCCGGCGTCGCCCTCCAGCCGGGCGCCCTGCGGCTGTTGGACCGGGCGCGGGCGCTGGGCATACCGGCCGCCCTGGTCACCGCCTCCGAGCGGCATGTGGCCGATCTGGTGCTGCGCACCCTCGGCGCACACCGCTTCGCGCTGTCGGTGACCTCCGGCGAGACGCCACGCGGCAAGCCGCACCCGGACCCCTATCTGGCCGCCGCGGCCGGTCTCGGTGTCGATCCGGCCGACTGCCTGGCCGTCGAGGACACCCCCACCGGCGCGGCCGCCGCCCTGGCCGCGGGCTGCCGGCTGCTGGCCGTACCGACCGTGCCGGGCATCGCGCCCGGTCCGCGTACGGCCGTGATCGCCTCTCTGGAGGACGTGGACCTGGCGGACTTCCCGTTCACCCCGGCGGGCTGAGGAAGCGCCGTAGAACCGGCCGCAGGGCCCCTGGGCGGCCATCCCGAGACCACCCGCAGGCCACTCCAACGGTGCAGCAACGAAAGGGCGGCCACCCCCGAAGGGATGGCCGCCCTTTATGGCTTTACGCCGTGGTGGCGTGGCGCCGTGTGCCTGAGGGTCTTACTTACCCTTGGCGGCTTCCTTGAGCTTGGAGCCCGCGGAGACCTTCACGCTGTAGCCGGCCGGGATCTGGATCGGGTCGCCGGTCTGCGGGTTGCGCGCGGTGCGAGCGGCACGGTGGGTGCGCTCGAAGGTGAGGAAGCCGGGGATGGTGACCTTCTCGTCGCCCTTGGCGACGATCTCGCCGGTCACCTCGGCGAGGGCGGCCAGAACGGCGTCGGCGTCCTTGCGGGTCACCTCGGCGCGATCGGCCAGAGCGGCCACCAGCTCACTGCGGTTCATGTTTGTACTCCCGTGTTCTTCTTGCCATTGAGGCGTGAGATCGAAGCCGATGCTGCCAGGGCCCTCGGACAGTCCCCGGACCCGGGTCTGCTGCCAGACCCTCGCGCCCGATTACGCATCCTGCCCCTACCTGCGGGACTAAAGCCAATCCGGAACCCTGGAGGGTCACACGAAAGCCCCACTGCCTCGTGGTGGGGACGTTCCGTACCACGCCGCTCCGGGGCCGGCCCCGTGGGCTGGCGGACGTTGCTGACCGCCAGCCTATGGGGGCCTTACGGACGCCATGTCATGCGACGCGCCGTACTCAGAGCGCCGTGGCGGCAGTCACATCGGGGTCGGCGGCCTTCGCCGCGTCCCGTACCGCACCGGCCACCGCGCCCGCGACCTTCTCGTTGAAGACGCTGGGGATGATGTAGTTCGGGTTGACCTCGTCCTCGAGGACGACATCGGCGAGGGCACCGGCCGCGGCCAGCATCATCTCGGTGTTCACCGTACGGGAGTGGGCGTCCAGGAGGCCGCGGAAGACGCCCGGGAAGACCAGAACGTTGTTGATCTGGTTGGGGAAGTCGGAGCGGCCGGTGGCCACGACGGCGGCGGTCTGCCGGGCGATGGCCGGGTCGACCTCCGGGTCGGGGTTGGCGAGTGCGAACACGATCGCGCCCTCGGCCATCTTGGCGACATCGTCGCCGTCCAGGACGTTGGGTGCGGAGACGCCGATGAAGACGTCCGCGCCGACCACAGCCTCCTTGAGGGTGCCGGTGATGCCCTCGGGGTTGGTGTTGTCGGCGATCCAGCGCAGCGGCGAGTCCGGGTCGGCGTCGACCAGGTCGGCGCGGCCCGCGTGCACCACACCGTGGATGTCGGCGACGACGGCGTGCCGGACGCCGGCCGCGATCAGCAGCTTGAGGATGGCGGTACCGGCGGCTCCCGCGCCGGACATCACGACCCGTACGTCCTCGATCTTCTTGCCGACGACGCGCAGCGCGTTGGTGAGCGCGGCGAGCACCACGATGGCGGTGCCGTGCTGGTCGTCGTGGAAGACGGGGATGTCCAGGGCCTCGCGCAGGCGCGCCTCGATCTCGAAGCAGCGGGGCGCGGAGATGTCCTCGAGGTTGATGCCGGCGAAGCCGGGGGCGATGGCCTTGACGATCTCGACGATCGCGTCGGTGTCCTGGGTGTCCAGGCACAGCGGCCAGGCGTCGATGCCCGCGAAGCGCTTGAAGAGGGCCGCCTTGCCCTCCATGACGGGCAGTGCGGCCTTGGGGCCGATGTTGCCGAGGCCGAGGACGGCGGAGCCGTCCGTGACGACCGCGACGCTGTTGCGCTTGATCGTCAGGCGGCGGGCGTCCTCGGGGTTGTCGGCGATCGCCTGGCAGACCCGGGCCACACCGGGGGTGTAGATCATCGACAGGTCGTCACGGTTGCGGATGGGGTGCTTCGACGACATCTCGATCTTGCCGCCGAGGTGCATCAGGAACGTACGGTCGGAGACCTTGCCGAGGGTGACGCCCTCGATGCCGCGCAGCTTGGAGACGATCTCGTCGGCGTGCGCGGTGGACGTCGCGGCGATCGTGACGTCGATCCGGAGTTTTTCGTGGCCGGATGCGGTCACGTCGAGGCCGGTGACCGACCCGCCGGAGGACTCCACGGCCGTGGTGAGCTGGCTGACGGCGGTGCCGCTCGCGGGAACTTCCAGTCGCACCGTCATCGAATACGAGACGCTAGGCGCCGTTGCCATGGCCGACTTCCTCTGCTTTCCCTGGTTTCTCTCTAAGCGGCTCCGGAAGGGGGATTACCCAGGTCCGGAGCGCGTTGTCCGATCGTCCCACCTACCAGCCGGTACACGGTAACCAGCTACAAAATTCGGAAGAACTCTTCCACCATACGAGAGGGAGTGGGCGAGCGGAACCCCTCCCGGGTCACGGCACGCCGTTGGACGACGGCGCACGTCCGCCAACGACTGCGGGCGCCCCTCCCGTAGGAGAGACGCCCGCAGACTGCTTGATGACACCGGCCCGCCATGCTCGCCTCGCGGCAAGTGGTCGCTCGTAGCGACGATGGTTGGGCCCGGGGGCTTGGATCGAGCCGGTGCCGTCACCCAGGCTAACAAACCATCCCCGGATGCGAATCCCGTCCCGGGCAGCCGATTTCAAGACCCCTCGTACGGCCGTGTGCGGCGGCGCACGAGGGGGCTTACGGGCATCCGCCCGCGGCGGTCAGTCGCGCAGCAGGTCGGGCACCCCGGCCGCGTCCGGCTCGTCCCTCCCGGTGGAGAGCACCGTCAGCTGCTGGGTGGCGCGGGTGAGTGCGACATAGAGCACCCGCAGTCCGGCCGGGGACTCGTCGGCGATCTCGGCCGGCGAGACCACCAGCGTCGCGTCGTACTCCAGTCCCTTGGCCTCCAGCGAGCCCAGCGCCACCACCCGGTCACCGAGCCCGGCGAGCCAGCGGCGGGCCTGCTCGCGGCGGTTCATGGCCACCACGACGCCGACCGTGCCGTCCACCTCGTCCAGCAGCCGCGCGGCCTCCGCCACCGTGGCCCGCGCCAGCTCCTCCTCGGCGGTGCCGTCCGGCGGGACCACGGCGAACCGCGGCTCGAGCCCCGTGGAGCGGACCGCGTTCGGCGACTGCATACCGGGCATCGCCAGCGCGAGCACCCTGGACGCCAGCTCGGCGATTTCCGCCGGGTTGCGGTAGTTCACGGTGAGCGTGAAGCGGCGGCGCGGGCGGGTGCCGAGCGCCTCGTCGCGGGCGAGGGCCGCCTCGTCCGGGTCGGACCAGGAGGACTGCGCCGGGTCTCCGACGATCGTCCAGGTGGCGTGCCGGCCGCGCCGGCCGACCATCCGCCACTGCATCGGCGTCAGATCCTGCGCCTCGTCGACGATGACATGGGCGTAGTCGGTGCGCTCCTCCTCCAGGCGCTCGCGCCGGCTGCGGCCGCCGGAGTTGCGGTCCGCAAAGGTCGACAGCTCCTCCAGGCCGGTCAGATGGTCCAGCGGGTCGGCCTCGCGCGGGCGCGGCGGGCGCATCGGCGCGCCGAGGATCTGCTGGAGCTCGTCCAGCAGCGCGACATCGTGCACCGACAGCGGGCCGTTGCCGCCCGGGTCCAGCCGGCGCAGCGAGCGGGCCAGCTGACGGGCCTCGCGCGGGTTGAGGATCCGGCGGGCCCAGCGGCCGAGCAGCCGCTCGTCGGCCATCGCAGCCAGCACCCCGCGCGGGGTGAGTTCCGGCCACCAGCCGTCCAGGAACTCCTGGAATTCCGGCTCGGTGCTGATGTCCTCGTCGAAGCCCTGGCGGACCTCTGCGGCCAGTTCGGGGTCCTGGTAGCGGCGGGCGGCGCCCGACTTGGTCCACAGGGCGTCGAGGATCAGCCGGCGGGCGCGCGGGCGCAGCAGGTTGACCGGGGCGGTCCCGCCGAGCGCCGACTGCCGGATGGCGTGCAGCTCGTCGGCGTCCAGCTCGAGCCGGCCGCCGAAGGCGACGACCCGCAGCCGGGCGGGTGCGGCCGGGGCGGGCCTCGGGGTCCGGGTCCGGTTGCGGCGGCCGCCCCTGGGCTCGGGGGCGGGGGTGACGAGGTCCTCCAGGGACAGCTGGGCACCGCCGTCGGCCGTACGGTCGCGGGCCGGCTCCGCCGCCTCCGGGGCCGCCTGCTCCAGCGCCCCGCGGGCGGCCTTGCGCAGCAGTTTCTGCATGCGCGAGGAGCCCTTGATACGGGCGACCGCCGGCGGGTCGTATGCGCCCCCGTCGCCCGACCGCCGCCCCTCGTCGAGGCCCTTCGGGCCGCCCCCGCTCGATGCCTCGGCACCGTCGACGAGCGAGCCGAGCGCCCGGATGGCGACCTGGCCCTCCTCGCCGAGCGAGGGCAGTACGCCCTCGGTGTAGGCGACCAGGAGCGGGGTCGGGGAGACGATCAGGATGCCGCCGGCGTAGCGGCGGCGGTCCTGGTAGAGGAGGTAGGCGGCGCGGTGCAGGGCGACCGCGGTCTTGCCGGTGCCGGGTCCGCCCTCGACCTCGGTGACGGAGGCGGCGGGGGCCCGGATCACCATGTCCTGCTCGGCCTGGATGGAGGCGACGATGTCCCGCATGGTGTGGCTGCGGGCCCGGCCGAGCGCGGCCATCAGCGCGCCGTCGCCGATCGCGGGCAGCTCCTGGCCGTCCAGCGTCGCGGTGACCTCCGGGCGCATCAGATCGTCCTCGACGCCGAGGACCTTGCGGCCCTTGGAGCGGATGACGCGGCGGCGGACGACCCGGCCGGGGGCGACCGGGGTGGCCCGGTAGAAGGGCCCGGCGGCCGGCGCCCGCCAGTCGATGACCAGCGGCGAGTAGTCCGCGTCGAGCACGCCGAGGCGGCCGATGTGCAGCGTCTCGGCGATCGCGGCGCGGTTGTCCGTGATCGCGCCGTCGGCGGGCTCGACGGAGGTGTAGGCGCCGTCGGGCCCCTTCTTTCCGTCCTTGCCGAGGAGCAGGTCGATCCGGCCGAAGAGGAAGTCCTCGTACTCGGAATTGAGGCGGTGGAGATGGACGCCGGCCTGGAACACCTGGGCGTCGCGTTCGGCGAACGCGCCGGGTGTGCCGACCTGGCCGCGTTTGGCGGCGTCGTCCATCAGGAACTCTGCTTCGTGGATCTTCTCCTCGAGGCGCCGGTAGACGCGGTCCAGGTGCGTCTGCTCGGCTTCGATCTCGCGGTCGCGAACGGAATCCGATGCGTGATCCGGCGCGTGCGTGGCGTTCTGCGCGGCCACCCAGGCCCCCTTCTGCTGTGCGTAGGGCAGCCGTCAACCGTACGCGAACAGCGCACCGTACGCACCTGGCCATACGGACAAAAGCGGGCGTGTCCGGTCGGATGTTGACCTAGACCTTAACTACGGCAGAAGTCCGCATGACTGCCCCGGACCGCCCCGTGGGGACCGCGTCCGGTCCCCACGGGGGTCTCAGACGTCCCCCACGGGGGTCTCAGACGTCCACCGCGGCCAGCCGCTCGCCGGTGAGCGTACGGATCTCGAAGCGGTCGATGTCGTCGCGGTTGAGGGCCGCCCCGCCCGCGGCGTACAAGGGCTCGCTGTTCCACTTCGCGGTGCTGCCCTTGATGCCGTAGCCGCTCTTGGGGACCGCCCAGGTGGTGACGGTCTGACGGCGGCCGTCCTTGCCGACGGCGACCAGGTCGCAGGTGAGCGGCCCCCTGACGCCGGCGAGCTGGAGGACGACCTGGGTGCCCCAGGGCTTGGCGGCCATGGAGACGCCCGCCGAGACCTTGGTGACGGGGTCGACGGAGGTCACTTTCTCGCCCGCGGCGTACTGCGCCCGGACGGCGCTCGCCAGCGGCGGCGCGGCGGGCTCCTCCTTCGGTCCCCCGCCGGTCAGCGCGAGGGTGGCGAGCGGCCCGCCGATGATCAGTACGGCGGCCGCGGCGACGAGATACAGCCGGCGCCGGCCGCGGCCGCGCCGGGTGGCCGCCACCTCGTCGAGCAGCCCGTCCAGGAGGCCCGGCCCGGGTACGGCGGTGATCGTCTCCGTGGTGGGCGCGGTCTCCTTGAACTCGGCCATCAGCGGGGTCAGCTCGAGCAATTCCTCGAGTTCGGCCGCACACCGATCGCAGCCGGCCAGATGCCGCTCGAACCGGTCCGCGTCGACAGCGTCCAGGACGCCCAGCGCATAGGCGCCGACGTCGGTGTGCCGGTCCGGCTGCGTGGGCGGGGTCACTCCGTCACTCCTCGTTCCTCTAGCGAGAGCTTCAGGGAGCGCAGCGCGTAGAAAACCCGGGACCGTACGGTCCCCGCCGGTACGCGCAGTACCTCCGCTGCCTCGCTGACCGTACGCTCCTTGAAGTACGTCTCGACAAGGGCTTCCCGGTGGGCCTGGCTCAGGTCGCTCAGCGCTTCGGAGATCGTCATCATGCGCAGCGCCCGGTCGATCACGTCGGCGGCCGGCATCGTCTCCAGGGGCGTCGCGTCGACCTCCTGAGGCCGCGCCCTGCGGCTGCGGTGGCCGTCGATGACGATCCGCCGGGCGACGGTCACCAGCCACGGCCGGATGGAGCCGGTGGCGCGCTGGAGCTGGTCGGCGTTGCGCCAGGCGCGCACCAGCGTCTCCTGCACAACGTCTTCCGCGCGGTGCCGGTCGCCCGCCACCAGGCGCAGGACGAAGGCGAGAAGCGGGCCCGCGTGCTCGTCATAGAGGGCTCGCATGAGCTCCTCGTCAGGTGTCGTCCTGTCTGCCACGGCGGCATCCTTGCGCACTCCAACTCCCGGGTCGATAGCGCGGATCACCGGAGAGCGCCCGGGACCATGCCATGAATCGGCCTTGTGGGGAGGGATACGGACGGGACGGGCGGGTTTACTCAGGGGTCGGCGAAGAATTCCGGCCAGATTTTTTTCGGGGAGGATCCCGGCCTGGATTCGGGCCGGGATTCGGGTGAGGGTTCCGGCGGGGATGCGGGGATTCCGGCGAGCGCTCCAGTGAGAGCTTCGGTGGAAGCTCCGGTGAGAGCTCTCCGGAGCGCTACCTGGCCGGTGGTCCGGCGCCCTGAGCACCCGGCCCGCCCCGGGCCATCGTCCGCCGCCGGTGCCGCGCCACCCGTTCGCGGTTGCCACACACCTCGCTGGAGCACCAACGGCGCCGCCGCCCGCGGGAAGTGTCCAGATAGACCAGCGAGCAGCTCTCGCCCGCACACTGCCGCAGCTGCCCGCGCACGGCGGCATCGGTGAGCAGCCCTACGGCGTCCCGGGCCACCGCGGCCAGCAGCCCGGCGCAGTCCGGCGGCCCGGGGAAGGTACGGGCCAGCGTGCCGTCCTCGGCGCGCACCACGCGGACGGCGGGCGGTTCGGCGGCCCCGGCCGCGGCGTTGAGCAGCTCCAGATCGGCGTCGGCCGCCCGGCCCCGCAGCTCGTCGTGCACCACCCGGCGCAGCAGCTCGCGCAGCGCCCGGAAGCGGAGGACCCACTGCCCGTCGACCTCGTCCAGCGGGATGCCGCAGGGCACCACTCCCGCGCCGGTCAGCCAGGCCGTCAAGTGCTCGGGGCCGGTGAGCCGTTCGGCGCCTTCGCCGGTCGTGGCCACCAGGTCCAGGCAGATCCGCCCGCAGTCGAACCGCAGGTCGTAAGGCGCCGCCATGTGCCTGTCACTCCTTAGAGAACCGCCGCGGAACACACGCGTGTTCCCCCAGAGTGCCCGGCACGAGGCCCGGCCGGAAGCCTTCGTCGGCGCGGCCACGGCCGCCCCGCACCTCACCTCACCTCCCTGCACGGCGAGCAGACGCGGCGGTTGGACACGGCCGCTGGACACGACAAGTAGACATGGAGAGTAGACATGGAGAGTAGACACTTCACGTATACATCTCATGTATAGTCCGTCGGCATGTCGCCCACTTCCCTGCTCAAGAACCGCGCCAGCCTGACGCACAAGATCGGCTACGCGGTACGGAATCCGGCCCGCATCACCCCGTACGTCAAGCGCACCGCCCGCGACACCTGGCTGCGTCTCAAGCACCCCGACCATGTGGCCTACTACCGCGCGGTGATGGCCTCGGACGCCGGCCGCAACCCGGAGGCCGCGGTCGGCAGCCGCACGCATGAACGCTGGCTGGCGCTGGGCGAGATGCAGTTCGACTACCTGACGGCGCACGGGCTGCGGCCCGGCCACCGGATGCTCGACATCGGCTGCGGCAATCTGCGGGCCGGCTGGCGCTTCATCGCCCACCTCGACACCGGCAACTACTACGGCATCGACATCTCGCCGGACATCCTGATATCCGCCAAGCAGACCCTGACGACATACGAGCTCCAGGACAAGCTGCCGCACCTGACGATCACGCAGGACCTCAAGCTGGACTTCCTCCCGACGGCCCACTTCGACGTCGTCCACGCGCACAGCGTCTTCTCGCACTCGCCGATCGGCGTCATCGACGAGTGCTTCGCGCACGTCGGCCGGATCCTGGCGCCCGGCGGCTTCTTCGACTTCACCTTCGACCGCACCGAGGGCGCCGAACACCAGGTGCTGCGCGAGGACTTCTACTACCGCACCGAGACGCTGCTGCGGCTGGCCCGAAAGCACGGCCTCACGGCGCGCTTCATGGAGGACTGGGAGACCCGCAAGCACGGCCAGTCCAAGATCCGCGTCAGCAACCCCGCTGCCTAAGGGCTGTCCCGTAATCCCTGACGGATCAGCGCGCGGCGTCAGATGCGGTGCATCGCAAGGCGGAGGAGCGTCCCGATACTGGATGTATCGGGATGTTCCGACAACGCGGCGAGGTGCCGTAGCTGTCGTCGCGCGCCCGCCAGGGATTACGGGACAGCCCTTAGCGGCTGCGCCCGGCCGTCCGCCCCGGCCGGCTTCGCCGTACTTCCGCGTCAGGCTCGCCGTATTTCTGGACGGCTTCCGCGATGCCCCTCCGTCAGCTTCCGCCGTACTTCTCGGACTCCGCATGCGGATCGAGCGACAGCCGGTACCCGCGCTTGACCACCGTCTGAATCAGCTTGGGCGCCCCCAGTGCCACCCGCAGCCGAGCCATCGCCGTCTCCACCGCATGCTCGTCCCGGCCCGCGCCCGGCAGCGCCCGCAGCAGATCCGCGCGGGAGACCACCCAGCCGGGGCGGCGGGCCAGCGCGCGCAGCAGCGCCATCCCGGCGGGCGACACCGGGCGCAGTTCGCCGTCCGCCACGACGGCGTGCCCGCGGATCTCGAGACGGTGCCCGGCGATCGGCAACGGCCTTACCCGGCCCGGCAGTTCCTGGCACAGCAGCTGCACCAGCGGCCCCAGCCGGAACCGCTCGGGCTGGAGCGTGGGCACGTCCTGCGCCTGCAGGGGCAGCGCGGTCACCGGCCCCACGCACACCGTCAGCACCTCGTGCCGCAGCGCCGCCAGCACCTCGTCCTGCATACCGCGTTCCCCGGCGCGGCGCAGCAGCGATGCCGCCGCCGGGGCGCTGGTGAAGGTCACCGCGTCCAGACCGCGGCTGGTCAGCGCGTCCAGCAGCCGGTCCACCGGAGTGATGTCCTCCGGTGGCATCCAGCGGTATACGGGGACGCCGACCACCTCGGCGCCACCGGCCCGCAGCGCCTCGACGAACCCCGGCAACAGCTCCCCGTGCAGCTGGATGGCCACCCGGCGCCCACCGACGCCCTCCTCCAACAGCCGGTCCAGCACCTCGGCCATCGACTCGGAGGCCGGTGACCACCGCTCGCGCAGGCCGGCGGCCCGGATGGCGCCGCGTACCTTCGGCCCGCGCGCCAGCAGCTCCACCCCCGCCAGCCGCTCCAGCAGTGCCTCGCCCAACCCCCAGCCCTCGGCGGCCTCCACCCAGCCGCGGAACCCGATGGCGGTGGTGGCCACGACCACATCCGGCGCGTTCGCGATCAGGTCCTGGGTCGCGGCGAGCAGCTCGGTGTCGTCCGGCAGCGGAACGATGCGCAGCGCGGGCGCGTGGAGAACCTGCGCGCCGCGCCGCTCCAGCAGCGCGCCCAGCTCCGCCGCCCGCCGGGCCGCGGTCACCCCGATGGTGAACCCGTCCAGCGCCCGCACGGCGGCCGGGTCCTCGTGGTCGTGCTGCTGCTCGTGCATGGTCGTCCGTCCCGCTCCGCCCGGAGAGATGTGCCGCGTCGTACTGCCGTACCGCCAGGGCTCGGGCGGCACGGAGTGCTGGGGTGCCCAGGTGCCGAGACTGCCAACAGCGCATGACAGCCCAGGTCCCCCAGTATTTCCCGTCTGTTACGGACGCCCCTCGCGGCCCGCCCGGTGGCCCTGGTGACCTGTGTGGCCACGGTGGCGGGCGGGGCGCGTCAGACCTCTGCGTATACCGCCCGCCCGGCCCCGTCGGCCACCGCCGGCTCCGCCACGGACCGCCCGCGCGTCACGGGGCGCAGGTATACGACCCAGGTCACCGCCCCGCACACCACATAGCAGCCCAGGAAGGCGACAAAGGCGGGCGTCCCCGACCCGGCCATCAGGAACGACTGCCGGAAGGCGAGATTGATGCCCAGCCCGCCGAGCGCACCCACCGCGCCGATCAGCCCCATCGCGGCCCCCGACAGCCGCCGCCCGTACGCCGCGGCCGCCTCGCCCGCCAGCCCGCGCCGTACCGCCTGGGCCTGGAAGATCCCCGGAATCATCTTGTACGTGGAGCCGTTGCCCAGCCCCGTCAGCACGAACAACGCGATGAAACCGACGAGAAACACCGGCAACGACCGTTCCGCCGACGCATAGATCACGACCCCCGTGGCCGCGCCCATCGCCACGAAATTCCCCAGCGTGATCCGCGCGCCCCCGAACCGGTCCGCCAGCCGCCCGCCGACCGGCCGCACCAGCGACCCCAGCAGCGGCCCGATGAACGTGAGCGACGCCGCCTGGAGAGGCGTCCGCGCGAACTGATTCTGCAGGACGAGCCCGAACGCGAAGCTGTAGCCGATGAACGACCCGAAGGTGCCGACATACAGCAGCGCCATCACCCACGTGTGCCGCTCCTTGGCCGCGTCCACGGCCGCCCCGGTGTCATTCGTCACCGGCCCGAGATTGTCCATGAACAGCGCCGCCAGCACCGCCGCGGCCACGATCAGCGGCACATACACCGCCAGCACGATCCGCGGCTGCGCGGCGCCCGCCGTACCGATCACCAGCAACGCCAGAAGCTGGATCACCGGCACCCCGATATTCCCGCCGCCGGCATTCAGCCCCAGCGCCCACCCCTTCTTCCGCAGCGGATAAAAGGAGTTGATGTTGGTCATGGACGAAGCGAAATTCCCGCCGCCCACACCCGCCAGCGCCGCCACCACGAGAAAGGTGCCGTACGACGTCCCCGGCGTCATCACCACCGCCGCCGCGCCCGTCGGCACCAGCAGCAACAGCGCGCTGAACACCGTCCAGTTACGTCCCCCGAACCGCGCCACCGCAAAGGTGTACGGCACCCGCAGCACGCCGCCCACCAGCGTCGGCATCGCCACGAGGAAGAACTTCCCGGCCGGATCCACCCCGTACTCCGGCCCCATGAACAGCACCATCACCGACCACAGGCTCCAGATGGAGAACCCGATGTGCTCGGAAACCACGGAGAAGATCAGATTCCGCCGCGCAATCCGCTCCCCCGACTCCGCCCAGAATCCCGCATCCTCCGGATCCCACCGCTCGATCCACCGCCCGCCCCTGCGCGTACGACTCCCGCTACGGGCGCCGCCACCCGAATCCGTGCCTGCCTCGGCCGTCATCCCGCCTCCCAAAGCTCGTTGGCTCCTGTGCCACGAAGCTAGGGACGGCGGGTTTCCACCCGATGCCGCCCGGTGACGCCGACGAAACCTTGCACTCACGGGGTGGGGCGGAGGGTGGTGAGGGGAGGAAGGAACGTGGCGAGGGGGGGGAAGGAGGGGACCCGGCGCGCCGCTCGGTGCGCTGCCGCTCGGTGTGGTGGTGATCGGTGTGGTGGTGATCGGTGTGGTGGTGATCGGTGCGCTGCGGCCTCGGTGCGCTACTCGGCCACCTCGTGCGGCGGGCTCATCCAGATCGTGTTCTCGCAGACACTCATCCGGGACCGCTTGCCCCTCTCGTCCCGGACCGTTATGGCCCGGCCGGCGGTGTCGCGCGGGGCGGCGACCACGGCCTCACCGTTGCTGACCAGGCAGGCCTCGGTCGGCCGGCCCTGGTACGCATCCCGGTAGCTCAGGCTCGTCGTCACCGTGCCGCCGCGCCGCAGGTCGATCGGCATGGCCGGGCCCTCACCCTTCCCGTCGGACTCCGGCCCCTTGCCGACATGCACCTGGACCACCGGGAAACCGTGAAAGACGCAGGGCTGCGAACTCTTGTTGACCACCGACAGCCGGGCCTGGCGATGCATACTGCGCGGCACCTTCTTCAGCACGGTGAGCTTCCACCGCAGGCTGTTCGTCGTGCAGTTGGCGTGCAGGGCCGCCATCCGGGCGGAGCCGCAGCCGACCAAGGCCAGGCCGAGGGTGGCGGTCAAAATGAACGCGGCCGTGGTCGCCGCGAGAAGTGAGCGTCGCCGCACGACTCCCCCTGATTCGTATCGGACACGGTTCCCTGCAATGAAGGAAGGGTTTCACGCGCCGCGGGTTGCCTGCGCACCCCTAGTTGCCCGCGCGTCCCGCGTTTCCCGCGCACCCCGAGCTTTCTCGCGCATCCGAGTTTCTCTGCGCACGCCGGGCACACGCCCCGTCACCCCATCCCCCCGTCGCCCCCTCACTCCCCTCCCCCCATGGCCCCCTTCACCTTCACCTTCATCACCTCGGCGTCGTCCTCCGGGAGCCACCACCCCTCCCCCGGCAACGACAACCACCCGTCCCGCTCGCCGAGTTCCCTGGCGACCGCCCGCAACGCCTCCAGCCCGGGATGGCGCAGCCCCCGCCGCCACACCATCGACACCGGCGACAACGGGACCGGATCGACGAGCGGCCGCAACACCATGCCCGGCACCGCCATGAACTCCACACTCGCCAGCACCGACCACCCCCGCTTCCGTACCACCCGCACAAATTCCTCCGACCCCTCGATCTCCGGGAACGGCGCGGCCATCGCGATCCCCCGCCCGTCGAACAACCGCGCCGCCAGGTCCGTCCACTCGGCCGTCTGCGCATTCCCGTCGCCCGCGTAGAGCGTCTCGCCGGCCAGCTCCGCGAGCGGTACGGCGGGCCGCGCGGCCAACGGATGGTCCTCGCGCAGCAGCACCGTCATCGGCTCCAGCCGTACGGGCTGATGCGCGAGCCCGGCCCGCACCCCGGCCGGCAGCCCCGCGAACCGGCCGAAGGACACATCCAGCCGCCCCGCCGCCAGCTCCCCCGCCGCCCCTGCCAGGCCACTGTGAAAACGGGCAACCAGCTCACAGCTCTCCGGCACCCGCTCCCGTGCCTCCTCCAGCACCCGGTACGCCGTCCCGATCGGCACCGCGACATCCACCAGCAGCGGCCGCTCGCCGGCTCCCCGGAACGCGGCGACCAGCTCATCGTGCGCACTCAACACCCGCCGCGCATACGGGAGCAGCCGCTCACCCTCCGCCGTCAGCGCCACCTGCCGCGTGGTCCGAACGAACAGATCGGCACCCAACTCCCGCTCCAGGCGCCGGATATCGCGGCTTAGCGCCTGCTGGGCGACGTAGAGGCGGGCCGCGGCCCGGGTGAAGTGGAGCTCATCGGCAACGGTGACGAACGCCCGCAGCAGCCGAGGCTCTATGTCGTACGGCATCGCGTCAGCCTCCCAGCCACACCACCCATTAACAACCCAGCCGCGTGAATGGCCGCCGACCAGGTGTTGGACGCCACCGGGGCCGGCCCACGACCGTAGAGACATGATCCTCTTCCTCGCCTCCCGCCCGGTAACTGCTCCTCCGGTACGGCCAACTACCCCTGCACGACGGACCGTCAGGGCACGCCCCACGGCTCCCGCACGGCCCGCAGAGAGCGCACCGCCCGCCACTCCCCCACGCCTCACGGCTTCCGCACGGCCCACAACCAACGAGGCGCAGCCCCCCACTCCCGCACCGCCCCCCGACAGCTGGCCTCAGCCCGACAGTCGGCCTCAGCCCGTCGACCTCGCACCGCCCCCAGCCGGCGAGGCCCAGCCCCTCTCCCCCACGCCGCCCCCGAACAGCCAGGCTCAGCCCACCGACAGCCAGGCTCAGCCCACCGCCCCCGAACCACCCCTCGGCGACGCCGTCCGCCGCCGCCCGGCCCGCTTCCGTCCCCTCGCCCCGTACCGCCGGCTGTTCTCTCACCCCGGCACCCGCGCCTTCACCGCCGCCAACCTGCTGGCCCGCCTCCCGATGGGAATGCTCAGCGTCAGCGCAGTCCTGATGATCGCCGGATCACGCGGCTCCTACGCGCTGGCCGGAGCCGTCACCGCGACCGGCCTGGCGGCAACGGCGCTGGTCGGCCCGCTGACCGCCCGCCTGATCGACCGGCACGGCCAAGCCCGCATCGCCGTCCCGGCCACCGCCCTAGCCGTACTCGGCTCCCTCTCCCTCCTCCTCTGCGTCCACTACGGAGCGCCCACCTGGACCCTCTTCGCCTCGTACGCCGCCACCGCCACCACCCCCAACACCGGCGGAATGTCCCGCGCCCGCTGGGTCCACCTCTTCCGCGACGACCCCGCCGCCCTGCACACCGCCAACTCCTTCGAACAGTCCGCAGACGAACTCTGCTTCATGCTCGGCCCCGTCCTCGCCACCTTCCTGTGCACCACCCTCTTCCCGGAGGCCGGCACCGCAATAGCGGCGACACTCCTCCTCACTGGCGTCCTGCTCTTCACAGCTCAGCGCAAGACGGAGCCCCCCATCGCCAACCGCGCCCTCCACCACCCGGTCTCCCCTTCCCCCTCCCCCTCGCCCACCCCCACCGCCACCGCGCCCGTCTCCACCACCACCACCACCGCCACCACCGCAACGCCCGCCCCCACCACCCCCCGCGCCCGTTCCCTGCTCCGCCTGCCCGGCCTGCCGCCTCTCCTCCTCACCTTCCTCGCCACCGGCGCGATCTTCGGCTCCCTGGAGGTCGTCACCATCGCCTACGCCGACCACCACGGCGCCCGGACCGCGGCGGGCGGCATGCTCGCCCTCCAGGCGGCCGGCTCCTGCGCCGCGGGCCTCCTTTACGGCCTGCTCCGCCCGACCGGGCAACCCGCACGCCGCTTCCTCGGCTGTGTCGGCGCCATGGCAGCCCTGATGCTGCTCCCCCTTCTCGCCGCCTCGACGGGAAGCCTGACAACGCTGACCTGCGCCCTCCTACTGGCGGGGATGGCCACCGCTCCGACCATGGCCACCGGCATGGGCCTGATCCAATCCCACACCCCAGCAGCCCGGTTGAACGAAGGTATGACCCTGGCCGTCACAGCCCTGCTGAGCGGAATCGCCGCCGGTTCGGCAGCAGGCGGCTGGACCGTGGACCACCTCTCCGCACCGGACCAGGGCCCCGTTCCCGCTCTAGGCCTGGGCCTCGCCTACGCGGTACCCGCCACAGCCGCCGCCCTCGCCCTCACCGCCACCCTGCTCACCACCCGCCCTCATCACCCGACCAGCCTCACCGACCCCACCTGACCGATTCCGTACACCTCTTCCCTCCACTCCGAACCGCCACCGCCTCCCGCCCATCGGCCGCCGGCCGCCGGCCGCACCCAACCGCCCCCTCCCTCGCTCTCCCGGTCCCCGCCCCGTGACACAGCTCGGACACCAACTCCCCAGCCCGCCCTCATGACTGCCGGCAGCCGTCCCCCGCCGCCGGCACGGCCCTCTCCGTTCCCTGCCGCCACGCAGAACCCCGCGCCGATCGGCCCCGCCGCTGTCAATCAGCATCGGCTGACCAACCACGCGAAACGCGGCCATCGAGAAGGACGCCCGCACACCAGCACGATCAGCACGAACAGCCCGATGCTCCGGGAGTCAGGAAACTCCGTGTCCCACCGTCGCCATCCGCGCTCGTCGTGATGCAGGAGATCGGGATGCAGATGGAGGAGAGTGACCCAAAGCGTCCAGCCAGGCCTCACAGTCCACCTCCAGGGGCAAGCACCACACCCCGCGCTTCCCGGCAGTTACGCGGCACTGCATCCGATGGCTGCGGACTTTCCGGGGTGACCCACTGGGGAATCCCCTTCATTCGCCCGATATCGACATCAGATATCGACATCAGATATCGACGCCCGGTATCGACGCCCGGTATCGACGCCCGATATCGAAGAGGGTGGAAACATGCTCGCGTTCGCTGCCAGAAATTCGCCGAATGCGCACGGCGCACATCCCGTCGGGGCCCGGCTCTCGGTCGCGTCTCCGGGTGGCCCGTCATGAAACAGCACGCGGGACAGGGCGTGGACCAGGAGGTGGAACAGGACGTGGACCAGGACTGGGAACGGAGCCACGGAGGTTGTGGCGACGTACCGGCGCTGCATTCGCCCTGACCAGCACAGCCGCCCGGCTGCGCGACCAGACTCCCGGCGCCGGCCAGGCCGAGGCCCACGCCAAAACCGACCGCAAGGCTTGATGACTTTCCGTACTCTCTCAGCTCGATCATGTAACTCAGTGTGAGGGAAGTCCCGGTCGGGCACATCAACCCAGAGGTCTCAACCCCAGGGTTGACACCGCCGAGCCGTCGAGCTGCGTCGAGGCAAACAAAAAGCCGCTGCCCCGCGAGGATCTCGCGGGGCAGCGGCTTACATGGGATGAGTGGAGATGGCGGGAATCGAACCCGCGTCCAACGGTGCAGCATCAGGGCTTCTCCGAGTGCAGTTCGCTGCGATTTTCTCAGCCCCGGAGATCACGCGAACAAGTCTCCGACGGGCTCAGCCACTGTTTGATTTCCTCCTGAACCCCGTGACCGGGATCAGAAGTTTAGTCCCCTAGCTGATGCCAGGATCCGGGTCGGGAACAGCCCCGGGCTGACACTTCGCAAGTCGCTACTTAGGCAGCGAGGGCGAAGGAATCGCGCTTGGTATTGGCGATTATTGTTTGCGACATATGGTTAACGAGATCATTGCCGCTTCCTCGACTCGCTTCCCCTGATTCGACATCCGCTGTCGAAACCGATCATCCCCATGTTGTTTTATCAAGGTGATAGCAAGCGATATCGCCTATATAGCGCCGCCTATACCTACACAGCGGCCTACCGGGCGATACCAGTTGTTACCGGGTGATGCCTGCACCTCGTAGGGTGCGAAGCCATCGTACGGGAAGAACGCAGGGCGTTGCCAGCGTATTCCCGGCAGGACCATCACTGGGCCGTCGCTGGGCCGTCGCTGGGCCATCACCGGGCCGTTCCAGCACCGTCGCAGCGCCGCCCGCCAGGGCCGGCCGGTCAGGCCCATCGGCGGGTCACGCCCGCTGGCGTCGGCGGGCCGCGGAGACGGCACGGTCCGACTCGCGGCGGTCCTGCTGTTCGCGGAGGGTCTGGCGCTTGTCGTATTCCTTCTTGCCCCTGGCCAGTGCGATCTCGACCTTGGCCCGGCCGTCCTTGAAGTAGAGGACCAGCGGCACGATCGTGTGGCCGCTCTCCTGGGTCTTGGATTCCAGCTTGTCGATCTCGACGCGGTGCAGCAGCAGCTTCCGCTTACGGCGGGCGCTGTGGTTGGTCCAGGTCCCCTGGGCGTATTCGGGGATGTGGACGTTGTGCAGCCACGCCTCATTGCGGTCGATCTGGACGAATCCGTCCACCAGCGACGCCCTGCCCTGCCGCAGTGACTTCACCTCGGTGCCGGTCAGCACCAGGCCACACTCATAGGTGTCCAGAATGTGGTAGTCGTGCCGCGCCTTCTTGTTCTGCGCCACGAGCTTGCGCCCGGGATCCTTGTCCTTGCCCTTTTGCTTAGCCATAGTGCGGCCATTTTCGCACTACGCCCCGGTGCCGAGGCCACTCAATACTGTGCGGGCCCGTTTTTCCGCGCCGTCCTCGGCCACCAGGTCGGGGGTGATGCCCTGGCCGTCGACGGCGCGGCCCGAGGGGGTGCGGTAGTGGCCGACGGTGAGTTCGGCGACCGAGCCGTCGGGGAGCCGGCTGGGCATCTGGACGGAGCCCTTGCCGAAAGTCGGTGAGCCGACGACGATCGCCCGGCCCCGGTCCTGGAGGGCACCGGCCAGCAGTTCACCGGCGCTCATCGTGCCGCCGTCGACGAGGACGACGAGGGGGATGCGGGTGTTTCCGCCGCGGTCGGCATAGAGGGCGCGCTGGCTGCCGCGGACGTCGTACGTGGCGACCAGGCCGCCGTCCAGGAAGGCGGAAGCGGAGGAGACGGCCTCGGTAACCAGGCCGCCGGTGTTGCCGCGCAGATCGAGGAGCAGGCCGCGGTGCGGGGAGACGCGGCGCACCGCCCGGCGGACCGCTTCGCCGGTGCCCTGGGAGAACGCGGCGACCTTGATGCGGGTCGGGCCGTGCGGACCGGCCGGCCGGCCGACGGTGACGTTCTGGGTTCTCAGGCGGGTGCGGTGCAGGGTCGTGCTCCAGTGGCGGGTGCCACGCCGCAGGTCCAGCTCCACGGGGGTGCCGGCGCCCTGGGCGGGCTCGCCGCGCAGCCGGGCGACGATCTCGGTGACGGGCCTGCCCTGGACGGCCCGGCCGTCGATGGCGCGCAGCCCGTCGCCGACGGCGATCCCGGCCCGCGCGGCGGGGCTGCCGGGCTGGACCAGGGAGACCTGGATCCGGCCGCCGTCGGCCTGCCGTACCCACAGGCCGACGCCGACGTAGGAGCCGTTCAACTGCTGCTGGAAGTCCTTGAACTCGCCGGGGGTGTAGATCGTCGACCAGCGGTCGCCGCTGCGGCTGACGACGTCGGCGGCGGCCTGTGAGCCGGACTTGCCGTCCTCCATGGCCTTGGCCGCGGCGCGTTCGACGGCCGCGCGGTCAGCGGTATGGCTGCGGGGGCGGTCCGCGGCGGTGAACGGACGGGCGGCGCCGGGTCGCTCCACGGCGCCCTCGGCCCGGTCGCTCCACGTGCCGGTCGCCACCCCGGTGGCGAGCACACTCGCGAAGATCAACGTCAGGGCTGCCCCGCGGCGAATGCGGCGGGGCCGGTCGTACGAACACGGGCCCGACATGCCGGTGAGTCTAGGCGACAAAGGGGCGCCGTACGGCGAGTTGACCGTACGGCGCCCCTTGGCAAAGCTCACACCTTGAGGTACTTGCGCAGCGCGAAGAACGCGGCGAGCGCGGGCATCAGCAGCCCGATCAGCAAGACCAGCGGCAGTACCTGTGCCACCGAGTCCCAGCCGATGAAGTTGATCACCTGGATCTTCTGTGCCAGCCAGTTGTTGATGAGGACGGCCTTGCCGCCGACGATCAGCACACACGCGAAGGCGGCGCCGAGCAGGCCCGCGATGGCGGCCTCCAGGATGAAGGGCATCTGGATGTAGAAGCTGGACGCGCCCACCAGGCGCATGATCCCGGTCTCCCGCCGCCTGCTGAACGCCGACACCCGGACGGTGTTGACGATCAGCATCAGGGCAACGACGAGCATCAGCCCCATCACGCACAGCGCGGCGATATTCATGCCGTTGAGGAGGTTGAACAGCGGCTCAACGGTGTCGCGTTGGTCCTGCACCTCCTGGACGCCGGGCCGCTCGGAGAACGCCGACTTGATGACGTCGTACTTCGTGGGGTCCTTGAGCTTGACCCGGAAGGACTCCGGCAGCTGGTCGGGCGTGACCAGCCCGGCGACGGGCGTGTCGCCGAACTGCTCCTTGTAGTGCGTATAGGCCTGGTCGCTGGTCTCGTGCTGCACGTTCTGCACGATCGGCAGCTTGTGCAGCTCGGCCAGTATGTCGTCCTTCTGCTGCTGGGTGGCGGCGCCCTTGGCGCAGTTGGCACCCGTGTCGGCGTCGTTCTTGTTGCAGAAGAAGATGGAGACGTTGACCTTGTCGTACCAGTAGCCCTTCATCGTGCTGACCTGGTCGCGCATCAGCAGCGAGGCGCCGAACAGGCCCAGTGACAGGGCTACGGAGACGATGACGGCGACGGTCATCGTGAGGTTACGGCGGAGACCGACGCCGATCTCCGACAGGACGAACTGGGCGCGCATGGCGTCCTTTCAGTGCTGGTAGCCGTACACGCCGCGCGACTGGTCGCGTACGAGCCGGCCCTTCTCGAGTTCCATGACCCGCTTGCGCATCTGGTCGACGATCTGCTGGTCGTGGGTGGCCATGACCACCGTCGTACCGGTCCGGTTGATCCGGTCCAGCAGTTTCATGATGCCGACGGAGGTCTGCGGGTCGAGGTTTCCGGTGGGCTCGTCCGCGATGAGCAGCATCGGGCGGTTGACGAAGGCCCGCGCGATGGCGACGCGCTGCTGCTCACCGCCGGAGAGCTCACCGGGCATACGGTCCTCTTTGCCGCCGAGGCCGACGAGTTCGAGGACTTCGGGCACCGTCTTGCGGATCTGTCCGCGCGGTTTGCCGATGACCTCGAGGGCGAAGGCAACGTTCTGCCCCACCGTCTTGTTGGGGAGCAGCCGGAAGTCCTGGAAGACGGTGCCCACCTGGCGCCGCATCTGCGGCACCTTCCAGTTGGACAGCTTCGCGAGGTCCTTCCCCAGTACGTGCACGGCGCCATGGCTGGCGCGCTCCTCGCGCAGGAGCAGGCGCAGGAAGGTGGACTTACCGGAGCCCGAGGAGCCCACCAGGAAGACGAACTCGCCGCGCTCGATCTCCAGGGAGACATCCCTGAGTGCGGGGCGGTTCTGCTTCGGGTAGGTCTTGGAGACGTTGTCGAATCGGATCACTGATGCACCACGGTCGACCTGGGTAGGGGCACGGGTTGCCGTGTTGCGGCTCCCGTCGGTGTGCGTGACCATACGCGAACCTCGTGATGCGGCGCAGTCGCCGTAGGGGGTTGGTGCGTTTATTCACGGCATCTAGCCGGACATTCTCGGCATCTGGGCAGGCAGGAGGAGCGGCATTCCGCGGGGCGCGCCGTTCCGCCGGGAAGCTGGCACAGTGGTAGGGGGAACCAATGCGCCCTCCGGTGCGTTGGCGCAGTGAAGAAGGAGGTCGCATGACGTACGACCGATTGGTGTGCGCCAATTGCGCGGCCCCTGTGAGTGAGGGCCGCTGCCCTGTGTGCCGGGCGAGCCGGGAACGGCTTCAGCAGCAAGACAGCATATTCGGCCAGCTCAGCCCCGTGGCTCTGGCGGCCCTGCTGATCGCGCTGATCGCGGTCGCGGTGCTGCTCCACCAGGCCGTCTGAGCCATCCGGGCCGTCTGGGCCATACGGGCCGCCTGAGGGCGGGTGCGCGGCGGCGGGGACGGGGCGCCACAGGGGCGGCGGGCCGGGTTGCGTTACGTCACCGAGTGTGATCACCCATGTGCGTACCGATGCGAGAGCGGTGTGCTTCCGAGAACGCCCGAAGGGCCCGGAGTGCTGGCTGCACTCCGGGCCCTTCGTTGTCTGCCGTGTCAGCGTCAGGCCGCGGCCGCGCCGCCACCGTTCTTGTTGATCAGACGGGGCAGCAGGCGGAAGCCGACACCGCCCGCGATCATGGTTGCCGCGCCGATCAGCAGGAAGGTCGTGCCGGAGGAACCGGTCTCGGCCAGCTCTCCGCCCTTGGCCTGCTGCTTGGGCTGACCGGGGGTGTCGGACATCCCCTCCTTGCCCTGGCCCGGCTGCTCGATCGGCTTGGAGCCTTCGTTGTCGGTGCCGGTGCCGGTGCTGTCGCCACCACCGTTGCCGCCGCCGGTGGTGTGACCGCCGGTGCCCTGGCCGCCGCTGTTCTGGCCGCCGTTCTGGCCGCCGCTGTTCTGGCCACCATTCTGGCCACCGGTGTTCTGGCCGCCGGTGCTGTGACCGCCGGTGTCCTGGCCGCCGTTCTGGCCGCCGCTGTTCTGGCCGCCGTTCTGGCCACCGTTGTCGTGGCCGCCGTCCTGGCCGCCATTGTCCTGGCCGCCGTTGTCGGTGCCGCCGTTGTCGGTGCCACCCGTGTCGGTGCCACCCGTGTCGGTGCCACCCGTGTCGGTGCCACCCGTGTCGGTGCCGCCGGTGTCGGTGCCGCCGGTGTCCTGGCCGCCGGACTGGCCGCCGTCGACCAGACCGCCGAGCGCGCCGCCGGTCGAGTCGTCACCGCCGGTGTCGCCACCGGTGGAGTCGCCGCCGGTGGAGCCTCCGGTGGAGTCGCCACCGCCAGTCTCGTCGCAGAACCAGTGCAGCGGGTCGAGCGGGCTGCAGTTGTCACCGGCACTCTGGTTCTGGCCGGTTTCGGCCGCAGAGGCGGCGCCGGCCGCGGTGAGCGACGCACCCGCCGCGATCACCGCACCCGCCGCAATGCGCGCTACGCGCAGCCGCGTCTTCTTCGTCATGTACTGCTACCCCCAGTAGCTGAACTCGTCATTGGAGCAACGCTGTACGGGGCGACTAGCCGATGGGGGTACCCGAGTCACGGCCCGTACAGCGGGCAGGCCACTCATCTCCCCGTTCATACACGCGCCCCAGACATACGCATGCCGCGCCCACCCTTCCCAGTTCCGCCAACATCGTCAAGGTCGAATAAAGGCCCGATGCCCGAATTGCTGAGAGTTGGGCGGTACATGGACATACGACTGTGACCAAACCGCTGAAGCGAAAAACAACTGCCTCCCCGAGGGAGGCAGTTGTCCGGGTCGCAAAAGGGCCGAAGCGGCTACTTCTCCTGCTGCTTGCGCCAGCGGATGCCGGCCTCCAGGAAGCCGTCGATGTCGCCGTCCAGGACGGAGCTGGGGTTGCCGACCTCGAACTCGGTACGCAGGTCCTTGACCATCTGGTACGGGTGCAGGACGTACGAACGCATCTGGTTGCCCCAGGAGTTGCCGCCGTCGCCCTTGAGGGCGTCCATCTTGGCCTGCTCCTCCTGGCGGCGGCGCTCAAGGAGCTTGGCCTGGAGGACGTTCATCGCGGAGGCCTTGTTCTGGATCTGCGAGCGTTCGTTCTGGCAGGAGACGACGATGCCGGTGGGGAGGTGCGTCAGACGGACCGCGGAGTCCGTGGTGTTGACGCCCTGGCCACCGGGGCCGGAGGAGCGGTAGACGTCCACCCGCAGGTCCGAGTCGTCGATCTCGACGTGGTCGGTCTTCTCGACGACCGGCAGCACCTCGACGCCCGCGAAGGAGGTCTGGCGGCGGCCCTGGTTGTCGAACGGCGAGATACGCACCAGGCGGTGCGTGCCCTGCTCGACCGAGAGGGTGCCGTAGGCGTACGGAATCTGGACGGCGAAGGTCGTCGACTTGATGCCGGCCTCTTCGGCGTACGAGGTCTCGTACAGCTCGGTCTTGTAGCCGTGGCGCTCGGCCCAGCGCAGATACATCCGCTGGAGCTTCTCGGCGAAGTCGGCGGCGTCCACGCCACCGGCCTCGGCGCGGATGTTGACCAGCGCCTCGCGGGCGTCGTACTCGCCCGACAGCAGCGTGCGCACCTCGAGCTCGTCCACCGCCTTGCGGACGGACGCCAGCTCCGCCTCGGCCTCGCCTCGGGCGTCCTCGTCGTCCTCGGCCTCGGCCAGCTCGAAGAGCACCTCGACGTCGTCGACCCGGCCGCGCAGCTCCTCGGCCCGGCGCAGCTGGCCCTGGAGGTAGGACAGCTGGCTGGTGATCTTCTGTGCGTTCTCCACGTCGTCCCACAGGGACGGCGCCGCGGCCTGCTCCTCGAGCACGGCGATATCGGCCCTCATCTTGTCGAGGTCCAGGACGGCCTCGATCGACCCCATGGTCGAGGAGAGGGACTTCAGCTCTTCGGATACATCGACGACTGCCACGCACCCAGCCTAACGGCTACCGCCGACAGTGTGTCGCGGCCGGTGTGGCTCGGCCCCGCCCGGGGCCCGGCGAACGGGGGCCGGGCGGGGCCGGTGGGGCTCAGGGGGCGTCGGGGGCCGGCTGGTGGATGCCCGGACCGGCGTCGCCCGGCTCGTCGTCGCCCGAGGCCAGCCAGCCGCCGAGGCCGGCCGCGGCGAGCACCGCGGCGGCGACCGCGCCGAGTTTGATCCGGCGGCGGCGCAGCGCCTCCGCGGAGGAGCGGTGCCGGGCCGAGCCGGCCCGCCGCTCGCCGGCGACCCTGGGCGTACGGGCGGTGCCGTGGGCGCCGCCCGCGAGCTCGTCCGGGCCGGGGACCCGCATGCTGGTGTGGGTGTCCCGGTTGGAGTCCGGCGCGGCGCCCTGGACCAGCGGGACGGCGCCGCGCGGCGGGGTGTCCTCGGCTTGGGCGGCCTGCGGGTAGTCGCGGGCCCCGGTGGCGGCCGCGCCCTCCGGGTCGTCCTCCGGCTGTTCGCTGTCGGGCTCGTCGATGTCCAGCGGCGGAATGCCGGCCAGGCCCGGGAGCAGCTCGCGCAGCCGGGCGGCCAGCTCGGGGGCGCGCAGCCGGGAGGCGGGCGCCTTGGCCAGGCACTGGAGCAGCAGCTGCCACAGTTCGTCGGGGATGCCGGGCAGGGGGGCGACGCTCTCGGTGACATGGCGGCGCAGTACGGCCCCGGGGTGCCCGCCGCCGAACGGGGTGAAGCCGGCGAGCAGCTCGTACAGGACGGTCGCCAGGGCGTAGACGTCGACGGAGGCGCGCGGCGGGAGGCCTTCGATGATCTCGGGGGCGAGGTAGTCGGGGGTGCCGATGACCTTGGTCGAGCGAAGCGAGACGGGGGTCCCCCCGGCCGGCGGCTGGGGGAGGGTTCTGCGCGGCAGGTCCACCAGGCGGGCGATGCCGAAGTCGGTGAGCAGCGCGGGGTGCGCGCCACCGGGGCCGAGGGCGCCCTGCATGTCCAGGAGGACGTTCTCGGGCTTGACGTCGCGGTGCACGATCCGGGCGGCGTGCGCGGCGGCGAGGCCGTCGGCGACGTCGGCGGCGATGGCGACGGCGGCCTCCGGGGCCAGCCGGCGCTCGCGCTCCAGGCGGGTGCGCAGGTCCGTACCCCGTACGAGGTCCATGACCAGCGCCAGGTCGTTGCCGTCGACGACGAGATCGCGGACGCCGACGACATGCGGGTGTTCCAGGCTCAGCAGCGCCGTACGCTCCTGCACGAAGCGGCCGACGAGCTCCTGGTCGGAGGCGAGATCCTCACGCAACAGCTTGATGGCCACGGCCCCTTCGGGACCCTCGCCCAGCCATACCGTGCCGGCACTGCCGCGTCCCAGGATCTGGTGAGCGGTGTACCGGCTGCCGATCTTCCGTGCCAAAACTGCTCCGACGTGTCGGGCCCCCGAGCGTCCTGCGGGGACTGAAGTTGGCGTCAAAGCTACGCGGGTGCCAAGGGGTTCAGTGCCCCCGACAGCCGCAACCTTCACTTCTGTGCGCGAAATTGCCCGTCAGAAGTCGACAAATCCCCAAGGTGGGCAACGGCAGGGCCGGGCCGGGACCGGAGCCGGGTCAGGTCCCGCTGCTGTTGCCCAGTCCGTCGACGAAGTTCTTCACGGTCGTGAAGATGTCCCCGATCTGGGCGAAGAAGCCCTTGGTGGTACCGATCCACTCCTGGAGCGGGGTCAGCTCCCAGATCAGCCAGCTCGCGACGAACAGTATGAGCAGGGCGAACAGGCAGCCCTTGAGGCAGCCCAGGCCGGGAATCTTCATCGGATTGGCGCTGCGCGGGCGCGGCTCGCGGCGGGGCCGGGGCTCCGGGTCGGGCCGGCGCTGCGGCTCGTATCGCTCCGGCGGCGGCTCCTGGCGCCGCTGCGGGGCCGGGCGCTGCTGCTGGGCGTACGGCGGCGGCTCCTGCCGGCGGTACTGCGGCGGCGGGGGCTGCTGGGGGTCCGCCGGGCGGCGCTGGGGGCGGCGGCGCAGCGGGTCGTCGCCCGGGTCCAGGTACTGCACCTGGGTCTGTTCGTTGCGGTCGCGGGCGGCGCGCAGCTGGGACTCCCAGGGATGCGGTCCCTCGGGCTCCTGGGGGCCGCCTGCGGGGGCACCCATGGGCATCGGGGGCATCGCGCGCGTGGGGTCGGCGCCTCCCTGGCCGTAGCCCTGGCCCCCTTGGCCTCCCGGATAGCCCGCTGCCCCGGTGGAGGGCAGCACGCTGGTGGCCGCCGCCGGGTCGTACGAGCCGGCGTTGGACGGGAGGACCTGGGTGGGGTCGGCGTCACCGGTGCCCGGACCGCCGGTGCCCGTACCGGGGACCGTGGCGGGCGCCGGGTCGGGGGCGAGCAGCGCGGCGACGCCGAGTGCGGCCTCGGCCGCGGCCGGGGTGGCGTGCACGCCGACACCGGCCGCCACGGTGCGCAGCGCACGGGCGAGGTTCTCGGCGCTCGGCCGCTCCTCGGGGCGCTTGCGCAGACAGCGTTCGATGACCGTCCACAGCGGCTCGGGCAGCGTGCTGGGGCGGCGCGGCTCCTCGCTCAGGTGGCGGTGCAGCACCTCGAGGGCGGTCGATCCGGCGAACGGCGGACGGCCGGTGACCAGCTCGTACAGCAGGATTCCGGCGCCGTAGATGTCCACGGCGGAGGTCTGCGGGCGGCCCTCGGCGGACTCCGGCGCCACATAGGCGGGGGTGCCGACGAATTCGTGGGTGCGGGTCAGGCCCGGGGAGTCGGCGAGGCGCGCGATGCCGAAGTCGGTCAGCATCGGGTGCATCTCGCTGCTGCCGTCGGAGCCGGCGAGCAGGACGTTGGCGGGCTTGAGGTCGCGGTGGACGACGCCGTCGGCGTGGCTGGCCGCCAGGGCGTCGGCGATCTGCGCGGTGAGCAGGGAGGCGGCCACCGGGCTGAAGGGGCCGTTGTCTCGCAGGTAGCGGTGCAGGTCGGGGCCGTCGACCAGGTCCATGACCAGGGCGAGCAGATCGCCCTCCACGACGAGGTCGCGGGTGCGGACGATGTTGGGGTGGGTGAGCCGCAGCAGGACGGAGCGCTCCCGCAGGAAGCGCATCACCACATCCGCATCGTTCGCCAGCTCCTCCTTGAGGACCTTGATCGCGACGGTCTCGCCGGGCTCGCCGGCCACGGCGGCCTCGGCGCCCGCCGCCTCCCGCTGGCGGGCACGCCAGACGGTGCCCGTGGCGCCGCGTCCCAGCGGCTCCTCGAGCAGGTACTTGCTGCCTACCGGCCGCACGTCATGCGCTCCCTGGTCGTGTGGGGATCTCTTGCCTGGCCCGCTGGGTCAGCTCGCGGCCCGTCCGACCCACTGTAGGCCGTCGGGCACAATCCACGGCTCGGCCGCCGGACGAGGCTTGTGGGGAAGACGCGCGTTCGGGGCGGATGGTTGCCATCGGACGCCCGCCGGGGGAAGCGCGGGAGGGGCGGCGCAGGGTCCCGGCCGCGCCGGCAGCTGACCGCGGCGATCGAAATCAGGCCGTTCACCGCGCGCAACCCGGCACTTTTTCGCCCTTAGAAGACCAATCAAGATCACCAAGCGGCGGTCGGCGGGCGTGTTGTCAGTGGCAGGTGCGAGGATGCACCCAGCACGCGGTGGTGGGGGCGCGCGGTCTCCGTCGCGACGTGCACTTGGGACTTGTACGTGCCGACGTGCTCGGGCGCGGTGGGGGGTGACGGAGCCCCTGCCGGATTCCCGGCAGAAGGGACCGTTGACGGCGATGCAGATCCGGCTGACCGTCCTCGGGCCGCGCAGCGGCCACACCACACGGGCCTGCGACGTGCTTGTGACGGCCCCTGCCGGGACCGCCCTGGCGTCGGTGGCGGGCTCCCTCGCGGCCTCCGTGGCCGGCTCGGGCGCGGATGTGGGCGGCGGTGCGGGCGGCAGCGGCCCCGTGGTGCTGTACGCGGGAAATGAGCGGCTCGACCCCCAGCGCGCGGCGATCGGCGAGCCGCCGCTGATCGACGGCGCGGTACTCGCCCTCCAGGGCCCCGGGCCCGCCCCGGCACACGGCCTGCCGCACGGCTCCGCACGGCTGCGCGTCGTCTCGGGGCCGGATGCCGGTGGCGTCCATCTGCTGCACGGCGGCCAGATCCGTATCGGCCGCTCCGCCGACGCGGACGTCCCCCTGGACGACCCGGACGTCTCCCGGCTGCACTGCGCAGTGACGGTCGAGCCGGACGGCTCGGTGTACGTCGCCGACCTGCGCTCCACCAACGGCACCGCCGTCGACGGCGTCGAGCTGGGCGAACAGCCCGCCCCGCTGCGGCCCGGCGCGCTGCTGCGGGTCGGCGAATCCGCGCTCCGGCTGCAGTCCTCCCCCGCCACCCCGGACCCGGCGCTGCCGGCCGCCCCCGACGGCGAGGGGCATCTGCGGGTCGCGCCGGGGGCCGCGACCGGTGCGGCGCGGGTCTCTCCGGCTGTCGCTCCTGCGGGCGGGCAGGGGGAGGCCGGCCCCCGGGAAGCCCCTTACGGCGCCCGGAGCGCGGCCGCCCCCGCCTTCCCGCCGCCGCCCGCCGCCCGCGCTCCGCAGGGCGCCACCGCGCGGCGGGACACGCCCCTGCGCGGTACGGCGCCGCACGACGACGGGCCGCCACCCGGCGGGGCGGGCCACCCGGCCGCCCCCGCCTGTCAAAGCGACCACGCCCCTCAGGAATACGGCGCCCGGACCTACACCCCCGGCCCCCAGGACGGCACCCACGCCGGCCGTCAGCAACTGGCACCCGCCGACCCCGCATCCCCCAAGGCGGCCCGCCGCGGCGGCATCGGCGCCTGGGCGCGACGACTGGCCGCCGGCCGGCCCGCCCTGGAGGGGCCGGACGACGCCGGGGCGCTCCCGGCCCCGGGCAGCGGCAGCGGGCCGGCGGCCTCGCCGGCCGGCGAGGCGTACGGGCCGGGCTCCGTGGCGGCCGACCCGGCCGCCGGGGCGAGCGCCGCGCACGAACGCTGGCCGGATGCCGCCGCGGTCCTCTTGACGGCGCTCGGCCCGGGGCCCCGGCTGTGGGAGCGCGGCCAGGAGCACCCCGACGCGCTCACCGTCCGGCTGGGGACGGCCGGCAAGGGCGGCGGCCGGACCGCCGTGCCGGTCACCGTCGAGCTGCGCCGGGCGGGCTCCCTGGGCCTGGCCGGGCCGCGCGAGAGACTCGCCGGGCTGGCCCGCGCCGCCGTGGCCCAGCTCGCCGCCCTGCACTCCCCCTCCGCCCTCGAGATCGTGCTGATCTCCACGGACCGGGGGCGCGGCACCGAGGAGCGGGTGGCCGACTGGTCCTGGCTCGGCTGGCTGCCGCACGTCCGCCCGGCGCACGGCCAGGACTGCCGGCTGCTGCTCGCCTACGACAAGGAGCAGGCCGCGGCCCGTACGGCCGAGCTGATGCGCCGCCTGGACGACGGCCCGCTCGGCACCGACTGGCCCAGCGCCGACCGCGCCGAGGTCGCCGCCGCCGCGGCCCGCCACCGGGGTCCGCACACGGTCGTGATCGTGGACGGCGACCTCGGCTCGTCGGAGCTGCGGGAGACCGCGGCCCGGCTCGCGGCGGGCGGCCCGTCGGCCGGCATCCACCTGATCTGTCTGGCGGAGACGCCCGCCGCGTCCCCCGCCTTCCCCTTGGCCGCGACGTACGAGGCCGCCCGGGTGGCGTCGCCCGCGTTCGGCGAGTGCGGGGCGGTGGCGGTGCTCAGCGGCGATGTGGCCACGGCGCTGCGCGTCGTCCAGCCCGGTTCCGGGCCGAACGGCACGGTCGCCGCGGTGGACGCGGTCTCCTCCGCCTGGGCCGAGCGGTTCGCCCGCGCGCTGGCGCCGCTGCGCGAGGCCGATGCGACAGCCACGGTCGGCGGCCATCGGGTGCACCGCACGGCCGTCCCGCTCCCCGACTCCTCCCGGCTGCTGGACGAGCTGGGGCTGGCCCGCGCCACTCCCGCGTCCCTGATGGCGCGCTGGGCCGCCGCCCTGGACACCGACCGGCCCAGCACCCCCGCGGTGCTCGGCGCCGGCCCGCACGGGCCGCTGGCCGCCGACCTCGTCGCCGACGGCACCCACCTCCTCCTGGAGGGCGCGGCGGCCACCGGCAAGACCGAGCTGATGCGCTCACTGGCCGCCTCGCTCGCCGCCGCGGACCGCCCCGATCTGCTGTCGCTGGTCCTGGTGGACGGCGGCGGCAGCGAGCGCGGCGAGGGGCTGCGGGTGTGCACGGATCTGCCGCATGTCACGACGTATCTGGCCGCCTCGGATCCGGTCCGGATGCGGGAGTTCGCGCAGGCGCTGTCCTCCGAGCTGAAGCGGCGCGCGGAAATACTGGGCGGCACGCCGTTCGCCGAATGGCGCGCCAAGCATCTCCCCGCGCCGCGGATCGTCTCTCCGCGCCGCACGACGGAGGACGGTGACGGAGCGCAGGAACCAATCACTCTCCGTAATCGTTGCCGAAACGGAGGCAGCAGCACACCGGCGGACCCGTCGACCACGGGCACACTGCAGCTGCGAGCGCGCAGCGGGGCGCCCGCCGAGGAAAACCAGGTCCCGCCGATGCCACGGCTGTTCGTGCTCGTCGACGACTTCGACGCGCTGGTGGCCCCGGCCCTGGGCAGTACGGGCCGGCCGGCCGCCGGTTCCGTGGTGCGGGCCCTGGAAGCGGTCGCCCGGGACGGCGCGGCGCTGGGCGTCCATCTGATAGCGGCGAGCGGCCATCCGGACCGTACGCGCGAGACCGCGACCGGCGAACGGGCCGGTCTGCGCATCCAGTTGGGCGTCCCGGCCGATCCTGCCGAGCCGTCCGAGCCGGTGCTGCCGGGCCGCGGGCGGCTGAACCGGGCGGAGGACGGCTCCTCCACGCCGTTCCAGGCGGGCCGGGTGACCGGCCGGATACCCCGTACGTCCACGCTGCGGCCGACGGTCGTGCCGTTGGAGTGGCAGCGGATGGGGGACCCGCCGGCCCGGCGCCCGCTGCGTGAGCTGGGCAACGGCCCTACGGACCTGGCACTCCTGGCCAGCGCCCTGGAGCGGGCCGCGCAGTCCCTGGGGACGTCCACCACGCCGCCCCTGGTGTGAGCCCGGGGCGGCGGCCCGTAACAGCCCCATCACAAAAGGTGAGTTGGTGGGGAACGCGGTATTGCGGACCCTCTGCCCAGGGCGTAGACCTGTCGCACACCGGCAGGGCGTCGACCTGTCGCGCCGAGACGCCGAGGCAGGGTGCGTACGCCGATGCAGGGTGCGTAGGTGCGGAGATGCGCCGCACATCGGCAGCCGCACACGGCAGCCGTCCCGGCACCACCGCAACCGGCACACCCAGCGCACGCACAGCACCGCGAAGAGCACCACCGCAACCGGCACACCCAGCGCACGCACAGCACCGCGAAGAGCACCACCGCACCACCGCAACCGGCACACCACCGCACGCACGGCACCGCGAAGAGCACCACCGCAACCGGCACCACCGCACGCACGGCAGGCGCAGCGATAAGGGGCTACGGGGATGCGCACACGATTCGACCGCAGGGCTGGACGCGCGACGACCGCACTGGCGGCGGCCGCGGCGCTCGCCCTCGTACTGGCCGCGTGTGGCGGCACCAAGGATGACGCGAGCGGCGGGAGTAAGGGCGGCAGCACCGCCCCCACCGTCCGCCTCCCGCAGCTCAGTGGGCAAAAGCTGCAGGTCACCGCGGTCTGGACGGGGCCCGAGCGGGAGAACTTCGTCAAGGTGCTGGACGAGTTCGAGAAGCGCACCGGGGCCAAGGTCGATTTCGTGCCCAGCGGTGACGACATGGCCGGTTTCATCGGTTCGAAGATCGCCGGTGGCGGTCCGCCGGACATCGCGATGCTCCAGCAGGTGGGTGTGCTCAACGAGTTCGCCGGGAAGGGCTGGCTCAAGCCGCTCGGCGCCACCGCGAAGGCGCAGCTCGCGAAGAACTACTCCAAGGGCTGGCAGGATCTGGGCGCCCACAAGGGCACGCAGTACGGGGTCTACTTCAAGGCCAGCAACAAGTCGCTGGTCTGGTACAACGCCAAGGCGTTCGACAATGCGGGCGCCACGGAGCCCAAGAACTGGCCGCAGTTCCTGAAGGCGGCGCAGACGATTTCCGAGTCGGGTGTGGAGCCGGTTTCGGTCGGCGGTTCGGACGGCTGGACGCTGACCGACTGGTTCGAGAATGTCTATCTCTCGCAGGCGGGGCCGCGGAAGTACGACCAGCTGGCGCAGCACGCGATCAAGTGGACGGATCCGTCGGTCAAGCAGGCGCTGACCACGCTCGGCCGGCTCTTCGGCCGTAAGGATCTCCTGTCCGGCGGCAATTCCGGGGCGCTGCAGACGGATTTCCCCACATCGGTGACGCAGACCTTCAGCGGCGGTGACGCGCCGAAGGCCGCGATGGTCTCCTCGGCCGACTTCGCCGCGGCGAACATCGCCCAGACCAAGGCGAAGATCGGCACGGACGCCAAGGTCTTCCCGTTCCCGGCCGTGGGTGACAGGTCGCCCGTGGTGACGGGTGGCGATGTGGCGGTGGCGCTCAAGGACAGCAAGGGTTCGCAGGCGCTGCTGACGTTCCTGGCGTCGACGGACGCGGCCAAGATCTGGGCGCAGGCGGGCGGGTTCATCTCGCCGAACAAGGAGCTGGACCGGGCGGCGTATGCCAATGGGGTGATGCGCAAGATCGCGGGGGCGCTGATCGCGGCGGGCGACGACTTCCGTTTCGACATGTCGGACCAGGCGCCCGCCTCCTTCGGCGGCAAGCCGGGCCAGGGCGAGTGGAAGGACCTGCAGGACTTTCTGAAGAACCCCGAGGATGTCGCGGGCACGCAGGCGCAGTTGGAGAAGGACGCCGCGAAATCGTTCGGGCACTGACCGGCACAGTTCGGGCACTGACCGACGCAGTTCAGGCACTGACCGGCACAGTTCAGGCGCCGGCCGACGCAGTTCGGGAGCTGACCGACATCGTTCGGACGGTGAACGACATCGCGCGGGCGCTGACCGACATCGTTCGGGTAGGGACGCCGACCGCCTCGACCGGACCGGGGGGACCGTCACGATGAGCGACTTACGAGCCGCCGCGAGCAAGACCGCCGCTGCCAGGAAGCGCAGGGGCGTCGGCAGGAGCGTCATGGGCACCCGGCCCTGGGTCGCGGCGGTCTTTCTGCTGCCCGCGCTGGTGCTGCTGGGCGCGCTGGTCGTCTATCCCATCGTCTTCTCCGTCTACCGCAGCCTGTTCGACGCGTCCGGTAACGGCTTTGTGGGGCTGGGCAACTACGGCGAGTTGTTCTCGGACGACGGCATCCGCACGGCGCTGAAGAACAACGTCATCTGGGTTGTGGTCGCGCCGGCCGTCTCCACGGCTCTCGGGCTGATCTTCGCGGTGCTCACCGAGCGGATCAGCTGGGGCACCGCGTTCAAGCTGGTCGTTTTCATGCCGATGGCGATCTCCATGCTGGCGGCGGGCATCATTTTCCGGCTGGTCTACGACCAGGATCCGGAGCGCGGCGTGGCCAATGCGGTGTGGGTGAGTGTGCATGACACGTTCGCCGATCCCGCGCCGTTCCCGGGCGCCAAGCCCCGGCCGAACGGCGATCTGCGGCCGTCGGGCGGCGGGGCGTTCACGACCAGGTCGGCGGTGCGGGCCGGTGGTGCGGCGGCTGCGGTGAATCTGCCGCTGGTCGCCGTACAGCAGGGCGATGTGCGGGATGCGCGGCCGGCGGCCGCCGCGAAGCCCCGGCCGGGGATGGTCACCGGCGCGGTCTGGCTGGATTTCACCCGCGGTGGCGGTGGCCGGCCGAATGTCATCGACGGCCGGGAGAAGGCGCTGGCGGGGCTGACGGTCGAGGCGGTCAAGGGGGGTGCGGTGGTCGCCTCGGCGACGACGGCGGCCGACGGGACGTACGCGTTGCCTGCGGGGAAGGCCGACGGTGCCCGGCTGCGGCTGCCCGCGGCGAATTTCGCGGAGGCGTACAACGGCGTCGACTGGCTCGGCCCGGCGTTGGTCACCCCGGCCATCATCGGCTCTTATGTGTGGATGTGGGCCGGTTTCGCGATGGTGCTGATCGCGGCGGGGCTGGCGGCGGTGCCGCGCGAGCTGTTGGAGGCGGCGCGGGTGGACGGGGCGGGTGAGTGGCAGGTCTTCCGGCGGATCACGGTGCCGCTGCTGGCGCCCGTTCTGGTGGTCGTCCTGGTCACGCTCATGATCAATGTGTTGAAGATCTTCGATCTGGTCTACATCATCGCGCCGGGTTCGAGTATCCGTTCCGCCAATGTGCTCGCCCTCCAGCTGTTCCAGTCGTCGTTCGGTACGGACGTCGACGAGGGTCTGGGCAGTGCGATCGCCGTATTCCTGCTGCTGCTTGTGCTGCCGGTGATGTACGTCAATCTCCGGCGCATCCGGAAGGAGCGTCTGCGATGACGACTGTCGAGGGTGCCTCCGAGGCCGGGGCGGCGGGCCGTGCCGTACGGGCCGGGCGGCCGCTGAGCACGCGGATCGCGGCCCGGACCGGCGGCGGTGCGCTGCGGATCTTTCTGATCCTGGTGGCGCTTTTCTGGCTGATGCCGACCGTCGGGCTGCTGCTGTCGTCGCTGCGCAGCCCGCAGCAGATCGCCGAGTCGGGCTGGTGGCAGGTTTTCAGCAAGCCGGCCCAGATCACCTTTGACAATTACAGCCAGCTGCTGGGCAACGAGAAGGTGATGGGCTCGCTGCTGACCACCGCGGCGATCACGGTGCCGGCCACGGTGCTGGTGGTGGTCATCGGGTCGCTGGCCGGTTATGCGTTTGCGTGGATGGACTTTCCCGGGCGCGACGGCTGGTTCATGGTGGTCGTGGGGCTGCTGGTGGTGCCCGTTCAGGTGGCGCTGATCCCGGTGGCGAAGCTGTTCGGTGCGGTGGGGCTGTTCGAGACCACGGCCGGGGTGATCCTTTTCCATACGGCGTTCGGGCTGCCGTTCGCGGTGTTTTTGCTGCGGAACTTCTTCGCGGAGATCCCGCGCGAGCTGTTGGAGGCGGCCCGGCTGGACGGGGCGGGTGAGCTGCGGCTGTTCACCCGGGTGGTGATGCCGCTGGGCGGGCCGGCGATCGCGTCGCTGGGGATTTTCCAGTTCCTGTGGGTGTGGAACGACATGCTGATCGCGCTGATCTTCGCGGACAGCGGCCGTCCGCCGATCACCGTTGCCCTGCAGCAGGAGGTGCGGCAGTTCGGCAACAACATCGATGTGCTGGCGCCGGGCGCGTTTGTCTCGATGGTGGTGCCGCTGATCGTCTTTTTCGCCTTCCAGCGGCAGTTCGTCTCCGGTGTGATGGCCGGCGCAGTGAAGTAGGCGGGCCGGCGGCGCGGGCCCCGGGTCGTGCCGCGGTGCCCGCGAGTGGCCTGCGCCACCTTCCGTTCACTTCTCTCCCCCTACCATGACGATCGATGGCGGCCGATGGCGGTCAGTGCCGTGAAACGCATGGTGCGACAGGGTCTTGTCGTGGACACTGCGTAGACGCGCTCGGACGTTTCGGGTGCCGGGCGGCGGCGCCCCGGGCCCTGCGCGGGTCCGCGCCCACGCGGAACCGGCCCCGGTGTCGGCCGCATCTACAACAGCAGAAGCATCGGCCGGGACTGAAGGTCACGGCTGAAGGTCACGGCTGAGGCTTCGGTAACAGCGGATTCCTCCGCATCACATCCACGGCAGAACAAGCCGGCACATACCTCCACGCATCCCTATACGTGTCGCATCACGTGTCGCACCTCGCCATCGATTCCCGACCGTCTGGAGACGGACCGCACATGACTGCCCCCATCGCAGACCAGAGTGCCGAACAACTCCCCTGCCCCACCCGACTGTCCGATGTCAAGGGCTGGTTCTTCACCGCCGACCAGCTGATGTTCGACTGGTTCCTCGCGCATCAGCGGGACCGGTCCGTCGCGGGCGACCTGCTCGAACTGGGCGCGTTCATGGGCAAGAGTGCCATTTTCCTCGGTGCCCGGATGCGCGCCGACGAGCGCTTCACGGTCTGCGATCTTTTCGATTCCCCTGCCGAGGACGTCTCCAACTCCAAGGAGATGAAGAAGTCCTACGCGACCTTGACGCGTCGTGCCTTCGAGGCCAACTACCTCTCGTTCCACGATGAGCTGCCCACCATCGTGCAGGGTCTGAGCTCCGTCGTCCGTGACCATGTCGATGACGGCACGGTGCGGTTCGCGCATATCGACGCCTCGCATCTGTACGAGCATGTGCACGGCGACATCCTGGCGGTGCGGGAGCTGCTCACCGACGAGGGCATTGTGGTCATGGACGACTACCGGGCCGAGCACTGCCCGGGGGTGGCGGCGGCCACCTGGCAGGCCGTGGCCAACGAGGGGCTGCGCCCCATCTGCATCACCGGTACCAAGTTCTACGGGACATGGGGCGATCCGGAGCCCCTGCAGAAGGCGCTGCTGGAGTGGCTGCAGTCCCGTAAGGACGTCTGGCACGAGGTGCAGTACGTCAATGACGCCCCGCTGATCCGGCTGAGCGCCAAGGGCGCCAAGGAGCCCGCGCAGCCGGTCTCCCGGCACCGGCCGAAGGCCGCGGCCCGTGCGGCCGAGCGTCCGGCGGCTCAGGCGCCCGCGGCAGCCGCCGCGCGCCCCGCGGCCCGTCCGGCGCCCCGCCCGCAGCGCAGTGTGCTGCGCCGGGTCGCGCTGGATGTGCTGCCGCCGGTCGTCACCCGGGCGATCGTCTCGGCCCGCCGGAAGTCCCGTACGGCGGGGCGCTGACCGACGGGCGTACGGGCCGGGCCGGCCGCCCCGGCCCGGCCCGTACGCCCTACCGGGGCACCTGCCCCACCAGCGCGAACACATTGCGCCGCAGCAGTTTCCCGGCGGCGCGCGGCAAGGGGTAGGAGTAGGTGCGCCGTACGGCCAGTCCGGCCGACTCGGCGAAGGCGCGCAGCAGGGGGAAGTCGGTGAAGCGGACCGGGGCGGCCTCGGCGCGGTGTCCGGCCTCCTGCGGGGTGATCAGCAGGATGCCGCCGCCCGGCCGGACGTAGGGGAGATAGGCCCGCAGCAGACCCTCGACCTGTTCGTCGTCGAGATGCTCCAGGACGTGCGCGCACAGCAGTGCGTCGAAGGCGCCGGGGCGGGCGTGCGGGCTCTCGAGGAAGGCGTCGGCGGTGTAGGCGGTGAGTCCGCGGGCCCGGCATTTGTGGACGGAGCGCGGGTCGTGGTCGATGCCGACGCTGCCGGGTGCGCAGCCGGCGAGCGTGTCGCCCGCTCCGCAGCCGATGTCCAGCACCCGCCCGGGGCCGATCCGGCGCAGCTGGCGGCGGTAGCGGGGGCGGGCGGGCAAGGGCCGTACCACGCCGGTGCGTTCGCCGGCCGGGAAGCGCGCGGTGGAGGCGTGCGGTGCGGTGCCGGCGTCCCTGGCGGGCCGGGTGCCGCGCGCCTGCGGGGCGGGTACGTCGGGCCGGTTGGTGGCGGCGGAGCTGTCGGTTCGGCCGGGCATCGGGTCGCGGTCACCTTTCCCTGGGGACACGGCGCGTAGGGCGCTGTGGCGCTGCCCAACGGTCTACGGCATCGAGGGGGAGCCCGGCTGTGCGGCACGCCGCCCCTGTGCGGGCCCCCGCCGTCTCACCCTTTCAGCGCAGATCCGGTGACCGCGCCGCCGACGGGCGAGTTGAACGCCGCAATCCCGTGATTCGCCTGTTCGGAAAGGCAGGTCCGCGCGTATGAAGCCTCGGCTCACCGTGGTCGTCCCGGTTCCTCGTATCGGGGGGTCCGAGCGGAATGTGGAGGAGTGTCTGGAGTCGGTGGCGGCCCAGACGCTGACCGAGCTGGATGTGGTGCTGGTGGAGGGGGCCGGCGAAGAGAGCGCCAGTGTCGTCCGCGCGTTCGCCGACCGGGACCCCAGGTTCCGTGTCGTGCGCCGTCCTGGAGGGGTTCCCACTGTCGGTGCCGCGCGCAACACCGGTGCCCGGCATGCCTATCCGGGGACCGGTTATCTGGCGTTCCTCGACGCCGACGATGTGCTGCTGCCGCGCGCCTATCAGGATCTGACCGGCCTGCTGGAGCGGTCCGGTGCGGATTTCGCGACCGGCAATGTCTACCGGCTCGGTGCGTTCGGCCGCAGTCCGTCGCGGGACCGTCCGGCGGCCCGCGGCACGGCGTTGCGCACCCACATCACCGAGGACCGCACGCTGCTGTCCGACCGTTACGTCCGCAACAAGGTGTTCCGCCGCACCTTCTGGGACCGTCATGAACTCGCTTTTCCCGAAGGCGAGTTGTGTGACGATGCGGCGGTGACGGTGCCCGCGCACTTCCTGGCGGGGGCGGTGGACGTCCTTCATCAACACGTCGTCCACCACCGGCTGCCGGAGGGCGCCGGGCGGCACCGGCGGCCGGATGTGGCGGGCGTGCGGGAGCGGTTCGCGACGATGGCGGGCATCCGCCGTTTTCTCGCCGACCCGGCCCATCCCGACCGTCACGGCTTCCGGCGCGAGAACGACCGGTGGGCGCTGACCGAGGGGCTGCTCGATCTGGTCGCGGCGCTGCCCGCGGCCGCGCCCGAGTGCCGTACCGCGTTCCTGGAGGGCGCCCGCGACTTCCTCGCCCAGGTCGATCCGCGGCTGTTCCCCACGCTCCCGGTGGAGCTGCGGATGCGCTGGTATCTGATCCGCGCCGGCCGGCTCGCGGATCTGCTCGCGCTGCTGGCGTACGAGTCCCGTAACCCGTCCGGGTTCGATGTCGCCGGGCCGCCGTTGCGCAAGCGCGCGGTGCTCCCGTTCACTCCCCCGCTGGAGCTGCCGCCAGGCGTGACCCGGCTGGACCGGGCGGATTTCCCCGTCCGGGCGCAGGTCCAGGAGGCGGTGTGGCGGGAGGGGTCGCTGGTTTTGCGCGGCTGGGCGTATCTGCGGAATCTGGATGCGGCCACCCGGCACAGCTATCTCAGGACGGTGGTGGTGGCGCAGGGGCGGCGCCGGATCCTGCTGCCGCTGCGGGCGGTGGCGATGCCGCAGGCGACCGCCGAATCCGGTCAGGAGCGGCACTGTTACGACTGGGCGGGCTTCGAGGTCACGCTCGATCCGGCCCGGCTGCGCAGGGGTGGGCGCTGGGAGGAGGGGGACTGGACGGTCGGGGTGATCGTCGCGTCGGCGGGGGTGGTGCGGGCGGCGCCGTTGCGGGCGGCTCGGGGCGGTTCGGGGGCGGCGCCGCCGGCGCACGAGGCCGGGGACGGCTGTGTGCGGATCGTTCCCGGGTACGCCGGGGGGCGGCTGCGGCTGTCGGTCGAGCGCCGTACGCGCCGGCTGGCCGGGCACGGCTTGGCGGGGGCCGACGCCCTGGATCTGACGGTGACGGCGCCAGGCCCGTTTCCGGCGGCGCTGCGGCTGACCCATGAGGGGACGGGCACGGTGGTGTCCTTCCCGGTGGAGGCGGGGCAAGCGGCTCGAGGGCGGGACGCGCGGCTCACCGTCCGGATCCGCCTCGACGCGCTGGCCGCCGCCCGCCCTTGCCGGGATGACGCGCCGCGGGCGGTCTTGCCGGTGCACACCGAGACCTGGGCCGCGGAGCTGGTGCTGCCGGACGGCGGCACGGACCGTATCGCCTGCCCGCCGGGGCTGTCGCCGGTGGGTCATCCGCTGCCGCACGGCCGTGAGCTGGTGGTGGCGGCGACCGCCGGCGGGAATCTCGTCCTTCATGACCGCACTCCGCAGCCGTATGTGGACCGTGTCGTGTGGCGGGCGGACGGCACTCTTCTGGTGGCGGGGCGGCTGCCGGATGCCGCGCCGCCGGCCACCGAGGTCGTCCTCAAGCACGGTGCGCATGCGGCCGAGGTGGCCTTTGCGGCCACCCACGACGGCGGCCGCTTCCACTGTGCGCTGCCGCTGGGCGCGGTTCCTTCCCTTGCGGGCGAGCTGCCGCTGCGTGAGGGCCGCTGGACGCTGCATCTGCGGGAGCTGGGGGCCGCGGGCTCGGCCCTGGATGCCCCGGTGCGCTTCGCGCCCGCCGTCTTCGACGGGCTGCCCACCTCCCGTACGGTCGGTGGCAAGCCGCTCACCCTCGACCGGCACCGTCATGACGAGGCGCTGGTGACGGCGGGCCCGGTGCTGCCCGTCACCGACCGCGGCCCCTACCGCCGCCGGGTGCTGCGCGAGCTGCACTACCCGCTGCACCGTGGCCGGCCGCTGCGTGAGGCCGTCCTCTACAGCAGCTTCGGCGGCCGGGCGTACGGGGATTCGCCGCGTGCGGTGCACGAGGAGCTGGTGCGCCGGGGGGCGGATGTCGCGCATCTGTGGGCGGTGCGGGACGGCCAGGCGGTGGTGCCGGACACCGCCCGTGCGGTGGTCGTGGGCAGTGCCGAGTGGCACGGTGCGCTGGCTCACAGCCGCTGGGTCGTCACCAACACGCACCTGCCTTCGTGGTTTCTGCGCCGCGACGGGCAGACCGTTGTCCAGACCTGGCACGGCACGCCGCTCAAGCAGATCGGTGCGGGGCTGGCGGGCACGCTGTGTGCGGGGCTGGCGCATCTGGCGCCGCGGCCCCGGCTGGGCCGGCAGTGGAGCGTGCTGCTGTCCCCCAATGCGCACAGCACGCCCGTGCTGCGCTCGGCTCTGGGGTACAGCGGTGAGCTGCTGGAGTCCGGTCTGCCGCGTACCGACGCGCTGCTGGCGGCGGACCGGGACCGGGTGGCGGCGGCCGTACGGGGGCGTCTGGGCATCGAGCCGGGCCGTAAGGTCGTGCTCTACGCCCCCACTCTTCGCGACGATCTGGCCTACGACGCCGCGCATCACCGCCTGCATCTGCCGGTGGACCTGGGGCTGGCCCGTGAGGCCCTGGCCGACGACCACGTCCTGCTGGTGCGCAGCCATCCGCTGGTGGCCGACCGGCTGCCGGCCCACCATGCGCCGTTCGCTCTCGATGTCTCGGCGCACCCCGACGCCACGGAGCTCCTCCTGGCCGCCGATGTGCTGGTCACCGACTACTCCTCGCTGGCCGCGGATTTCGCCAACACGGGCCGCCCGATGCTGTTCCTGACGCCCGATCTGCCGCACTACCGCGACAGCCTGCGTGGTTTCACGCTCGATTTCGAGGCTCGGGTTCCGGGCCCGCTGCTCGCCTCCACCGGGGAGCTGATCGATGCGCTGGGTGACCTGCCGGCCATCGTCCGGGCCGGCGCGGAGGCGTATGCGGATTTCCGGCAGGCGTTCTGTCACCGGGACGACGGGGGCGCGGCGGCCCGGGTGGCGGATCTGCTCGTGGAGTGAGGCGCCGGGGGCGGGCGGGAGAAGGGCCGGGGGCGGGCGGGGGAAACGTGGTGGCGCCCGGATCGGCATCGTGCGGGCTTCGCGTCGTTACAGCTTGTGCGGAGGTCCTTACGGGCCGATGCATGCCCGAGCCCGGCCTTCCCGCCAGTAAGACCGGCCTTCCGCGCCAGTAAGAAGACGGAAAGAACACGCCAAACCGTGGCGACGGGTGCAACCCCTCGAGGGGATTCTGCCTCTGATCCATCAGACAAACGGACCGGATCCCGCTCGTGCCCCCAGAGATGCTGTCGACACGAAATGTAGATTTAGTGACTGTGAAAGAAGCCCTTGAGCCACTGCCTGGGCCCACCATCACGCCAACCGCGCAGGTCAGCATCGTCGTCATCGCCTTCAACGATGCCGTCCATGTCGGCGATGCCGTGCGCTCCGCGCTGGCTCAGGGTCCCCCTGGAGCGACGGTCGCCGAGGTGATCGCGGTGAACGACGCCTCCACCGACGGCACGGGCGACGCCCTGGACGCCCTGGCCCGTACCGATCCCCGGGTGCGGGTCATCCACCGCGCCGAGAACAGCGGCGGCTGCGGCAGCCCGCGCAATGACGGGCTGCGCGCCGCCACCGGCCGCTTCGTGATGTTCCTGGACAGCGACGATGTGCTGCCCGCGGGCGCGGCGCAGGCGCTGCTGGCCGCTGCGCTGCGGCACGACGTCCCGGTGGTGTCGGGCGCCTGTGTACGCCGTGAGCTGCCCGCGCAGCGCGATGTTCCCTGGCAGCCGGCGCTCTACCGCGAGGCAGCGGTGCACTCTTCCGCCGACGCCGACCCGCTGCTGGTCCGCGACACCCTGTGCGTCAACAAGCTCTATGAGCGCGCGTTCCTGTCGGAGCACGGCATCGCGTTCCCCGAGGGCCGCTACACCTATGAGGACTTCGTTTTCACGGCGCATGTCCTGGCCGCCGCGGAGCGCATCGCCACGATCCCCGACCGGGTCTACATCTGGCATGTGCGCCGGTCCGCGGCCAAGCAGTCGATCTCCCTCGACCGCACCGACGTCGCCAACTGGCAGGCCCGCATCGACGCCCACCGGGCCAGTGTGCGGATCTTCCTCGCCGCCGGGCACAAGGCTCTCGCGCAGGCCGCGGGCACCAAGTTCCTCGATCACGATCTGCGGATGTACGTCCGTGAGCTGCACACCCGGGGCGCCGACTACCGCGCCGAGTGGTGGCGGCTGACCCGCGACTACCTGGCGGGCTTCGACGAGGCCGATCTGCGCGCCGCCCGCGCCCCGGCCCGGTGGCTGGCCCGCGTCGTTCTGGCGTCGCCCGCCCCGCGGGATCTGGAGCGCCTCACCCAGCTCGCCGCCCGGCCGGGGCGGCTGCTGCCCCCGTACGCGGAGGCCGACGGCCGCGCCGTATGGTCCGCGGACCTCCCCGAGGTGGAACTGGACGCCCTGGGCACCAAGCCGATGCACCGCCTTCCGGTGGCCATCGACGCCGAGCCGCTCATCGGCCCCCGCAGCACGCTGCGGCTGCGCGTCCACGACCTTTACGGACGGCTGGCCGCGGCGGGGCCCGCGAGCATCGACGTCGAACTGCGACGCCGCCGGGACGACCGGCGGGGCCCTGTGCACACCGCCGCGCTCACCGCGGACCCGGCCGTTTCCGGGTCGGCGGCCTGCTGGACCGCCGAGGTGGTGCTGGATCTGGGCACCCTGGTCGAACGTGGCAGCGGGCGGGCGGGCGGTCCCGAGCCGTGGGACCTGATGGCCGAGGTGCGCTGCGCGGACGGCTCGGGTTTCCGCGCCTCGCTGCGCGCGGCCGGCCCCGGCCTGCGCCGCCGTGTCCTGCCCAGCCGCCGCCATTTTCTGCTCCTGGCCCAGCCGTATGCGACGACCGGCGGCGCGCTGTCGCTGCGGGTGGCGGCCGGGCTGCGCAGCGTATGGCGTATCGCGGCCCGCAGACTCCGCCTCTGAACCGTTCTCCCTTGCCCCCGTTGCTGTGTTCCCCGTCCTAGGATTGGCGCTATGTCTTACTTGATCACGGGTGGTGCCGGCTACATCGGCGCCCATGTCGTACGGGCCCTGCGTCAGGCGGGCGAGCAGGTCGTGGTGCTCGACAACCTGACGACGGGCATCGCCGGCCGGATCCCCGAGGGCGTCCCGCTGATCGTCGGCTCCACGCTCGACCGTGCGCTGCTGGACCGCACTTTCGCCGCGCACCGGATCACCGATGTGGTGCATCTGGCCGCCAAGAAGCAGGTCGGCGAGTCGGTGGAGATGCCCCTCGTCTACTACCGGGAGAACGTGCACGGTCTGCAGACGCTGCTGGAGGCCATGGCCGCCGCCGGCGTCGGCCGCTTCGTCTTCTCCTCCTCGGCCGCCGTCTACGGCATGCCGGACGTCGATCTGGTCACCGAGGACACGCCCTGTGTGCCGATCAATCCGTACGGCGAGACGAAGCTCGTCGGTGAGTGGATGGCCCGCGCGGTCGGTGCGGCGCACGGCATCAGCACCGCCTGCCTGCGCTACTTCAACGTTGCCGGCGCGGCCACTGCCGAACTGGCCGACACCGGCGTCTTCAACATCGTCCCCATGGTTTTCGAGAAGCTCACCGAAGGCGCCGCGCCCCGCATCTTCGGTGACGACTACGACACCCCCGACGGCACCTGCATCCGCGACTACATCCATGTCGCCGACCTCGCCGACGCCCATGTGGCCGCGGCCCGCAAGCTCGCCGAGCCGGGCCCGGTGCGGGACTTGACCCTCAACATCGGCCGCGGCGAAGGCGTTTCGGTACGGGAGCTGATCGATCTGATCTGCGAGGTCACCGGGCACGAGGGCGTGACGCCCAAGGTCACGCCGCGCCGCCCCGGCGACCCGGCGCGGGTGGTGGCCGCGGCCGAGCGGATCACCGCGGAGCTGGGCTGGAAGGCGCACCACGACGTGCGGGACATGATCAGCTCGGCGTGGGCCGGGTGGGGGCTGCGCCGGCAGGCGTGAGACTCGAGGTCGCGGACGGGAAGGTCACCGGTATCCGCCCGTTCTGCTGGGACACCGGGGCGATCGCCGAGGCGTGTGCCGTGCCGGCGCAGGTGGGCTGAGGCAGGCGCGGGGCGGTGGCGGGCGCGCTCAGTGAGTGGTGACGGTCAGCGGTTCGCCGTCCTCGCCGTCGCCGCCCCGTACCGGCAGCCGGCAGCGCAGCGGCCCCGCGGTGAGCAGGAGTGCCACCCGCCATCTGCCCGTCGGTGCGCCGCGCAGCCGGGCCCGCACCGTGTACCGGTCGCCCGCCCCGCGCTTGACCTTGGTGCGCAGCGCCACGGTGCGCGTCGCGTCGAGGAGGAGCAGCTGGAGCCTGGCGTCCGTGGGGCAGCCGGGGAGGGTGAGGTCGGCGCTGAGGGTGGTGCGGGTGGTCTCGCCTTGCAGGTCGGCGCCCGGGGGGCGGCGGGTGCCGCGGCCGTCCAGGTCGAGGTGGAGATGGCCGTGGGGGTGGGAGAGGAAGAGGGCGGCGACGGCGGGGGCGGCGGGGTCGCGGGTGACGATGCGCGGGGCGAGGCTTGCGGGGTCCTCGTGTTCGGGGTGCAGCCAGGCGGCGCGGCGTACGGGTGCGCGGCCCGCGCCGTAGGCGGTGACCGCGACTTTCAGGCCCCAGATGCCGTCGGCCGGCGGCTCGCCGTCCGCGGCGGTCGCCGGGTCGAGTACGGCGTGCCATGTGCCGTCCGCGTACCGGGCGGGGAGGCGGTGTTCGGCGCCCCGGCCGCGGAGCACGATGTCGACGGAGTGTGCGGTCAGGCCGGGGAGTTCGGCGGTGCCGTTCAGGTGGAGGGCGCCGTCGGCCCAGCGGTAGCCGATCAGGCGCTGGCGCAGGGCGAGGCGGTCGGTGAGGTCGTAGAGGGCGTCCGGGAGGGGGCGGGCGGGGTCGCGGAAGTGGGGGTAGGCGGCGTAGACGCGGCCGTCGGGGTCGACGTGGGGCGGGCCGGGGCGGGTTTCGGTGTCGGCGCGGATGACGGCGGTCAGCTCGTCGTCGAGGCCGGCGCGCAGGCAGTGGGCGCGGAGGCGGAGGCGGGGTGGCAGGGCGGCCAGGACGCGGTCGGTGAGATAGCGCGTGACGAGGGGGCGGGCGGCGGTGATCATGTCGCGGCGGCCGGGCGGGTCGCCGGCGAGGTAGGGGGCGGCGAAGGGCATGAGGATCTCGCCGTGGAAGTGACGGACCATCAGTTTGTCGCGGTCGGGGCCGGGCGGGACGGCGTCGGTGAGGCCGGCGAGGACCGTGCCGATGTAGGCGAGGTATTCGGGCCAGTCGATGGGCCGGCGGCTGGCGTTGCTGTCGTCGTCGCGGCCGTGCAGGTAGTAGCAGTCGTAGTCGGCGAGGACGGAGATGACCTCGGCGCGGAGCAGGGCCGTGATGCCGAAGGGGAGGTCCTCGGCGCGCAGGCGGCCTTCGACGAAGCGGAGGCGGTGGCGGTCGAGGAAGGCGCGGCGGAAGAGTTTGTAGGCGGCCAGCGTCCAGTAGACCGGGGAGTCGAAGAGGGAGACGTTGCCGCTGGTGGTGCGCAGGTCGACGGGGGCGTCGCGGCCGTCGGCGCCGACCAGGCGGCCGTAGACGATGTCCGAGCCGTGTGTCTGCGCCATGTCGGTGAGGCGGGCGAGCGCTTCGGGGCCGAGGCGGTCGTCGGAGTCGAGGAAGAAGACGTAGTCGCCGGTGGCGTGGGCCAGGCCGATGTTGCGGGGGCGGCCGGCGCCGCCGGATGCCGAGCGGTGGAGGACCGTCAGGTTGGGGTGGGTGCGGGCCGTTTCCGTCAGCCATGCGCCGCTGCCGTCGGTGGAGCCGTCGTCGACCGCGATCACCTCGATGCGGCCTTGGTCCAGCGTCTGGGCGAAGACGGAGCCCAGGCTGCGGCCGAGGTAGCGGCGGGTGTTGTGCACGGGGACGATGACGGAGACGGTCGGCCTCGGGGCGTCGTGGGGCGGGGGCGTGTCGGTGACGGCCACCTGCCCTCCGTTCCTTCTCCTCCGGGCCCGTGGGCGATACCGGCAGCCACAGGGGAATCAGGGGAAACTACCCCGCACTTCGGCACAGCGAAACGAACATTCAAGACATATCCCTTAGAGTGAGCCTCCGGCGATCTTGATCTTGGAGCTGGAGACCGCGGCACTGTGAGACCGACCCTCCGCCGCCCGGCCGCCCCCGGCCTCGCGGCGCTGCTGTCCATGGGGGCGTACTGCCTGGCGCTGGCGGTGCACGGCGGCTACCCGTTCGGAGCGCGCTCGCGCGCCGTCAACGACCTGGGCAATCAGTTCATCCCGTTCCACGCCCGGCTGTGGGACCTGCTGCACGGCACCGCCGGCGGCGATCTGTTCTTCAACTGGAGCAGCGGGTACGGCGTTCCGTTCCTGGCCGATTTCCTCACGTACCTGATGAATCCGTTCTCCTGGCTCGTCGGGCTCTTTCCGCGGCATCTGGTCGAGTTGCCGGTCTTCCTGGTGACGTTGTTGAGCATCGGTCTCGGTGCGGCGCTGATGACCGTCTTCCTCGGGCGTCTGCAGCCCGGGTCCGGGCTGCTGCGGGCGCTGCTCGCGGTGGGGTACGGGCTGTGCGCCTGGGTGCTGCGCGACGGGTTCGCCGATCCGATGTGGATGTGGGGGCTGGTGTCCCTGCCGATGACGGGCATCGCCGCGGACTGGTGTCTGCAGCGGCGCCGTTGGGTGGCGGGCACGCTGCTGTGCGCGCTCGCGTGGGCGGGGAATTTCTATACGGCGGCGATGGCGACCCTCGCCACGGTGCTGGTGCTGCTGGTGCGGCTGACGCCGGCCTGCGGGACGCCGGTCCGTGGCCGGCTGCGGGCACTGGCGCGGGCCGGCTCGATGACGGTCACCGGCATCCTGCTGGCGGCGCCCGCGCTGACCGTCACCTTCGCGGCCAGCCGGGCCGCGCAGCCCGCACCGGAGGCGGACTACCCCGGACCGCCGGAGCTGCTGGACCAGTTGGCACAGCTGCTGCCGGGCGGGGGCGGCGAGGCGGAGGTCCCGAACATCTTCATCGGGGTGTTCGGGCTGCTGCTGGTGGCGGCGTTCCCCTTTGTGCGGGCCGTGCCGGCCGGAGCCCGTATCGGGTGGTCGGTCCTGGCGGCCGGGGTGGCCGGTTCGTTCGTGTGGGAGCCGACGATTTTGCTGTGGCACGGCTTTGCGCTGCCCAACGGGAGCCCGTTCCGGGCCGGCTTCGTGCTCAGCGGGATCCTGGTGATGATCGCCTGGCTCGCGCTGGCGCACCGGCCGAGGCCGGGTGAACTGGCCGCGGGTGCGGTGCTGGTGGCGCTGCTCGCCTGGCTGTGCCGCGACCGGCCCTCGGTCGGCGCCGCCACCTGGATCCTGGTGGCCGGCGGCGGGACCCTCGCCCTGGGCGCACTGATCGCGCTCGCGCGCTCGCGCCGCCGCACCGGCCAAGGCGCGCTGCGCGCCGCCGCGGTCGTGGCGCTGACCTGCACCGTTGTGCTCGGTTCGGCTTTTTCGGCGCTCTCCCTCGCGGTGCTGCGGGACAAGATCGAGTGGTTCCGGCCGAAGGTCACGCTCAGCCAGCGGGCGCTCGCCGTCCAGGACGGGCTCGCGGCCCGGAGCGACTGGCCCCGTGCACGTACCGACCCCGGCCCGCACGAGTTCGCCAACAACGATCCGCTGCTGATCGGCGGCGAGGGCGGCTCCTACTACAGCAGCTATGTGCCCGCCGCCACCGCCCGCACGCTGCACAGGCTGGGCGCGGGCTGGTACATCAAGGGGCGCCACACGCTCAGCTTCGAGGACCCGGTGGGGCGGGCCCTGATGGGCGTCAGCAGCTATCTGGCGCCGCGCAGCCACGGCCGGTTCACCGTCCGGACCGCGCGTCCGGGCCCGCTGCTGACCGTACGGGACCGGCTGCCACGGCCCGGCGGCCGCCTGGATACCGTCTTCGCCCGCCAGGAGCAGGTCCTGGGCGCCAAGGTCTACGAGGTCCCCGCCCTGACGCCGACGGCGGGCCCCGCCCCGGTGCGCGACGGCACAGGCTGGGCCCTGCCCGCCGTCGACCCGCCGTGGTCGGGCACCGGGCCCGCCGGGCCGGGCACCACCTTCACCGCGCGCTGCGCGCCGGGCGGGACCGCCGTCTGGTACGCGCCATGGTTCTCCGGGCAGGTCAGCGGCCTGGGCAGGCGCAGCCGGGCGATCGGGCGGCACGATGTCACCGCCAACCCGGTGCGCCGGCTGGGAAAGGTGCCCGCCGACGGCGTCCTGGCGGTGCGCTTCACCGGGCGTGGCCGGCAGCATGTGCCCGCGCACGCCATCGGCTGTCTCCCGCCGCGCAGGCTAGCCGCCGCGGTGGGCGCGCTGCGCGCCAAGGGGCCCGTCAGGGTGAACACCAGCGGACACGGGCTGGTTGCCGAGCTGCCGGCGGGCAGTTCCGGCAGCGCGCTGTTCGCTCTTGTGGCGGTACCCGGGTGGGGCTGTTCGGTGGACGGCGGGCCGTGGCGCGCCGCGGGTTCGTTCGCCGGTCTGCTGGCCGTCCCGCTGGGCTCCGGCGCCTCGCGGCTGTCGTGCGCGTACACCCCTCCGGGCTTGGTACCGGGGCTGGCGGCGAGCGGCGCGGGCGCGCTGGCGTTGGCCGCGGTGGGCCTGGCCACCACCCTGCGCAGACGCCGCGACTCCACATTCACCATGTCGCCCCAAATCGTGACATTCCGCCAGATTTGCCAGAATCATCCCTCAGGGGGCGGTGACCGAGCCGTCCCCTGACCCTCGGCGAAAAGGCGCGACCATGAAGCTCTCCCTCGTCGTCCCCTGCTACAACGAAGAGGCCGTCATAAGCCGGTTCGACGAGCAGGTGCGCGCGGTCCTCGGCGGGCTCGCCGTCGAGTACGAGCTGTGTTACGTGGACGACGGCAGCGCCGACGGCACCCTGCCCCGGATCCGCGACCTCGCGCAGCAGCACCCCCGCACCACCCGCTACCTCTCCCTCAGCCGCAACTTCGGCAAGGAGCCCGCCATGCTGGCCGGGCTCAAGGAGGCCACCGGTGACGCGGTGATCATCATGGATGCCGACCTCCAGCACCCGCCCGAGCTGATCGAGCGGATGCTCGACCTCTACCAGCTCGGCCACGACCAGGTCGTCGCCCGGCGCAGCCGGGACGGCGACCAGCGGCTGCGAACCGCCTTCAGCCGCCTCTACTACCGCGTCGTCAACACCTGGGTGGATGTCGAACTCACCGACGGCGTGGGCGACTTCCGGCTGCTGTCGCGCACCGCCGTGGACGCGCTGATCTCGCTGCCGGAGTACAACCGCTTCTCCAAGGGGCTGTTCTCCTGGATCGGCTTCGACACCATCACCTTCGACTACCGCAACGCCGCCCGGGAGGCCGGCGAGACGAAGTGGCGGCTGGGCGCGCTGGTCAACTACGGCTTCGACGGCATGCTCTCGTTCAACTGCCGCCCGCTGCGGGCGGCCATCTACACGGGCCTGAGCCTCGCCTCGCTCGCCGCGCTCTACACCCTCTGGGTGATCGGCGCCGCCGCCGTCGGGGGCGTCACCGCACCGGGCTATGTGACCCTGGTGGCCATCGTCGTGGGCCTGGGCGGGCTGCAGATGGTGATGCTCGGGCTGATCGGCGAGTACATCGGACGGATCTATTACGAGTCCAAGCGGCGGCCGCACTTCCTCGTCAAGGAGACCGGCGGGACGGCCCCCGCCCGCACCGTGCCGGACACCGCCACCACTGTCGCCGCCACCACCGTCGCCTCCCCCACCGTCGTCGCCCCCTCGCAGGCCGGCTGATGCCCCTTCGCGCGCACCCCGCGCTCCCGGCGCGCCCCCAATGGGGCCAGATAGTGCGCTTCGCGGTCGTCGGCGGGGTCAACACCCTTACCTTCTACGCCTGTTATCTGCCGCTGCACCGCGCGCTGCCGTATTTCGCGGCGTACACCGCCGGCTTCCTGGTGAGCATGGCCTGCTCGTTCTTCCTGAACACCTACTTCACCTACCGCACCCGGCCCACCTGGAAGAAGTTCCTGCTCTTCCCGCTGACCCAGGTCACCAACTACGTGACGCAGAGCGTGGGGCTGGTGGTGCTGGTGAGCTGGTGCGAGGTGAACAGCAAGGTGGCGCCGCCGGCGGCGGCACTGCTCGCGCTACCGTTCACCTTCCTGGTCTCCCGGCGGATACTGCTGCCGGGCCGCCGGACCGGTCACAGCGCGCCGCCGACCCGCCCCCGCGAACCGGCCTGAGCCCACGCCCCGAACGGTGCCCGCTGCCCGGCCGCCCGCTGCCGGGCCGTATACAGCCTGCCGTCGTTGCCGAGCGCCAGCACCACGGCGCGGCCCGCGGCGTCCACGGCGACACCGGCCGCCGCCGAATGCGGCACCTTCCCGGTGTGCCAGGGCCCGGCCGCCTCCTGCGCCATCGCGACCCGGACATCCCCCGCATCGTCGCGCGCCGCGATCGCCATCCGGCCGCCGGAGCCGACCGGTGCCGCGGCCACCCGCCCGTAGCCGCCGACCGGTGTGCACTGCGCCGACACCCGCCAGCTGCCGATCAGCTTGTGCCGCTCGGCGACCAGCACCTGTGCGGTGTCCGCGCGGCGGAAGAGCGCGCGGACCGCGCCGTCCTCCAGGGGGACGACACTGACCGGCCCGGCCGCCTCGGGCAGCCCGGTGGCGGCGGCCGGGCGGGGCATCCGCCCGGCCTCCTTGGACACCCAGTGCTGTACGGTCCGGCCGCTCGGCGCGACCAGGTGGATCATCCCGTCGCTGTCCACACAGGCGTCGATGCCGTCGACGACGTGCGGTGAGGCCGTCAGGGTGCTGACCGGGCCCTCCAGGTGCCGCCACGCCGTCCACCGCCCGCCCCGCGGACCGCTGCGCCAGGCGACACCGCCGTCCCAGGTCCGCACGAAGACATGCACCGTGCCGTCCGGGGCCGCCACCGCCGCCGGGTAGCCGGTCTCCAGCGACCGGACCGGGTCCGCGTCCGGCGGGTCCAGCGGCTCCCACGGCGCGAAGACGGGCGTCCCGTCGCGGGCGGTGCCGGTCTGCAGGGCGGTCGTCAGCTCGCGGCGGTGGGCGGTGCCACGGCCCGGCAGCAGGGTGCGGGCGGCGAACAGCTGGAGGGCGCCGTCAAGATGCCGTACGGCATGGATCTGGCCCTCCAGCAGGTCGCCGCCGAGCGGCGCGGGCCCGGTGAAGCGGCCGCTGCCCGCACGCGTCTCGATCCAGCAGTGCGCCCGGCCGGCCAGCACCACGAAGGCGGCGAGCCGGCCGTCCTGCGTGGGCCGGACCCAGGCGTTGGAGCCGGGGGCGCGCAGCCGGGTGCTGCGGGTCCAGTTGCGGGAGCCGCCGCGGTAGGCCGTATCGCCCACCTTGCGGTCGCCGCAGCCCGCCGGATCGCCGCAGTGGCGGCCGTCGGACCAGCCGTAGACGGAGAGCAGCCGGCCCTTGCGGCGGGCGGTCCTGCTGTCGAGGTTGTTGGGCAGGACGCCGAGCTCGTAGCCCAGATAGCTCTCCACGACGGCCGGTCCGTGGTGCGGGCGCCCCCAGTGGGCGGCCAGCGCCGCCTGGGCGAAGTAGGCGGAGGCGGTGTGGTCCTGGTGGTCGAAGTAGCGCAGCCCGGACAGCCGGGGGTCCTTGGCGCGCTGCGGTACCGCGGAGGAGTGCACCGCGTTCGGGTCGAGGGTGCGCACCACGGTGGGCCGCACCCGGTCGAGCACCGCCATCAGGGTGCGGGTGAGCTGGTCGCGGGTGTAGCGGTAGGCGGCCGGTACGGGCGTGTCCTGGGGGCGCAGCGTGGGGAGGGTGGGGATCACGCCGAGCCAGAGGCCGCGCAGGCTCATCGCGCGGGGCGCCGATACGGTCCTGGCCTCGACCAGCTCCAGGAAGATCAGCTGGTTCTGCGGGGCCTCGCGCAGGGTGTGCAGCTCCACCTGGAAGCCGGGGAGCAGGGTGACCGCCTCGAGGCGCCAGGGGCTGGCCGGGTCCCCGGTGGCCATCATGGCGTGGGCGGCGCGCAGCCCGTTGGTCCGGGCCCGCGCGTAGGCCGCCCGGTTGTGCGGGACGCGGTCGGGGTGGGGGGTGCCCCGGCCGGCGTTGCGTCCGTCGGACTCGCCGCCGGTGAGGCAGACCGTGACCGAGCGTGCCCCGCTGCGCAGGGACTGCTCCAGATTCGGGTTCATGAAGTAGAGCGCGTCGTCCGCGTGCGCGACCACGTGCAGAAAAGTCTGGTTCCCGGCGGCCACCACGGACCGTCCCGGGCCGGCGGGCCCGGCCGGCGGGCCGAGCGGCTCGTCGGGGGAGAGCCTGGCCCACACGGCGGCGCCGGCCGTCGCCGCCAGCACACCACCGCCGGTCGCCTGGAGCAGCAGCCGGCGGGATATCCACGGGGAGCGGTCGGGCAATCGAAGCTCCTGTTCAGGTGGCCTTTTACGGAAGAGGCTCATATCCAGTATTTGGTTGCCTCAAAAATCTCGCCCGTCCGGAAAGTCACTGCATTCCTCGGGCCCCGATGTGTCGTACAGAACTTTCAGGTTACGAAGACCAACCTTTTTGGGTGAACGCGAGTCGGATGGCTGACAATGGAACGCGCCCTTCGGGGCCTTTTTGCGTTCTGTACTCAGCTCGTCACGAGGAGTAGTACCGCATGTCCGAGATAGTCCGCGACGCCGCCGCACCCCGCTTCAGCGTCATCGTCCCGTGCTTCAGAGTCCAGGGGTACCTGCGCGAATGCATGGACTCGGTGCTGGCACAGGACTTCCCGGACTTCGAACTGATCGCCGTCGATGACTGCTCGCCCGATGCCAGCGGCGCCATCCTGGACGAGTACGCCGCCCTCGACGACCGCGTCCAGGTCCTGCACCTCCCGGAGAACGTCGGTCTGGGCCTGGCCCGTAACGCCGGTCTGGAGAAGGTCACCGGCGACTACATCCTCTTCCTCGACAGCGACGACACCCTCGTGCCCGGTGCGCTCGGCGCCCTCGCCGAGCGGCTGGCCGCCACCGAGGACCCGGACATCCTCATCTTCGATTACGCGCGGACCTACTGGGACGGCTCCGCCCGGCGCAATGCACTCGCCGACCTGCTCGACGAATCCGGCGCCCCCTCCTTCTCGCTGGCCGAGCGCCCCGAGATCCTCGATCTGCTGCAGATCGTCTGGAACAAGGCCTACCGCCGCGACTTTGTCGAGGAGCACGGCTTTGAATTCCCGGTGGGTTACTACGAGGACGCACCCTGGACGTTCTGCACGCTGATCACCGCCCAGCGGATCGCCGTTCTGGACCAGGTCGGTCTGCACTACCGTCAGCGCCGTCAGGGCGGCAACATCCTGCGCACCACCAGCCGTAAGCACTTCGATGTCTTCGACCAGTACGGCCGCGTCTTCGCTTATCTCGACGCGCACCCCGAACTCTCGCGCTGGCGCCCTCAGATGTTCCGCAAGATGATCGACCACTATCTGACCATTCTGGACAAGCCGGGCCGGCTGCCGCAGAGCGCCACGGCCGAGTTCTTCCACCGCGCCGCCCGCGACTACCGCATGCGGGTACCGGCCGGCTTCGTCCGCCCCGCGGGCATCGCCGGCGGCAAGTACGCGCTGCTCGCCAAGGACGCCTATCCGGCGCTGGCCGGGCTCAAGGTCGCCGGCAAGGTGCAGCGCACGGTCCGCAAGCACGCGGGCAAGCGGGTCAAGCAGGCCAAGAAGAAGGCCATGGACCTGCGCTACCAGGCGCTGCTGCGCCAGCCCCTGGACGAGAACCTCGCGGTCTACTCCGCGTACTGGAACCGCCTGCCCGCCTGCAACCCCCTCGCGATCTACGAGAAGGCCAAGGAGCTGGCGCCGCAGGTGCACGGCGTGTGGGTGGTCAAGCAGAACCTGGCCGACCAGGTCCCGGCGGGTGTCGACCACGTCGTGCTGAACTCGCCGCGCTACTGGGAGGTCGTGGCCCGCGCCAAGTACCTGGTCAACAACGTCAACTTCGCGGACGGTGTGGTCAAGCGCGAGGGCCAGGTACACCTGCAGACCCACCACGGCACCCCGCTGAAGTCGATGGGCGTCGACCAGAAGCGCTACCCGGCCGCCGCCAAGGGCATGAGCTTCCGCAAGCTGCTGGCCCGCGCCGACCGCTGGGACTTCTCGCTCTCCTCCAACCAGCACACCACCGAGCAGTGGGAGCGCGTCTACCCCTGCAACTTCACGTCGCTGGACGCCGGTTATCCCCGTAACGACGTCTACTACCGGGCCACCGCCGAGGACGTCCTCGCCCTCCGCGAGCGCCTGGGTATCGCCCCCGACAAGACCGCCGTCCTCTACGCGCCGACCATGCGCGACTACCAGGTCGGCTATGTCCCCCGCCTCGACCTGGAGAAGATCTCCCGCGAGCTGGGCGAGGACTTCGTCCTGCTGGTGCGCACCCACTACTTCTACGACCAGGACCCCGCGCTCCAGGACCTCCAGGAGCGCGGCGCGCTGATCGACGTGTCCGGCCACCCGGTCGTCGAGGAGCTGTGCCTGGCCGCCGACGCGCTGGTCACGGACTACTCGTCGATCATGTTCGACTACGCCAACCTCGACCGGCCGATCATCAACTACGCCGACGACTGGGACACCTACGTCCGCTCCCGCGGCGTCACCTTCGACCTGCTCTCGGGCAAGCCGGGCGACACCCCGGGTGTCATCGCCACCACCGAGGACGAGCTGATCGAGGCGTTCCGCAGCGGCCGCTGGGACGACCAGCGGGCCGGTGAGCTGCGGGCCGCGTTCCGCGAGCGGTTCTGCCAGTGGGACGACGGGCACGCCGCCGAGCGTGTGGTGCGCCAGGTCTTCCTCGGCCAGGAGGCGGGCCCCGAGCCGGAGCCGACGGGCGAGCGCACCGTGGCGCCGCGCCCGCGTGCGGCCGCGGCCGAGGCCGGGCTGGTCAAGCTGCCGGCGCCGCGCAAGGCGGGGGACGACCGGGTGACGGGCACCCCGGGCGGCTCGGACGCCTCCGGCACTTCCGGCATCGAAATGGCGGGCTGACGCCGGCCGCTGGACACCGCACGGACGCGCCCCCGGTCAGGTCTTGACCGGGGGCGCGTCCGCATCACCACGAACCACGACGTCTCGGGCTGCGACGTCCCGGGCCGCGACACCTTCGGCCCACTACGGCTTCGGGCCGCCGCGCGCCGCCGTCCGGCGCCCCCGGGCTCACTCCGCCCCGAGAGCCGCCGCGACCGAGCCGGCCAGCGCGTCGAGGTAGCCGTCCGGCAGGTCGTCGCGGACGACCACCAGGCGCCAGTACAGCGGCCCGGTCAGCAGATCGAGCGCCAGCCCTCCGTCGACGCCGGCCGGGATCTCGCCGCGCTCGACGGCCCGCGCCACCATCGCCATGGCGACGCCCTGCTGGCTGTCGTGCAGCGCCGCCTTGAGCGCCGCGGCGAGCTCGGGGCTGCGGGCCGCCTCGGCCAGCAGGTCCGGGATGATCTGCGAGGCCATCGGGTGCCGTAGCGCGCGGGCGGCGACCTCCAGCAGCATCCGTATGTCGCCGCGCAGCGACCCGGTGTCCGGCGTCGGCAGGCCCGCGGCGGCCACCGCGGAGACCACGTCCAGGACGAGGTGCAGCTTGGATCGCCACCGCCGGTAGACCGCGGTCTTTCCGACGCCCGCGCGCCGCGCGATGCCCTCGATGGACATCCGGGCGAACCCGGCCGCGGCCAGCTCCTCGAAGACCGCGGCACGGATCGCAGCGGTCTTGTCCTCCCGAAGCACGGCGGCGCCGGCCGGTGCCCGGCGCGCCGCGGAGTCCGTATCTCTGCCGTCTTGCGCCCCGTCTTGTGCCCCGTTTTTTGCCATGGCTTGAGCATAGCGTCACGACGCTACGGTTGCGTCTCGACGTGAAATCCCTTTAGTGTCGGCAGCGTCGCGACGATACGGACCCGTTCCGTCGTCGCCTCGCTCGCACCCGTAACGCATCCGCATGCCACCGCCCCCGTCGCACTCACGAAAGCGGCCCCATGCCCCAGACCCTCGCTCCCCCGGCCCCGACCCCGGCAGCCTCCCGGGTCCCCACCCCTGGCACGCCGCCGGACCCCGAGCTGCGCGCGCTGGCCGAGGCGCACGGCCTCACGGTGAGCGGCGCCCGCCCCTCGCTGGCCCAGTACACCCGCCGGCTGTGGCAACGGCGGCACTTCATCACCTCGTTCGCCACCGCCCGGCTCACCGCGATGTACACCACCGCCAAGCTCGGCCAGCTCTGGCAGGTACTGACCCCGCTGCTCAACGCGGCCGTCTACTACTTGATCTTCGGTGTGCTGCTCGACACGAGGAAGCACGTCCAGGACTTCATCCCGTTCCTGGTGACCGGCGTCTTCATCTTCACCTTCACGCAGAACTCGGTCCTGACCGGCACCCGGGCGATCTCCGGCAACCTCGGCCTGGTGCGCGCGCTGCACTTCCCGCGCGCCTGCCTGCCCATCTCGATCTGCCTGGCGCAGCTGCAGCAACTGCTGTTCTCCATGGGTGCGCTGGTGGTCATCCTGGTCTGCTTCGGGCAGCTGCCGACCTGGTCGTGGCTGCTGGCCCTCCCGGCCCTGACCCTGCAGTTCGTCTTCAACACGGGCCTGGCGATGGTCATGGCGCGACTCGGCTCCCGGACCCCGGACCTGGCGCAGCTGATGCCGTTCGTCATGCGCACCTGGATGTACGCGTCCGGCGTGATGTTCAGCATCAGCGTGATCCTCCAGGGCAAGCACGTGCCGAAGATCGTGGAGATCCTGCTCAACGGCAACCCCGCCGCCGTCTACATCGACCTGATGCGCTTCGCGCTGATCGACAGCTTCACCCACAAGCAACTGCCGCCGCACGTATGGGCGTTCGCGGCAGGCTGGGCACTGCTGGCCGGTGTCATCGGCTATGTGTACTTCTGGAAGGCTGAGGAGCGGTACGGACGTGGCTGAACAGGACAACGGCCTCCGGCCGACCGAGGCGGCCGAGGAGCGGATCCCGACCGTGATCGCGGACGATCTGCACATCGTCTACCGGGTCTACGGCACCGGCGCGGGCAGGGGCAGCGCCACCGCGGCGCTGAACCGCATCATCCGCCGCAAGCCCTCCACCGGTGTGCGCGAGGTGCACGCGGTCAAGGGCGTCTCCTTCACCGCCTATCGCGGCGAGTCGATCGGCCTGATCGGCTCCAACGGCTCCGGCAAGTCGACGCTGCTCAAGGCGGTCGCCGGCCTGCTGCCGGCGGAGCGCGGCCATGTCTACACCCACGGCCAGCCCTCCCTGCTGGGCGTCAACGCGGCCCTGATGAACGACCTGACCGGCGAGAAGAACGTCGTCCTCGGCGGCCTTGCCATGGGCATGTCCCGTGAAGAGGTCCGCGAGCGCTACGACGGCATCGTCGACTTCTCCGGCATCAACGAGAAGGGCGACTTCATCTCCCTGCCGATGCGCACCTACTCGTCCGGTATGGCGGCCCGGCTGCGGTTCTCCATCGCGGCGGCCAAGGACCACGACGTCCTGATGATCGACGAGGCACTGGCCACCGGCGACCGCAGCTTCCAAAAGCGCTCCGAGGCCCGCATCCGCGAGCTGCGCAAGGAGGCCGGCACGGTCTTCCTGGTCAGCCACAACAACAAGTCGATCCGCGACACCTGCGACCGGGTCCTGTGGCTGGAGCACGGTGAACTGCTGATGGACGGCCCCACCGACGAGGTCATCGAGGCCTACGAGGCCCACCGCTGACCCGCACCCCGACGCGGACATCCCGAACGGGAACGGCCCCGGAGCATGCGCTCCGGGGCCGTTCGCCGTAGCGGACAGGTCAGCGGTGCGTGCGCAGCAGCGTCCGCATGGTCCGCATGGCCACCGACAGGTTCGCCAGGTCGAAGCCCTCCGACCCGTAGATCTCCTCCAGCGTGGCGCGGGCCCGGGTCAGGATCGCCGCGTTCGCCTCCTCCCACGCCTTGAACCGCTGCTCCGGCGTCGAGGAGCCGTTGCCCACCGAGAGCACATCGGCGGTCAGCGCCGCATGCGCCGCGAAGAGGTCCTCGCGGATCGAGGCGCGGGCCATCGACTGCCAGCGGTCGTTGCGCGGCAGTTCCAGGATGCGGTCGAGGAGCTGGTTGATCCGCAGCCGGTCGCCCAGGTCGTAGTAGACCTCGGCGACCTCCAGCGAATCCTTGTCCATACGGTCCGCGACGGCGACGATGTCCAGCGCCGGGAAGACCGACGAGAAGCCGGACACCTGGACGGCCAGCGGCTCGGGCACGCCCGCGGCGGTCAGCTCCTCCAGGATCGTCTGGTACCACTCCACGTCGCTGCCCTGCAGCAGCTTGGGCAGCTCCGCCCAGACCTGGGCGACCCGCTCGCTGAAGAAGCCGATGGTCTCGGACAGCTCCAGCGGCTGCGGGCGGTTGTTGAGCAGCCAGCGGGTGCCGCGCTCGACCAGCCGGCGCGAGTGCAGCCGGATCCGGGTCTGCACATCGGCGGCGACGACATTGTCGAGCGCCTCGACGTCGTCCCAGACCTGGTTCAGCCGGAAGATCGTGCGGGCCGCGGTGTGCGCCCGCACGACCTCTTCGAGAGAGGCGCCGGTCTCCTCGCGCATACGGTGCAGGAAGCTCGTACCGCCGGTGTTGACGGTGTCGTTGACCAGCACCGTCGTCACGATCTCGCGGCGCAGCGCATGCCCGTCGACCTGCTCGGGGAAGCGGTCGTAGAGCGCCGACGGGAAGTAGGCGTGCAGCAGCCGCTGGAGGTAGGCGTCGTCCGGCAGCCCGGTCTGGATGAGCGAATCGGCAACCGTGATCTTGGTGTACGCCAGGAGCACCGCGGTCTCGGGCTGGGTCAGGCCGCGCCCGGCGTTCAGCCGCTCGCGGATCTGCCGGTCGGTGGGCAGGAACTCCAGTGCCCGGTCGAGGTCACCGTCGCGCACCAGGCGGCGCATGAAGCGCTGCTGGGCGTGCAGCATGCTGGAGGACTGGGCGAGGGCCAGCGCCAGGGCGGTGTTCTGCGCGTAGTTGTTGCGCAGCACCAGCGCGCCGACCTCATCGGTCATCTCGGCCAGCAGCTTGTTGCGCTGCTTGACCGTCATGTCGCCCTCGCTGACGACCGCGTTGAGCAGGATCTTGATGTTCACCTCGTGGTCGGAGGTGTCCACACCGGCGCTGTTGTCGATCGCGTCGGTGTTGATCTTTCCGCCGGCCGCGGCGAACTCGATCCGGCCCAGCTGGGTCAGGCCCAGGTTGCCGCCCTCGCCGACGACCTTGACCCGCAGGTCCTCGCCGTTGACGCGGATGGCGTCGTTGGCCTTGTCGCCCACATCGGCGTTGGACTCCGCCGAGGACTTCACGTAGGTGCCGATGCCGCCGTTCCACAGCAGATCGACCGGCGCCTTGAGGATGGCCTGCATCAGGTCGGCCGGCGTCATCTTCTTCACGCCGGACTCGATGCCGAGGGCCGCCCGCACCTGCGCGTTGATCGGGATGGACTTGGCCGAGCGCGGGTGGATGCCGCCGCCCTGCGAGAGCAGCTCGGTGTTGTAGTCCGCCCAGGAGGAGCGGGGCAGCTCGAAGAGCCGGCGGCGCTCGGCGTACGAGGTCGCCGCGTCCGGGTTCGGGTCGATGAAGATGTGCCGGTGGTCGAAGGCGGCCACCAGACGGATGTGCTCGCTGAGCAGCATGCCGTTGCCGAAGACGTCACCGGACATGTCGCCGACGCCGACCACGGTGAAGTCCTGGGTCTGGGAGTCGTGGCCCAGCTCGCGGAAGTGCCGCTTGACCGACTCCCAGGCGCCGCGGGCGGTGATGCCCATGCCCTTGTGGTCGTAGCCGGCGCTGCCGCCGGAGGCGAAGGCGTCACCAAGCCAGAAGCCGTACGACTCGGCGACCTCGTTGGCGATGTCGGAGAACGTCGCGGTGCCCTTGTCGGCCGCGACCACCAGGTAGGTGTCGTCCTCGTCGTGGCGGACGACGTTCTGCGGGGGTACGACCTCGCCGCCGACCAGGTTGTCGGTGATGTCCAGCAGACCGGAGATGAAGGTCTTGTAGCTGGCGATGCCCTCGGCCAGCCAGGCGTCGCGGTCCACCGACGGGTCCGGCAGCTGCTTGCCGACGAAGCCGCCCTTCGCGCCGACCGGCACGATGACGGTGTTCTTGACCATCTGCGCCTTGACCAGGCCGAGGATCTCCGTACGGAAGTCCTCCCGGCGGTCCGACCAGCGCAGACCACCGCGGGCGACCTTGCCGAAGCGCAGGTGGACGCCCTCGACGCGGGGCGAGTACACCCAGATCTCGTACGCCGGGCGGGGTGCCGGCAGATCCGGGATCGCCTGCGGGTCCAGCTTCATGGACAGGTAGGCGTGCGGGTTGCCCTCGCTGTCGCGCTGGTAGTGGTTGGTGCGCAGCGTCGCCTTGATGACGGTGAGGAAGGAGCGCAGGATGCGGTCCTCGTCCAGGGAGGCGACCTGGTCGAGCGCGCCCTCCAGCTCCTCCAGCAGCCCGTCGGTCAGCTCGGTGCCGGCCCGCTGCCGCTCCGGGGCCATCCGCGCCTCGAAGAGCGAGACCAGCAGCCGGGTGGTGTGGACGTTGTTGGAGAGGGTGTCCTCCATGTACGTCTGGCTGAAGGTGGCACCGGCCTGCCGCAGGTACTTGGCGTAGGCGCGCAGCACCATCGCCTGGCGCCAGTTCAGGCCCGCCTGCAGGACCAGCTTGTTGAAGTTGTCGCTCTCGGCCGCGCCCGTCCACACCGCGGTGAACGCGTCCTGGAACCGCTCGCGGGCGTCGTCGCCGGAGACATGCTCGGGCATCCGCAGGCCGAAGTCGTAGACCCAGGCGATGGTGGCGTCCGAGCAGCGCAGCTCGTGCGGGCGCTCGTCGACGACCTCGACGCCCAGGCGGTTCAGGCCCGGCAGCACCCGCGAGAGCGAGACCGGCTCGCCCCTGCGGTAGATCTTGAAGCGGCGCTCGCCGGGGCCCGCGCCGACCGGCTCGTACAGGCTGACCGAGAAGTCCTTGCCCGGCTCGCCGGTGAGCTTCTCCAGGTGCTGGAGGTCGGCGACCGCGCTGCGCGGGGAGTTGTCGGCCTTGTAGCCCTCGGGGAAGGCGTGGTTGTAGCGGCGCAGCAGCTCGGCGGCGCGCTCCTCGCCGCATTCGGCGGTCAGCGCCTCGGCGAAGCCGTCGGCCCAGGACCGGGCGGCCTCCACCAGGCGGCTTTCGATGCGGTCCGCGTCGGCGTCGGTGAGGTCCGGCAGGCTGGCGCCGGGCTGGACGCGGATGACGAAGTGCAGCCGGGAGAGGATCGACTCGGTGTTCCAGGCGGTGAAGTCGACGCTGGTGCCGCCCAGTTCCTCCTTGAGGATGTCGATCAGGCGCAGCCGGACGCCGGTGGTGTAGCGGTCGCGCGGGAGGTAGACCAGCGCGGAGTAGTAGCGGCCGTATTCGTCCTGGCGGAGGTAGAGCCGCAGCCGGCGGCGCTCTTGGAGGTAGAGCACGCTGGTGGCGATGGCCTGGAGCTGGTCGACCGGGGTCTGGAACAGCTCGTCGCGCGGGTAGGTCTCCAGGATCTGCAGCAGGTCGCGCCCGTCGTGGCTGTTCGGGGAGAACCCGGCGCCCTCGAGAACCTCGGTGACCTTGCGGCGGATGACCGGGACCCGGCGGACGGACTCGGTGTACGCGGCCGACGAGAACAGGCCCAGGAAGCGCCGCTCACCGACGACATTGCCGTCCTTGTCGAACTTCTTCACGCCCACGTAGTCGAGGTACGAGGGGCGGTGCACCGTGGCGCGGCTGTTGGCCTTGGTCAGGATGAGCAGCTTGTGCTCGCGGGCCTTGGCGCGGGCGTCGGCGGGCAGCCGGTTGAAGGACGGCGAGACGGGGTGGCCGGCGTCGCTCTCGCGGTGCGGCGGGTCGGCGCGCAGGATGCCCAGGCCGGTACCGGGGACGGCGGTCAGCACATCCTCTTCGGTCCCGCCTTCACCGGGGGCACAGGCCAGCTCGTACTCGCGGTAGCCGAGGAAGGTGAAGTGGTCGTCGGACAGCCACCGCAGCAGCTCCCGGGCCTCGTCGATCTCGTCCTCGCGCAGATCGTCGGCGGTCGGCTCGGAGGGCAGTTCCTCGGCGATGCGCAGCGACGCGGCGCGCATCTTGTCCCAGTCCTCGACGGCCTCGCGGACATCGGACAGCACCCGCAGCAGATCGGCGGTGATCTGCTTGAGGTCCTCGCGGTCGGTCTCGCGGTCGATCTCGACATGGATCCAGGACTCGGTCACCGCGTCGTGCGGCAGCTCGGCGGCCTTGGCGTTGCCGCCGTTCTTCCCGTGCTTCCCGTGGACGTCGCCGTTGGCGTCGAGGACCTCGATGAGCTTGCCCGCGACGTCCCGGCGGACGGTCACCTGCGGGTGAATGACGACATGGATTCCGCGGCCCTGCCGCGAGAGCTCATTGGTGACCGAATCCACCAGGAACGGCATGTCGTCGGTGACGACCTCGACGACGGAGTGGCTGCAGGTCCAGCCGTTCTCCTCGACGGTCGGGGTGTGCACCCGGACGTTCGCGGTGCCCTGCGGACGCATCTCCGCGAGGCGGTAGTGCGAGAGCGCGGCACCGAAGACGTCGACCGGGTCGCGGTCGGCGAGGTCCTCGGGGGCGGTGTGCAGGTAGTAGCGCTGGAGGTATCCCGTGAGGGTCTCCGGGTCGAGGCCGCGTACCGGGAGATGCCCCCCGGCCGGGCTGTTTTCAGCGACCCGGGCGGCCCTGGCGAGCAGCTCGGTCTTGGCTTCGTCCAGCTTGGTCTGCATGTCCTCTGGCTCCTGTCGCGCGCCATTGCGTGACGTCGTGGAAGAACTCCGTGGAAGCTGCACAACGCCGCCGCGACGCGGGGTGTCCTGTCGATGTCGACGCTATGCCGCGATGAGAGAGGGCCGTGCCGTGTTCGACAAGTTTTGACAAAGTCGACATGGGCCTTTGGCCGCAAAGACCAGCGACCGCCCGGTCACGATGGTGTCCCGGGCGCACGGCGGGGGCCTCGATGCCCCCGCGGGTTATCGCGCTGATCACGGTGCAAGGCTATCGCTCTCGGCAGGGGTGCCGTCATGGGCCGTGTACGTACAAAACCCCACCGCGAACTTAGACCATCCGGACAACGCCTGGCCGTAGCAGATGTGCGATGGCACGACGGCGCCGGGTACGGGGTGTGACCCCGCGCCGACGCCACGGGTAGGACTCCGGACGCCGACGGCCACGGCCACGGAATCCGGAGGGTGAGCCCACCGCTACGCGGGCGCTCCGCCCCGCGCCATCTCCGCGGCCGCCTCCACCGCCTCGGCGAGACTGTCCACCACCGGCACCCCGGCGGCCTGAAGACTGCTGCGGCTGTGCGAGCCGCCGGTGTAAAGCACCGCACGGGCCCCCGCGTCCTGCGCCGCCACGGCGTCGTCCACGGCGTCACCGATGACGACCGTGCGCCCCGGATCCACGCCCTCCAGCGCCGCCAGATGCCGCACCATGTGCTCGCTCTTGCCGCCGCCCGACGGTCCGGTCCTGCCGTCCACCCGTAGGAAGAGCGCCTCGATCCCGAAGCCCCGCACCAGCGGTATCAGCTCGTCGTGCCCATACATGCTGAGAATCGACTGGCTGTGCCCGGCCGCCTGCCAACCCTCCAGCAGCAGGTCCGCCCCCTCGGCGAGGCCGCAGCGTATCCGGTGCTGGGTGTAGTGGCGGTGGAACGCCTCGTCCATCACCAGCCACTCGGCGTCCGTCGGCAACCGCCCCATCAGCCGCTCGTAGAACAGCGGGACGGGCACGCAGTACAGCTCGCGGTACCGCTCGAGCGTGATCGGCTCCAGCCCGATCTCCGCGAACGCGGAATTGGTCGCCATGATCACGGCGTCGATGTCATGGAACAGCGTGCCGTTCCAGTCCCACACGATGTGGGCCGCGCGCTTGCCCCTGTGTGATCCGTTGTGCGTCCCGTTGTACGTCCCCATGAAGAAAAAGTACCCGCCCCCACTGACAACGCCGCAGAAGCGACCACACCGCGGAACGGACGGCGGGCGCCCGGAGCCTCACTGCAGGAGCTGCGGAATCTCCTGCACCCCGAACCACATCAGATCGTGGTCCTGCGCACCGTCCACCGTGAACTGTGCCTCGTCATCCCCCTGATCCGCCGCGCCGAGCGCCGCCGCGGCCGCCGCGACATCCGCCTCCGCATCGGCGGCGTCCACATGCACCGCCGCCGCCTTCGTCAACGGCACCGGCCCGGCCAGCCGCACCTCACCCAGCGCCGCCTCATCGAGCCCCCGGTCCGGATCGGCCACCGCCGCACCCTCCGGCACATCCACCGCCACCACGACCCGCCGCCGCGCGGCCTGCGGAGTCCCGGCCAGCTGCCGCAGCGAGGCCTGAGCCGCCCGGTTCAGCGCCGCGTACTCCAGCTCCTCGATGTCGTCCGAGACGTACCACTCGCGCAGCGCGGGCGTGACGGCGTACGCGGCCGACGCTCCCGAGCCCAGCTCACCGCTTTTGTGCGCCTCTGCGAGACCGGAAAGGGTCAGGGGGACATAGACGCGCATGGCAGCCGCTTCCGCTCAGTTGGTTCGACTCTGAAGAATGCCCAGCCAGCATACGGGCGAGAGTCCCCCATCGGGCCGCCCCCACAGCCCCCGCGCCCGCCTCCGCGAACCCCCGTCCCGCCCTTGTCCCGAGGCCATTTCCCACGCCCCCGCCACGAGCGGGTGAACTCTCCGCCACCCGCTCACCCGCCCCCTCTCACCTTGCTGCCCGCACCGTCGCGCCGATAGAAGATCCCACGAAGCTACCGACGGGTAATCGACCAGCCCGGTACACCAGCCCGGCACAAGGGGGAGACCACCATGACGGAAACCCATCTGAACCCCGCCCACCCCGCCCACCCCGCCTCCGAAACAGCCACCGAGCCCGGCCACGGCGGTCACTCGGCGGCCACCCCGCCGCCCGGCAGCGGGGGGCCCGCCGGCGGCCGCGCACCCCACGCCGCGCCCCACGCCGCGCCGGAGCAGGCCGGCCCCCGGCCGGCTCCTGTCGCCGGCGCCCCGGCGACGCCCGAAATCGTCCCCCAGCCCCGCCGCGCCCCCGCCACCGCCCCCGACGGCCCCGGCGCCGCCCCACAGCCCCGCACCCGCCCCGGAGCTTCCGGCGCGCCCGAACAGCCCGCCCGAACCCCTCCCCGTACTCGCCGCACCCCCTCCCCCCGCCGCCCCGCCGGCGCCGGTCGCGGCCCCGGCGCGGGCCCCGGTCGCGGCCCCGGCCGCACCCGCCCCGGCGCACCGTCGGCCACCGCCCGCACCACCCCGGGCCGCCCCGTCGGCCCCGCGGCCGACGTCGCCACCGCCGCGCGCCTGCCGACCGTGGGCGCCCAGCGCCGGGCCCAGGAGCGGCGGCCGCATCTGTGGTTCGCCCATCAGCTGCTGCTCACGCTCAGCGGGCAGCGCCCCGTCCACGCCCTCCTGGGGCACGCGCTGCCCACCGCGTACGACCGGCTGATCGAGCTCGCCCCGCAGGCTCCGCTGCGGCCCGTCGCGCGTCCGGGCCGCGGCACGCCCGCCCTCGCCCTCCGCGAGTGCGGGCTGTGCCGGCCGCGGACCGGCGTCATCGAGGCATTCGCCCGTATCGCGGCCGGCGAACGCCTGCGCGCTCTCGCCTTCCGCCTGGAACTCGGCGCCGACACCCGCTGGCGCTGCGCCGCCTTCGACATCGGCCCGACGCCGATGCCCTGGGTCCCGGCACCCCACTAGCCGCCGCAGTCCCCGCTCCGGAGAACCGCCCCGGGCACGCAGAAGCGCCCCGGCCACCAGGACCGGGGCGCCCCCGTCGCGCAACGCGGCCCCGGCACGGGGTGCCGGGGCCGCGTCATCGCTCAGACATCGCTGCGGATCGCCGCCTACTTCTTGCGGCGACGCCCGCCGCCCTTCTGCGCCTTGCGCCGCTCGGCACGCGTCAGCCCATCGGCCTCCGAGCGGGCCGGGCTGTCGGCGTCGTCCTCGCTCACGAAGTCGCCCTCGATGACCGTGCCCTCACCGTCGACCTTGGGCGCCGAGAAGTGCAGCCGGTCCGGCCGCTGCGGAGCCTCCAGACCCTTGGCGTGGATCTCGGGGCGGGGCGCGCCGGCGGGGACCTCCTGCAGGTCCTTCTCGAAGGAGGGCTGTTCCGCCGTCTCCTGCACCGGGACCTCCTCGACCTGCTGCTCCACCTGGACCTCCAGGTTGAACAGATAGCCGACGGACTCCTCCTTGATGCCCTCCATCATCGCGGTGAACATGTCGTAGCCCTCGCGCTGGTACTCGACCAGAGGGTCCTTCTGGGCCATCGCCCGCAGGCCGATGCCCTCCTGGAGGTAGTCCATCTCGTAGAGGTGCTCGCGCCACTTGCGGTCCAGGACCGACAGCACGACACGGCGCTCCAGCTCTCGCATGACGTCCGAGCTGAGCTGCTCCTCGCGGGCGGCGTACTGCTCGCTGATGTCGTCCTTGACGGCATCGGCGATGAACTCGGCGGTGATGCCCGCGCGGTCGCCGGCCTCCTCCTCGAGCTCATCGATGGTCACCTTGACCGGGTAGAGCTGCTTGAAGGCGCCCCACAGCCGGTCCAGGTCCCACTCCTCGGCGAAGCCCTCGACCGTCTCCGCCTGGATGTAGGCGTCGATGGTGTCGTCCATGAAGTGCTTGATCTGCTCCTGCAGATCCTCGCCCTCCAGGACACGGCGGCGCTCGCCGTAGATGACCTCACGCTGGCGGTTGAGGACCTCGTCGTACTTCAGGACGTTCTTGCGCGTCTCGAAGTTCTGCTGCTCGACCTGCGACTGGGCGGAGGCGATCGCCCGGGTCACCATCTTGTTCTCGATCGGGACGTCGTCGGGGACGTTGGCCATCGCCATGACCCGCTCGACCATCTGGGCCTTGAACAGCCGCATCAGGTCATCGCCCAGGGAGAGGTAGAACCGCGACTCGCCGGGGTCGCCCTGACGGCCGGAGCGACCGCGCAGCTGGTTGTCGATACGGCGCGACTCATGCCGCTCGGTGCCCAGGACGTAGAGCCCGCCGAGCTCCTTGACCTCCTCGAACTCCGCCTTGACCGCGGCCTCGGCCCGCTCCAGGGCGGCGGGCAGCGCGGCCGCCCACTCCTCGACGTGCTCGACCGGGTCCAGGCCGCGCTGGCGCAGCTCCGCCTCGGCGAGGTCGTCGGGGTTGCCGCCGAGCTTGATGTCCGTACCGCGGCCGGCCATGTTCGTGGCGACCGTCACGGCGCCCTTGCGGCCCGCCTGGGCGATGATCGGCGCCTCACGGTCGTGCTGCTTGGCGTTGAGCACCTCGTGGGTGACGCCGCGCTTGTTGAGCTGCTGCGAGAGGTACTCGGACTTCTCGACCGAGGTGGTGCCGACCAGGATCGGCTGGCCCTTCGCGTTCTTCTCGACGATGTCCTCGACGACCGCGTCGAACTTCGCGGTCTCGGTGCGGTAGATCAGGTCGGCCTGGTCCATCCGGACCATCGGGCGGTTCGTCGGGATCGGGACGACGCCGAGCTTGTAGATCTGGTGGAACTCGGCGGCCTCGGTCATGGCCGTACCGGTCATGCCGGAGAGCTTGCCGTAGAGGCGGAAGAAGTTCTGCAGGGTGATCGTGGCGAGCGTCTGGTTCTCGTCCTTGATCTCCACTCCTTCCTTCGCCTCGATGGCCTGGTGCATGCCCTCGTTGTAGCGGCGGCCGGCGAGGATACGGCCGGTGTGCTCGTCGACGATCATGACTTCGCCGTCGATGACGACGTAGTCCTTGTCGTTCTTGAAGAGTTCCTTGGCCTTGATGGCGTTGTTCAGATAGCCGACCAGCGGGGTGTTCACCGACTCGTAGAGGTTGTCGATGCCCAGCCAGTCCTCGACCTTGCTGACGCCGGACTCGTGGATGCCGACCGTGCGCTTCTTCTCGTCGACGTCGTAGTCGCCGGTCTCCTCGATGCCGCGCTGCGGGTTGGCGGCCTCGCCCCTCTTGAGGCGCTTCACCAACTTGGCGAAGTCGCCGTACCACTTGGTGGCCGAGTCCGCCGGGCCGGAGATGATCAGCGGCGTACGGGCCTCGTCGACCAAGATCGAGTCGACCTCGTCGACGACCGCGAAGTTGTGGCCGCGCTGAACGAGTTCGTCCTGCGACCAGGCCATGTTGTCGCGCAGATAGTCGAAGCCGAACTCGTTGTTCGTGCCGTACGTGATGTCGCAGTTGTACTGCTCGCGGCGCTGGGCGGGCGTCATATCGGAGAGGATGCAACCGACCGTCAGGCCCAGGAACTTGTGGACCCGGCCCATCATCTCGGAGTCGCGCTCGGCCAGATAGTCGTTCACCGTGATCAGGTGGACGCCCTTGCCGGACAGCGCGTTGAGATACGTCGGGAGGGTGCCGACGAGGGTCTTGCCCTCACCGGTCTTCATCTCGGCGACGTATCCCATGTGAAGGGCCGCGCCGCCCATCAGCTGGACGTCGTAGGGACGCTGGCCGAGTACCCGCCGGGCGGCCTCACGGACCGTGGCGAACGCCTCGGGCAGCAGGTCGTCCAGGGACTCCCCGTCCGCGTACCGCTCTTTGTACTCATCGGTGAGCGCCCGCAGCTCGGCGTCGGAGAGGGCCGCGAAGTCCTCTTCGATGGAGTTGACCTGGCCCGCGATGCGGTGCAGTTTGCGCAGGATCTTTCCTTCGCCTGCACGCATGAGCTTGTTGAAGACGGACACTTGGGCTGGTCTCCTTGCCGGTCGGGCCTGGCACGGTCGGGTGCGCGGGCGCGGCATTTTTCCAAGGGGCAGGCCCCGCCGCAACGGCCATCGTAAGGGAGGACGCCGTCAGCCCGGGAGGTCCGCCGCAACGACGGCAGGTATGCCCTCCTCACGTGAACGCATGAGCCCGCGAGAAGGTGCCGGGAATCACCGCGAAATCCCCTCGCGACGGTCCGCGCCGCCCCGCAGACTCGCAGTATGGAGCCTGTCACCCTCACCACCGAGCGTCTCGTCCTGCGTCCCTTCGAACCGTCGGACGCGGCCGCGGTCCACGCCGCTTGTCAGGAACCGGACATTCCGCGCTGGACGAGCCTCCCCTCTCCATACGGCCTCCAGGACGCGGCACAGTTCGTCGGCACGACCGCCCCGGAGGGCTAGCGCACCGACACCAGCTATGCCTTCGCCGTGATCTCGCGGACCGACGGCTCTCTGGTCGGCTCCATGGGCCTGGTGCGGCTCACTCAGCTGCACACCCCCGAGCGGCAGACGGAGCTCGGCTACTGGACGGCCAAGGAGCACCGCGGCAGGGGATACACCGTCGAGGCGGCCCACGCGGTGGTGCGCTGGGCGTTCGCGGATCTCGGGGTGGAGCGGATGGAGTGGCTCGCGGAGGCGGGCAACGAGGGCTCCCGGGCGGTGGCCCGCAGGCTCGGCTTCCAGATGGAGGGCACCCTGCGCGCCAAGCTGATCCACGAGGGCACCAGGCGGGACGCGTGGATCGGTGCCCTGCTCCCGTCCGACCTGCCCGGGACGCCGGCGCCGCCCGGCTCCACCGGGCGACCCGTTCCGGACCCCACGCCCTACCTTCCCTACCCGGGCTGAGTCAGGGGCCGCGGCCCGCTCCCGGGCCCGTTGTCAGTGCCCGCCCCTACGCTTTCCGGCATGACCGCAGCGCCGCGCACCCAGCCTCTGCCACCGCCCGTAGCCGCCCTCTCCCGGGACGACGCCCGGCGCATAGCGCTGCGGGCGCAGGGCCTGCTGGGTGCCCCGGACCGGCGGGCGGGGGTGCGCGGGGTGCTGCGGCATCTGGGCGCGGTGCAGCTGGACACGATCTCGGTGCTGGCCCGCTCGCATGAGCTGGTGCCCTACGCCCGCCTCGGCGCGGTCGGCCGCACGGCGGTCGACGCGGCCTACTGGAGCGGCACCCACAGCTTCGAATACTGGTCGCACGCCGCGTGCATCCTGCCCATCGAGGAGTGGCCGCACTTCGCCTTCCGCCGCCGGGCCTACCGCGCCAAGGGCCACCGCTGGCACATCATGGAGGACTCCGAGCGCTCCTGCGCCGCCGTCCTGGACCGCCTCAAGGCGGACGGCCCGCTCACCACGTCCGAGCTGGGCGGGGGCCGGAAAGGCGGGGAGTGGTGGGACTGGTCCGAGACGAAGATCGCGGTGGAGTGGCTGCTGGACACCGGCCAGGTGGTCTGCACGGAGCGCCGCGGCTGGAAGCGGGTGTACGACCTCGCCGAGCGCGCCCTTCCCGATGCCCTGCTCCATGACGACCTGGACGACACCGAGTGCATCCGCCGCCTGGTCGCTCAGGCCGGCGCCGCGATGGGCGTGGCCACCCGCGCAGATCTGGCCGACTATCACCGCTTGAAGGCCGAGCAGGTGGATGCCGTGGCCGAGGCCGCCGGGCTGGTTCCGGTGACGGTCGAGGGCTGGGGGAAGCCGGCCTGGGCCGACCCGGCCGCCCTGGCCGCGCCGCCTCGCGGGCGGCACCGTACGACCCTGCTCTCGCCGTTCGACTCCCTCATCTGGGACCGGCCGCGTACGGAGCGGATCTTCGGCTTCACCCATCGCCTCGAGGCGTACGTCCCGCGCCCCAAGCGGATACACGGCTACTTCGCGATGCCTCTGCTGGCCGGCGGTCGCCTGCAGGGCCGCGTCGACCCGGCCCGCGAGGGCACGACCCTCATCGCCCGCCAGGTCTCCTTGCAGGGCCCCAAAGCCGTCCGCCCCATGGCTCAGGCCCTCCATGAGGCCGCCGCCTGGGTCGGCTGCGACTCCGTACGCCTGGAGCGCTGCGACAACCCCGGCCTGGCCGCGGCGCTCCGCACCGAACTCACTCATACGAGTGACCAGCTATGAGCGACCGGCTCAGCTGAGCCCGCTCGGTCCGCCCGGCACTCCGGGGGCTCGCGCGGCCCCCGGACCGGCGGCCGGCAACCCTGCGGTCACACGGTCACGGACTCACCGGCGCACCGGCTCAGCGGATCTCCAGAATCTTCTCCCGCATCGCATACACCACAGCCTCCATCCGGGAGTGCAGCTGCAGCTTCTCCAAGATGTTGCGCACGTGATTTTTCACGGTGTTCTCGGAAATGAAGAGCTCTTTGGCGATATCGCGATTGTTCATGCCGGTGGCGACGAGCTTGAGGACCTCCAGCTCACGGTCGGTGAGCCGGGGCGCGGGCACCAGCCGGCGCTCGTCGGTGCGCTGGATCATCGACTTGAACTCCGTCAGGAGCTTGGACGCCATCGACGGGCTGATCTGCGACTGACCGTCCGCGACGGCACGGATCGCGGTGGCCACCTCGTCGGTGGAGATCTCCTTGAGGAGATAGCCGGTGGCGCCGGCCTTGATCGCATCGTAGAGATCGGCTTCCTCATCGCTGATCGTCAGCATGATGATCTTCGCGCTGGGGGCCACCTCCTTGATGGAGGTACAGGCCTCGATACCGCCCCGTTTGGGCATCCGTACGTCCATCAGCACGATGTCGGGCAGCAGATCCGCGGCCTTGTCGACCGCCTCCGCGCCGTCCCCGGCCTCGCCGACGACCTGGATGTCCTCTTCCTGGGCCAGAACGATCTCCAGGCCCCGCCGGAAAAGCGCGTGATCATCCACCACCAGGACCCGGATCGGCTCCTTGCGCGGCACGCTCGCAGTAATACCGGCCGCGGCGCCGTCCCCGATTCCGCTTCCCTCGTCGTCCGCGCCGTCCCTCACGGGCCCGAAACTGTCCCCCATCGTTCCTCCCCGTCAACTACTCGGCCGAAGGGCCAGAGCTTGGATATAAGGCTGGTTGACAACAGCCCCGTGCGGCCAGCCCGATCAATGCCATACGACGGTCTCCTCGGCGAGTAGCCGTTTCGTGTCCACATACTCCCTGGCTGGCACAAACACTATACGGCTTCAACTCCTGCCTTCTTCAGGCACGATGGTGCCCCCGGCGTACGCCGGGGGCACCGAGCGGGTGAGTGTCAGCCGCCGAGCGCGCCGCCCGCGCCCCCCGGCTCTTCCTCCCCGAACAAGTCGGGGTTCAAGTGGATGACGCCGTAGTCGTAGGCGTGCCGCCGGTAGACGACACTCGGCTGCTTGGTCTCGGCATCGACGAAGAGGTAGAAGTCGTGTCCGACCAACTCCATCTCGTAGAGCGCCTGGGTGAGCGTCATCGGTGCGGCCGCGTGGGTCTTCTCGCGAACGACCAGGGGGCCTTCACCCAGGACGTCGAGCGAGCCCATCTTCGTGGTCGGCACCGTCGGCTCGGTCTCGGCCTCGGCGGCGAGCTCGCCATTGGTGTTCAGGCGCGCGGCGTCGGGGACACTGACGGCGACATCACTCGCCGGGATGCGGCCGTTGCCGCGACGTGAGTGGCGCTTGTCGTGCTGCTTCCGCAGTCGCGCCTCCAGCTTGGCGGTGGCCAGATCCAGCGCGGCGTACGGGTCGGCTGCGGCCGCCTCGGCCCGGACCACCGGGCCACGGGAGCGGAGGGTGATCTCCACTCGGTCGGAACGGTCGGCCTGCCGCGGGTTGGGCTCCTTGGACACCTCGACGTCCAGGCTGATCACCTTGCCGTCGAGCTTCTGGACTTTCTCCAGCTTCAGCTTCTCGGCCACGTGCTTGCGGAACCGCTCGGGCACCTCGGTCTTGCGGCCCTTGACGACGATGTCCACGCAGAACTCCGTTCCCGGATCGCTCCGCTACGCAGGCGGAGCAACTCCTTCTTGCACCAGGCTCCGGTAAGTGCCGAAGCCTCGGACTTGGCGACTTTCACCTCCTCCTCCCCCAAGGACAAGATCTCCATTCCCACGATTTCAGGTTCGCCGCAAAATACCCCTAAGCGCACCCATGACGACATCCGAGGCAAAGCGTCCGCCAAGTCCTCACAACCGAACATAGCTCTCCTGGACGGGTGTCGGCACCCCCTTGCGACCACCAGCTCCGTTTGAGTGATTTTTGCCCCTCATTACCTGCAACGATGAATTCCTTCGGTCAGTTCCAGTTGGTTTCGAAAGCGCTACGGGGTGCCGCGACCACCGCCGCCCCGGACACCTGGCCGCCTGCCGCGCCGATCGCCCGCGCCGCCTCGGCGAGCGTGGCCCCCGTCGTCACCAGGTCATCCACCAGCACCACTGACGCGCCCGTCAGCAGCCTGCGGGCTCCGCCCCGTACCACCAGCGCACCGGTCATGTTCGCCAGCCGCTGCGGGGCGCTCAGCCCCGCCTGGTCGGCCGCCGTGCGGCCCTGCCGCAACGCCGCGAGCACTCGCGCCCCGGCACCGGTCCGCCGCAGGTCGGCGGCGGCCGCCAGCGCGATTCTGCGTACCGGATCATGGCCCCGGCCGGCCACGGATCTCCGGGCCGACGGCACCGGTACGAGCACCGGCGCCCCACCGCGGGCCGGCACCCGCCGCACCGCGGTGGCCAGCGCCGCTCCCAGCGGCTCGGCCAGCCGCAGCGCGCCGCGTTCCTTGTGCGCGAGCAGTACGGCCCGTACCTCGTCGGCGTACGGCGCACCAGCCCATACCCGCGGCAGCCCGGCGGGGCTCGGCCGCGGCGTCACCCGTCGCGCACCGCGCCCGTCCCGCGACAGCGCCCGGCGGCACTGCGTGCACAGCTCGCTACGCGGCCGACCGCACCCGGCGCAGTCGACCGGCAGCACCAGGCCGGCCAGTTCCCGCCATACCCCCTGCATGACTCCAGGGTCCCGCCGACGGCGCCCGGCCACCACCCCTGTGGACAACCGCGTCGCCGCCGGCGCCGTGAGCTGGGACGTTATCCGGGGTAGACCGGAGCCGTCCCCTCCTTGGCCACCGTTTTCCAGTTCGCGTCGGGAGGCAGCCGCACGATGCCCTCGGTGGCGTCGGCGATCAGCGGTCTGGTCTCGTCCTCCGAGGCCGCCACCGCCTTGACGCCGTTGACGCCGGGCAGCGTCTGCGCGTTGGACGCCGAGCCGTCGGTCTCCATGTACTGCATCTGCTGCACCCCGCCGGACTCCCGCCCGACGACCACCAGCCGGCTGCCGCCCGCCCAGGAGGCGGCCACCACGTCCTCCAACTGCGGTGCGATCGGTCGCAGTTCCTCCACCGAGAGCACCGGATGCGCCGACGTGCCGCCGCGCTCGACCCGGCCCAGCTGGAGCGTCGTACGGCCCTTGTCCTCCACCAGCATCGCGATCCGGATCCCGTCCGCCGCCACCCTGATCGCCTTGATCCGCCGCTTCCCGAGGCCGGGCACCGCGACCTCCTCGGGGTCGCCCTTCCCCTCGCGCATCCGCAGCAGCCGCGAGCCGTGCGCGTCGCGGTTCGCGATCCACAGATCGCCGAGGCCGTCCCAGCTCGGCGCGGTCAGCCCCTCGTCCGGGTTCTTGACGGAGCCCGTGCTGGTCAGCAGCGGGGCGCCGCGCTCGATGCCGTCCTCAAGGCCGGCCACGTACAACGACCGGCCGTCGCTCGACACCCCGGCCGCGGTGTTCTCGCCGCGCGAGATGGCGACCGAGCGCAGCGGGGTCTTGCCGGTACCGAACGGGCCGCGCACCGGAGTCGGTTCGGTCGCGGAGTCCGACATGGCGACCACCTTGTGGTCGGCGTCGATGAAGTACTCCTGAGCGGAGTGACCGGCGTGCCGGGTCGGCGAGAAGTCGCGTTCAGCCTGCTCCTGGGTCAGCGCGCACAAGGAGTTGCCGTCGGCGTCCTCCAGCGCCACCTCGCTGATCTTCGACGCCCGTGTCATGTCCTGGACGGTGAAGAAGAGTTGGGCCGCCATCCGCTTGCACTGGCCCGTGTCGGTGCTGACCGCCTGCTTGCTCAGCTTCACCCGCAGCGCGTTGGAGTCGTCCAGCGACAGGTCACGGGCGGCGAGCCGGGTGCCGGGCGGGAACTCCGACGACGTCACCTGGCTCAGCCAGTCGGTCGGCCCGGACAGCAGCGCCTCCACACTGGCCGCGATCGGCTCTATCCGCTGGCGCAGATACACCGGGTCGGCAATCAGGACGTTCCGGCTCGCCTTCGGCTCCGACGACTCCGAGTTGTAGGACGCGAAGTAGTACTTGTTGACGGAGCGGTAGATCCGCTGGAAGTCGGACTGCCCGAGCACCAGGCCGTTGGGCAGCCGGTCGATGCGCCACTGCCCGTCCTCCTTGATGAGGTGGATCGTCTGCCGGTACTTCTTCTCTTCCGGCGTGTAGGCGTGATTGGCGTCCACCTTCGCCACCTGGCTGCCGGAGAGGGTGACCGTGTAGCCGTTGCCCTCCTCGCGGCTGGGCCGCGTCTGCGGCTCGGACTTGGGACGCTCCTGGAGGACATCGGTGCCCCGGAACGGCTGCCACTTACGCCTGGCCGACTTGGCCAGATACTGGCTGGCCGTACGGAAATCCGCCTCGTCGCTGGTCGTCGCGTCGAGGAAGCTGCGGACGATGTTCGTCGGCTGCGCGCCGTCCTGCGGGGGTACGCCGTAGACCCGCACCTGCGAGTCGCCGTCGGCTCGCGGCGACTGATCGACCGCCTTGACGTCGCCGCTGTCCGGCATCGACGCACAGCCGGCCAGAAGTACGGCAGCACAGCCGAGCAGCGCGAGCTTCCGTGCCCGCCCGGCTCCTCTACGGGCCTGGGCCGGGGATGCGTACCCCACCTCGCCCTCGCCTCCGCGCTCAGTGTCCACGCAGCCCGCCTTCCCGCTCCGCGCCCCGCCCGGCTTCCCGCTCCGACCTGTCGGCGGCCGCGCCGCCATGCGCCGGTCCGCCGGTGTGCGCGTCCTCGCCGCGCGCCGTGCCCTTGCTCCGTACGCTCCCGGTCTGCGGCACCACGCGGGCGCCGCCGCTGCCGGGCAGCGCCGCCGGGTCGGCCGCCGGGCGGGCCGCCGCTCGCGGCTCCGCGGCGCGCGGCTGCACCGGGATCGTGGACGCCTTGCGGCCCGCGCCGGCGCGCGGGTGCCCCGCCTCGTCCAGGCCTCGGTTGCGCCGCGAGTCCTCCGGCTCCAGGGGGATCGGCGAGCCGCGCAGCGCCTCGCCGGCCGTACGGGGCAGCGTCAGCCGGAACTGCGAACCGCCGCCCGGCTCGCCCCAGGCCTGCAGCCAGCCGCCGTGCAGCCGGGCGTCCTCGACGGCGATGGACAGGCCCAGGCCCGTACCGCCCGTCGTACGGGCCCGCGCCGGGTCCGCGCGCCAGAAGCGGTTGAAGACCCGGCTTGCCTCGCCGGGCTTGAGGCCGACGCCGTAGTCCCGCACCGCGATGGCCACCGCGCCGCCGGAGTGGCCGCCCGCGGATGCCAGCCGCACCACGACATCGCGGCCCTCGCCGTGCTCGACGGCGTTGACGACGAGATTGCGCAGCACCCGCTCCACCCGGCGGGGGTCCGCCTCGGCGATCACGGGCCGCTCGGCGCCACGGACCACGATGGTGGTGCCCTTCGCTTCGGCCAGCGGCTCGGCGCCCTCGATGACGCGGTTGACAACATCGCGCAGGTCTATCGGCTCGGCCTCCAGCGCGGCCGCGCCCGCGTCGAACCGGCTGATCTCCAGCAGCTCCGCGAGAAGCGACTCGAAGCGGTCGAGCTGGCCGCGCAGCAGCTCGGCGGAGCGTGCGGTGGCGGGGTCGAATTCGTCCCGCACCTCGTGGATGACGTCGGCCGCCATCCGTACGGTGGTCAGCGGCGTACGGAGCTCGTGCGAGACGTCGGAGACGAACCGGCGCTGCATCCTGGACAGCTCCTCGAGCTGCTGGATCTTGATCTGGAGGTTCTGCGCCATCTTGTTGAAGGATTCGCCGAGCCGGGCGATGTCGTCCTCGCCGGTGACCTTCATCCGCTCCTGGAGGAGGCCCGCGGCCAGCCGCTCGGAGATCCCGGCGGCCATCCGTACGGGGGTGACGACCTGGCGCACCACGAGCCAGGCGATGGCCCCGAGCAGGATCACGACGAACACGCCGGCCGTCGCGAGCGTCCCCGTCACCAGCTTCAGCGACTCCTCTTCCTGAGAGAACGGGAAGAGGTAGTAGAGCTGGTACTGGTTGCTGTTGACGTCATTGAGGCGCTTGCCGATGATCAGCGCCGGCACGCCGTCGTCCGACCCGATGCGCTTGATCTGGGTGTACTGGCGGAACGTCCCGGACTTGGTGTCCAGCTTCTGCCGCAGCTCGGCGGGCACGCTGCGCTCGGGGTCGACGTCCCCGGAGGCGCGCGGGCCGCGGGTGCCGGGGCTGGAGTCGCCGAACGGTTCGTCGGAGTCGGAGCTGAGGGCCACGACGGAAAAGACGCCCTGCCCGCCGCTGGCGAGCTGTTCGACGAGGCCGGTCAGCCACGTCGCGGAGTCCTGGGTGCCGCGGTTTCCGGTGCGAGCGGCGTCGTCGGGCCGGGTGTCGTCGGCGCCGTCGGCCATCTTCTGGGCGACGCTGAAGCCGCCCACGGCCTGGCTCTGCGCGGCCTGCGCCTTGGCGGTGAGCAGGCCGTTACGGACCTGGCCGACGACCACGACACCGAGCAGCAGCACCACCGCGAGTGACATCAGCAAGGTGGTCGCGACCACGCGAAGCTGGATGTTGCGCCGCCACAGTCGCAGGGCGGGCAGCAGCGGCCGCCGCACCCACCGGCTGAAGAGCCGCAGCAACGGGTGTACCGGCCCGCTCACCGCGCCGTCGGGCAGCAGCTGTCCGCCCCGTAGCAGCCGAGCGACCAATCTTCCCGAAAAGGACATTTCAGCCGTCGGGCCGACGGAACGCCCCCGCTTTCCCTCCGGGGCCGCACCGTCCCGGGTCATCTCAGCTGGGCCCGGCCTTGTAGCCGACCCCGCGCACGGTCACCACGATCTCCGGACGCTCCGGATCCCGCTCGACCTTGGAACGCAGCCGCTGCACATGGACATTGACCAGCCGGGTGTCGGCGGCATGCCGGTAGCCCCAGACCTGCTCCAGCAGCACCTCACGCGTGAACACCTGCCACGGCTTACGCGCCAGCGCCACCAGCAGATCGAACTCCAGCGGCGTCAGCGCTATCGACTGCCCGTCCCGTTTCACGGAGTGGCCCGCGACATCGATGACCAGGTCACCGATCGACAGCTGCTCGGGCGTCGGTTCCTCCGAGCGCCGCAGCCGCGCCCGGATCCGGGCCACCAGCTCCTTGGGCTTGAACGGCTTGACGATGTAGTCGTCCGCGCCCGACTCGAGCCCGACCACCACATCCACGGTGTCGCTCTTGGCGGTCAGCATCACGATCGGCACCCCGGACTCAGCCCGGATCAGCCGGCACACCTCGATACCGTCCCGTCCGGGCAGCATCAGGTCGAGCAGCACAAGATCGGGCTTGGTCTCGCGGAAGGCCGCAAGGGCCTTGTCACCGTCCGACACGAACGACGGTTCAAAGCCTTCGCCACGCAGCACGATGCCGAGCATCTCTGCCAGTGCGGTGTCGTCGTCGACGACCAGGACGCGTCCCTTCATTCGGCCATCATCCCATTACCTGATCGTGACTTACTCCATCGTGACGTGGAACACACCCGCGCAAGCCCGTCGCGGGTGACCGGAGAGACCACTCCGGCCTCCGTCACGACCGCCGTCACCAGCTCGGGCGGAGTCACATCGAACGCCGGGTTGTAGGCCTGCGCACCCAACGGCGCCACCACTATTCCGGCGCCGGATCCCACCCCGGCCCCCTGTCCGGGCGCCAACGAGAGCTCCGTCACCTCGCTGCCCGGACGCTGCTCCACCTCGATGTCCGCCCCCTGCTCCGTCTCCAGATCCACCGTGCTGGTCGGCGCCACGACCACGAACGGAACGTGGTGATACCGGGCAAGAACCGCCAGGGGATAGCTGCCGATCTTGTTGGCGACCGACCCGTCCGCCGAGATGCGGTCCGCGCCGATCAGCACCGCATCCACCTCGCCCGCGGCGAACAACGAACCCGCCGCCCCATCCGCCAGCACGCTGTACGCCATGCCCGCGCGCGACGCCTCGTACGCCGTCAGCCGCGCCCCCTGCAGCAGCGGCCGGGTCTCGTCCACCCACAGCCGGCGCAGCTCACCGGCCCGATGCGCCGCCCGCACCACCGCCAGGGCGGTCCCCTCGCCACCGGACACCAGCGCGCCCGTATTGCAGTGCGTGAGAATCCGGTGGCCGCCGCCCGGCAGCAGCTCTCCCAGCAGCGCCAGCCCGTGCTCCGCCATCCGCGCGCTGGCCTCGATGTCCTCCTCGTGTACGGCCCGCGCCTCGGCCAGCGCCGCCGCCGCGGCAACATCGGCACCGGCCCCGCCGCCGGCCGCCTCCCGATAGGCGGCGGCAGCCCGCCGCACTCCGTATCCGAGATTGACCGCGGTCGGCCGGGCATGTGCCAGCGCCTCCACCGCCTCGTCCACGTCGAACCCACGCGCCGCGGCCAGCGCGACACCGTACGCACCCGCGATGCCCAGCAGCGGCGCACCGCGCACCGCCAGCGTCCGGATCGCCTGCACCAGCGCCGGTACGTCCGTGCACACCAGCTCGGCCTCCTCCGCCGGCAGCCGGGTCTGATCAAGGAGGACCACGACGGGCCCCTCCGGTGGCTCCTCCCAACGCAACGACGGGATCGCGAGCGCCGCAGCGCCCGCCTCGGATACCTCGCACTGATCGGCCATTGCTTCAGTCTGCCGCCGATACCGCTCCGAACAGAAGGTCCCTCACTGCTCAGGGCCCGGGTACACAGAGCCACCCTCCATGACACGATGACTGACACCGCGGACCCCGGACCCCGGCCGCCCCGGCGGACGGGTAGCAAGAAGGAGCGAAGATGAACAACTCTCCGGGCTGGGCCTCGCCCGGATCCGCCCCCTCCGACGAGCCGGACCGCGGCACCCAGGAGCAGCCCGCCCCCCAGCCCGCAGCGAACGAGGCCGCCGCCGGCGAGCAGCCGTCCCCGCCGAACTGGTCCAAGCAACAGCCGCCCGCCGGCCAGTGGTCTTCCCCCACCGGGATCCCCGGCCAGAGCGGCCCGGCCGACCAGAGCACCCAGGGCGGCACCCGCGCCCGCGCCGGCTCCACCATCCCCGGCCAGAGCGGCTGGCACGGCGGACCGGCGGGCAACCCACCGCCATGGGGCGGCGGCCCCGGATGGGGCACCGGCTGGGCCCCCACGCCACAGGCCGCCAAGCCCGGTGTCATCCCGCTGCGCCCGCTCGGCGTCGGCGAGATACTCGACGGCGCGGTCTCCACGATGCGCGCTCACTGGCGCACCGTGCTCGGCATATCTCTGATCGTTGCGGTCGTCTCGCAGACCCTCATCACGGTCGTCACCGGACTGTGGTTCCAGAGCACCGGCCACGCACCGTCCCTGGACAGGAGCTCCGGCTCGCCTCTGGGCGAGGCCATGCGCGACATGGCCAACTCCCTCGCCGCGAGCGGCGTCACCTCGCTGATCGGGCTCCTTGCCACCCTCATCGCCACCGGGCTGCTGACCATGGTCACCAGCCGGGCCGTCCTCGGCCGTTCGGTGACCGCCGCCACGGCCTGGCAGGACGCCCGCGGCCAACTCCCGCGCCTGCTCGGCCTGCTGCTCCTGCTTCCCGTCATCCTCTTGGCCATCGCCGCGATCGGACTGGCGCCCGGCCTCATCCTCATCTCCACCGGCGCGCAAACCCTGGGCCTGCTCCTCACCCTTTTCGGCGGGCTTGCCGCCACCATCGTGAGCGTCTGGCTGGCGGTCCGCTACAGCCTCGCCTCCCCTGCACTGATGCTGGAGAAGCAGGGCGTCATCACCTCCATGCGCCGCTCCGCCAAGCTCGTACGGGGCTCCTGGTGGCGGGTGCTGGGCATCCAGCTCCTGGCCTACCTCCTGGTCGCGCTGGTCGAGTTCATCATCCAGATCCCGGCCACCCTCATCGCCTTCGTCGTCAGCGGCGAGAGCCTGATGGACTGGGCGAACGGCACCAACGACACCACCGGTTGGACCTTCCTGGCCGTGATGGGCATCGGAGCCGTCATCAGCTCCGCGCTCACCTTCCCGATCAGCGCGGGTGTGACCGCTCTCCTCTACATGGACCAGCGGATCCGCCGCGAGGCCCTCGACCTCGAACTCGCCCGCGCCGCCGGTCTCCCCGGCTACGGCACGGACACCGCGGGTACGCCCGGCCCCGGCGCCCCCACAGACTCCCCCGCCGACACCACTCCGGGAAGCTGATGCGGTGACAACAGGGGGGAGCACGGCCGTGCCAGGACGGCTCATGGCGCGCATCGGTGACGACATACCGGTGCGGACCCCGCGCGTCCCCGCCCGGGAAGCGGCGGAGCGCGAGCTGTCCGATCCTCGGTACCACCAGCACGACCCCAACCCGGTCCAGCAGGCCCTGAACTGGCTCTGGGACCGCGTCGACGGTTTGTTCAACGCGGCCGCCGTCGCCACACCGGGCGGCTGGATCGGGCTTCTCGCCGTCGCCGCCGTGGTGTTGCTGCTGATAGTCGCCCTGCGCCTGCGGCTCGGCGCGATACGCCGCACCCCGACCACCGGCGGGGCGCTCTTCGACGACATACCCCGGTCCGCCGCCGAGCACCGTTCGGCCGCCGATCGGCTCGCCGCCGAAGGCCAGTGGAGCCAGGCGATACAGGAACGCATGCGCGCCATCGTCCTCGCCCTCGAAGAGCGTGCACTGCTCACGCCCGGTCCGGGCCGCACCGCGGACGAGGCCGCCGCCGCGGCCGGCCGGGCACTCCCCGCGCACGCCGACCGATTGAGCGCCGCGGCTCGTACTTTCGACGACGTCACATACGGCGGCCGCCCCGGCACCGAGCGGGAGTACGCCCTCCTGACCGCCCTCGACAGCGACCTGCAGCGCACCAAGCCCCACCTCGCCGCGGCACCCGCCAGGAGCCGCGGATGACCACGACGACCACGGCACCCGCCGCGCTCTCCCCCACCGCCCGGCACCTGTGGAAGCGCTCCCGGGGACTGCTCCTCGCACTCCTCGCGCTCGTCGTCGCCGGCGTGGTGCTCGCCGCCCTCCAGTCCGGCGAACAGCACGGCAGGCTCGACCCCCGCTCGGCGGACCGTACCGGGAGCCGGGCCCTCGCCCAACTGCTGACATCCCACGGCGTCACCACCCAGGTCGTGACCACCTCCGAGGAGGCCGCCGCCGCGGCCGGCCCCGGCACCACACTCCTCGTCACCAACCCCGACGCCCTCACTCCTCAGCAGCTGACCGGCCTGCGCACCGCGACCGCGCACACCCCCGGCCGCATCATCCTGCTCGCCCCCGGACCGGCCACCCTCGATACCTTCGCTCCCCGCATCACCACACAGCCCCCGGTCGCCAACTCGCCTCGCCGGCCCGCCTGTTCGCTGCCAGCCGCTCGCCGCGCGGGCAGCGCCCTGTTGGGCGGTCTGCGCTACGCAGCCCCCGACGGCACCGCCGACCGCTGCTACCTCAGCGACGGCCACCCCGCCCTTCTGCGCCTTCCTGCCTCGGGCACCGGCCGCGACACCGTTCTTCTCGGCTCCTCCGACTTCCTCTACAACCATCGCCTTGCCGAACACGGCAACGCCTCGCTGGCCCTTCAACTCCTCGGTGCGCACAAGCATCTGGTGTGGTACCTCCCCTCCATGACTGACCCGTCGTCCGCCCAGGACGACCAGCGCGGCTTCCTCGACCTCATCCCCTCAGGCTGGAGCTGGGGCCTTCTCCAACTCGCGTTCGCCGCCGCCTTCGCGGCGCTCTGGCGCGCCCGCCGGCTCGGCCCCCTGGTGCCCGAACGGCTCCCGGTCGCCGTCCCGGCCGCCGAGACCACCGAAGGCCACGCCCGCCTCTACGAGCAGGCCAACGCCCGCGACCGCGCCGCCGCCGTCCTGCGCGCCGCCACCCGCACGCGACTCGCCCCCCTCATCGGCGTGCCCCCTGCGCACGCGCACACCCCCGACATCCTTCTCCCGGCCGTTCACACCCACTTGACCACCGCGCCCGCGGCCGAAGCCGGCCTGCATACCCTGCTCTTCGGCCCGCCCCCCGCGGACGACAAGGCCCTGGTCCAACTGGCCGACCAACTCGACGAACTCAACATCTCGATCGTTTCCCAAGAGAGGCACGCCCCCCGTGAGCACCCCGACCGCTGACAGCGCCCGAGCCTCCCTCGAAGCCCTGCGCACCGAGATAGCCAAGGCCGTCGTCGGCCAGGACCCCGCCGTCACCGGCCTGGTCGTCGCACTGCTCTGCCGCGGCCATGTGCTCCTCGAAGGTGTCCCCGGCGTCGCGAAAACCCTGCTCGTACGAGCCCTGTCGGCCACCCTCGAGCTCGACACCAAGCGCGTCCAGTTCACCCCCGACCTGATGCCGAGCGACGTCACCGGCTCCCTGGTCTATGACGCCCGCAGCGCCGAGTTCTCCTTCCAACCCGGCCCCGTCTTCACCAACCTCCTTCTCGCCGACGAAATCAACCGCACGCCTCCCAAGACCCAGGCCTCCCTCCTCGAAGCCATGGAAGAGCGCCAGGTGACCGTCGACGGCACCCCCCGGCCCCTCCCCGAGCCATTCCTCGTGGCCGCCACCCAGAACCCGGTTGAGTACGAGGGCACTTATCCACTCCCCGAGGCCCAGCTCGACCGATTCCTCCTGAAGCTGACGGTCCCGCTCCCCGCCCGCCAGGACGAGATAGACATCCTCACCCGCCACGCCGACGGCTTCAGCCCCCGCGATCTCGGCGCCGCAGGCCTACGCCCCGTAGCCTCCGCCGCCGACCTCGAGGCAGCCCGAGCCGCCGTCGCCAAGACCGCCGTCTCCCCCGAAGTCACCGGCTATATCGTCGATATCTGCCGTGCCACCCGCGAATCCCCCTCGCTCTCCCTCGGCGTATCCCCCCGAGGCGCCACCGCACTGCTCTCCACATCCCGCGCCTGGGCCTGGCTCACCGGCCGCGACTACGTCACCCCCGACGACGTCAAGGCCCTTGCTCTCCCCACCCTCCGACACCGCATCCAGCTCCGCCCCGAAGCGGAGATGGAGGGAGTCACCACAGACTCCGTGATCAACGCCGTGCTCGCCCACCTCCCCGTCCCCCGCTGAGGCGACACCGTGGCCCTCACCGGACGCACCGCTCTTGTCGCCGCAGTCGGAGCTCTCTTCGTCGGCTTCGTGCTCCCCAGCTGGCTCGGCGTCCTCACCGTCCAACTCACCCTGCTGATAGCAATTTTGTGCGACCTCGCACTCGCCGCGCCAGTACGAAAGCTCCATTTCACCCGAACAGGTGACACAACCGTTCGACTAACTGGCGAGGCCCGCACACACCTCACCCTCACCAATCCGGACCGCCGCACTCTGCGCGCGCAGATCCGCGACGCCTGGCCCCCGAGCTCCTTCCAGCCCGGCTCGGACATCCCCTCGTCCCGTCACACCGTCCGCGTCCCCGGCGCCGAGCGCAGACGCCTCACCACCACGCTCCACCCCACCCGCCGCGGCGACCACCACGCAGTCCGCGTCACCGTCCGCTCCTACGGCCCGCTCGGCCTGGCCGCCCGGCAAGGAAACCACCACGTCCCCTGGACCCTGCGCGTCCTGCCGCCCTTCACCAGCCGCAAGCATCTCCCCGCCAAGCTCGCCCGACTACGCGAACTCGACGGCCGTACCAGCATCCTGACCCGCGGCGAAGGCACCGAATTCGACAGCCTCCGCGACTACACCCCCGGCGACGACACCCGCTCCATCGACTGGCGCGCCACCGCCCGCCGGCAGGCCGTCGCCGTCCGCACCTGGCGCCCCGAACGCGACCGCCGCATTCTGCTCGTCCTGGAAACCGGCCGGACCTCCGCCGGCCGCGTCGGCGACACACCTCGCCTCGACGCGTCCATGGACGCCGCCCTCCTTCTCGCCGCCCTGGCCGCTCGCGCCGGCGACCGCGTGGATCTCCTCGCATATGACCGCCGCGTACGAGCCTCCGTGCAGGGCCGCGCCGCCCGCGACCTGCTCCCGGCCCTGACCGATGCTCTGGCACCCCTCGAACCCGAACTCGTCGAGGCGGACGCCCGCGGTCTGGCCGCCACAATCCACCGCAGCACCCCGCGCCGGTCCCTCATCGTGCTCTTCACCGGCCTCGACACGGCCCCGGTGGAAGAAGCCCTACTGCCGGTCCTCCCCAGCCTCACCCACCGCAACGAACTCATCGTCGCGGCCGTCGCCGACCCGCGCATCGAAGAAATGGCCGCCGGCCGCCACACCCCTCAGGCCGTCTACGCAGCCGCAGCCGCCGAGCAAACCCTCGCCGCCCGCCGCCACACGGCCGACCGCCTCCGCCACCACGGCATCACGGTCATCGACTCCACCCCAGCCCACCTGGCCTCAGACCTGGCCGACACTTACCTCACCCTGAAGTCCGCCGGCCGCCTCTGAGCGCGGCCCCTCTCTCCGCCCACAGAACACACACCTGCCCTGGCCCGCCCCACAACGCGAGCCCACCGCGCGCAACCTCACCACACGACCTCCCTGGTCCGCCGTGAGGAATCCGGGGCTGATCAACGGCTCCGCGCACAGGCGCACAGACACCCAGGTGAAGAACCCCTCGCGCACGATCGACGCCTATATCCGAGGTCCGTCGGCGTCTCCCTGCCTGCGTCGCTGAGCGCGAACCCCAAACGGGCCGCACCACGGCTTCACACACTTCATTCCGAAACGGCCACCAACAAGGACGTCCGTCCGCCCTCGTCGTAAACGCAGAAAAGCCCCGCACCATAAGGTGCGGGGCTTCCCACAAAGATTGTTCGGCGGCGTCCTACTCTCCCACAGGGTCCCCCCTGCAGTACCATCGGCGCTGAAAGGCTTAGCTTCCGGGTTCGAAATGTAACCG